>NZ_JASITC010000014.1:0-96847 GCF_030063405.1 Rhodococcus sp. H29-C3 | reverse complement strand
CGTCACCGACAAGCTTGGCAGCTACCAGGTCGCGCACCGCGAACTGCTGGCCTCGGTCGAGCATCGCCGATCCAAGTACTTGAACAACCGGGCCGAGAACTCGCATCAACCCACCCGACAGCGAGAATATGCGATGAAACGGTTCACCTCGGTCGGGCACGCACAACGATTCCTGTCCGCGTTCTCTGGTATCTCACCGCATTTCCGGCCCTGCCGCCACCGACTGACCGCACCCGAATGGCGTGCTGAGATGGCCGACCGTTTCACGGTCTGATCGGCCCAGGGATTTCGGACAGTGGACCCGCTTAGAATAGGGATCTACTGAAATGAGTCAGACGAGCATGAGCAGATCACGGCGATCGTTCTCGGCCGAGTTCAAGGATGAACTGTGCCGTGAGGTGATCGAGTTGTCCAAGCCGATCAGTGAAGTCGCCAAGGTGTACGGGGTCGGTGACGACAGCCTGCGTCGGTGGCTGGCGAAGTATCGCGACACCCACGGCGGCAGTGTGGACAGTGAACTCACTCTGACCGAACGAGCACGCCTGAACCAACTCAAACGAGAAGTTCGTGAACTTCGTTCCGAGGCAGCGTTTTTGAAAAAAGCAGCCTTAGAATCAAAGGGTCAGCGCAACAGTGCAGTCGAAGGAGGGTGTGGGTGTCGAAGATCGGCCGGCCGGGAATGTCGGATAAGGAGAAGGTGGAGTTGTGGAGGCGGTGGCGATCCGGCGAATCGATCAGCGTCATATCCCGCGGACTACGCAAGCCGCCGGGATCTGTCTTCACGGTACTGAAGTATCACGGCGGTATCGCGCCGGCGGAGTCCACAGTGCGGACTGGTTCATTGACTCTTGTTGAGCGTGAGGCTATCTCACGGGCAATCGTCACAGGTGACACAGTTCGATCGATCGCCTCTGCACTCGACCGTGCACCCTCGACGGTGAGCCGTGAAATCAACAGAAATGGCGGGCGTGGCAGCTATCGTGCCGCCGCTGCGCAGGACCGTGCTGGGGCGCAGGCGAAGCGACCCAAACTGTGCTTGCTGAAACGGAATCCGGTACTGCGCGACAAGGTCGTGTCGATGCCCGACGACGAGTGGTCACCAGAGCAGATCGTCGGGCATCTGAGACTGCGCCATGCGAATGAAACTGAGCTGGCGATCAGTCACGAGACGATCTATCGCTCGATCTACACCACACGCTGGGGCGTCATTCCGCAGAAGCTGTGCAAGAAACTTCGAACCCGTCGACCGATCCGAAAGAACAAGCGGCACAGCGTCAAAGGTCAGTGGCGCTCCCAAATCGTCGATGCACGACCCATCGAGGACCGGCCCGCCGATGCGCAAGACCGCAGCGTCAGCGGCCACTTGGAAGGCGACTTGGTCATTGGTTCGAGAAACAGTCAGGTAGCGACCCTGGTCGATCGCAAGTACCGCTATCTGACCATTGTGCAGACACCAACCCGGCACACGACATCAGTTGTTCCTGCGCTGGTCAGGGAGTATGCACGAATGAATCCGGTGATGTGCCGGAGTTTGACCTGGGACCGAGGGATGGAACTTGCCGGCCACAAGCTGCTTACCGCAGCGACAGGCATCGAGATGTTCTTCGCTGCACCGCGCAGTCCCTGGCAGCGAGGAACGAACGAGAACACCAATAAGCTCTTGCGCCAATATCTTCCGAAGGGAACATACTTAGGAGATTTGACTCAGCAAGACCTCGATTCTATTGCAGCCAAACTGAACAACCGTCCACGAAAGTGCCTTGGATTCAGGTCACCCGCAGAGTGCCTTGCCGGGGAGCTTGTTGCGTTGACAGGTTGAATTTAAGGCCTCGTACTTCGCGCGGGAGCCACGGTAGTGGCGAAGTACGAGTTCATCGATTCCTATGTCCCCGGCGACTCCGCGAACGTACCTGTCGTCGATCGTTGCCGCTGGCCCCCGGTGTCGACCTCGGGCTTCTATCACTGGCGCAGCCGGCCGCAGTCGGCAACATCGAAGCGCAGAGATGCTCTGGCAGAGCAGGTTCGAGTGTTTTTCGACGCGGCGCACGGTACCTACGGGTATCGGCGCATCCATGCCGACCTACGCGCCGTCGGCGTCGAATGTTCCCCGGAGTTGGTCCGATCGATCATGCGCGAACACGAACTCGTTCCGTGTCAGCCTCGTCCGTTTCGTAGGACCACCGAATCCGGTGACGACGACGCGGTGCCGGACCTGATCAAGCGGGATTTCACTGCCGATCGGCCAGGGGTCAAGTTTGTCGGCGACATTCCCCCAAGCACTTCGTGCAGGGCGGTACCCCCACTTACATTCATACGTGGCAGGGGTTCGTGTACTTGGCGACGGTGATCGACTGCTTCTCCCGGAAAGTCGTGGGGCTGGTCGATCGCCGATCACATGCGCACCGAGCTCGTCGCGGCCGCACTCAACAATGCTGCTGCGACCTGTCTGATCGAGCCGGGAGCGATTTTTCACTCCGATCGGGGCAGCGTCTACACCTCTCATATCTACCGGGCTCTGGTGACCGGTTTGATGATGAGGTCCTCGATGGGGCGAACCGGTCAATGCTGGGACAACAGTATGGCCGAAAGTTTCTTCGCGGCCCTCAAGAACGAATGCGTCTACCGCACCGTCTACGCCACGAAATCCCAAGCGCGACATGATGTCATCCGCTACATCGAAGGTTTCTACAATCCACGACGGAGGCATTCAGCCCTCGACTACCGCGCTCCGAACGATGTCCATTACAGTTACCGGCAGCACGTCAACGCGGCCTGAATTTAACCATCTCCAGTGTCCGAAATCCCCGCGGCAGATCAGTCTGGCAGGAGATCACCGCGACCGACGCGGTCGTCTGAAAGTGAACGGCCCGGCGTTGCCCCGTAGCGGCCTGTCCCAAACAGGCTTCGCTGCTAGGTTTCAATTAACGTGACAGTGCCCTCTCGGTGGGTGATTTTGTACTGACGGACGCGCGATTGCAGAAGACGAGCAGCGGCAAGTTGATGCGAGCCGCCGCCAAGGCCCGCTATCTCAGGGGTGAATTCACCTAGAGATCCAATACGAGAACGGGCAACGCAGCGGCACGTGAAACGCACACCATCATCGTTTCGCCTCGCTCACGCTCGTCGTCGGTAAGGACCGAATCGCGGTGAATCGGGATGCCGCTCGACACCTTCGTCTCGCAGCTCGAGCACGTTCCTTCTCGGCACGAGGTGACCACCGAGACGCCCGCTCGTTCGAGGGCGTCGACGAGCGTCTGGTCGGGGGCAACTCGGATTGCCCTGCCTGTGCTGAGGATTCGCACGTCGAACGCAGAGTCCGGCCCGTCGACGGCAATCGGGCGCGGTGCGAATCGCTCCACGTGCAGGGCACCGATTTCGTGTTGCTCTGCCGCCGCGAGCAACGGCTCCGGTCCGCAGCAATAGACGCCGGTTCGGGTACCGGCGGTCCGTGCGATGTCGGCGAGCGGCAACAGCCCTGCTTCGTCCTGCGGGAGGATCGCAACTTTGTCTCCATACGCGGCAAGTTCGTCGACGAATGCCATGGAGGCGCGGGTGCGCCCCCCGTAGTAGAGCTGCCACTCCGCACCGGCGCACTCGGCGGCGGCGATCATCGGGAGTATCGGGGTAATTCCGATCCCACCCGCTACGAACACGAATTTCGACGCGTCGACGAGAGGAAAATTGTTGCGCGGCAGCGAAACCTCGAGGGTGCATCCGATGTGTGCACGGTCGTGCAGGTAAGCCGACCCACCGCGACCGTGCGACTCGCGCAGCACCCCGATACGCCACCGGGACCTCTCCGTTGCCGAGCCGCACAGGGAGTACTGCCGGACGTCATCGCCGCCCACACCGATGTCCACGTGCGCGCCTGCGTCCCACGCGGGCAGGTCACCGTCGTCGGGTAACGCGAGTTCGAGTGCGATCACGTCCGCGGCCACATCCGAACGTCCGACGACGACCACTGTGAACATACCGGCTTCCAACACTCTTCACTCCTTCGATCGGGGTCGTCTCGCACACCCCAGGCTCGGCGAACACCGCGGCCACCGCACGCCGTGGGCCCCATCGATGTCGTGCGATCGGCGTCGCCTATCGCGAGCACGCGAGAACGACCCGCCGCACGAGACTTGACGCCATGACAACCGTCGAACGAGACATCGACCGCATCGAGAGATCCGATACCCCCGAGACAGTCGACCTACTGGTAGCCAAGACCTCGGCCTTCCTGCGGGAACACGTCCAGCCCGTCGAGCGAGAGGTCATCGTCGAGGGCCTCGTAGTCGACGACGAGATGCGTCTTCGATTGCAACGTAAGGCCAAGGACGCCGGAGTCTTCGGTCCCCTGTCGGACACCGAGTACGGCGGCCTACAGCTGTCAACGCGCGCCCAGGCCCGCGTGCTCGAGGCTTCGGGCGCGAGCCTACTGGGGCCGTTGTCGGTCAATGCTTCGGCGCCCGACGACGGCAATATCCACTTGCTCAAGCACGCTGGCACCCCAGAACAGCATGCGCGCTACCTGGCTCCCCTGGCGTCCGGCGACGTGCGCTCGTCCATTGCGATGACCGAACCGGCTCCCGGGACCGGCTCCGACCCGTCGATGCTGCGGACCACGGCACGCCGCTCCGACTCGGGCTGGGTGATCGACGGTGCCAAGCACTTCACGACGGGAGCCGCGGGCGCGGCCTTCACCATCGTCATGGCCGTCACGCCGAACGGTCCGACCATGTTCCTGGTCGACCAGGACAACCCGGGCCTACAGGTCGGACGACGCATGCCTACGCTCGACCACAGCATTCCCGGCGGGCACTGCGAGATGCAGTTCACCGACTGCGAGGTCCCCGCCGATGCCGTGCTCGGCGAAGAAGGAAAAGGCATGCTGTATGCCGGAGTCCGGCTCGCACCGTCCCGGTTGGTTTTCTGCATGAACTGGCTCGGCCTGGCCGTGCGGGCTCACGAAATGGCCGCCCGGCATATCGTCGGCCGCTCGTCGTTCGGCGTCCCGATTGCCGACCACGGTATGGCGCAAGCCCATGTCGCCGACAGCGAAATCGATATCGAAGCCTCGCGCGGTCTGATCAGACGAGCTGCGGAGATCATCGATACCGAGGGTGCCGATTCCTCCAACGCCCGCCACAGTGCCTCTATCGCAAAGACTTTCGTATCCGAAGCAGTGTGGCGAATCCTCGATCGCTCGGTCCAGCTGCACGGCGGGCTCGGTGTGTGCGAAGACCACCTCGTCGCCCGATTCCTCGTCGAAGCCCGCGCATTTCGCATTTACGAGGGCCCGTCGGAAGTTCTTCGGTGGTCCATAGCCCGCCGCGTACTACGCCCCTTCCGCTGACTTTCACACCACAGAACGGAGCACTTCATGTCCCTGTCCACCACCGGCCGCCGAGTCGGACAGTTCGCTGCCGCGTTCGGCGCCATCAACTACGAGGCACCTGATTACGAGCGCCTTCGATCGGTATCGAACTCCGTTGTGCCGTTCGGTAAGCACGTCGGAACCACCGTCATCGAGATCGGACCCGATCGCGCCGTCGTCGAGATTCCGCAAGAACCACACGTGGTGAATCACATGAACACCGTCCACGCGGGAGCGTTGTTCACCGCCGCCGACATCGCCGGGGCCGCAGCGTTCGTCGGTGCCGCCGCCATGAAGCTGTACATCGTGGAAAGCCTCGTAGTGCGCTCGGCGAGCTCGACGTATCGGAAGCCCGCCTCGGGACGAATCCGTGCGATTGCAACCGTCGACGAGCGGGAGATGCGAGCCATCCTCGCCGCTGAAACGGATGCACGCTTCGAACTCACCGGCAAAGCGGTGATGGTCAACGACGACGACGCCCCCGTCGCGAAATTCACCTTCGACTACGTGTGCAATGTCGTCGTCTCCGATGGGCAGGTATAGCAGATGTCCACCACCTCAGGAACATCGAGCGACCATCAGGCCGCCGAGAAAAAAACGTCTGCCCGGCGGCCCTCCGAATACTCATTGCTCGAATCTCTGCCCGTGGAGGTCGCAGGCGGGATCACGTTCACGGTTCGATTGGTGCCGGCGGCAGACCCGTCGGCTCCATTAGTTCTCATACTCCCGGCCATGGTCATGAAGGCTAAGCACTACCTGCATCTCGCGAAGGGGTTGAACGCACAGGGGATGTCGGTCGCCCTGGTAGATCTGCGCGGACAGGGCGAGAGCACACCCGCGCTGCTCGATCAGCCGAATTTCGGCTACCGCGAGATGCTCGAAATCGACCTTCCGGCCGTGACGGCGGCCGTGCGAGAACGATTCCCGGACAGTGAACTGCACCTTTTCGGACATAGTCTCGGCGGTCAGCTGTCGTTGCTCTACGCGGCGGCCGAACCGGGAGTGGTAGACAGTGTCACAGTGATCGGCACCGGAACGGTCTACTGGCGCGCGTTCGGCATCCGGCGGTGGTTCGAGGCGCTGCGCGACATCCAGTGGATCGGCGTGGTCGCACGAGTCAAGGGGCACTGGCCGGGGGGCGTCCTGATTCCGGGGACCATGGCCGGGCGCGTCATGGTCGATTGGTCGCGGCACTCCCTGACCAGTCACTACCGACCCGCCGGAACGTCCCGCAACTACGACCGCTTGCTCGCTGAAATGACGACCCGAGTCCTGGCCATCTCGCTCGCCGACGACCGTCTCGGTCCCAAGTCGAACGTAGATTTCCTGGAATCGAAGATGAGGGCGGCAGAAGTAGCCCGGTGGCACATCGACGATGACTCCCCGGTCACCCACCGAGATCACTTCGAGTGGATCAAGGATTCACCGGTTATCGCCCGAGTCGCATCCGAGTGGGTTCGGACGGGTGTCGCGACTCCTGCTTCCTGAACGCTCATTCGCGTGGTCCTGACGGCCGTAGCACGACGGCCGTCAGGACCGCACCCGCCAAGGCTCCCACCGCAGCGATCACGAATGTCGTCGACATCGACGTCACCTCGTCACCCACGCGCGGCGACGCAATGGCCGCGGCGGCCACCCCGAACACGGCCCCGAACTGCCGGAACGTATTCATTGCACCTGATGCGGCACCCACGGACTCCGCCGGAACCGCGTTCATCATCGCGGCAATCGCCACGACACCTCCGGAGAGCGGTATGCCGATCCCGAGTAAGGCGAGAGCCACTCCGTACACCGCGAACGGTGCGCCCGCCGGAATCGACAACAGACCCAGCATCCCGACGCAGATCGAGCCGAGCCCGAGCAACATCGTCGGCCGGGTACCGAGCCGACCGGCGACGTACGATGCGGTCAACGACCCGACGCCCATTGCGCCGAACAGTGGGAGAAACTCGAGACCCGTCGCGATCGGACTGAGGCCCCGCTCCCCCTGCAGGTACAGCGTCAGGATGAACAGCACCCCGTAGAGGCCGAACAATCCGAGGAAGTTGACTGCACACGCGGCGAAGACCTCCGGAACGCGAAGCAGTCCGGGCGGCAACATCGGTTGCTCGGTGCGGCGCTCCCACACCACGAACGCCGCCACCGACAGCGCCGCGCCTGCCAGGGTCACCAGCACGAACGGATGCGTCCAGCCGCGATGCGGTCCCTCGACGAGCGCGAGGGTGACGCCGACACCCGCCGCAATGAAGAGGGTCTGGCCGAGGACGTCGATACCACCGCCGCGCGGCCTCCCCTTGTGCTGCAGAGACAGACGCATCGCGCCCCGCGCGAACACCGTGATCGGAACGTTGATCCAGAACAGGGACTGCCATCCCACCGATGACACCAGTACCCCGCCGACCAGCGGCCCGAGCGCGAGGGCTACTCCCGCGGTGCCACCCCACAGACCGATGGCCTTCGCGCGGGCCGTCGGGTCTGGGAAGTGTGTGGTCAACGCCGCGACGGACAAGGGAACGATGACTGCGGCGCACACACCCTGCAAGGCGCGGCCCGCGATCAGCACGCCCATGCTCGGCGCGAGAGCGCAGACGACCGATGCGAGTCCGAACGCGCCGGTGCCACCGAGCAACATGCGCCGATTCCCGAATCGGTCGCCGAGCAGCCCGCCCGACAGCAGCAGACACGCGATGGCCAGGGTGTACGCATCCAGAATCCACTGCGCTGCAGTGTCTCCGCCACCGAGACGGTCTGCGATGGTCGGTATCGCCACCGGAGCGATACTGGTATCGAGGTAGACGACGAACGTCACCGCGCAGATGCCCCACAGGAGTGTTCGACGACGGAGTTCGGGCCGGTCGGTGGGAATATCGGTCCTGGAGATGTCACTATCCGAAGTCACCCGAATATCGTATGCTCGGAATACGAATTGCTTTGCGGCCACCATACTTTCGGTGGACGGCGATAGTCTCTTCCTATCCTGGCTGGTCGATGCCGGGTTCACCGAGCCTCGGCGGTCGCGCGACGCCGATCGCACGCACCCGAAAATCCTATCGGCCCAGGTCCACGCGTCCACATTGCTCCCGACGCAGGCTGAAGGCAACCGGTGTTCACCTCGAGTACACAACGGCGTGTTGGCATGTTCCCACGGATCACGGGCACGGCAAGGAGACACACAGTGAGTCGAATTCAACTCCAATCGGTATCGAAGAAATTCGGTACTACCCACGCGATTCACGACGTCAGCCTCGACATCGCGGACGGCGAATTCATGGTTCTCCTCGGGCCGAGCGGGTGCGGCAAGTCCACCCTCCTGCGAATGGTGGCCGGGTTGACCCAGCCGACGTCGGGTCGGATTCTGCTCGACGACAACGACATCACATCAGCGCCGCCGCGCCAGCGAGATCTTGCGATGGTCTTCCAGAGTTACGCGCTGTACCCCCATCTGACCGTCGCCAAGAACATCGGATTTCCCTTGCGCACCCGAAAAATGGCGCGACAATCCGTCGCCGACAGTGTCGCAAGAGTGGCGGCGCTTCTCGACCTGACTCCACTGCTGGCACGGCGGCCAGGTGAACTATCGGGTGGCCAGCGGCAACGAGTTGCCTTGGCACGAGCCATGGTTCGTGATCCGGGTGCATTCCTGATGGACGAACCCCTGTCCAACCTGGACGCAAAACTGCGAAGCGCGACGCGCACCGAGCTCATCGAACTCCACCACCGTATCGGGAGCACGTTTCTGTACGTCACCCATGACCAGGTCGAAGCCATGACGATGGCCTCTCGAATCGCATTGATGAACGACGGGCGCCTGGAGCAGGTAGGCACCCCAACCGAGCTCTACGACACCCCCCGGTCCACCTTCGTCGCCGGCTTCCTCGGTGCGCCGCCCATGAACCTCCTGCAGGCCGACGTGGTGAGCCGAGGCGGCGAGCTGTACGTGGAGGCACCTGATTTCTGGGTGCCACTCGGCATCTCGTCCGCCGGCGTCGCCGATCGCAGTGTGACCGTCGGCATTCGCCCGGAGCGCATCGTCCTGAACCTCGACGGTGCGGGAACCCCGGCGACGGTCGTCACCGTGGAGAACCTCGGCAGCGAAGAACTGGTCCACGTGCTCGTAGGGCCTAATGCTCTGTGCGCGAGAGTTTCCCGGCCGGCCGGCGTACGACCCGGTGATACGGTCCACCTCGGCCTGGATACGTCAGACATCCACCTCTTCGACCGCGACACCGGGCGCCGGTTGGTCTGGCAGCCCGAGGACGCGGCCGACCTCGACACCACCGCTCGGGAGACGAGCATCCCCGTTCTCACCTCTTAGATCCCACCCCTGACCCAAACTGACCAGGAGCAACAGTGAACAGGACCCTTCTCGGCGTGGGCGCACTCGTGACGAGCGCGCTCGTACTGACCGCGTGCGGCGGTCTCGGCAGCACCACGACGACGGATGCGACATCTGCCTCCGCGCCGGTGCCCGAACTGACCGACGACCAACAGGTCTCGATCGTCTTCGAAAGCTACAACTACGGCCTCGCCGGCGCGTGGACCGACACGTTCAACACCCTGATCGGCGAATTCGAGAAGCAGCATCCGAATATCACCGTCACCGCACAGAAACCGCAGGGAAACAGCCCGAACCCCGCAACGGACACTGTTTCGAGTATTCAGAACCAAACCGTCGCGGGCACGCCCCCGGATGTTGCGCAGCTCGGGTTCAGCGACCTGGACTTCACCATCAACCAGCTGGGAGCCCGCTCGCTCGACAACCTCTTCGGCAAGGACGAGGTGCAGAAGAACTTCGACGGAACGAAACACGCCTACGCACCTAAGGCACGCACTCTCGCCGACTGGGAGGGCACCACGTACGGCGTCCCCTTCGTGTTCTCCACACCCGTCTTCTATTACAACGCAACGCTGTTCGAGCAGGCCGGCCTCGATCCCGCCGATCCACCCTCGACGTGGAACGAAGTTGCCGACGCGGCCAAGACCATCGCCGAGCGCACCGGCAAGGGCGGGGTCTACCTCGATTGCCTCACCAAGTCCGCGAAGGACTGGTGCTTCCAAAGTCTGGTCCGGTCGAACGGCGGACGGGTCATCTCCGAGGACCGGACGTCACTCGAATTCGCCGACGATGCGGCCGTCGAGGCCACGACGATGGCGCAAAAACTGGTCGCCGACGGTGCGACGCCGGTGTTGAGTCAGCAGCAGGGCTACGAGGCCTTCGCCCGTGGCGATATGGGAATGATCCTCGAGACCAGCGCAATACAGGGAACATTCACCAAGGGCGCCAAAGACAAGTGGGATCTGCGCGCGACCACGATGCCATCCTTCGACGACAAGCCCGTCGTTCCGACCAACTCGGGCGCGTCGTTGTTCACCTTCGCGTCCGATCCCGCGAAGCAGCGCGCGTCATGGGAGCTTATGAAGTTCCTGACCAGCGAGCAGTCCTACACCACTATTTCCCAGGGCATCGGCTACCTGCCGTTGCGCACCGGGCTCGTCGACGATCCCGACGGGCTCCAGGAGTGGGCGGCGAAGAGCCCGCTGATCGGACCGAACATCCAGCAGCTCGAGTCGATGGAGCCGTGGGTGTCCATGCCCGGCAACAACTATCTGCAGGTTCGTGACGGGATGATGGATGCCGTCGAATCGATCGTCTACCAGGGTGCGGAACCGGGCCCGACGCTGCAGGCCGCCTCCGATCAGGGCACCACACTTCTCCCCGCTCAGTAATTCGACGACCCCGCCGAGGCCGCCGCCTATGAAAGGACACGAGATGACTGGCCCAGATTTCACCGTCGTCCAGTTGACGGACACACACATTCGCAGAGAGGGCGAAAAGGTGCACGGTGTCGTCGACACACTCGACAACCTGCACACGGTCCTCGATCGACTGGTGAACTCCGGGCACCGCATCGACGCCCTGATTCTCTCCGGTGATCTCACCGACGACGGTGAACCGGAGGCCTACCGCCGGTTGCGCGACGCGGTCGTTCCCGCCGCCGACGCACTGGGTGCAGTGGTGATCTATGCGATGGGCAATCACGACGACCGGGAAGCGTTCGTCGACGAGTTGATTGCCCCACCGCGGGCCGACGGCCCAGTCGACGCGGTCGTCGACGTCGCGGGCGTCCGGATCGTCGTGCTGGACAGCACGACGGCCGGAAGGCACGACGGCCGACTCGAGCCGAGCCAGTTGTCCTGGCTGACCGGCGTTCTCGCCGAGCCCGCCCCCGGCGGCACGATCCTGGTGCTGCACCACCCACCGATCCCGTCACCGGTGACGTCGGTCAATTCACTTCGGCTGCAGCACTCGGAGCATCTCGAGGCCGTTCTCGTCGGGTCCGACGTAGGCATGATCCTATGTGGGCACGCGCATCACACGGGTTCGGGTGCGATCGCGGGAATTCCGGTGTGGGTGGGTCCCGCCATGTCGTACCGCGTCGATCCGGTACCGCCCGTAGGCCGACACCGCGGTGTCGTCGGGTTCGGTTTCACCCGCGTCGACATGTTCGGGTCTTCCTTCGTTGCCACTGCGGTGGAGGCCACCCCGGCTGCGACCGTGTACGACGAGTCGATGCAGGACGTCCTCGACAAGCTCGCAGCGCTGTCGCTCCAGGCGGGATGAGACGTGTTCGTCAGCGTTCTCGACCGCCCGGCACCGCCCGAGGTGGCGACCTCGGAACCCGCGCGAACCGTCCGGGTTCCATTCATGGCACGTTTCTTGCGTGTCGCACAGCCGTATCTTTATCTGACACCGGCAATCGCCCTGCTCGTCGTGTGGACCTATCGTCCACTCGTCCAGGCCGCCCAGCTGTCGACGTATTCGTGGAACCTGTTGCCCACAACGCCGATGCAGGCAGTGGGTACAGATAACTACCGTCGCTTGCTCGAGTTGCCGGCGGTCGGTGACTCCATCTGGCGCACGGTGGTCCTGATCCTCGCCCTGCTCCCCTTCTCGATCGTTCTGCCCGTCGTGATCGCGTTCGCGACGCGCGGCGTGCACGGGCGAGCGCGCGTGGTGTACCAGAGCATCATCTTCGCGCCGTTCCTCATCGCACCGGTCGCGGGTGCGGCGGTGTGGCAGTGGCTGCTCGATCCGAGCGCCGGGATCGTCAACCGGATTCTCGGCGCGGACCGCAACTGGATCCAGGACACTGCCACCGCTCACCCCGTGATCATCATCATCACAGGGTGGCACTTCCTCGGGTTCGCGGTGCTCGTGGTGTCCGCTGGCATGGCGGGTGTGAACAGCGACTACTCCGAGGCCGCCCAGATGGACGGCGCGTCGCGGTGGCAGATCGATCGCTGGATCACTCTGCCGTTGCTCTCCCCTACACTGGTGTTCCTCATGCTCATGACCGTCCTGCTCAGTGCGCAGTGGACGTTCCCGCTGATCGACACCCTGACCCAGGGCGGGCCATCGCAATCGACGACCAACATCTATTACCTGTTGTGGGACTACGGGTTCCACAGCTTCGACGCCGGACTCAGCGCCGCCGCAGGCATTGTGCTGTTCGTGGGATTCGGCGCGATCGCGGGTGTCCTCGTCTGGCTCTCCGAACGGATTACGTTTCATGACAACTGACATGCGGGACACCGGCACGCCCGACACCGTCGAGAGCAACGGCGATCTTCTGCGCCGGATTCGCGGGCACGCAGTGCTGATCGTCATCGCCGTGCTGTGTGCGTTCCCGATCTACTGGCTGTTCGCGACATCGTTGCGCCGGCCCGGCGACGTCGGGTCCCTCTCACCGTTTCCGTGGCCGCTCTCGATCGAGAACTACACGGACGCCGCATCGAAAGTCGACATCGTCGGACTTCTGCTGAACACGTTCGGTGTCGCGTTCGTCTCCGCCGCGGCGCAACTGCTCATCGCCCTGCTCGCGTCGTACGCGTTCGCGATGTACACATTCCGTTTCCAGAAGATCCTGTACCTGGCATTCATCGGGACGTGGTTGGTACCGTTCCAAGTCACCATGCTGCCCAATTACGTTCTGCTGTACCAAATGGGTCTGATAAACACTCTTGCCGGCGTCGTCGTGCCAACGCTGTGTTCGGCACTCGGTGTGTTGATGTTGCGGCAACACATGACCAGTTTTCCGAAGGAACTGGTGGCGGCTGCGCGGATGGACGGCCGGTCGTCCTGGTCGATCCTGTGGACGGTCGTGGTACCCAATCTGCGCCCGGCTCTCGCGGCGCTGTCCATCCTTCTGTTCATCAACTCCTGGAACGAATACTTCTGGCCTGCAGTGGTTCTGCAGCGTAGCAACTCTGTCCTTCAGCTCGGGTTACGCAGTTTCATGGGAACCGAGGGCAACGATTGGGGCCCGATGATGGCGGTCGCAGGAATGGCGTGCCTGCCTGTCTTT
This sequence comes from Rhodococcus sp. H29-C3, assembly GCF_030063405.1. Lineage (NCBI taxonomy): Bacteria > Bacillati > Actinomycetota > Actinomycetes > Mycobacteriales > Nocardiaceae > Rhodococcus > Rhodococcus sp. H29-C3. Next base: position 83,119 of record NZ_JASITC010000014.1, on the reverse strand, counting down.
CTTCTCTACATCGTGCTGCAGCGCCACATCGTCAATGCGTTTGTTCGCTCCGGCCTCAAGTAAGCACCAATCGAGGTTCACCCCGAGTCGACAAGGTCGACTCGGGGTGAACTTGATTCGGAAAGTGCGTGCTTGCGCGCGTCTACGGTCCAGCGAAGATCGGGAACAGCTTCGGTCCACCGTCGGGGAGAACGATCTCCGAACCCACACGGGACAGTCCCAGACGCTCCCACAGCCGAAGGCTGCGCTCGCTGGACGCTTCCGCGTAGACACCGACACCGTCAGCGAGTCGCAGTTCGCGAAGAGCACCGGTCATCGTCCCCCGCACTCCTGTACCCCGTGAACGTTCGCGCACCGCCGCGAACATCACGTGGCAGTGCGGCGGAAGGTTGGCCGGGTGATGTGCATCAAGCAGTTCGATCAGGATGCGGACGCGGCGTCCGGTGGGCCCGGTGGCCGATTCGAGTCGGTCGAGTAGGACTGTGTTCTCATCGTCGGTGGCCACGACGTCGTCGGGTGTCGACCATACGAGAACGGCGTCGTTATCGGGTGAGGTCGCGGCCATTCCGCCGCGATCAAGGATGTCCTTGGTGACGATGCCGAAGAACGCGTCGAGGTAGCGCTTACGCTCGGACGTGTCCGAGGGAATCGCCCACTCGATGACCGGGTCCTGACCGAACGACGCCGTGAGTGTTGCGACGACTGCGTCGAGGTCGGGCTGACCGGTTACGGTCGGTTCAGGCGGTGTCACATGGGCAGCGGACATACGAATTCCTCCAAAAGTACCGTTTCGTGCTGTGTGGTGGCCTCGCGATGGGCGCCTACCAGCGCGGCGAGGATCCGATCGATGTCGGCGCGGTCGGTCTGCCAGTTGCACAACGACAGTCGGAGTGTGGGGCGACCGAACCACGTCGTCGGGCTGGCCCGGCCCGTCCCGCATTGCTGCACAGCGGCGACGACGCGGCTCAGGTGGCCGGCCGCGTCACCGTCCGGAGGGTCGAAGCGAACCAGGACCTGATTGAGCACGACCTCGTTGACGACGGTGATCCCGGCCTCGCCATCCAGGTTCGACGCCAGTTCTCGTGCGAGCCGACAGCATCGATCGATGAGTTCGGCGACACCGTCCCGGCCGAGGTGGCGTAGCGTCGCCCATAACACCAGGCTGCGCGCGCGGCGTGACATGTCCGGTGAGTAGTCGACGGGATCTCGGTCCCCGTCGGTGGCGACGGTCAAGTATTCTGCGCTGGTTCGTAGCGCCGCGCGATGCGCCTCGGGGTGTGCACACAGTGCGATACCGCAGTCGTAGGGCACGTTCAGCCATTTGTGTGCGTCCGTCGCCCACGAGTCCGCGGCGGCGAGTCCCGACACGTGACGGCGCACGGTGGGTCCTGCAGCGGCCCACATACCGAAGGCCGCGTCGACGTGTACCCACCCCCCGCGCTCGTGCGTCAGCCGGCAGATGTCGACCAGTGGGTCGACGGAACCGGAGTCGACGTTGCCGACCTGAGCGCACACGATCAGCGGGCCCGACGTCGAATCGAGACGATCGGTGAACGCGGGCAGCGACATTCGGCCCTGATCGTCCACCTCGACCGGGTAGACCTGTCCGGCCATGCCGAGCAGGCGAATCGCGCGGGTCACCGTGACGTGACACCCCTTGCTGACCAGAATGCGGGGCGCGGGGACGCCGATCAGGCCGTCGTCGTCGACGTTCCAGCCTGCGGCGGCGAGCACGGCGTGACGGGCCGCGGCCAGCCCGGTCAGGTTCGCCGTCGCACAGCCGGTGGTCACTCCCACAGACACGCCCGACGGCAGCCCGAACAGGTCGATCAGCCACCGCGTGACCGTTTCCTCGACGACCGAGGCAACGGGGCTGGTCGCGTACAGCGCCCCGCACTGATCCCACACCGACGTCAGCCACTCGGTTGCGACCGCAACGGGGTACGCGCCGCCCATGACGAAGCCGACGAAGGTAGGCGCTCCAGAGTGCAGCAGCCCTGGTTCGCCGCGGGAGACGAGCTCGGAGACCACATCGTGCGGTTCCTCGCCGCGCCTGGGCAGGGGTCGAACGAAGTCCGCACGCAATCGATCTCGGTCCGCCTCGACCCGGGTACTGTCGGCACGGCCGTCCCGTACGTACTGCTCGCTGTAACGGGCAACGGTCGTAAGCAGGCTCGCCGTCCTATCCGGCTCCGTCATCGTTGCGGCTCCGGCACATAGTGAGCGGCACGGGCGGGCAAGCGAACCCCTGCGCTGCGCAGCGAGGCGATACGGGTCGCGTAGGCACCGCCGACCATCATGTGGTGGGCGATGTCCGCGACCCGGCGATTCGTCGGCGCAGCAAGGTGCGTACCGGAGACCCAGCTGTTGAAGGCGCCCATCGCCGGTCCGCACCAGATTTGGTAGTCGGCTGTGCGATCGGATTCGCCGCGGATACTCCAGCCCGACGACAATCCGAGGTACCACCGGAAGATCAGGGCCATCTTGCGCTTCGGGTCCCGTTCGGCGCCCAAGAGCTGGCCCGGGTCACGTTCGGTGAAGTAGTCGACACATCCCGCCCATACGTCGTCGAGTGGTCTCGCGAAGATCGACTTCTCGAGGTCGGCCCGGCGTGCAGCTGGAATGGCCTCGATACCGTCGTACTCGCGATAGGTCTCGTACAGCCGGTGCGCGCGCGCGGCGAAAATCGTCCCACGCCGCAGAACCTGCACCTGCACACCCAGTTCGAACATGTCCGACGACGGAGCCATCGTGCAGTCGGCGACCCCGGACGACGCCAGGAGCGCCTTCGTCGTGTCCGATTGGTCGGCTTCCACGGACGCCTGATTGATCGAGCCGGTCACCACGTACGCGGCGCCCATCGCGAACGCCGCCGCCACAGCCTGTGGCGTGCCGATTCCACCCGCCGCGCCGATCCGGACCTCGGACGGTCCCGGTTGTTCGCGAGCAATTCTGTCCCGCAGCATGATCAGGTCCGGCAGCAGAACCGTCAGAGGACGTCGGTCGGTGTGACCGCCCGAATCGGCCTCGGCGGTAATGTCGTCGGCCATCGGGATGCGTTCGGCCCACTGCGCCTGGTCGGCGGTGATATCACCGGCGTCGAGCAAGGCCCGCAGCATCGGCGCAGGCGCCGGCCGAAGAAAATGTTCGGCTACTTCGGCTCTTGACACCTTGGCGACCACCCGATGCCGCGGCTCGACGCGTCCATCGCGGCCGAGCGTCAGCCCGCTCACTCGATAACGCACCAGTTGCAGGGTCAGACCCATGAAGGCCGACGCTTCGATGGTTGTCACCGCATGCCTGAGACACGCATCGACGATGGCCTTCTCGAGCACAGGTTCGGTGGGACTGTGGATGAGATTGCACGCGAAAGGAGTGTTGCCGAGCGCCTGCCGAATGGTGGTCAGCGCAGCCTCGATGCGGGTGGGAACCACACCTGCGGCGCCGTACGACGCGAGGTACCCCGCCCGTGCGAGCGCGATCACCATGTCCGGTGACGCGATCCCGTTGGCCATCGCTCCGGCGGCGTACGAGTAACGCACGCCGTGGAACCGCCGGAACGCGCTGTCTCCCAGCGACCGTGCGCCGAGCGGGCCGACGGCGCTGAGCACCCGCGCGTTCGCGGACACCGTCGGGTCCGATGTTGCTCCGACTCCGTCCGCGTCGGCGACGATCCAGCACGGCGAGTCGAGATCGAGCAGGACCGAACGCACGTCGCTCACTGCGCGTGCCAACACGGCGGTCATGCGAGTGCCCCGTTAGGGGTCGGGTTGTCAGCGAGCTCGACGGCGAGGTCGGTGAGTTCGTAGATGCGCAGCCCTGGCTTCCACAAGGACGCGTCGACGGTCACGATCACCGAGTCGGTTCTGCGCTCCACTGTCTTGATGTGCACTTCGAGTTCACATTGCCGATCTGTAGGCAGAAACTGGCCGCGGTATTTCCACGTGAAGTCGATGTCGGCGGGGATCATGAACTGCGGGTCTGCCATGCCCGAATCGAACCCGGCGTCGAGCATCCACTCCTGCACGGCCTGGATCGCCGTCTCCACACCGAGCGATCCGGGGATGACCGGGTCGAGGTGGAAATGTCGAGCGAAGAACCAGTCGTCCGGATCTATCCGACGCACCGCGTGCAGGTATCCGACGCCGTGGTCACCACCACCGTCGACGACGTCGATCTGATCGAGCAGAGCCAACGTGCCTCGCGAGCACAGGCGCGCTCCCGACGCGTTCCGGCGGGCTGCAATGTCGATCGTGCGAACAGCGCTCGAAACGTTCGTTTCGCGCCATGTCGGCTTCGTGCGCCCGGCGTCGAGACCGGTCTGGTTGCCCAGTGCTTCGTCGCTGAAGTAGCCGAACATCGTCTCACCGCGGTAGAACGCTTCTCCGTCGACTGAAAGGGTGTAGTCGAACGTCTGGAGCGACGAACCGGGCAGCATGGTCGTCGACAGCAGCCGTGACGACTGCGCAATTGTCTTGTCGCGCAGATCCACTTGACGAAGCACGGTAGCCGTGCCGCCGAGGTTGCGCAGGCTGAGGGTCTGGTCGGGGGCGGTGAGTGTAGGGCCGACGTACAGGCCCATCAGCAGCGCCGCTTGCAGCGAGGTCTCCATGTACACGAAATGCGGCACCGAGTTATTGGCACTGTCCGCGTAGTACCACGAATCGGCGGGAGAGTCGTATTCGCTGTCGTACGACGCCGAGCTGTCGAGAACCCCACGCGTGCCGTCGAATCGGCTGATGCGGTCGACCAGAAGCAGACCGCCGGTCGGCAGCCGCGTCGACCGGTGCCCGGTGAAGTGCGCGAATTCGGGGCCGAGTGCGATCCCTTGGTCTCCGTGTGCGAGATGCGCCATATGGAACTCGTTGAGTAGAACGCGTTCTCCACCGTGGCCGATCCGGCCGGTCCAGTGATCGAGGGTGCCACCGGTTCCGGGTCCGATCGCGGAACCGGGCTTCTCCGTGACGGTCACCGTGACACTGATGCTCCGGCCGTCTCCCGCGATCACTTCGGCGGTGAGGTGCGGTCGGGGGACGAGATCGATCTGAGTGACGACAACGTCGAGTTCCGTCGAACCGGTCTCGAGCCGTGACGGCGGCGCAGCGGTCAGTGTTGCGTCGACCAGACACAGATGCAACCCGGCGTACACGGCAAACGTCTCGACTGCTTGCACGGCCGCCGTCGTGGCGTCACCGTCGAACCGGGCGCGGAGGCGACCGTGACTCAGCGCACCGCCACGCACATCGATGTCGGTGATCGCGGTGAGAACCAGCGGCGAGTCTGCTGCGACACGCACCTCGGGGTTGGCTTCGGCCTGGTGGTAGTCCATTCCGAACACTGCGGCGACGTCGCCGTGCGACAACGACTCCAGCGCGGCGCGGTCGAGTGTCCGGCGATTGGCACGGGCGAGTGGCTTGAAGGCTCCCTCGGCCGCCACCGTGACGGGTGCCACGGTGAGCGATCGCAGTGGTGCGGGCGCGGTACCGGCGGCCCGGAGAATCGCATGCTGGACACGTGTGTGAGCATCGAGGTGTGCGCGGTGCGCCTCCGTAACCGCAATCCTGATGTCGCGCAACGGGTTGTGCTGTCCGGCAACCGGTACCGTGCGGTGTGGCGCCTGTGCGAACGCAGCCGGGCGGGCCGCTTTCGGTACGACGGCCACCGGTGCGGATGGCGCGGGGATCGATGGGGTTCCGACTGGGTCGAACGCCTCGCCGTCGAAGGCGAGCACGCCTTCGCCGTGGTCTCGTGTAGTGCCGTCGTTCATGATTGGGACCACTGCCTCACTGATTCGCGGAACATATCGGACAGATCGGGTGTCGTGACCACTGTCACGTCGGAGAATTTCTGAAGCACGGTGCTGTCGGCCCCGATGGCGGTGGCGTCGATGGTCACGTCGACGGCGCCCACGCGTGGGTTGTCGACCACCACCGCCCAGGGCTCGCCCATGGGGAGCGGTGCATAGTAATCGATTCGGCCGACGCCCAGGGGTAGGCAGGCCGAATTCAGCAATCGATGACCGAGCACCGGCGGCCCCTGCAGGATGACGTCTGCGAGCACTGGGTTGTGCAAGACTCCGGCATACGCCCCGAGTTCGAGCGGCTCACCCTCGAGCTCGCATTCGAGTACCAGTTCGCTGTCCGAATCCGCGAGAACGCGCCGCATCCCGTGCAGCAAGGGCGCGTGGAACTGCCGCGCATCGCGGTACAACTCGTCGGCAGGCACTCCGCCACCGAGGCGAGGTGCACTCATCCGAGGAGCCTGCGCAGGATGTCGATCGAGATCCATCGTCGCTACGTAGTGCGACACCGTCTTGGCCGTGTCGCCACCGGTGACGAACACCCGAACGGTGCGGTCGTTGTCGGGTGCAACACGAATGTCGATCGATTCGATCGGATGATCGAACACGATCCCTTTGTGTACGTGAAAATCGCGCACCGCGACGACGCACCGACCGGGGTAGGCACGCTCGACGACGTTGATCATCGCGCCGAGACCGAATGTCGCAGGAAGGACCGGATGAGAACCAATTCGGTGCGCTTGAACCAGCGGATTCGTGTCCAGCTTCGCCAGGCGCCTGGTGGCAACGAACGGTTCTCCCAGCGCCGGCGTTCCGTCGGTCAACGACGCGGCCTCTCCCACCAGAATCACGACGTCGTCGCGGCGGTCGTGTGTGAACTGTTCGGCGAACGCGCGCGCACCGACACCGGGATCGAGCAAGGTCACACCACGTCCGAGGAAGTGCTCGCGCAACTGGGCCGTGACCATACCGCCGTCCCACGCGCCCCAGTCGATCGCCGTCACGTGAAGGTTCGGGCGAGAGGACACATGGGCTGCGGCGAACCGGGTGAGCGCCTCGTTCGCGGCCGCGTAGTCCGCCTGGCCCGAATTGCCGTACAGCCCGGCGACGGACGTGAAGAGAACGATCCTGCGCAGGGGCCCGTGGTTCGCATCGAGCGCGTCCAACACGGCACCGAGTCCGGCAATTTTGGGGTCGAGAACCCGGGTGATGTCGGCGACCGTTTTGGCGCCGATCGCCGAATCGGCGAGCACACCCGCGCCGTGCACCACGACGGTGATCTCGGACGCCAGCGCGCTCAACCCTGCTCGCACCGCATCGGTGTCGGTGACGTCAACAGCGACGTACTGGGCGCGATCACCGAGATCATCCAGGGTTTCCGCTATCTCGCGGCCGGCACGGATTGCTGCGCAGGCCCGGCCGACATCACGGGGGGTGGCCCCGGAGCCTGCCATTGCCGTCAGCGCTGCCGACTGCAGACCCGAGTCGTCCACACCCTGAGCCCAAGCAGGTTCAAGGTCCGGGTCGGTCCGGCCGAGGAGGACGAACCGTGCGGCCGTATGCCGGCCGAGTTCGCGGGCACACAGCGCTGTCACACCGCGCGCACCCCCGGTCACGAGCACCACGTCGGACTCGGTCAATTCGGTGACGCCCATCGTCACGCTGGGGTCGACAACCGTATGCGACGACGACGAACCGTGCAGGCTGGGCACGATCGTCCACCGGTCACCGTTGTCGCCGATCGCGACTTCGAGCGTGTCCGTAGCTGCATCCGATATCTCGATCAGCAGTGTCTCGACAAGAGCATCGGCACCGACTGTCGGATGGACGTCGAGGGCACGGCAGAACAGGCCGGGCCGCTCGGCAGCAAGCGTTTTCACCACGCCGCCGACGCCACCGATCAACGCGCACACCGGGTCGACCGTCCCGGCGAATCCGAGCGCGCCGTCGAGTCGGCTCAACGTCACGAAGGCCCTTCGGAGCCCTTCGGCGCGTTCGAGGGACACACTGGCATACTTGGCCGCGAGCAGTGTCGCGGTGAGCCGCTCACTCGCAACTGACCACCCACTCGACGCGCCCGCAACGACGAGAGCGAGCGTCACGTCGGCGTCGAACGCTGCGGCCACTGTCCTCTCGATGTCGTTCACGGTGCCGGTCGCCGACACCTGCTCGACGGACCAGCCGTGGTTGCTGAGCTCGATCGTGATGGAGGCTGCATCCGCGCCGTCGTCCGTGAGGTCGAGAACAATTGCACTGGAGTCGGTTCCGAACAATCCATCGATTCGATCCACTGGCGGGAGGGCAGCAAGATCTACGGTGTGCCGCGGCGAGGTCGCCGCGGCTTCAGCTTTTGGGTAGACATCACTCCCCGCGGCCAGAAGCTCGACGATCTGATCGAGGGTGCGCAGCGTTCCGAGCTGCTCGGGTCCGAGGCTCGGCAGCGACGGGAACCGCTCCTGCACAGCGCCCAACACCTGCACACGCTTGATCGAATCGACGCCGAGATCGGCCTCGAGATCCATCGACGGATCCACCATCTCGACCGGGTAACCGGTCTTGTCGGCCACGACTTCGCGCAAGACGCTGCGCAGTTGGTCGGCAGTGACGCCCGCAGCCGTCTCGGACACCGACACGATGGTCGGAATCTGCGCGACCGGCTCCAGGGCCGCCGCAACCGGGGCAGCAGGTGCAGGGACGGCAGGCGCGGTGGGCGCAATCGCAGCCGGTGCGGGATCGGGTGTGACCTGCAGAGCCGCCACCCTTGTCGATCGGGTCGTCGTGACAGGCCGGATCGGTTCGGAGCCGGAGACGCTACCCGCGATCTCCAGTTCGGCGATACGCCCCAAGACCTCGGTCGCACGGGTGTGGCTGTGGCTGATCGCCACACCGTGGTCCTTGACTGCTTCGATCGCTCGCATCAGGCCGTCGTCGATTCGGTCGGCGCTCAGCGCCTCAGCGAGGTGACGGGCCAGCTCGAGCTGGCCGTCGAGGTACCGGTCGTGCGTATCGAGGTGCGCGGTCAAGGGCGATGACTCGTAGGTAGCGGGAGGTGAATCGTTGTGGGGCACGGTCGTCTCCGATGGTCGAGTTGCCTGCGGGGCGGGCGGGGGCTGGACAGGAGCGGCCGGAACGGTGACTACTGCTGCCGTGGAGGCGGCGGGGACCGAGGACGTGTCGGTCGGCGCGAGCGCGGACACCCGGTATCCGTCTGCAAGTGCATCGGCGTAGGCCTTACGGCGGGTCGGCGGCACATATTCCGGCGCCGACAACGACACTGTCATTCCACTTCCGGCACTCGTTGGGGCCGGTGTCGAGGCGTAGCGGTTGACGTTGTCGAGCGTGATACCCAGCACGATCAGCTGGGCGGCTGCACGCTTGAGCGAGAGGTCGCTGTTCCCGAGCGGGCCGATGTCCGTGGCGATGGCGACCACGTCGTCGCCCAAGGTGCGATGAACCAGCGACGTCAGGACTTTTTTCGGGCCGAATTCGACGAACACGGTGCACCCGTCGGCGTGCATAGCCTCGAGTGATGCAACGAACTCGACTGGTTTCAACAATTGCCCGACGAGCGTAGCGGTGTTTTCGGCCCTGTCCGAGCCGTACTGACGGTCCGGTGAATTCGCGTAGACGGGGATGGACGGGGTGCCGATGCCGACCGCTTCGACAGTGGGCGCGAATGCGTCGACTGCATGCGCGACGTACGGGGTATGAAACGCGGCCGACACCGGGAGTTCGCGGGTGGCGACACCGCGCTCGGCGGCACGTGAGATCACCGTGTCGATCGCACTGCGCCCGCCGCCGACCACCACTTGGTCCGGCGCGTTGTGATTGCAGATCCAGGCGTCGTCGATATCCGCGACGATCGCGTCGACATCCCCTCGGGAGGCGGCAACGGCGAGCATGGTGCCGTTGTCACCGTCGCACGTCGGTGCCATCGCTGCCCCGCGGGCACGCGCGAGGGTGAAGTAGTCGCCGGTCTCGAGTGCGCCCGACGCCCACAGGGCAGTCAGCTCGCCGAAGCTGTGTCCGGCCAGGGCATCTGCTTCGAAGCCGAGTTCGCGGAAGAATTGGTACTGCCCCACCGACAGCGCGCCGATGGCGGGTTGCGCGAACTCCGTTCGACGCAGCATCGCGTCGTGCCGATCGCGTGCCGCGTCGTCGAACACCGGCGGCGGGAACACAATGTGGCCCAGCCGTTGATCTGCGTCCGCGAAAGCGACGTTCGCAAGGTCGAACGCCTCGGCGACAGGCGGCGTGTTGAGTAGAGCGTCGGTCCCCATATCGACGTACTGGCTGCCCTGTCCGGCGAACAGCGCGCCGACCTTGATCTCCGGCATGGCGGTCGCGCGGAAGAACAGGCCCTCCGGATGGCTCCACTGCTCGGAATCTCTGTTGAGGGTCAGTTGTTCGACGCCCAGCTCGCGCAACTGCGCCTCGTCCTCGTCGTCTATCGCGACGAAGCCCAGCCGCGCGTGATCGTTCGGTATCTCCCCGCCGCCGACCGATTCGCCGGAGCGGACGGCCTCGATCAGCGAGTCGACATCGCCTGCGTGCCACACGTGCACGCGGGGCGTGCTGTGCAGCGGTCGTACGTCCGAGCGGGGTGCGTCGCTCTCTTCGAGAACGACGTGAAAGTTTGTACCGCCGAAACCCATCGCCGACACTGCTGCACGACGTACCGGTCGGCGCGGGTCACGAATCCACGGGCGGGTCGCGGTGTTGACGTACAGCGCCTCGTCCGTGCCGATTCCCGGGTTGGGCTTGTCGACGTTGATGGTGCCGGGAAGAACCTTGTGGTAAAGCCCGAGTGCAAGTTTCATGAGGCTCGCGGTACCGGCGGCGCCCTTGGTGTGGCCGATCTGCGACTTCACACTGCCGACAGCGGCATACGAGGTCTCGTCACCAGCGTCACGTAACAGACCGTTGAGCGCTTCGATCTCCGTTCGGTCACCGACTGCTGTACCGGTCGCGTGCGCTTCGAACAACTCGACCGAGGCCGGTGAGCACTCGGCGTCGGTGTAGGCGCGGTCGAGCGCGATCCGCTGCCCCTCCGCGCGGGGTGCGTAGATACTTTTGGACCGGCCATCGCTCGATGATCCGAGGCCGCGGATGACTGCATAGATGCGGTTCCCGTCGCGCTGAGCGTCCGAGAGGCGCCGGAGTGCAACCATACTGATGCCCTCGCCGAGCAGCGTGCCGTCCGCGTTCGCGGAGAAGGGGCTGATCTGCCCGGTCGGCGACAATGCGCCGACCTTGCTGAAGCAGAGATAGATGAAAATTGAGTTCTCGGTGTCGACGCCGCCCGTGATCATCGTGTCGGCACGACCGTCCAGCAACTCTGCGACAGCGGTCCGCAATGCTGCGAGCGATGCGGCGCACGCAGCGTCCACCGTGCAGTTGATTCCGCCCAACCCGAACCTGTTGGCGACGCGGCCCGCGACCACGTTGGCGAGCAGACCGGGGAACGAGTTCTCCTCCCACGGCGCGAACGCCGCGGTGAACTTCTCGGAAATTGCGTTGACGTCCTCGGTCGACAGACCACAGCTGCGCGCCGCCTCCTTCAGGATCGGCGTGGACAGGCGTGCGGCGAGCGGATGCATCAAGGGAACCGGTCCGGTCGTGCCGAGCACGACACCGGTGCGAACGGGGTCGTACCAGGACGATCCCGTAGCGCCGGCGTCGATCAAGAGATCACGAGCAACGCCCAAACTCAGCGTCTGCATCGTCGACGTCACTTCGAGCTGGTTGGGCGGCATTCCGAACTCGAGGGGATCGAAATCCACGTCGGGGAGAAACGCCCCTCGGCGAGAGTAGGTCTTGTCCGGGGCAGTTCTGTCGGCGTCGAAATAATCGTCGAGGCTCCACCGAGACTCCGGGACCTCCTCGGTGCAATCGACACCGTCGACGATGTTCTGCCAGTATTCCCGGTGGCTCGTGGCTTTCGGGAACAATCCGGACATGCCGACGATCGCGATCGGGTTGCGAGCGAGTCGGCGGTCTTCGAAGATGTCGGATCCGGTAGTGGATTCGTCGGTCACGATGGTCCTCTCGGGTTCTTGTGCGAAGTTACGTGCGGCGAGCGAAGGTCAGGCTGCGAGGGTGGTGGCCGTCGTCTGGTAGACGAGTTCTACTGCGGAGGCTGCGAACTGACGGTGTCCGATCGAGCTCGGGTGGAGGCCGTCCAACGTCCACATCTCACCCTCCGACCACTGGGGGGACGAGGCGATGTCCAGCAGAAGCGTCCCGGTGGCGCGGGCAACTTCGGTGAGCGCGGCATTCGCTTCGGTGAAACGCTCACGCAGCAGTTCCCTGAACTGGACGGGAACCGGTAGTCGCCCCGGGATATCCGGGTACGACGCGGTGAACACCGTCGCCCCGCCCGTCCGCAACTTGTCGAATATCGAATGCAGATTGTCCTCGAACCGCGCCCGCTCGTAGTCGCTCACCAGATCGTTGACCCCCACGACGACACCGTAAAGAGAGGAACGGGTCGACAGGGCACCGGGAAGCTGAAGGTCGAGAACATTCGTCGTCGTGGCGCCATGGGTACCGAAGTTGCGAACTTTGTTGCTGCGCAGTCCGATCTGGCCTGCGAACCGCGGGACCCAGCCGCGGTAGCCACCGCCCTCGACCGGGTCGCCCCGGCCTTCGACGAAGCTGTCGCCCACCACGGTCAGAGTCGTGGCGCTCACGCCGACGTCAGGTGTCGGTCGCCCTGCGGGAGGTCTACTTCCGCGTACAGCTCGGCGAGATTGGTGGGAGAGAAGAAGACCTCACCGGGAATACCTCCGGCGATGAGGCCGAAGAACTTCTTCGTGTACTCGGGACTCTTGCTCGCAGCGCGGAAGACCGAGTCGTAGTACGGCGTCAGCGACAGCTCGGAGATACTCGTGGTCAACTCGTAGGTGCCCGCACTCTGCTCGTCACGGGTGTTCTGGTAGTCCTCGAGCGCATCGATCATCGGCCGAGAACCGCTCAAACCTTCGGATACGCGATCGGACAACAGCTCGGCGTACCTGAACGAGTCGGTGATTCCCCATCCGGTGAAGGGATCCTTGTGGTAGCCGGCGTCGCCGACCAGTGCCCAGCCGGGACCGAACGAGCGACGGTAGAAATTATCCGGATACAGCATCGGACGGAACGGCTCTTCACGAACGCCGCTGTCGCGCAGCTCTTCACCGTACTTCGGGTCGATCGCGTCGACGATCTCCTGGAGGTTGGCATCGGGGTCGCCGCGGAAGTCGCGGAACCGGTCACGCTTGCGCATGACTGCAACGAGACTCAGACCGTCGTTGGTGGGCCACGACGCGAACTGCTGCTCGCCGAACCCGGTGCGGTGCTGCATGCCCCAGTCGATCCCGGAGTAGTACGAGTAGTAGACGAAGCAGCCCCCGGGCGACGTCTTGTAGACGTCCGCGCCGACTTTGCTCGCGACGGTGGAATTGGCACCATCCGCGCCGATCACTATCGAGCTGCGGAACTCCTGCTCCGGTCCGTCACCCTCGTGTCCACGAATCCCCTGCACGACGCCGTCGCTCATCACGAGCTCGTCGACGGTGAAGTTTTCGATGACCTCGACACCGGCTTCGCGGGCGGCGTCGACCAGGATGGAGTCCAGGACGGTGCGCCTGGGGCAGTACACGGCGTCGAGTCCGTCGATGGGGTCTGCGAATCCGTTGAGGGAGATGTCCGTGTACGAGAAGTTCAGATGCCGAATCGGCGGGCAACCGGACTCGATCACCTTGTCCAGGAGCCCCCAGTCCTTCAACCGCGAGAGCCCTGCCTGATGAACGTAGTGGGTCGAGACCGTGTCGCTCGGGAACGTCGTCCGATCGACCGCGAGTACTCGATATCCTTTCCGTGCGAGCAACATTGCTGCAGAGGAACCTGCCACCCTGGCGCCGACAACGATGACGTCGTACATTTTGCATCCACTCCTGTTCGATCGGTCTCGATGAGCTCGTGTCTCGTCCTGTCGAATCTCAGTGTTTCTGCCTCCGAGGCTCGATGCGCGTCCGAAAAATGGTTCGGCATCGGGCGATCGGTCTGCCCTATAGCCGACCTGGGATCTCCGGATTTGTTATCGAAGTGTTTGCGGCGAGGCCATGTCGTAGATGTCGGCGATCTCGGTGACGAACGCTGCCTCGATGGCGGCGCGCTTCAACTTGAGTGACGACGTCAGCAATCCTGAATCGACTGTAAAATCGACTGGCAAAGCACGAAATTCACGAATCGACTCAGCACGGGAGACCAGCGAGTTCGCGTCGTCGACGGCCGCTTGCAGCTCTGTGCGTACCAGGGCGTCATCGAGGCCGGTCGCCGCCGGGTCGAGGGTGATCAACGCGGCCACAAACGCACGCCCGTCGCCGATCACGACGGCGTTGCTCACCAACGGATGCAACCGAATTCGGTCTTCCAGTGGCGTGGGTGCCACGTTCTTCCCTCCCGAGGTGACCAAAATCTCCTTCTTGCGCCCCGTGATCCGAAGGTACCCGTCGTCCAGCTCTCCGATGTCTCCGGTATAGAGCCAGCCGTCGGCGTCGACCGGTGAACGATCCGCTGCGGCACCCCAGTACCCCCGCGTGACGTTCGAGCCGCGCACCAGGATTTCGCCGTCGGGGGCGATGGCTACCGTGGTCCCCGGGATCGGCCGTCCGACAGTTCCTATTCGATTGCTCTTCGGCTCGTTCACGGTGACCGCCGTGGCCGATTCGGTCATGCCGTAACAATTGAGGATGTCGACGCCGAATCCTGCGTAGAACCCGGCAGTGGAGTCGTCCAGTGACGCGCCCCCGGAAATCACGGAGTGCAACCGTCCGCCCAGCATATCGAGCACGGGCCGAGACGGAACAGCGACCGAAGCTTGTTCGCCGGACCTGAGCAGCGACAATCCGTCGGACACCGCCGCTTCTTCCGCACCGGCAGCGAGGTGTGGACGGGCAGCCTTGCGAATCTTCTCGAGGGCGTATGGAACAAGAGCGAGGAACGTCGGCTTGATCTGCGGCAGTGCCGCGACCGTGTCGGGAATGCCCGGCAGCAGATGAGTCTCGCTGCCGCCGTACAGCGTTGCGTAGAGAATGGTCTGTCCGAACACGTGGGCCAGTGGGAGCCCCAGCGCCGTAACCGCCTGGCGGTTTCCTGCGCCGCCGAACATCTCTCCGGTCCGAACGACAGTGTTGGCTGCAGCCGCAAACATGTTGCGGTGGCTCAGCATGCAGCCTTTGGCCGGCCCGGTGGTTCCACTGGTGTACACGATCATCGCTACATCGTCACGATGGACTGCGGCGATGCGTTCATCACAGCCGGTACGTCCACGCGAATGTGACCACTGTGACACCGTCTCGAACGACCACACCGTTGCCGCGCCGGCGCTGCGCAGTCGCTCAGCGTCCGAATCGTTTTCGGCGGCGAAGTAGGTGGATCCGGAATCGGTGACGATGTGGCGGATCTGTTCGTGGGAAGATGTCGGATATACCGGGACCAGTACACCGCCGACAGCCAGCACGGCCAGATCGAGAACGACCCAGTCCAGGCTCGTGCGACCGAGCACAGCGACGCGTTCGCCCACCTCCATCCCGGCCTCCACGAGGGCCGAGGCGACATTGCGAACCCGCTGCGCTACCTCCAAGCACGTCAGCGATTCGGGTTGCCCGTTGCCACGGAGGGACGGCCGACCCGGCGTCCGGTCCGCAGCGTCGAACACGATGGAGGCGAGGCCCGAATTCTCACCCAACTCGACGCCGGGCCCGGAGAACGACTGTTGATTCATGTATATCGATTCAACACTGCTACTTCGCGTGCGGCAATGTCGAAAAGACTTGCGCGCCAATGGATATTTCTATTGAAGACGTCACACTGCGAGTTGCACATCCGGCGGACGTTTTAGGTTGTCTGGAGGCTCGATGCATTCCAGGAACGACTCGACAGCTGGATTCACCTCGCCGGCGCGCCAGACGACGTACAAGTCGATGACGGGAACCGGGTCGAACAACTTCACTGCGACCGAGTTCGCCCCTACCGCTCCCATTCCTACGGACGTGGCGCGGGGAAGGGACGCGAAACCGACAAGCGGTTTGACCGAGACGACGTGTGCCGTCGCTCCCGGATCGTCTGCGGTCTGAGCGATGTTCAACGCGATCTTGTTGTCCGCCGCCGCCGACAGGATCGAGTCGTACATCGCCGGGCACTGCTCGCGTTCGAACAACACGCACGACTGGTTGGCCAGTTCGGCGAACGGAATGCCGGGCCGGCCTGCCCACTCATGACCTTTGCCCACTACCGCGACAAGGGGGACTCGGTGCAGGACTCGACGGTGTCGGAACTCGGCCGTGTGCGGATGACCATAGACCAGAGCGATGTCGAGGACTCCGTCTGCCAGCGCCGAGATCTGTGGACCGGTCCTTTTTTCCCACAGTGAGACCACCAAGTCCGGATGGTCCTTGCTCATCTTCGCCAGTGCGTACGGCAGCACGTGTCTGCTGGCGGGGAAGTTGTAGCCAACATTGAGCGATCCCGATCGCCCAGCGGCCGTCGATTTCGCAATTCGCGAGGCCTTGTCCATTTGTTGAACGATCAACCGTGCCTGCGCTTCGAATTCTTTGCCCGCCGACGTCAGCTTGACCTCGTGTGAGTTCCGCGCCACCAACATCACGTCCAGCGACTTCTCTAGTTTCTGCAGTTGGGCACTGAGAGACGGTTGAGTCATATGAAGCCGAGCCGCAGCCCGTCCGAAATGCAATTCCTCGGCGATGGTGAGAAATGCCGTCAGGTGCCTGAACTCCATGGTGCTCCCCAATTAGTTCGTGGGGACAACAGTATCTAGATGGAGTAACTGCACGTGAATGGAGCGAAGCTGTGCGGTGCCGCCGGAGTGTCAACTGAAATGATTCGACCAGTCGGTCAGCAACGCACCCCTGAGATCTGCCAGGACGGCATCGCCAATGCCGATCGCGTGCAGGTAGCCCTCGAACGACCCGTGCACCTGATCGACGGTTTCCAGACCGCGGCGGTAATACTGTTCTCTCACCCCGAGCATGGCGTCGGACGGTTCGATCGGGTTCTCGTTTCCCTGCGTCGACCACACTGCTTGCATGTGTCTGCGCAATGGCTCAATGCCAGAGTTGCTTCGTAAAAAGTCGGCCACAATATCCGCATCAGACACTCCTACAGCGCGCAGGACGGTGGCTACCGACCATCCTGCGCGATCCTTACCTGCGGCGCAATGCACAAGGATCGGACCTTCGCCGGCTGCCAGTGCCGTGACGATTTCGCGGATTGCGGTGTATGCACCCTCGAGTGACGAATACGAAGAGTACGTGCGCAACATGGAGCCGATCTGGTCGTCCTCGCCGCGCGAAGCACCACCCTCGTGCGGGGCGCTCGCGCTCCGGTGGTTCCTGTAGGGGGTATTGCGTAGGTGAACTCCGCCGGGAAGTCGATCGGCCCCGCTACGCGCTATTTCAGCTTCGCCACGGAGATCGAATACCGTCGTTACTCCAAGCCGTCTGATTTCGGTGCGGCCTCGTTCGTTTAACCGTGACAGTTCCGACGACCTGAAGAGAACCCCGCTCCGAACGGCGCGCCCGTCCTCTGTGCGGGCCCCACCGACGTCCCGAAAATTCCAAGCACCCGACAATCGAAATTGATTCGAAGACGACAATTTCGACATGAGGTCATCTCACCGCTGCATCACGCCGGGAGTAGTTCCCGACGCTGTCCGACTCGAAGGGTATCGATTCAGCATTCATTCGCTTCCTCGGTTACACGTGAACTACGAGCCATTCCACGTTCGACGGCGGCGATGAGCTGCGGTCGCAGTTCGGCTGCCGGCACGATGTGGTGCACCGATCCGACGTGCTGGGCGCGCTGGATGTTGTGGATGGCCTCGAACTCTTGGGCCACCTCGCCCAGCTTCGCGTTGCGCACGTCGGCCTTCGCCGATGCCAGCTCGACGCGCAGGTGTGCGCGGTCCGCGTCGGTCTCGGCTGCGGTCAGCTTGGCTTCGAGATCCTTGACGATCGGATCCGCAGCGGTGCGGGCGTTGACGTCGCGGGTGAACACGACGGCAGCAGCGGGTGCGCCGCCGAGCACCGAGGCGAACGATCCCTCGACCGCGAGCACCTCCATGTTGTCGTTGAGCGCACCGGAGAACACGACGAATGCGCCTCCGTGGTAGCGGGAGACGACACAGAACACCACCGGGCCGTCGAAGTTGACGATCGCACGGCCGATCTCGGCGCCGTACTCGAGCTGGATGTTGCGCAGCGACTCCGGTGAACCGTCGAATCCGGAGAGGTTGGCGAGTACGACGATCGGGCGAGAGCCGCTGGCCGCGTTGATGGCTCGGGCTGTCTTTTTCGACGAGCTCGGGAACAACGTTCCCGACGTCCACTGGTCGGGTCCATCCGAGGGGAACCAGCCCTTACGCGGGATGGCGCGCGACTCGATGCCGATGACGGAAACCGGGATCCCGGCGAGGTGCGCGTCGAACACCACCGAGGTATCGGCGTCGGCCATGTCGGCCCAACGCTCGAGCACCGAGTGATCCTGGTCCACCACGGCGCGCATCACGGTGCGAATGTCGAACGGCTTCTTGCGATCCGGGTTGGTGACCTTGGAGAAGATGTCGCCGACGGTGGTGAAGTCGCTGGACGGGTGCACGTGCGGGTAGCTACGCACGTCGCGGTCGGTCGGGTCGACGGTGTCCGCGCGACGCGGGAACCGCTCACCGGGTGCGGTGTAGGCGTGGTCGTAGTGACCGAACAGCACGTCGACTGCGGCGCGCAGGTTCGGCGCCCAGTACTGGGCCTGACCGTTCGGTCCCATGACGCGGTCGTAGCCGCCGATACCGAAGTTGTCCTCGGCGGAGACGCCACCGGAGTAGTCGAGTGACTGTTTGCCGGTCAACACCATTGCGCTGTCGGGGGTCATCACGAGGATGCCCTTCGTGTGCGCCAGCATCGTGGCTTCGGCGTTCCAGTACGGCTGTGCGCCGACGTTGATGCCTGCGACGATGATGTTGATCTCGCCGCCGCCCTGGGTGAAGGTGATGATGCGGCGTAGTCCGCGTGAGACCCAGTCCATGTTCTCGGTGCCGGTACTCATCGAGATGGTCGCACCGGAGGACAGCGCGAACCATTCGACGGGCGCGCTGAGCTTTTCGGCCAGATCGATTGCCGCGACGATGCGGGAGCATTCGGCTTCGGCGACGGTGCCGAGTGCCTTGGTGGGGTCACCGAAGAGTGCGACGCGGGTGACTCCCTCCGGGTACCGCTCGGTCGGCGTCGTCACCAGGCCTGCGATGATTCCGGCGGTGTTGCGCCCGTACGGACGCTCGACGGGGGCGAGCACGCCGGAGTCGTCGAAGTCGTACTCGGTGAACGATCCACGAGTGCCGGTGAGCATCGGGATCAGCTCGTAGGGGTACATGGTTCCGCGGGCTTGCGAACGCTGGACCTTCTGGGTGTACTCGTCGATCGGACGCATCGGTTCGGTCGGTCTGCCCGTGACCTTGGCAACGACGCCGGTGCCGGATCGGTACGAGAAACGAATCGCAACGTCGCGAGGAGCAGACCCGACGCCGTCCTTGACCCTGGCGATCATCGTGATCTCTTCGAGGCCGGCACCGATGGTCGATGGTGCGATGTGCCGCGCGATGGCCGCGAGGCGGTCCTCCGGTACGTCCAGCACCGGCCACACGTAGAGCGTGACGCGGTTGGCGTCGAGGCGCTTCTTTCCGCGCTGGGCCTGGGTGCGGCGGATGCCGTCGAGGCAGGCAGCGACGGTACGTTCGATCTCGGGGACCGCGACGACGTTGCCGTTGTCGTCGAGCTGCGTTGTGACGCCGCGGATCTCGGCGAGTGCCATGAGGCGCTCGTCGGAGGGGTTCTCCTTGGCCTCGAGGTGAAACAGGTAGGTTCCGGCGGTTGCGGGTAGCCGCTTGCCGTTGAAGTTCTTCAGTCGCCACAGATCGAGACGTTGACCTGTGAGTGGGTGCATGTCGCGGATGATCAGATCCTCGACCAGCGGCCCATGTCCCTCGGCGGTGCTGTTGCCTTCGGTGGCGGTACGGCGGAACGTCACTTTTCGAACTTCGGTCCCGCAGACGGTTATGGTCACGCGACGCCAACCGCGGGTGCGTGGGTGTTCCGACAGGACCGCGTGAATGGTCGACGAGATCTCGTCGCCGTCGGCCGGGGCATCGGGCCAGGCAAGGTAGAGATCGACCGCGAGGTGCTCGGGAGCCGGACCGGCGATATCGTCGATCGCATCGAGTGCAGCGGAAAGCTCGGCGAATGTGGTTGCTGTGGAAACCAACTGCAGACGCTCACCGGCGAGGTCGAAGTTGCCGGTCACGAAGTGCTTGCCTTCGCGGTCGAACGCTTTGACGTCCTCGAGGGTACGGATTTCGTAGTACTGCCGGGTGATCACTTCGAGCAGTGCGCCGGGTTCGGAGATGCGAGAGGCAAGCAGATCGATCAGCGGCTCGGGGGTGGAGACAAGCGCGTCGATCCGTGCCGAGTAGTCGGTGGCGTCCGGGTTCTCGGCGAGGTACTGCAGACTGCCGCGCACCCCGTCGTAGACCTGGTCGCGGGCGCGAGCGATCTGAGGTGCGTCGAACAACCGGAAGCGCAGGTTGCGCGCGACGTCGCCGATGACCGGGTAGCGCGCCTGGGTGGCCACGATCAGACGCTCGAGCACCTCACCGACAGCGGATGCCGATTCGGGCTGTGATGCCTCGCCGGTGAGCCACTGATCGAGCAGGGACGCGATGACCGGAACTTGATTCTCGATACGCTGTAGCGCGAGGAAGACGCGGTATACGGCCTCCTCCAACTCGGATCCACGTTCGAGGTCATCGGCGTCGTAGTGCGCAAGGGCGCGAGAAAGTTTGCCGCGGAACGAGTCCGGAAGTCCCTGGATGTCGACGTCGAGCGAGTGCAGGAACGAATGGAAATGCTCACGAGGGGAGTGGACGCGCTCGTCGGTGTGCTCTTCGTCCATGGTCGGACGGTTGCGTGAGAGTTCGCAGATATCGGCGAAAGTGTTGAGCAGTGCCAACTCTGCGGCGAGGACGTCGCGATCATCACGTGGAACGGCGCTGCGCAGTCTCTCGTAGCCGGAGAGCAATGCCCGCGCACGCGTTGCGCTGACATCGAATCCGGTGATGAGAGCGGACATTTCGCTCAGACGCGAGAGTGCCTGGCAGCTGGCCGACTCACCTTCCGGGCCCGGGGCGGTGCGGAAGGTGACGCGAGCGGTCTGCGTCAAGGCTTTCTGCTCGCTTGCCTGATCGACACGCAGCAGTGCCGCTCCCGAGTCCACCTGGCCGTTGACCGATGCGAGGACCTCACGGACCCTGCCCGCGTACGGCGAGCGCACCGTGGTTTCCATCTTCATCGATTCCAGTACGACGAGTGTCTGCCCGGCTTCGACCTCGTCGCCGACAGCAACGGGGACGGCGACGACGACGGCGGGTGCCGGGGCGCGGACCAGGCCGGCTTCGTCCTGGCTGATCTGGTGACTGATTCCGTCGACCTCGACGAGGAAGTGGGCGGCCCCAGCGACGGTGACGACCTGGTAGCGGCGGCCGCCGAGGACGAGGCGGCTTTCGTACTGCCCCAGCCGTTCGACATCGACCTGCAGGTCTCCGCTGTCTCCGTCGACCTGGTAGCGGTGGGGTCCGATCTGACCGACCCCGACCTTGTAGGCCTGGCCCTGGTAGCTCAATTCGACGGTACGGCCGATGGTGTGGCTCGCCCGCGGACGTCCACCGCGCGCCGAGGCGAGGAACCCGGCACGCTCACGGGCCTCCTCGGCGTCGTAGGCGTCGATAGCGGCCGCGATGATCGCGATGTCGGCAAACGCCGTCGGCCCGGTCGCGGTGCCCGCATCGGTGCGGTCGAGCCAGCCGGTATCGGCCGAGGCCGAGATGACTTCCTCTTGGTCGAGCAAGCTGAGCAGGAACGACTTTGTGGTGGTGCCGCCGTCGATGACGACGGTGGTCTCGCGCAACGCGTTGCGCAACCGGGCCAAAGCTTCGCTGCGGTCGCGGCCCCAGGCGATGACCTTGGCGACCATCGAGTCGTAATCGGGTGGGATGACATCGCCCTGTGCGATGCCGGTGTCGACGCGAATGCCGGTTCCGAGGGGAAATTTGAGCAGTGCGACTGTTCCGGGGGCGGGCGCGAAGCCGTTGTCGGCGTCCTCGGCGTTCAGTCGGGCTTCGACGGCGTGACCGAATTCGGCAGGGCAGTCGCCGTCCAGACGATCTCCGTCGGCGACGAGAATCTGCAGTTTCACCAGGTCGATGCCAGTGGTGAACTCCGTGATGGGGTGTTCGACCTGAAGGCGAGTGTTGACCTCGAGGAAGGTGAAGATTTTCTGCTCGGGCTGATACAGGTATTCGACGGTTCCCGCTCCGGTGTAGCCGGCTGCGAGTACGAGCTCGGCGGACACTGCGCGTAGGTGGTCGGCCTGCTCCTGGGTCAGAAGGGGCGAGCTGGATTCCTCGATGACCTTCTGGTTGCGGCGTTGAATCGAGCAGTCGCGTACCCCCGGCGCCCAGACATTGCCGTGGTTGTCGGCGATGACCTGAACTTCGACGTGACGGGCATCGGTGACGAGCCGTTCGATGAACACGACCGGATCGCCGAAGGAGCGTTCGGCTTCACCCTGAGTTCGTTCGAGTGCGAGTTCGAGCTCGTCTTCGTGGAATACCTTGCGGATCCCGCGGCCGCCGCCACCGCTGCGAGCCTTGATGATGAGTGGGTAGCCGATGGCCTGCGCGTGGCGACGTGCGTCGGCGCGCGTTTCGACGGGCCCTCCGCTCCAGGGTGCGACTGGAACGCCAACCTTTTCGGCGAGCAGTTTCGCTTCGACCTTGTCGCCGAGCAGGCGCATTGCGCTTGCCGACGGGCCGATGAAGGTAATGCCCAGCTTCGCGACGACATCGGCGAATGCGGGGTCCTCGGCGACGAAGCCCCAGCCGACCCACACGGCGTCAGCGCGGGACTCGAGGAGAGCGCGTTCGAGTTCTGCGTGGTCGAGGTAGGCGGATCCGACCTCGGGCTTACGCAGGGTGACGGCTTCGTCGGCCTGCCGCACGAACATGGCTCGTCGCTCGGCTTCGGTGTGGAGTGCGACCGTCCGGATGCCGTAGCCGTACTCGGCGTTGAGTTCGTTGACGGCCCTGATCAGGCGTACTGCCGCCTCGCCTCGGTTGACTACTGCTATCCGCTTGAACGTCATATTCCCTGATTCGTTAGAAGGTCGAAAGAGAGGTTGTGCCTTCAGCTCGCGCTGATCCACGAGCGGATTGTTCGCAAAAGATCCAGCACAGCGGGTACTGAACGTTTCTTTGGCACACTCCAGGCTCGGGTACCACCCGGCGCATGCGCGCCCGAAGAGACTGATCGTGTTCGTGCGATCAGAGTCGCTTATCGCACCGTTCCGGCCAAGATCACGTGCGACAGGATGATTGTTCGGGACCGTTGCATCGGTTGTCATCCCGCACCTCGAACTATGGCAGTACCGCGACCTCAGGGTTTTCTGACTGCTGTTGGGCAGAGCGGCGAGGGGCCAGGAATGTCGGTGCACCGTCGCATACTGATCAGCATTCGAATCGGCACACGGTACGGCCCACCATTACCGCGAGAGATTTTGCGTCAGAGTGCTTTTGCGCTAATTTTGTCGAATGCGGTGTCGTTGAACCCCTAGTGCCGCGCGCCTGAAGTAGATGGGCGGTTTTGTTTGATTGAATTGGCTATGCGCGCAGCTCCGTTGTTGATCCCCGACACCGACCGTGACCAGCTCGAGAAGTGGGTCCGGTCGACGACGGCGAAAGCGGGGTTGGTGCAGCGAGCGCGGATCGTTCTGCTCGCCGCCGATGGTGTCGCGCATGCGGAAATCGCACGCCGGTTCTCGATCTCACGGCAGACGGTGATCAACTGGCGTGCCCGATACGAAGAATCCGGCGTGGACGGGCTGTTCGACGAAGACCGCTCCGGTAGGCCCCGCACCCTCGACCGTGACAAGCTGATTTCGGTGACGTTGACACCCCCTCCGAAGAAGTACGGTGTTACGCACTGGAGCTCGCGTTTGCTCGCCGATCACCTCGGCATCGGATACGGCACCGTCGCACGGGTGTGGCGCGGGCACTGTCACGTTGTTGAACGCGGCAAACTGGGAGAATCGGCGAGGTGAGCACCTCGATGCCGTCGTACAAAGGCCACCGCTACCCGGTCGAGATTATCAACCACTGCGTGTGGTTGTACTTCCGGTTCCCGCTCAGCTTCCGCGACGTCGAGGAACTCATGCTCGAACGCGGTGTCGTGGTCAGTTACGAGACGATCCGGCGGTGGTGCGCCAAGTTCGGGCAGGCCTACGCCAACCAGTTGCGTCGACGGCGGTCCCGGCCCGGCGACAAGTGGCACCTCGACGAGGTGTACATCCGAATCAATGGCCGCCAACATTATCTGTGGCGGGCGGTCGACCAGGACGGCAACGTGCTCGACCTGCTGGTCCAGCCACACCGAAACGCTGTGTCGGCCAAGCGATAATTCCGCTCGGCGGACGCCGCAGGTGGCCTGGCGGTGCCGCCCCGCGTCCGGAGCGGCACCGCCCGCTGCTACTCCCCCACCGCTGCCTGCTCGGTGTTGTTGGTGCCGACGAGGTCGGCAGCTTTTTTGTGTCCGGTGATCTCGGTGTAGGGCATGGTGTCGGTCCAGCTTCCGCCGACGATGGAGGGGATCGTGACGGTTTTTTTGTTCACGTGCTTGACTGGGTACCAGGTGCCGCGCCAGGCGACCGCGTCGCCTTTGGTGATGGTGTCGGGTCCGTAGTCGACGGCGGTGCCGTCGGCGATCTGCTCGGTGCGGGTCTTCTCCCAGTAGGCGACCTGGTCGGCGCGTTCGGTCATCCGTTGCGTGATCTTCTCGCGGTGCGCTCCTTGTGCCGGGGTGGTTTTCTCGGTGTTCCGGATTCCGTTCTGTATGAACAGTGTTCGCTCATGACCGTCGAGGAGTCGCTGATCTTTTCGCTGCTCGGCGCTGAGCGTGTCGATACGGTTCGCGACGGTTACGGGGCTGTAGCGGGCGCGGGTGGTGACAGCGGCTGCGGCGTCGGCGCGGATGCGTGCGTCTTTCGCGGCATTGGTTGCTTGGATGGCTTGTCCGGTGGCGCGGTGGGCTTTGTCGATGGCACGGCGGTGCCGGCCTTCGCTGTGTTCTCCAGAATCCGCATGTCTCATGAGACATGCCAGGATCTGCGGGCCTCATGTGATGCTAGTCGAGACGCAGGGTTGGTAGAAGAAGTAGCGTGTTGGGTGCTTGAGGCATCAGTCAATGAGGACCGACCTCTGCCTCCCGGCGTGTTTCGCGAACCGGGCAATCACTGATGCCTCCAAGGTCAACGCCCCCCACATCTGGGCACTGAAAAGAGGCAGGGCCACTCTTTACCGACACATCTCAGCACTCACTCGCTGACTTCGAAGTCGGGACTTCGGTTCGTGCAGCCCACTTCTGAAAGAACTATGTCAGCAGTCGTGTGCGCGGATACCGTGACCGTAGTGCAGTCGTCTTCTAAAACTGACAACCTCGTCGGCGTTCTGGCGGCCCGGCCGTATGCCGTGGGGCTTCCTCCACTGAAATCGCTGCGACCGCGACGCATGTGTTTAGCAACCTGAACGCCGTAATGCGTTTGCTGGCGCCGCATTACCCGGTACCCCGTTTCGCTGTGCCGTTAGAACTTTAGCGTTTTCGGGCATAGGCGCGGACGGCGAGGGGACAAAAGACGGTGAAGATGACCGCCGACCAGATGAGGGTCTGAGTGATCGAGTCGTCGGCGGGGGTGCCGGTGAGAAGGGCGCGTGCACCATCCATGGCGTGGGTGACCGGATTGATGTCGGCCCATGCTTGGAGCCAGCCGGGCAGGGTGCCAACGGGGGCGGCGAGGCTGCTTCCGAGTAGGAGTAGGGAGGAAAGCGATGAAGGTAGAAGCCATGACGGTGTTCTCGTCTTTGACGAGTACGCCAAGGAAGACCGTGAGCCAGCTGAGGCAGAATCCGAACAGGATCGCTAGTGCGGCCAGGGGTCACTGAATGCTCGCCGGCCCGCTACGAAAACTCACCACCGATGCAGTCGCGCCCATCATACACGCGATTCCCAACGGCACCAGCAAGGCCTGTGCCCAGTCGAGGTGAACACCTACTGGGCTTCCTGTGGTGTTCGATAGTCCGGCCGCCATCTCGTGTAGCGGCACGAGCGTACAGAGCGCACCGAGTAGCACGCCGCACGCGCCGGCGACAACAGCCTCGATGACGACCACCCCACTGATCTGCCGTTTGGTGGCACCGGAGCGCGCCAGTGTGCGCACCTGGGTCTGCCGATGCCGCATGGACATCGCGATGGTGATGGTGGCTGCGAGTACGGCGTAGCCGACAGCGACTGCGATGAAGGTCATGACGTAGCGATTGAGCAGAGTCAGGTCCTTGTCGTAGCGGGCCCCGGACCAGGTGATCGCATCCGTGACGCGGGTGCCTGCGGGGGGCTCGATGGAGGTTTGGACGGATGACGAGCGCACGAACACCTCGTCCGCCACGGCCGAGGGGTCGTGTGCGCGAATGATGCCCTCGGACAAAGCCACACCGGGATGTTCACCCCGTGGTTCGTCCACAATCGTCGTGATCGTCGGGTTGAGGGTTGCCCCATCCGCCATCACCAGGGTGACGGGATCGTCTGTTTGCCAACCATTTTCGTCAGCCAAGTATCGGGGCACCTCGAAGCCGGAGGGCTCGGCCGCGCTCGGGAGTGCCGTGACGGGGAGCGCGACGGTGGATCCGGGAACGACGAGCCGAGCCCGACTGGATATCCCGACCTCGATGACGTCGTACTTCTCGTACGCTTGGGATACTTGGTCAGCCGTGAGGTAATCGCCATCGGACACCACCACTGACTGGCCTTCGATCTGACTTGCGGCCTCTGTGGGGTAGGCGATTCGCATCGTGGGAATGAATCCACTGGTCAGGATGGCGAGAGCAGCCGCGATGATCGCCGGCGCAGCGATCGAGGCAGACCGGCGCGGGTTTGTGGTGACCTCAGCGCTGCCGACCATGAGCGGGGCGGACGGCCGGATCCGCCAGGGCAGCCACAGCAGGATCCGTGCCAGTCGAGGCACCAGTACCGGTGCGAGACATGCGGCAGCGATAGCAGCAGTGAGGGCGATGACGATCGCCATCAACACCGAGTCCAGACCCGGCACCACGCGACCAGCGACCACCTCGATCACGACGAGCGCGGCCAATGCAGTTCCGCTAATCGTTCGTAGCCGCCCGCTGGCCTTGCGCGGACGGGTCGACTCAGGTCGCATTGCTGCCAGCGGGCTCACCCGCGAAGCGCTCACCGCCGAGATAGCGGCCCCGATCACGGCGATGGCAATACCTCCCAGGACAGTTGCCATGGCACCGACCCAGTCGATTGTCAGGACGAGCTGGGCGGGCAGGATCCCCCACGATCGCAACATTGCAGCCAGCGGCACCGTCGCCAACACTCCGGCCACCGCTCCCGCAACCGATCCCACCGTCCCCAGCAGCGCGGCCTCCAGCAGCACCACCCGGCGCAGCTGCTTCGGCAGCGCTCCGGTTGCGCGAAGGAGACCGAATTCTTGCGTGCGCTCGTCGACCGCAAATTTCGAGGTTACTGAGACGACGAAGAGGCTCACGACCACCGACGCGAGGGCCAGCGCCGTCAGGAACTGACTGCTCAAGTAGCGGCTTTTCGCGATCGAGTCATCCTGCAGGGCACTGCGATCGGTCACCACCTCGCCACCGAACTGCGCCGCCATAGCCTGCACCGAGGCTTCGCCCGACTGATCGGTGACCTCGATGCCGAGGAGGCTGGCTGCGGGGGCCAACTGCGCGGCGGTAGCGTCGTCGAAGTAGAGGCCAGGGCCGTCGGTGGTGCCGGCGACTGTCACCTCGACATCGCGTTGTGCAGTCCGAAGGGTGACCGTGTTGCCCACGGAGGAACCGAATTCCCTCCCGAGCACGACCTCCGATGCCTGCTTCGGTTCCGCACCGGAGGTCAATCGGTAAGGAGCCAGCGATGTGCTCGACCATCCGTGGCCCGCGACCTGTGGGTCCTCGCTCGGCAGCGCTCCGGCCGGCGTGACGATCTGCGCGAGGAAGCTGCGGTCCGCCACGACATCGGAGATGCCCGGTACCGAGAGGATTCGCTGCGTCAGCTGGGCGAGCTGGTCTCCGCCCCACGTGCTGCGGTCACCCGCTTGTCCCAGAACGTTCGTTGCTCGTTCGCCGGCGACTACCAACGATGCCCCCTGAAGCCGTTCCGGTGGCTGCGGTCCTGCGGCAGCCATGACTTGTGCAGTGGCAGTCGTGATCAGCACGCCGATAAACACCGCTAGTAGGACCCCCAGCGCGGCCGTGATCCGGCACCGGAAAGACGCCAATGCCCAGGTGATCATGATGCGACCTCAGTCATCCGAGCAGCGATCTGAGCGGCGGTCCGGTTGTCACCTGGGACGCCCCGGCGGTGCTGTAGATCGTCTACCACTTTCCCGTCACGGAGAAACAGCACTCGATCGGCGAACGAAGCCGCGGTCGGGTCGTGGGTCACCATCACCACGGTCTGACCCTCGTGATCTACGACGCTGCGCAGCAACTCCAGGACTGACCGCGAGCCAGCAGAGTCCAATGCACCCGTGGGCTCGTCCGCGAACACCACTTCAGGCTCGGACACGAGGGCACGAGCGACGGCTACCCGCTGCTGCTGGCCACCGGACAGCTGAGACGGCCGATGATGCATCCGATCACCGAGACCGACCCTCGTCAGTCCTGCGGTGATACGGGAACGCTCAGGCTTGCGACCGGCAAGCCGCAGAGGCAGCTCGAGATTCTGGATTGCCGTCAGCGAGTCGATGAGGTTGTAGGACTGAAAAACAAAACCCACCTTGGATCGGCGCAGGAGGGTCCGTGCCTGCTCACTGAGGGATCCCACCTCCACGTCGCCAATGAAGGTCTCCCCGCCGTCCAATTTGTCGAGCCCCGCAGCGCACTGCAACAACGTCGATTTCCCCGATCCCGATGGCCCCATCACCGCGGTGAAAGTTCTGCGATGAAAGTCGACACTGAGGTCGTTCAGTGCGTTGACGGTCTCGTCGCCCAGGTCGTACCGGCGGCGCGCGGCGCGCACGCGAACCGCAGGTATTTGTGCCGGCACCGGCCGGGTGGACCACTCCGGCGTTGTCATAGCGCTCGGTGCCCGGCGTGATCCGCCTGGCGGCGAGCCCGCAATCGCATGGCTACGAATACGACGAAAGCAATTGCGACCGAAGCGATGACGATCTTCTGAAGGATTCCGGCATAGCCCTCTACGAGGTGCCAGTTCTCACCTAGCTGATATCCCGCAGTGACAAATACGGTGTTCCAGATCAAACTACCTATTGTTGTGAGTACGAGAAACTTCAGCATTCCCATTCGCTCGATTCCGGCAGGCAAGGATATGAAGCTACGAAACAGCGGAACCATACGTCCGAGGAAAACTGCCTTCGAGCCGTGCTTTGCGAACCACGCCTCAGTCCGGTCGAAGTCACCGGCTTTGATCAGCGGGATCCGTACCACCAGTACCCGTGTGCGCTCCCGCCCGATGAGTGCGCCCACCGCGTAGACGATGATCGCGCCCAGGACCGAGCCGAGCGTCGTCCAGAAAAGCGCGGCACCGAAGGAGAACACGCCCTGACTGGCCGAGAACCCAGCGAGAGGCAGGACGAGTTCGCTCGGGATCGGGGGGAACAGGTTGTCTGCACCGACAACGACGGCGGCACCGGGGCCGCCGAGCGCTTCCATGATCCCGACTGCCCATCCGGCCAACCCATCGAGTGGCTCGGCCTCAGCAGCTGCAGCGATCAACAAGTCGGACATATCAATTCCCCTGTTCGTCGGTGACGTCGCTCGTCAAGTAGGTCACTGAAAACGTTAGAAATTTTTCGAATGGGGAACATCGAGGAAAGCCATCGACAATTGAAAGGAACTACACCGTCAAACCCTGCGGTTTACCGCAATATCGGCGGCCACATGCTCGGCTACGCTGCTCAAGTGCTGGTAAACCATGCCGTGTCCCCACCACCCGACCTGGCGGCTCGAACGTCGATCATCTCTCTCCTTCGGCGATGGCTGAAGGCGCTTGCCGGGGTTCTGCTTGGTAGCGTCACGGCGATCTCGGCCATGCTGTACACCGTGGTGGCGTTACTGGCCCTCGCGCTAGCGCACATTCTCGATCGGTGGGGAGGGCCAGTACGGACCGCAGTCGATGAAGGCACACTGGCGCTGACAGGGCTCGAACTCCGGCGGATAACCCGCTTCCACGGCACCTTCTCCACGGACGCGCTGGCCCCTCGCCGGTGTCGCTGGTACCTCGGCGTGCGGTGGACGATCGGTCTGCTCGGCTTCGGCGTGGCGCTACTACTAATTCTCTGCCTCGTCGTGGCCGGCTCGATGGTCTCGGCGTGGATCTTGAACGGCGACTGGGGCCTGATCGAAAACTCGGGCCGGGTCGACGGTGGACTTATCGCAGTAGCGACGCTGCCCGGAATCCTCTTGATCTTCGTCGCGGTCGTCGGCGTGGCAGGGGTTGGATCGCTGGACCGCTGGTTCGTCGTCCAAACACTCGGGAGGAAGTCCGAACGGTTGCTGCAGCAACGGGTGGCCGAACTCACGAGCAGCCGCGACCACGTGGTCGATGCCATCGATGACGAACGCCGACGCATCGAGCGCGATCTACACGACGGAGTACAGCAGCAGCTGGTCGCTGTGGGAATGCTCATCGGCCGGGCCCGCCGCGCCGAAAAGCCTGACAAGCGCAGCGAACTCCTTACTCAAGCCCACCTCGCATCCCAGGGAGCCATCAGCGAGCTGCGCGAGGTTGCCAACCGGGTGTACCCGGTCGCACTCGATCAAGCCGGTCTGCATGCGGCGATCGAGACCATGGCCCAACGGGCGAGTGTCCCCATCCGCCTCACCTACGAACTGACAGAGAGGTTACGACCCGCTATGGAAACGGTCGTCTACTTCGTCATCTCGGAGGCGGTGACCAATGCGGCCAAGCACGCCTTACCCCGGCTGGTGGAGGTCACAGTCACCCACCAGAGGTTTGACCGAGCGCTTGCAACGATCACCGACGACGGGCCGGGTGGGGCCGATCCATCCGGCCCGGGCTTGTCCGGACTGGCCCGCCGCGTCGCGGCCGTGGACGGCACTCTGACGGTGGAGAGCCCCGTCGGCGGCCCGACAGTCGTGACAGCGAGCGTTCCGTGCGGGTGATCGTCGCGGAGGACTCGACGTTGCTGCGTGAGGGTCTGGTCCGCCTGCTCGTTGACGAAGGCCACGACGTGATCGCGTCGGTGGCGGATGCGGACGCTCTCCTCGACGCCGTCGATAAGGACCGTCCGGACATCGTCGTCACTGACGTCCGAATGCCTCCGGATCACAGCGACGAGGGACTGCGAGCGGCGCTGACCATTCGTGGTCGATGGCCGGAGGTGGCGGTACTGGTGCTCTCCCAGTACGTCGAGAATCGTTATGCGGCAGAGCTGATAAGCGGATCCGGCGGGAAGGTCGGGTACATGCTGAAGGACCGCGTCGCACAGGTCGACGAGTTCTTGGACGCCTTGAACAGGGTTGCTGACGGCGGGACAGCCTTCGATCCGGAGGTGGTGCGAGCGCTGTTGTCACGCACGACCCGATTGAATCCCCTCGAACGACTCACTCCGCGCGAGCGCGATGTCCTCGAGCTGATGGCCCAGGGTCTCACCAACGCGCGAATAGCTGCTGATCTTTACGTCTCGGTGAGCTCAGTCGAGAAGCACATCAACGCTGTATTCGAGAAACTCGGACTAACGAACTCCTCCGGTCTGAGCCGTCGCGTGATGGCTGTGGTGGCCTACTTGCGTTCCTGACCGCGTCACTGGTCAAATAGCGCACATTTCGAATACGTCCGCGTTACCGGTCGTCGTGGTGTTCCGGTCTGGGTCAGGCCGGCGGTGAACCGTGACGTTCGGATCGGTGGGTGCTCAGATCCCCCAGCCGCCCGTTACGACTGTCCAAGTTTTCGCGGAGCGCCTGATTGTCATGGTGCAGTGCGGCGATGACCGTGGCGGCCGCGTCCAGCTTGTTGCGCAGGTCGGCGCACTGGGCTGTCTTGTCCTTGAGCTTCTTTCGAACCTCGTCGAGGTCGGTGTCGCGGCGTGCTTCACCGATGGTGCGGCGCCCGTGCTCGGCCACGTGTGCGTCCCACTCGGCCATGATCTCGGTCGCACGGTTCATGGTCGCCCGGGAAACCCCTGCCTCTTTGTAGAGGTTCGCCTTGGTGAAGGCCCCGTCGGTGTGCCGGGGTTTGCCCGCAAGCAAGCACGCCATCGCGTCCCGGAGCGCCTTCTCGCTGGCTTCGGTCACGCTCATGCGTCGGTCTCGCCTTCGGTCCGGTCGATCACCGTCTGGACGTCGGCGACCTGGCGGTCCAGCGCGGCCCTCCTGCAGGAAGGTAGCTTCGGGTCCTCCAGCAGAGCGAGCAAGCTGGCTTTCTCTGCGTTCCAGATCGGTATGTGGGTAGGGGCGATGATGCTGTTGGCGCAGCGTCCGGGTTGGCATCGATCGATCAACGGCCCTCGGTGTCCCTCTGGGATCTTCACCTCGCCCTCGAGGCATTTGGCGCCAATCGGATTGGTCTCGTTCACAGCGCAATGGTTGAGCTTGCCGAACCGGATCGAGATCCGGGCCTTGCGCAGCAGATCTTGTTCTACCCGCCTGTCTCCCTGGCGGGCTCTCCCGGTGGCCACCAGTTCTTTCATCGTTGTTTTGATCTCGTCGAACGTGTCCTTGAGTTGGTCGGCGCCGAGGCCGAATCCGATGTTCTCACCAGCGTGATGCGCGTCGTAGAAGTCGATGAGCCCTGTGAACCGGGCGTGATCCACGGCGGTCCCCAGCAGTTTCTCCCACTGCGGATCGCACGCACCGTAGCTCTGGGTGGTGCGGTTGGCCAGGGTCCGGGCCGCGACGTGCTTAAGCTGGATTCCCAAGGCGATCTCGCCCCCGGGCTCGGTCTCGGTCAGCATCGACATGGTCTTGCGGAACATGTGCGGGGTCACCCGTGCCGCCGGGATGTGGATCCCGTGAGAGGCGGTCCCGGCGTTGACTCGCTCGATGAACTTCCGGACGATCACGCCGCTGTTGAAGCCGCCGCCGGACTTGGCGTGGGCCTTGTCAGCGGAGAAGATCAGGTCGGGATGGTCTGAGAGTTCCTCGGCTATTGCTATAGCCTGCGCGACCGGCTCGATGATCCACCAGTGTGCGACCGGCAGGTCGGGGTCGTGTTTGCGTTTGGTCGAGATGACGGCCGGTGCTCCGTAGAACTCGGTCACCGAACCTCTGGTGATCTCTCTGACCTCCGAATCGCGCATCATGGTGAGCGCCGCAACGAATACATAAGCAGCAGCGCGCAATGCGAATGATTCGTCGAGCACGCTGCGTGAGCACAGGCCAGGGTGCCAGGGACCTGTGGTCCCGTCCGGGCGCGTGACCATCGCGTACTCAGTTAACAGCCCGCCCGGCAGGCCCCGGCCAGCCTCGACCGCGGCCTCGGCTTTCGCACGAATCCGGGGAACAACCGCGCTCCTTGTAGTGTGCTGGAAAGCTCTCACATCCCGCCGGATACCGATCATGAGGCTCAGCAGCCGCCAGTTGATGTCACCGGGCACCATGGACTCTGCGGTGGCGACCATTCGGTCGGTGTGGACCGGGATGTGGTTCGCAGGATCGGCCAGGTAGTCATCGAGCAGATACTCCCGTTCTGAGAGGGTGCCGGCGGCAACGTTCTGGAGTCGTTCATAACGGCGCCGCGCGGACAGAATATCGGGACCGAACACATCGATGTACTGCCACGCCGCCCGGACCAGCGGAAACCACGTTCCCGGTGGAATGTTCGGCGTCGTCACATGATTGGTCTTGGCGAGATTGGCGGCCTTGCGCGATGTCACACCCGGCCAGGGATCGGAGGGTAGGCCGCCGCCGCTGAGCAACGGCCCAAGCCGGTGCAGCAGTTTGATTGTCGAGATGAATGTGTGCAGGGACGACGGGCTCAGCGCTTCGCGCTTGTGGGCGATGAACTCTCGAGAGTCGTCCTCGTGCCACAGGCCCAGGTTCGAGTTCAGTTCTCGCTCAGATGCCCAGCTGGCCAGGATTCCCAGCCGTTGGACGATGGCCCGCAGCGAACGGCCCTGAGCGGGCAGCACTCTCAGGTTCAGCACCGCTGCCTTCACCACGGGATGCGTCGGGTTGAGCATGGCCATGCAACTCACGAGCCCGCAGGTTCCACACCGGGTCGACGAGCTTGGCGAAGCTGATGTCCCAGGCCGAAGGAGGCAGATTCGCCGGTTTCTGGACGGCCACCAAAGTCCAGTTGACGATGTTCCCGAAGATCGGGACCTCGGCGCCGGGGATCAGCGGCACCGACTGCAACACCGGCTCGTCATCTGAAAAGATGCCGCGAGGAACAAGGGCAGGGACGATCACAGGTCAAACTCCGTTCGTGCGGCCAGCGGAAGTTGCAGGCTTAAGGTTTCGTCGCGGATCTGGGAGCGAGCGGCGTTGATCTCAACAGCTGTCCGCTCAGCGAGGACTGCACGCAGGTTCGCCAGACTCTGACCCCACACCGCGTGGAAGTGCGGCGGAGAGAGCCGGAGTTTGAGCTGCTCAAGGTGATCGGAGAACAACAACAACTGGGGAAGATTGGAGGGCAGAACGAACGCGTTCTGGCATTCCAGGCAGCGCAGCGGCGCGACCGCGCAGAGGTCGCCCCGCTTGCTGTAGGGCGAGTCGAACGGGTCGCGGCAGCTGGTGACGCCCATGTCCAGCTCGCCGGCGATGATCTGCCCGGCCTGCTCACCGGTGATGCCGAGCGCATCGAGCACAGCGGAATCCTCCAGTTCCTCGACCGCGGCCCCGTCAAGGGTGATCGGCCCGTTGACCGCCGCGTCGAACCACGAGCGTTGCGCTTGGTTCACCACATGCCCGGAGATCACGTGCACCGTGGTGCCGTGCGCGTAGTGGCCCTTGAACGTCTCGACGGTGTGGTCGTCGGCGATATCGGAGATGACACCACGGGCGGCGATCACCTTCTCGACCTTGCCGGACTTGCGGATACGCCGCAGGTCGACGGGCACAGACAAGTCCAGGCCGTGGGACCTGGTCCACCAGGTGAAGGTTTCTCTCGCCCCCGTATCGCCTAGACGCGTGATACCCAGGACACGGCCCTGATCGCGCGCTGCTGCCCGCAAGAACAGCGGCTTCGACTCCAGGCCGCAGTCCTGCCGAGCCCGATCGGTCACAGTGAGCAGGCGCTGCACCACCTCTGCCACGTCGCGGCCCGACACGGCCGCGTTCTCGGTATTACTGTTCCCGAACACCTGATGGCGAACCAGGTGAGCCCGGTTCTTCGTCATCGTCAGTCGCACTCCCGACGGGGTGAACTCCACATCTGCTTCGTCGAGTCCCGACACTTCCTCTGGAGCTCGCCCCGTCGCATCCATCAACAGCACTTGGAAGCCGTACAGATCCGCATCCCTGGGGTAGAGCAAGCTGACCAGCACAGCCACCAGCTGATGCCGAAAGTCTATGGGCCGCAACGGCGTACGCATCGATGCGTACTCGGACAGTTCGACCGGCCACAGAGACAAACGTGGTAGGCCCGCAACGACGTCGGCAACACTCAACTCGCCCCGGGCCAGAGCCCACAGAAGATTACCCGCGTCCAGCCACCCATGCTGGTCGGGATGACCCCCGGCGGATGCGATCATCGCCTGACCCTTCGCCAGGCGATCCTCCACCTGGCGGATCCCATCCCAGGCCGCCCTGATCAGCGCCCGCTTCTCACTCCTAGAGAACTCGTCAAGCTCCGTGCTCTTGCCCGCTCGAACGCCATGCGGCGCCGAGATCAACCGAAGGACACCCTCGCTGACCAACACGTCTTCGCGCTGAGCACGGAACTTCATCAGACCCCGCAATGCGCGGGCTCTCATAGCCGGAATAACCGAGCCGGCCCGGTATCCGGCCGGTAGCGTGCGCCACCACTCGCTGGCGAGGTAGGCAACGTCGGGATAATCAGTGGCCAGCGACAGACCCGCAGGGCTCACACACTGCTCGTCAGCATAGACCGCGAACTCCATGATCGACTTCCGATAGTGGTAGGCGAGCCCGGCGGCCCCCTGGGTCAGCGAGAGGTAGCTGACCCATTCGTCGGCAAGCTCAGCGACCAAGACTGAACAGCGATAGTCGGCGGGATCCAGGGTGATCGTCACGTCCTTGCGGTTGGATTTACAGGTCAGTTGCCGGGGCCCGATCCGGTTCGGAGCCTTCGGAATCCGGGTGATCTGGACCGCCGCGCGATACTCTGAACGTCTAGGCACCGGCGACCTCCGCCCGGTCGGCGTCGAGCGCCCGCAACGCAATATCGGCGTAGGTGGCGCCGTCATGGGCGCTCCACTCGCGAAACGCGGCGTCGACGTATTTCATGGGATCTTCGGTGTATCGCAGGTATTCGTAAGTGCTCGAGGTCTGTAGGTGGCCGAGTCGACGCTGGACAGTCAGCACGGGGTTGAGTGAGTAATGCTCGGGGAGCGTGATCATCCCCCGGGCCTTGTCGCGTTCGATCTCCCCCTGGACCCGCACACGTTGGAGATACTTGAGCAACTGCACCGCGAAGGTGTGGCGTGCGTCGTGGAATCTCCACGCCTTGCCCGGCAACAGCGGGGCGCTGGGATGATCAGCGTGGGCGCGCATCCGCAGCCAGGCATCCTTGCGAATCCGATCCCAGGACGACGGTCCGAGCATCTTGCCGCCGTGGCCGATGAACACCGCCAGCGGCTCCACACCGAATTCGTTCTCCCAGAACGTGACCCGCCGCAGTTCCGGGCTCATCGCCGACATCACAAACTGCCGGCGGCGGCCCTCCAAAACGCCGTGCAGCCTGCCCTGTTCGTGGTCGACCTTCGAGACCACGAACAAGTCCGTGCCACGCCGCGCCAGAGCCTTCGCTGAAACTTCAGCAATCTCCGGCCTTTCCAGCCGCAGGAAGTGATCGACCATGTCCAGCGCAGCAGACGGGACGTAGACGTCCCGCGGGCTCTCGTACTTCGCGCACTTCTGCAACCTGAACGTCACTGGATCCCCTGTTCGGCGGCTACCCACACCGAGTTCGGGCAGCAGCAGCGTAGACCACTCTTGGAGCCGCATACCGGTCAGCAGCGCCAGCTCCAGGGCGGCTCGTCCTCGGTGGGGAGCCCAGCCGCGGAACGAATCGTCCACACTCCCGTCCGGAAGCTGGCCGCCGAAGCCCACGTCCCGGAAGAACAGATACTGCTCGACGGACATGTGCCGGATTTCCATGCCCCTGCGCACGCCACTGTGCAATGAATTTCGGGTCTGACTCCGACCGATCAGCCGAAACGGTCGACGCTCGATCAACCCCCGAGCCAAAAGGAACGTGTAGAAGCCGTTGATCACCACCGCTTCCTTGTCCCACGTCGCCCCATCAATCGGCCGGGTGTCCAGTTCTGTTCGCGCCCAACGGTAGCCGACAAGGTCAGCTTCGGTGGCGCCCAGGACATCGGTGCCCCGGCCATGGAGAAACTCCGCTAGCCGACGCACGATGTAGGCATACGCCCTCATCGTCTCCGGCTGCTTGTTCTCATAAGCCAAAGCGCGGAACCAACCACAGATCGGCTCCACCGGCCTCATCTGCTCATCCACGATCAACGGCATGCCGTCCTGCAGCGTCCGATGTTCCAAGACGGCGTGGGCGTCGAGCCCTTCGGGCTGAGGCCACAACGGCAACAGCTTCCGGGTCACGTAAAAGATCTCCATCTGTCCTCCCAATTGAGACGGTTCCAGCCATGTGGAGTAACCGTCACCTCATGATCAAAAAGTAAGCCCCCGAAAACATCTCAGAGGTCTCATTGAGACAGAGGCGAACTATGGAGAGAAGGAGTGATGACCGATTTTGCACCAAGATAGCGGGACCGATGGTTCCGCTGGAAGGATGCACTTTCCGCTTGCCGACTCCGGTGGTCTCTGTTCCGAGGCGGCGACGCGATGGTTTCGTTGTCCGGTCGTTCACCGATGACGGGCTGTGACGTCAGTCCGTTCCCTGCCAATTGCTTTCGGCGTCACTCGTGCTGATCGGTGGCGTTCGTGTGTTGTTCGAGCAGGTCGAGTATGCGGGCGAGGAGTGCGTCGATGCGGTCCTCGACCTCGTTGTACAGCTCAGGGACCTCGGTCAACAGTGTGTGCGCGGTGCGGCGTGCCCGAATACCGGTCTCGTAATAATCGGTGTCGAGATCGGTCGAATCATGTTCCGACACAGACGGTGCGGCATCATGTGTGTCATCGGAGCGTTCGCGGCGTCTGCGTGGAACGGATCCGCGGTGCGGCGGCAATCCGGTCCGGTGTGCGTCGACGATTTCGGCGATGGCGACCGGACTCATTGCATCGGCGGGCAGCGGCATGTGGCCCCAACGATCGATCGGCACCGCCACCGGGCACGCCCGCTGCGGCCACCCGGACATGTCCGGAAAAGTGTTGCCGCGCAGATGATCCAGCACCAGAGCAGTCGAGGGATAACGGTCGGCGAACTGCAACACCGTGTCCCACCTGGCCCACACCTCGCCCGGCCGGAACCCTGCAGGGTGCTCGGCGATGAGCCGGAGCCGATGGGTGCCGCCGATCGACACATTGCCGGCGGCGTCGACGGTGAGGTCGGTACGGTCCAAGGCCGCGATCGCGCGATAGGAAAGCCCTGCGGCCACAAGCATCAGCAGAACCGCATCGCGGCGCCCGAACAACGCCTCGGTCGACCCCACAGTCGGCAGGCTCCCCGCGGCAGCGGCCAGCTGCCGAGCACGGCGGTGTCGGCGCAGCGCTCGGGCGGAGTCGAGGGCCAGGCGCAGGGCAGTGGTTCGCCCGGGCGGCGGGTGGCCCGCCTCGAGGTGGGCGCGATTGATCGCCGAGATCCGGCGAATCTGTACCCGATCGCCGGCTGGGTTGTCGGCGAGGAACTCCCCATACGGCGACCTGGGTGCCTCGATTCGCACCGGCGGATACTCCTGATCGCCCACCAGCTCGCAGCCGAACTCCGACGCATCATGACTGCTGTGCGACAAACGCAGTTTCCGCACCGTCTGAGATTGCTTGTCACAGTTAGGTTTGGTGAGGAGATTCAGACGCTCTAGGCGAAAACAGCCGAGCAGATCCCCAAGAAAGCCAACCGCCCAGCAACTTCAAACGCGGACCACTAGTGAAAGATGCGACTGGTCACCTGGCCTCGGGCAACAAGCCTCCCGTCGCTGTCGCTCACTGCAACGTCGGTCATCGTGCTCGTCCTACTTCGATGGACTACTGCGGCAATCGCGACGACATCCGTTCGGGCCGGCACGAAGTAGGCGACCGAGAGGTGGGTGGTCGCCCCACCCGTGACCTTGTCCTCCTCGATAACCCCCGACGCCGACGCGGCCGCTCCTGCAGTGTCGATGAGAGTCGCCAACATTCCTCCATGCATGACGCCCGGCGTGGTCATGATGTCGTGGGATATAGGCATAGCGAGCGTGACCCTATCGATCGCGGCGCCCTCGACCGAAAGACTCAACGCCTTTCCCACAGGCGAACCGTCCACCAATTTGTCGATCCAGTACTGGGCGATGGAACTGATCATCGGACTATCCCCTCCTCGAGTTGTTTCGCGAGCCAGTCCACGCGAAATCGTGCGATAAGGCGATTACCTCAGCGGTCATGGCTGAGTAATACACACGCTCTATCGTCGACTTGTGAATGCCTCAGCGGGCTCCATGGTTCGACAATGGCGACTGAGGCGACGGCTTCCACAACTCGAGTTGGCCCACGACGGGCTCAAAGTTCTGTCCGATGCGATCAACAGCGTGTGGGAACCGGCGGTGATGCAGAACTGCATTATTCATCTCATACGCAACACCTTTCGGTTCGCCTCCCGGAAGTGCTGGGATGAGATGTCGCATGATCTCAAGCCGGTCTACACCGCCCAGTCGGAGTTTGCGGCGACGGAACGGTTCACAAAACTCTCCAGAAAATGGGGACAGCGATACCCGGCGATCATCAATATGTCGGACGACGCGTGGAGCGAGTTCGTATCGTTCCTGGACTAGGCCGTCGAGATCAGGAGGGTGGTCGGCTCGACCAATGCGATCGAGTCCGTCAACGCTCGCTGCAGGCGCGCAGTGCACGCACGAGGGCACCTACCGACCAAGCACACTCAAAATGTCTGCACCTGGCCACGCGAGCACTGGACCCCACCCGGTAAAGGTAAGCACAGTGGGCTATCAGGTCGAAGTCAGCGCTCGAGGCGTTCGCGATCACGGTCGAAGGGCGAATAACCGCGATCGGTAATTATATCGACGCCGAGGTCGGATCCACGACTAATCGACTACTCCCCTGTCTTCTGCGGTTGATGTGTCAAGGTTGCTGGTAAGAATATCGAAGGCACGGTGGTCAATGTCTTCGCCGCGGTAGAGCACCACCGCCCCTTGGGCGAAGGTCCGCCGCAGTTCAGCTAGCTGCTGGTAGGCCGGGGAGTGGTACCAGTGGTGGGCACCATCGGCATGGGGAAAGCCGATGACTATCAGGTCGCACGTCAGCGACCCTTCGACGACCCGGGGTGTACCGCCGTGGATGAGGAAGCTGCCGCCGTGCGGTGCCAGGGTGGCGTCGATGCCACCTAGGTATGTATGTAGTGCCGGGCCAGGGTGGATGTCGTGCAGCAAGGCGAGGGCATAGCTCGCCGGCCGGGTCATGTTCGGCATGGTGCTCGATTCTTCGCTTTGGTGGTGGTGTGGACTGAATCACCATGTGTAGGGCCGGGGAAGGCGCGTACGGACGAGTGCGTGGGAGCGGCTCAGGTGTCCGCGGCCGCCAACCAGGCACGAGTGGTGGTATCGGCGGGTAGGAATGTCTCGATCGCGAGCTCACTCGCCGCTACGTCCAGGGGGGTACCGAAGGTGGCCACGGTGCTGAACAGACTCAGCGTTGTGTCCTCGACACGCAGCTGCATCGGCAAAGCGAACGTGCCGCCCCTCGGCTCGGCGTGCTCGGGATGCGGAAACCCTTCAGCGTCGGCGAGCAGCGCGTCCAGTGACGCGCTCGGTGCGGTGGCCGCATGCTGGCGGACCTGACGCAGCAGGTGCGCTCGCCACGGACCCAAGTTGACGAGGTGACGGGACAAGCCCCGCGGATGCAGCGTCACCCGGACCACGTTCACCGGCGGGTCCAGAAGGTCGGGATCGACCAGTGTGACGAGAAGGCGGTCCACCGCCGTGTTGGTGGCGACCACGTCGAACTCGGCGTCCAACACCAGCGCCGGGTTGGGCAGATGTCCGGCAAGGACTCCATCGAGCAGGTCCAACAGCGCGGCACGCGCCGCGTGATCGACCCGGGCATCCGGATAGGCAGGCGCGAGACCGGCACCGAGCAGCATCTGGTTGGTCTCACGCAATGAAACACCCAGCGCACCAGCGAGCCGCAACACCATCTCCCGGCTCGGGGTGGCCCGACCGGTCTCCACGAACGACAAGTGACGCGTCGAGGTACCTGCCAGCTCGGACAGCTCCAGCTGGGACAGACGCCGGCACCGGCGCCACCGGCGGATCATTACACCGGCATGCTCGGTAGTGGTGTTCACGAAGACCACGGTAGGGTTAAGACATACCCCATGGCGATGACCTGCAAGGTAATGAATTCTCCCGAGCCGAGCCCACCGCTGCACTACCTGACAGGTCATGGACGGGCCGAGCAGCGCTAGCAATCCTGGTGAGACCGCGGCCGGATCCACCGTTCCGCAAATCCTGAAAAGGGGTACGACCATGACCATGTTCGAGGACCTGACTCAGCGCTACATCGACGCCTGGAACGAGACCGACCCAGTTGCCCGTCGGGCCGCGGTGGACTCCGTGTTCAGCGAGGACGCCCGCTACGTCGACCCGATGGCGCTCGCCGATGGTAGAGAAGCCATCGCCGCGACGATTGGTGCGGTGCAAGGCCAGTTTCCTGGATTTGTGTTCCGCCTGGCCGGTCCGGTCGACGCGCACCACGAACAGGCGCGCTTCCGCTGGGAACTCGGCCCAGCTGGTCAAGAGGCCCCGATCGCCGGGTTCGACGTCGTTCTCATCGACGGTGCCGGCCGACTGCAGACGGTGCTCGGGTTCCTTGACAAGGTCCCCGACGCCGCATGATCGTCCATTTCCGCACCGTCAAGAAACCCTGACGCCAACCGGCTACGGGACCGCTTCGTCACCGTCTCGAGTTCGACACACGGCGTGGCCACCGACCGCTGGAGTTTGGGTCGGTGCTCGGCGTCGCCGGGGCTGACTCACTGCAGCGCTTCGACGGGTGCGTCGACGAGTTCGGTGAGCGGCTTGTCTTCGTATGCCTTGTCGAGCTTGTCAGCGATTCCAGCCATGGATAGGCCTCCTTGCATCTCGGGTATCGATGCCGGTTCGGCACCGCCATCCGAGGGTACGGACCCGGTCCTGAGAGCACGGTGCGTTCACGTGCCCGTCACGATCGACCGGTTCACCGGACCGGTTGATCTCGCCCGTTGGCTTCGACCGGACTTTCTCTCCAGTCTCGAACTCCACCCACCAACACGCACAGGGCGGCTCGTGCTGTCCTACACCCGCTTCACGGGGCGATCGACCCGGAGCCGGTGCCTTACGCCGAGCACCGCGGTATACGTTGACCGATCCCAGCTGCGGGAGGTCGAGCGCGGTGACGACTGGCGCGCCTGGACCCACAGCTACCGGCGGCGCAGCAAGCCGACCCGGCACCGTCCGCCAGCAACGATCTCAACCGCGGACATCTGGTGCGGCGCGCCGAGGTTGTCGTCAGGCGGCGACTGCTCGGCGCCGACGGTCTCCTCAGTAGTGATATCGCGAGGATACGATGACGAGATCGGGAGAGTGGCCGTCCGGTGGTAGGTACACAAGTCGGTGTTCGATGTTGATTCGTCGTGACCATGCGCCTGCGAGGGCATATTTGAGGGGCTCGGGGTTGCCGATTCCGGTGTATGGGTCTCGCAGTGCGGCGTCGATGAGTTTGTTTATGCGGGTGAGCATCTTCTTGTCAACGGCGGTCCAGGACGTGTAGCTGTTCCAGCCTTCTTCGGTGAATCGGACCTGGGTCATGTGACCAGCTTTCTGGGTTTCACCTCCCCGCGGCGGGCCTGTTCCATGCTTTTGAGTAGGTGGGTTGCGTTGGCGGGACTGCGCAGTAGGTACGCGGTCTCGATCATTGCGTCGTAATCGGCTTTGGACATGAGGATGGCGTTGCCGCTGTTGGAGACAATCTCTACAGAGGTGTGGTCCTCTACGACCTGTTCGACAAGCGGGAATAGGCTCTTGCGGGCTTCGGTTCGGGTGATGGCAGGCATGAATGACTCCTCTGGTCCACGGCTTGTGGATCACCGATGGACGTGTGCGGCCCGCCTTGCGCGGGCCAGATATGGGTTCCCGCGTTGCGCGGAATATTTGTCGAGGTCCTGTGATGGTACCGCTTCTCGTACGGGTACCACAAGTGGTACTGGCGGGGTCTGCTATGAGTTCGGCGCCATTCTTTCGAGTTTGGCTGCGACGTACGTTGCTCGTCGGCCGACACTTCGGCGACGCGACCATCCTGCGCGCCGGATATGCCTACGAAAACTGCACCCGCTGAGCGCATTCACAAATCACGATCGGTCTGTCAACTGCGGCGGGCCAACGCATATAGCTGTCGTGACGACCGTGACTGTCACACCAGTCTCAGCTGTCAGTCGCACCCCTCCCGGTAGTTACCGCACCGTCAAGCCGCCTTGACGTTTGATGGCGAACCGGCAGCATGCC
This sequence comes from Rhodococcus sp. H29-C3, assembly GCF_030063405.1. Lineage (NCBI taxonomy): Bacteria > Bacillati > Actinomycetota > Actinomycetes > Mycobacteriales > Nocardiaceae > Rhodococcus > Rhodococcus sp. H29-C3. The sequence goes on along the minus strand of NZ_JASITC010000014.1, from coordinate 39,360 downwards.
GGGGGCAGATGCACTGGCTGTCTGACCAGCTTGCACAGCGAGACGGGGTGTTGGCTGTATCAGCGCCCTCCGCCGCCGAATTTCGTATTACACTAATTAGATGACTGACGAAACGATCAACGGTCTGCCCGTCACCGACAGCATGATCGAAGAATGGGTAGACGAAGCCGAGGCAGGCTACGCCACCGAGAAGTTACGTAAACGAGGCCGACCCACCCTCGGAACCGGGCCCGGAGCGGTAGTGCCCGTGCGCATGGACGCCGCCCTGCTCGAAGCGTTGAACGTGCGCGCCGAGCAAGAGCATGTCTCCCGATCCGAAGCAATACGAGAAGCAGTGCGTGCCTGGACCCAGGTCGCGTGAGAGCACACAAATCCGCACTCAAACACGGAATCGGCGAAGACGCCGGCATCTACGCAGCAGAGCACCACGTGTATGTCGCCGATTTGGACGACGACAACCCCGCCCGCCAATTCCTGTTGGGTTTCGACCCAAACGGCCGCCTACTCGAACTGGTCGTCCTGCGTTTCGACAGCGGAAACGAACTGCTCATACACGCCATGAAAGCCCGTTCTCACTACTTCGACCTCCTGTCATGATCCATGACGGCCGCCCGGCTCATTGATTGATTGCAGACGATGACAGCCAGTTCAAGATGGATAGAGTCCGGGTTTCTCAAGCAGTGTCGCGATCGGCTGGTGCTGCCCCATCGCGCGCGTGACCCCCGCGCCTACCATGATCGATAGCTGACTTCCACGGTAGTCGCGTTTATCCGACCCAAGTTGATTGTCAACAGATTTCGGCATACAGCAAGACCCACGATGCCCGCGACAACGCGTCGCCTTAATCCGTTCGTCGACGAGGGTGGGACGTCTCGAAAACGGCAATACCGCACGGTCAAGATATCCGGCTCTTGTGACACATTGGTGGGTCGCTGATCGCGCCTGAACGGCCACACACCGTTCCCCGTCTATGTTTTGGCTTGTCGAAGGTCAAAACTGAAGAACGGAGAACGGTGTGCAGAACGCTAGCTTATGGCGCACTGTGTTGGGCGTCGAGAGAACCGTCGTCGAGGATGTTGAGTTCGACGATCACACGCATGCGATCGTGGCGCATGTCAGACCCGCAAGGGCGAACCGCGGTCGATGTGGAGCCTGCGGATCGAGGGCTTCCTGGTACGACCGTGGTCAGGGCTGACGGCAGTGGCGTGGCCTGGACTTGGGAACTGTGCAAGTCTTCCTCGAAGCTGACGCCCCGCGGGTCGATTGCCCCATCCACGGGCCGACGGTGCGCCAGGTTCCATGGGCCCGACACAGTGCCGGACACACCCGCGCTTTCGATCGGCAAGTCGCGTGGCTGGCCACCCAGTGCTCCAAGAAGGCGATCACCGAATTGATGCGGATCGCTTGGCGCACAGTCGGATCGATCATCGCTAGAGTGTGGGCCGACACCGCCGCCGGCATCGACGCGATGGCCGGCCTGACACGAATCGGAATCGACGAGATCTCCTACAAGCGCGGCCACAAGTACCTGACCGTCGTCGTCGACCACGACACCGGACGCCTGGTCTGGGCTCATCCCGGCCGAGACCGCGCGACCGTTCGCGCTTTCTTCGACGCACTCGAGTCATCCGGTGCGGGAAGGTGCGCCCGCATAACTCATGTCACCGCTGACGGGGCGCTATGGATCTCCGATGTGGTTCGCGATCGATGTCCAGGCGCGATCCGTTGTGCCGACCCCTTTCACGTAGTCGGTTGGGCCACAGAGGCACTCGATGCCGTACGCCGCCAGGCATGGTCCAACGCGCGCCGTGGAGGGAACACTCGATCGCACGGCTGGATCAATGGACGACGCTCCACCGTCTCCACAGGGCCTGCCCGGGCGTTGCTGCGTTCCCGTTACGCGCTGTGGAAGAACCCAGAGAACCTCACCGACCGCCAACGCGTGAAACTACGCTGGGTCGCATCCACCGATCCTCGTCTCTACCGCGCATACCTGCTCAAAGAGGGCCTACGAACGGTCTTCAAACTCCCCGTCGACCAGGCCGCCGATGCACTCGAACGATGGATCCAGTGGGCGCGACGAAGCCGAATCGAATCGTTCGTCACGCTGCAACGTCGCATCGTCGGGCACCGCGAACAAATCCTCGCTGCCATCGAACACGGACTGTCCAACGGACTCGTCGAATCCATGAACACCAAGATCCGACTCCTCACTCGCATAGCCTTCGGCTTTGTCCATCCCGAAGCGCTCATCTCCTTGGCCATGCTCAATCTCGGAGGTCACCGACCATCACTACCAGGTCACCGATAACCCCACACATGGTGGCGTTTCTGCTCTCAGGTCCCCTCGCTGTCCCTTGCCTCGGTTTTCACGGATGACGACCGAACGCTCGACCTTCGTATGAGGATGATCGCCGTACCCCACCAGGCGAAAACAAACAATGCGGCGCTGGCAATCGCCCATCCTCGAGCTCCAGTCGTGAACGTCATGACGACGACAATGACAACCACAGTGGCGATGCATCGCGGCCAAGACGACACAACGCGAGCGAGCGACGCCGCATCAACCTTCGCGTACAAAACGAGCAGGACAAGGATCGCTATCGCCAGCCCGGCAGCCGCATAGCCACGCCACTCCTCCGGGCGGACGGTCACACTGAACTCACCGGCCCAGGAGAAAGTGCACGTCAGTCCGGGTCGCCAGCTCCACCAGTCCGTCACCCCGACGAAGGGCACAACGTCCGGATCCACCGTATCGATCGTGGCGGGCATGCCGTAATGATCCGGGCACCAGGTACTCCCACCCCGACCGCCGAGGGAGAACCAGTCCCAAAAGTACAACCCAACCATGGCAACGATGGTCAGGCCTAGGGCCACGCCAACTCTATGACCGAAGCACCGAGCTTGTTGCTCTCGCTGTGCCATCGGTCCAGCATTCCACAAAGAACTCGTCGCCTTCGGCTTTGTCCATCCTGAAGCGCTCATCTCCTAGGCCATGCTCAATCTCGGGGACATCGACCGTCGCGCTACCCGGCCGCCGATAGCCCCCACACATCAGTCACAAGGGCCAGATATCCTTACAAAAAGTAGGACGACTCCCGGGAAGCTCTACCTTATGTCAGGTAGCGGCTGAAACGAGTTTGAATGCAGCATTTTTGGAATGAAACCCTTGTTCAGGGTGGCAGTACGGCCCGCGGGAGCACCGACACGGTCTCGAGCGCGAGGAGTGGGAACTCCCCCGGGGGCACAACACTGCGCTCATCGGACGCATACGTCGTCAGTTCGCATGCCGAGAATCCGCGTCACTTGTTGCGGAGCCGTCCGGCTCACTGACGTAGAGGACCAGCACGATCAATCTGGACTGTGCCCGTTGACACGACGGAATATAAATTATCGGCAATGATTGTCGTTATCAGTAAGCGGCTGTCGCTGAGGAATCCGCCGCGCCTTGTACATGTCGCTGTGGCCGCTGATACGAGGTCAACAGCACCATCTGGGCCAGCGCTCGATACCGCCCTGTGTCCTTCGCCAGAGGGCAGGTAATGAATGGGACAATTCCCCGGTGATCTCAGACGAATTTTTCACCGAGGTTCCATCATCAGGCACTTCGTTCGGCGACCCATGGGGAACTTCGTCGACTAGACGTGAGTTCGACATGTGCATGATGAGCGAACTACGTCGAGGTCCCGTCCCGGGGAAGACAGACCTGGAAGTGGCGATCGCCCTGTCCGGTCTTATTGATGGTGAGCTGACAGCCTACGGCACCGCAGGGGGTGAAGAGCTAGACGACAAGCAAATCGCGGAGGCCCTCATCGCAATGCGTGCAATCTGCGGGCGGCTGGGGATCGAATTCTCGCCACCATTTAGGAATTTCACTACGTTTCGGACGTATTGGAACAAGAACGACGGGTATGGGTCCTGGCAGGCCAGGCGCGAGATGGTCTCAGCGCTCATGGACCCGATTCATAGCTCATTGATTGCATTGGAGGACGGTACCTTCGACGCTCTCGCCGATCCAGCATCACCGCGTTCGGCGACAGGGTGGCCGAACGTAGATGAGGAAGTCCGAGAACTGCGCAGACGGTTTCAAACGGCATCCACGCCGCAGGACTACCGCGCTCTGGGGACTAATTGTGTCGGAGTGCTGGAAGCTTTGTCCCGGACGATATATCGCGCAGAAGTGCACCTACGCGATGGGGAGAAGGAGCCACCCGTCGACAAGACAAACATGAGAATCGAACGCTACATCGAGGACACACTGCCGGGGCCGAGCAACGAGGATATCCGGGGACTGACCAAGAAGGCTGCGGCATTAGCGCATCGTGTTAAGCATTCTTCGACGGCCATTAGACGCGACGCGGGAATCAGCGCCGATGCAGTAATACTGTTGGCAAACATAATTCGAAGGCTCGACCAAGAAGAATAGCAAGACCACGCGAGCACCCAGACTTGAAAGACGGTACACTTATATGTCGGGCTTTTATAGCTGACAGCGGTCACACAAATCCTCTCGCACTACGGGATTGCGTGTCTCGTAATTATCCGAAAGGCTCGGCGAGTCGTGCGGGACGCGCCGATACAAAAAATATGAAATTGTCAATTGAATTTCGTGGATTCAAGCTCAACATTACAGTTGCGGCCATCGTGCTTCTAGCACTCATCGCGCTCATCTAGTTGTGCTGCCCGCCAACCGATACTGGTTGGCGGGTTTTCCAGTTCATCAAGGGTTCACAACCGGTCAACGGTGGCCCAAAGCACACGCTGTCCTATTTCGGCTCACGCTCCTGCAGCGGCCATCTCGTCGAGCGTCGTTCGCACTCCCTCCACAAGGAAGTCCAAAACAGTGCCGACTCCGATACCCGGCTCGTCCACAATCCCAGGAATCCGGGTTGTCTCTACGTACCCGATGGTCGGGACAGGTTTCAGCGAGACCGCTTGCCACCTAGCCGATGGCTCCGGTTTCCTCACGATCACAGTTCCAGCGTGCGCCCCGTCTACCAGATCACTGGTGCCATGGGCATAGCTGACGATCTCCACAGTGGGCGCGGAGTCATCGAATGTCAGCTCATGCGGAACGTATGCAACGACTGAGACCTCCCGATGCTTGTCGCCGTTTACAAGCCGGGTGAGAACCGAGAGTGGATGCTGCTGGGGATCCCTGTCGGGCAGAAAGCCGAAAGGCTGGCAATTCTTCACAGCGTCCAGCACTTCGGGCGAACATAGGCCTTCCAGCGATCGCTCGGGACCGCGGTTCTTGGATGTCCCCTTCCACAGCTCTGGCTCAGTCAGAACCGGAAACTGAAGCCTACGTTCCTTCGACTCCGGCAGATTTGGCACTTGACTCCGAACGTGCCCGACAAGTGCATGATCCAGCGCGGCCCGGAGGCTTGCCAGCACATCCCCGAAGGCTAAGCCCCACCAGTCAGGCATCTGCGGATCGACCGCAGCATAGAACCGTACAACCAGCAGCGACGGATCGAAGACATTCGTAGTGGTCGGTCCTTGTCGAAACCGTATTGGGTCCAACGCCCGATAACTTTCAATGTCGCCCTTGAGCTCATCGGCCCGCCGTTCAGCCCACTTCAACTTCATGTACGCACTGTCCACCAAATCAGTATCGTCGACCGGAATCACTGCCAGCTCCAGCAGCCCGACCCACAACCACTTCTATATATGGCGGCTCCGATGTCCTGAAACGTAATTTCGAGGCGGACTGGCCTCATGTCCACTCCCGTCAGCGACTACGTCGCCTTGGCCGAGAGCGCATCATCGATGCGCTGAACGAACACTTCGCCGTCGTTCCACCCGAGATCGAAAGCCGTATCGCCGAACACTTCTGGCAAGGACACACCGGAAACGTCGACCCGCACCACATCACTACCACCCTGCGCAATCTCGGAAACTCCGACGTCATCGAGTGGTCTCGCGGCAACACCAGCCGTGGAGGTCGCAGGATCGACACCATCCAGCTCGCGGACCGCCGGCGTCGGGCAACGAGAATCGACAGAGCTGCGGCCCGCAAGCGCCTTGTCTACTCCCGATACACCAGTTGGGCCCAGGGAACACAACGCTTCCCTCACAGACTGATCGGACCAGCAGGCGAAGTCGCTGTGAGGTCCGCGCTGATCGCATCAGGCGCGCTACAGCCAGCCGTGCCCGGTGCCGGGCGAAACGAAGAATCTGCTGGGCGTCACGCTGCGGGGAGCACTCGATAGCGCAGGGTTCGTCATCCCAGTCGTGAGTGGGTTGCCTCAGGCACCCGTAACCACCATCTTCGAAGTCAAGAACATTCGCTCCTGGATATACCCAGCTCAGCCGAGCTCTACCAACTACTGGACAAGGGTGTGCTGCTTCAGAAACCCAACCCTGAACAGCTGACTTTACCGATCATGGTGTGCCGTCGCGCGCACTACACGACCTTCTGGATGGCGAAACAACTCGGCTTCTTCGTCATCGAGATGGGTCGACAGTTCGCCGGCGACGTGGAGGAGGACGCGTTGCTCTCGGTCCGCAACGCACTGCACTTCAACGACCTGCACGCAGGTACGGGCCCATCCATCCGAGTGACCGACCGCATGCAAGGCTCAATACCGAAGCAGGCGACCGCCGCTGCAGAAATTTGGCGCACGACGACAGCTGATCTGGGCTCCACGATCCAAGCGCTGCGCCGAGTGACGAGACACAAGGACCGGCAAATCGTGATGCAGTCTCTACGTGAGAAATCCCTTGATCGTGGAGACCGGGGCGGATGGTGACCGAACCAGCAGAAGCTTCACGGGCACTGAAGCTATCCCGCCCGACCGTCTACCTGGATCAATGGATGTGGTTCGCCCTGGCGAAAGCAGACCACGGGAAGGGCGACAGCAAGCAAACCCAGGCACTGGAGGCGGTCCGTAATGCCGCGGAGTCCGGAGTCGCGTTCCCGCTGTCCTCTACGACCTACAGCGAAACCCTGTCCGGGATAACCGACCCAAATCAACGGATGAGACTCGCGCGAACAGTGGCATCACTCTCGTACATGCGGACACTGAGAGCACCGCAAGTTCTCATTGAGCACCAACTTCGCACGGCCATGCACGTCCAGTTGGGACGCCCAACTTTCCGACCCTCACCGATTGATGTCCTCGGACACGGCGCTCACTGGGCATTTCGAGGTGAAGCAGGCGGCTTCACGTTTTCTGCCCCGGAGGCCGGGCCTCTGATCCCGCCGAGCACTCTGACCGAGATCAACCAGTGGGCTGAATTTCGGCTGTTCGCAGGGCCTCGGGACGATCAGATAGCTCCTCTCAGAGCAGAGGGCTACAACCCTGAAGCAGCAGCAGCGTCGATGTCCAGCCGAGTTGACTGGGAGAACGACCTGTACAAGGCACTCGAAGCAGAGGGTCTTGGAAAGCCCTCAGCGAGGGAAATGCGCACTTTTCTACAGGTACGAGAACTACTGCACGAGCACAAACGGCCACTCTACGAACTGCTCCACGCTTACAACATGTCGTTCGAAGGCACGTTCAGCGGGAAGGACATCAAGAGTGCGCGGCGAAAGCTCGCAAATTTTTCTGACACAGTCCCCGCTTTGCGCATCGCGGTCGACCTCAAGACACACCTGTTCCGTCAAGAAAAGCTGTGGACTACCAACCCAATTCGAGACATAGATGCCCTTGCTCATGCAGTTCCCTACAGTGACGTCGTGGTCCCGGACCGTGAGATGATCAGCCTCCTAGCTCGCTCCAAAACGGCCGAATCATTCGGAACAACGATCGTGCATCTGGACGATCTACCGAGTGCACTTGTCCCGCTCGCCGCGCGAGCTGAGCGACTCGCGGACGACCCCACGGGCTGGGGAGGCAACACTTTCCGACTCGACCCGCCCCCAGGAGTGACGTTCTAGCACCTCCGCGCTGCGTACGCTCTTGCCCATTCGATGGTCCGCGATTCCATACCGCGCACCGCGCGGACCGTCTTGGGCTCGTACGTGATTTCAATGTCCGTTGTCATGTCCACAAGGCTCCTGAATCTTGCCGGAACGTGACCGGACTCGCAGGAAGCCGACCGACAACGCCTCTGCTGCTTGGGGTATGCGCCGACCAGCAGGGCAAAGGTCGAAACGCGATGTTGCTGGAGAGTGGCAGTTCCTCAATGAGTTGCTCAGTTTGTGACGCTACTCACTAAGCAGTTTGTCGATGTCACGGCCATACAATGATCGCTAAGAGCTCTTACGCGCCTTCGCCCTCCGCACTCGCCGGACCGTCCCAAGCATCCGCTGGCTGATCGATAGCCGCCTCGTAAAACGCGTCTGCCAACGCCATGATGACCGCACTGATGCCGGGGCCGTCGCTGAAGAAGTAGTCGGCCATAGTGTTGTGGGCATCCTGATTGTCGACGACCGCCTCGGTGACCGCCGCCTGGAAGTCCTGCGATTCGACGAACTGCTTCTTCGAGTTCACGCGTGTCTGATTGACCAACTCTGGATCCGCGAGCAGTTGGTGCACCAGACCTTGCACGAACTCGCGGATCTGGGCCGCAGAGAACGACTCGGCTCCGAACAGATCGTTCATCTTGTCGATGACAACTTGCAGGGCAACATATTTCGGGTCCTTCCGGGTACCAGAACCAGCTGCGCTGATGCCCTTGAGCTCACCGTCACCCGTCAACGAAATGTCGACCGCGCCAGCCTTGGTGTGCTTGACCCCGACCAGGACCACATCCGACAGATCCACTTCCGCAGCCCAGGACGAGTCCGCGATGAGCTTGTCCAACAGCCGCAGGAAAATCGACAGCATCTCCATGAACGGGTCGCCGTAGTCGACGATCTGACTCATGAAGTCATACAGCCGGACATAGGTGGCGACGTCCTTGCGAAAGAGATCGAGAGTGTTCAGTGCAACGGTGTCGTCGGCCTCGATCGCCGCCGCGTAGCGGCGGGCGAAGTCGTTCTTGGCCGGGCTCATCGCCGAGGAGAGCGCACTGTTGCCCTTACGGGTAACCCACAGCTCAGCGACCTCGCGCACCTGCTCCGGCGTGTAGATCCCCGCCTGCGCAAGTTTGGTCGCCAAGTGCGCGACGACGTACGGATCGGTCTCGGTCTCCAATCTGGCACCCGTGAAGTACGGCTCGAACGCCACCCTGATGTCCTCGGGCTTGTTCACGAAGTCGATCACGAACGTCTTGCGTTTGTGTTCCCCGCCCGCCGTGCGGTGAGTGCGGTTGAGCCGAGACAACGTCTGCACGGCAGTGACTCCCGAAAGCTTCTTGTCCACGTACATCGCCGTGAGCAACGGCTGATCGAACCCGGTCTGAAACTTGTTGGCAACCAACATGATCTTGTAGGTCGTGCCCTTGAACGCAGCAGCCAGATCCGAACCCGCACCGGGATTGAGGTTGGTTTCGGTGAACTCGTCGTCCTCACTCGGCTGCGGCCCCCACTCCGAGGCCCATTCCTCGTTCTCGTCCATCGTCACCGAACCGGAGAAGGCCACCAGCGTGCGGTAGTTGTACGACACGTCCTCCGCCGACCGCTTGTCGATGAAGGCGTCAATTGCCTTCTTGTACTTCACCGCGGCCTTGCGGGAGTCGGTCACGACCATCGCCTTGGCTTTGCCCTCCAGCAGGTGCGCGACGTTGGCATGGAAGTGCTCCACGATGATCTGCACCTTCTGAGCGATGTTGGTTGGATGCAACCTGACCCACCGCATCAACCCCTTGCGGGCAGCGGACTCCTCCACCTCGCCGCCGTCGCCGCTCTCCGCCTTGCCTGCGATCTTCAACGCGGTGTCGTAGGACTGGTAGCCCTTGAGCACGTCGAGGATGTACTCCTCCTCGATGGCTTGGCGCATCGAGTACAGATGAAACTCCACCGGCTTGCCCTCAGGGCCCGGCCGGCCGAACAGTTCCAACGTCTTGTTCTTCGGTGTCGCTGTGAACGCGAGAAAAGAGATGTTCTCCGATTCGGCGCGCGCAGTCATCTCCGCCGCCAGAATCGTCTCGACGTCGACCTCCCCGCCTTCCTCGATCTCCTCGACTTCCTCGGCGGTCAGCACAGCTTTGAGCTTGGAGGAAATCTGACCGGACTGCGACGAATGCGCCTCGTCGGCGATCACGGCGAAACGCCGACCCTTGAGCGAGGAGTCCTTACGGATCTCCTCGAGCGCGAACGGGAAGGTCTGCACCGTCACCGCGATGATCAGCTCATTGTTCTTCAAAGCCGTTGCCAGCAAACCGGATTTCGACTTCGCGCCGGCCTTGCGGACATCTTCCGGGCTGATCGTGGCCACGATCTTCCCCGACCCATCGATCTGGCGTATCGCGTCCTGCAGTTGCCCGTCGAGCACGGTGCGGTCCACAACGACGATCACCGAGTCGAAGACCTTCTTGTCGCTGACGTGTAACCGAGCCAGCCGGTGCGCAGTCCAGGCGATGGTGTTCGTCTTGCCCGATCCTGCCGAATGCTCGATCAGGTAACGCTTGCCCACCCCTTCTTCGCGCACCGCGGCCACCACGTTCGTCACCGCCTCCCACTGGTGGAACCGGGGGAAGAGCATGCTCGTGCGGCGCACCGACGTCCCGGTCGCCACGTCCCACTCCTGCTTGGTCTCCACGAGCATCAGCCGGCCGATGATGTTGAGCCAGGCGTCTTTTTCCCAGACTCGCTCCCACAGGTAGGCCGTGGCCGACCGTCCGCCCTGCGCCGGCGGGTTCCCCGCGCCTCCCTTGTGGCCGACGTTGAACGGCAGAAAGTGCGTCGTCGTCCCTTCGAGGCGGGTGGTCATCGCAGCTAGATCGTTGGAGACCGCGAAATGGACCAGCGCCCGATGCCCGAACGACAGCAGCGGCTCGCCTCGGCCTTTGGTCATGGGGTTGCGGTCCTTGCGGTACTGGCTGATGGCGTCGTCGAGAGACTGGTTGAAGTCGGTCTTCAACTCCACGGTGGCGACCGGGAGGCCGTTGACGAAGAACACCAGGTCGATGCTGCGCTGGTCGGCGGTGGAGAAATGCACCTGCCGCATCACCCGTACCCGCATCGCGGCGTATTGCTCGTTGGTAGTCGCGTTCAGGCCCGTTTCGGGGCGGAACTGCGCGATCTTGAGCCGGCCGCCGCCGATGTACTGCACGCCGTTGCGCAGAATGTTCAGCGTCCCGCCACCGTGCTCGAGGGGCTTGTCCAAAGCTGCGGTCAGCACATCGAGGAACTTGGCCTGCGACCCTGCAGCTTTCAACGCCTTCGCGTAGACCGCCTGCTGGGTCTCCTGCAGCCAGTCGAACAGGTCCTCGGGGAACAATGCCCGTTCCCGGTCGTAGCCGGTGTCCTTCGGCGAATAGAGCCATCCGTGGGCATCCAGGTACGTACAGATTTCGGACTCGAAGACAATCTCCTGGTGATCGGTCATCACGCCCTCTCCCGTACGTCGATTTGCCCCGTCACCGCAGCCGTGATCAGCGCCAACCGCCGTTCCTTCGAGAGCTCGATGAACCGCTCCGTTTCGGCGATCAGCACGTCTATCTTCGCGGTTTCCCGATCCAAGATCGCTTCAACTCGCACTTGCTCCGTTGGATCTACGGAAGGCACACGCAGTGCGCGAAGCTTCTCTGCCGTTAGGTGTGGGATGGTCGATTTGTTGCACACGATGTCTAAAACGCCAATATCTCGATACGTTTGCAATACATACCCCAACCAGCCGGACGACCAGTTATTGTGCGGACGGAGTCGATTAACGGTCTTCTGGAAGGACCACCCATGCATATCTTCGAGAAGCAAAACGTTAGTGCCTACTGCGCCGCCCTCAACGACGAGCAAGTCTCCCTTGAGTAGGTTGAGGTTTGCTGCCTCGGCCTCCGAGTAGGGCATATGGTTCACGTCGTCTAGCTTGAGGCCAGCATCCTGGATGTTTCCGGCTCGGATATAGGGAAGCGTCTGATCTGCGGTGCGAATTGCCTTACCAGCGTCCAACATCTTTCCAAGCGTCACCGAAAAGTGGTGACCGATTGCGGTGAACGCCATTTCGGGGGGCGGCGAAAAGGGGTTCGCCGATCCGAGAACCGCCGCTCGAAGCAGATCGAGCCGCCGCTTGCGGAGCATCTCGATCAGTCGCTGCTGCTCCTGGATGAGTGTGTCGATGCGGGCGGTCTCGTGGTCGAGGTAGTCACAGACTGCGCGCTGATACTCGGCGGGTGGCAGAGGAAGAGGAATACGAGCGAGCTTCTCTGCGGTGAGGTGTGGCATCGAGACAACGTTGGAGTAGGCGCGAAGAAAGCCGCTCGCTCGTAGCGCGATCAGGTAGAACGCGATAAAGCGGCCGTCGGCGTCCCCTATCGGTCGCAGTCGGTTGATCGAGTTCTGGAATCCCCAGCCGGGCAAGTTCTCGTCAACATACGCGGCGCGGCCAAATCCGCCTTGGCCGCCCTCGACGACGACGACGTCGCCCTTCCGGATGCGCAACTTCTCCAACTCGGTAGCGCTGAACCACATCTCGTTCACATCGTCGAGGGCCATCAGGCCGTCAGGTTGCACGTTCGCGGCGCGCATATATGGAGCAATCACGTCGCTACCTGAGTCCTTGCTCTGCAGCATCTTGCCGAGCGTGACGGTTGCAGCGTTCTTGACCTGGCCCGTCTGCCACCCATCCGGCAAAGAAACCCACAACGGCCCCGTCACTGCTCTACCTGTCGAAGTAGGTCAAGGATCTTGCCGACCTGTTTATCTAGATCAGCATCGATCTCAGCGAGTAACCGGGGTGGGACGTACTTGTAGAAATGGCGGGTGAAGGGGATCTCGTAGCCAGTTTTGGTCTTGGTCCAGTCGATCCAAGCGTCGGGGACATGGGGCTGCACTTCAGCCTCGAAGTAAGCCTCGATCACCTCAGTGATACCGGCTGCTCCCGCGGTGGAGCCGCCATAGGTGAACGGCACGTTCTCGGTGTCGCGCCTCTTGGCGTCCGGCTTGGGATCGCCTTTACGGTCGGTCACTGGATCTCCGCCGTCGCCAAGCAGTGGACGCTCGACGGTCACAGTCCAGAAACCGAACTCGTCGTTGCGCAGCACCTTGGAATAATCAGGGTCGGCGTCGGTAAAATCGGCATATAGTCTGACGACCTTGGTGCAGTCACTCTCGCTGAGTTCGCGGTTCTTCGAGCCGAGGTTCTTGCGCATCTTGGTCCAGAACGACGTGCCGTTGACGAGCTGAACTAGCCCCTTGCGGTCGGGGTGCTTGGTGTTGTCGAGAATCCAAATGTACGTAAAGATGTCGGTGTTGAAGAACATGTTGGACGGCAACGCAACGATTGCCTCGACTAAATCGTTCTCCAACAGCCATTTTCGGATGTTCGAGGGCCCAGATCCAGCGCCGCCGCTGAAGAGTGGCGAACCGTTCAAAACTATGCCGACGCGGCCGCCGCCATCCTCGGGGGCGCGCATCTTGTGGGCCAGGTGAAGCAGGAAGAGCATCTGCCCGTCCGACGTCGACGGGAGGCCGGGGGCGAACCGGCCGTAGGGGCCGGCTTCGTCGTGTTCCTTCTTGACTGCCTTGGCGTACTGCTTCCAGTCGACCCCGTACGGCGGATTCGACATGCCGAAGTCGAACTTTCGGGTCTTAAACGCATCGTCGGTCAGGGTGTTCCCGAACGCGATACTGGTCGCGTCGTGGCCCTTGGCGAGCAAATCGGACTTACAGATCGCATACGACTGCGGGTTGTACTCCTGGCCGTACAGGCTCAGCTTCGCATCGGGGTTCTGTGCGAGCAGGTGCTCCTCGGCGAGGGTGAGCATGCCGCCGGTACCCGCAGTGGGGTCGTAGAGAGTACGGACGATGCCGGCCTCGGTCAGGTCGACGTCCTTCTCGGCGAAGAGCAGGTCGACGAGCAGGCGGATCGCGTCGCGCGGGGTGTAGTGATCACCGGACGTTTCGTTCGCGGCCTCGTTGAATTTGCGAATGATGTACTCGAACGCATCGCCCATGTCGGAGTTGGAGACGACCCCCGGGTGTAGGTCGATGGCTTTGAAGGATGCGATGACCTCACCCAACAGCTCTGCCTTATCCAGAGCGAGGATCTCTTTCTTGAAATCGAAGTACTCGAATACGTCGACGTCGGGCGAGAACCGGTCGATGTAGTCGGTCAGGTTGTTTGCCAGCTCGTCGGGCTCCTTCAGGAGATTGGCGAAGGAGTAGTTCGACGTGTTGTAGAACGGACGGCCGGTGGCCTTCTTGACCTCGACCTTGAGGCGGTTGGGGTTGTCATACCGTGTCGCGAGCTCGCGCACCACCTCCCGGTCGGGCTCGATGATGGCGTCGAGGCGGCGCAGGATCGTAAGCGGGAGGATGACGTTGCCGTACTGGTTAGGCCGGTATGGCCCCCGAAGATGGTCAGCGATCGACCAGATGAAATTACCGAGGGTGCTCACAACGCTCCTTACAAAATCACTCATCCATGACTGCTGCAAGAGCTGCGCGCGGCGCGCTCCAGCAGTTGACGCATTACAGGGCATCATCGCAGCATCACCAGGCTCAGCCGTCACACCCCGCCGAGCGACGCGATCACGGCTGGCCCTGAGAAGCGGGTTCAGCGAATCGTCTTGAGCACGATGGGGCGGCTGGTCATGTGTCAGAGTGTCCCTATAGACCGGCGGTCTACAACTTTCAGACGCCGTAAAAAAAGACCTACCGGCTCCCTCGCCGTGTGCGCACACACGCCTACACAGGTTCACTCCCCTGTCTGGGCCTGACATAAGGGCTCTTTATCGGATGCGCGACGGGTCGCCGAGAGTGCGCGCTCCCCGGTACGGTGCGGTTGCCGCTGGCGTACGGTTGCGGCAGCCGGTGAAGGTCATCACCGCCGACAGGTCTCGCGCACGTCAACAGGTGTAATGACTGCACCGTCTGGGGCTCGATCCACATGACCGACAGGACACCACCCCACCGAGCGCCCGCCACTGCCCTCGAAGCAGCCGCAGCACTCGACTTCGACGACGAAATCTTGGCGGCGTTGTCGACACCGGCCCGGCCAGCTCCGAGCGCCGGGGCGTCGAGTTATTACGCCGAGGACACTTTCGAAGCCCTCGACATCTTCCGGGAAACATTGCTCAACCACTCCCGTTTCGAGACACTCCTACAAAGTCTGTGCGAACAGGTGGTTGCCGCGATCCCCGGTGCCGATATGGCAGGAGTTACTCTCCTACATCACGATTCGGCGAATCCGGTCACAGCGGCGTGTTCGGACTCTCGCGTGGTCGACGTCGACACCGATCAGTACACCGCCGCTGAAGGACCCTGCTTGGAGGCCGCCCGCACCGGCCGCATCGTCTGTGTCCGGGTCGGCGAAGTCGCGGTCCGTTGGCCGACTTTCGCATCCGCTGTTGCCGATATCGGTGTGCGCAGTTACCTCTCTGCACCGCTTGCGGTCGATTCCGAACATGCCGGATCGCTCAATATCTACAGTTTCGACGGCCACGGCTTCAGCGACATCGACAAGGTGTTGGTGAAAATGCTCGTCACGTCGGTGGAAGTGGCAGTGTGGAACTCACGGCACGCAATCGAAGCACAGGAAGAGACCGCCGGTCTGCGCCAGGCAATGAAAACCCGCGGGACCATCGAACAGGCAAAAGGCATCGTGATGGCAGTGCGCGGGATTTCCCCCGACGCCGCGTTCGCGGCACTGTCCGAGCAATCGCAACGCGAGAACACCAAATTGGCGGTACTGGCCGCCCGGATAGTGGACTCGGCCGCGGCGAACCCACGTCAAGAGCGGTAGTTCGATCGCAGAAGCTCACGCGGTCTCGCACACTTGCACCGATCGAACAGAACTGCGCACGCCTCAACAAAAGTGACCGACCGTCCCAAAGGCGTACCGGAGAGACGATGCGCGAACGCCGTGTAGATCGCCGATCTCGCGGAGATGACACGATGGCCGATATACACCCGCCCGTTGCCACACCGACGTTCGAACTATTCGGTATGGAGGTGCACTGCAGCTCGCCCCCATACGCCGTCTCGAGGACTGCGCCGCCGGAGCCGAGCTGGCAAGTGCACGGACCATCCGGCACGGCCCTCGGATCGCCGCAGGCGTTGCGCCGCTATGTCAGAATCTCGCACAGGTGTGACGACGGCTGGGTTCATGCCGCGCTAATCGTCGGCGGAGGAACCGGCGGCGCGCCGGAGCCTTCCCACCCGCAGGCATCGCAAACCGCGTAGATGCGTGTAGTGGCGGCGCCGACGCGTGGAGTGTCGGTCACGTTCTCCCCCAGGGTGACGCCGGCGCAACCGGGGCACACACCCCGCCAACCGATGTTGATGCTATAGGTGAGCACTAGGACTCGATCCTGATCGTATTGCAAGACATTGCCACCGAACCAAAGTCGAGTGTCACGGTGAATGCGTATGTCTTCGAGCAGTAACGACAGCCGAGGTGCAAGCAACATCCCTCGACGCCCGATTGAGTGCGAGAGATCGGCAGTGGTGAACGGCGGTGAGGGGTGGGGGATCCCGTCGTGCTTCTCGCGTGCGGTGGCACCGCTGTCAGGCTCGACGGTGCGGCGATGCCCAGCCAGGCACTTGTGGCAGAAACCAGGGCCTCGTCGGCCATGGTCCCACCGAACACTACCCCGCACACCGCATTCCAGACTGACAACGAGCGAATGATCCGGGCGACCAGGACAGGGACGCCGTCCCGGAGCGGCGACCGATGTGAATTTCGGCCCGGCTTCGATGTGCCGAGCGGCTTATGAGCCGAGGAGTGACACCACGGGGCCCGAATCGAATCTCCATTCGGGCTTCACCGATGCTGACAATTGGTGAGCCCGCGTAGAATTCCAATAAGGTTCTCTGATAAAAAATAGAAATTGCGCGATCACCGAATCACGCAACAGTGCAATAACGACACGCACGGGTAAGACCTGCCACGAAACCGACGCGTGATAAAGCATCTCACTGCCCGTATCGGCCAGGCCATCAAAAATCCAGACTTTAAAATTGAGCGTCCGACCTGTTGGGGCTGAACCCGGACACCTGGCCAAAACTATCGCCGCGGCAACTTTCTTCGACTTGTCGACGACTGTACTCGCACGCACACAAACTTTTGACGAGGGGCGACTGACGGACGGACTCTGCAGATAGCGCAGTATCCGCCCCCGGTACACGTGAATTTGCCTGGTCGATGCCTCGGCCAGGTCGGTCGTGGAGAAGGCAAGAACACCATGAAACCCGACTCGTCGTCGCGCTTGATGTGACGCAGGTTTCGGTTCCGTGTCGGGCGCCAGTATTGTTTGCCTCTGAACTGCATCAATGCATTCCAATGTGCCCAAAATTTTGCGAATTATCTCGGGTTTCGAAAGACCGCGCCGTCAGAATGCGCTGTAGTAAGACATAAAGCTCGTAGGGTTGATGGTGCACGTCGACTCCAGCGCCGACGGCCCCTCAGCCGAAACCGAACTGACCTGCACCATCCGACGGTCAAGAAGGTCGAGTCTTTATTTTATGAACACGCCTATTCACGACGACCTGCAGAACATTCTGAAGATCGACACACGTGGTGTCGATCCGAACACCGAACCACGAGCCGAAGCGGTACCCGACGCCGCGCCTGGACATGCCCCGACGCGGCGCCATCGAGCCTGACACCATGGCCACCGCACGCGAAAAACAGGACTGCGCTCTCACCGCCTATCAGCTGGCGAAGGATCGCGAGCACACACTCGCCGATGAACGCGGACAGTCCGATACCGACATCCCGCTGGTGGTCGAGACCGACGACATCGAATTTCGCAGCGCGATCGATGCAGATGTATCCGCACAGGTAGCGCTCAGTGCCGCGCTCAGAGCCGTCGACGACTGACGTTGCGCCCCGAGGTGGTGGTGGCCGTTGTCCGCGCTCCGTGCGGTCACGCGATCATGATGCGAGCGCAGTGACCGCCGCATCCCGGTCGGTGTAAAGGGTGATGATCTGATCGAGTCCCATCATGATCAGCGGTCTGCTGGTGGCGGGCCCGTCGGCGACGACGACGAAACGAGCAGATTTCTCGGCGTGTTCATTGGCCTTGACCGAGACTGTTCCCGTTCGCCCCTATCATCTGCGGCAACAGTTCGTCTGCGACTCCCCGCGTTGGACGAGCGTGCCGCAGACGTAAGTGTCTGATGCGACTGCGCCCGGCCTCGAGATTCTTGGGGCCGACCCCACGGTCCGAGACATGTGAGGTGGCCGTTCGCTCACGAGCGTGATGCGGACGGTAGTTGTGCGGACACGAGGACCCTCATATCGGTGTTCGGTTTTCCTCCCGGGCGAGAGGAACGACGACGGCAGCAACGCGTTGCACGACAGTCGAGCCGGCGGACCGATCTTATACCGCGCCACCTCGCCGGACGCAGCACCGACCGCCCTCCCCCGTGCGAGGATGAAGCCGATGAGTGCACGCGAGGATCGGATCGAGCCGACCGGATACGGCGATTTGCTCGAACAGATCAAGACGCAGGTGCGGCGCGCCCGCGTACAGGTCGCACGCGCAGTCAACACCGAGCTCATCGAGCTGTACTGGCAGATCGGCATGTCGATTCGTCGGCGCCAGGCACACGAAGGGTGGGGGACGAAGGTCATCGCCCGTCTCGCCGACGACCTGCGGACCGAGTTCCCCCAGATGCGGGGACTCTCGCAGCGCAACTTGGTGTACATGCGCACCTTCGCTGGTGCGTTTCCCGAACCAAGTGCGCAACACGCTGTTGCGCAATTGCCCTGGGGTCATGTCACCGTGTTGCTCGATCGTGTTCCGGACACTGCGGCACGCAACTGGTACGCCGAACAAGCCGTACATCATGGCTGGTCACGCGCCACATTGACCCAT
The DNA here is from genome assembly GCF_030063405.1 of Rhodococcus sp. H29-C3. Lineage (NCBI taxonomy): Bacteria > Bacillati > Actinomycetota > Actinomycetes > Mycobacteriales > Nocardiaceae > Rhodococcus > Rhodococcus sp. H29-C3. The sequence goes on along the minus strand of NZ_JASITC010000014.1, from coordinate 20,547 downwards.
CACATCAGTTCCCGACGACACCTCCGGGTCGGGAGTGCACCGAACAACTTCCCTGCCACGTTGGCTGCACACGAATCGGATCTGGCCCACAGCATTCTCCAGGACCCGTACAACCTCGACTTCCTGAACCTCGACTCCGGGCACAGTGAACGCGAACTCGAAGACGCACTGATCGGTCGTCTCACCCATTTCCTGAGCGAACTCGGTGCCGGGTTCGCCTTCGTAGGTCGCCAGTACAAGATCACCACAGGTGAGCGGGACTACTTTCTGGACCTACTATTCTTCCACCTGGGACTACGCCGGTTCGTGGTCTTCGAACTCAAAGTCGGTCAGGCAGAACCCGAGCACATCGGCAAACTGAATTTCTACGTCAACGCCGTCGACGATCAACTTCGCAGACCCGAGCACGGTGACGGCGCAACCATCGGCATCTTGTTGGCCGCCACCCGAGATGACATCGTCGTCGAATACGCCCTACGGGGAATCGGTTCACCCCTGGCCGTGAGCACCTACACCACCTACGGGGCGCTTCCCGATGACATCCGGCCCTCGCTGCCCACTGCGGACGATCTCGCGCACGCCCTCCGCGATGTGCCACGACAGTAGGCCACTCGGCGAACGGGGACACTCGACTCGAACGCACGGCGAGCAACACTGACCGGCCCCCTCGGACCAGCTCGAATTGGGAGCCACCCTCGACCGAAGCGGCAGGCATCGAACTGTCGGCGACGATCTCTGCCCGCCCGGTCCTTGCATTCTGCCCAGAGGAGGCCGGAACGCGATGCCCTGACATTGTCGATCGTGCGGGACCTTTACCAAAACTAGCGGCCTTCCGTTCATCAAGGAGCAGTCGAGCACGATGAAAGGGCTGGAATCATGGACGAAGCACCCGAAGATCGGGCGTACGCAATTTGGGAGAAGTACTTGATTCCAGCCCTTGCCGTCACACGCGAAGAGACCGAAACATACAACGGGCTGCATTGGTTCCAAGTCGTCGGCTTCGAAAGAGGTACATCTGAGCGAATCGATGTCAAAATTGACGTCCTCGCCGACTACCCGTACGACAACCATGGGCTGCTCGGACTTGATGGTGGTGACGCTGCGGTCGTATTGCGGATCAACCTGCTCGATGACGATGGCGGCATCTACGCGCCCCCGTCTCCCCTGCACCTCATCACTGCCTTCCTATCGACAAGTCTGACGACCGACAACGTTCAACCTCGCCGCGACCCCGCAGGGCCCATAGTGATCGAGTGGGATTACTGACCAAAGGTCGGCAGGAACGGACGGGGCGGTACGCGAGAATGATCACTGGTTACAACATCGGCACATAATGATCGCTCCGCGTAACGACGAGGCCCGGACACTGATCGTAAGCGTGCACGAGCACGCCGCGATGGGCTAGGCTGACGTTCGTTCGACCGTCGATGAGGGTCACGGTCGAGCGTCCACCCAGCAACAGCGCTGCACCGCACCTCTTTCGGTGTCGGTATCTTCGAGCTGTGGGCTGGCCGACGCTCCCAGTGAAGGCCCTCCATGTCTGAATCCAGATCATTCGTCGCGCACACCAATTACCCGGTCCCAGGAATTGACGTGCCGTTGTCGACCACCGATACCGTCGACCCGTTCACAGGCGACACCGTCGCCAGTGCCCAGACCATCGTCGGCGGTGACCGTCGATGAACATTCAACCGTCTACCGCCGAGCAGCAACGTCGCTCACAGATCGCTGCCGCCGCCTACGAACGGGGCCGGCGCGCTGCGTTGGCTGCCGCACGTCGCCGCAGCCTCCCCGACCGCGCACACGCCCGCCGCGACGAGGTCCGATCCCGCCCGCACTCGAACGAGCCGCGCAGTGACAGTCGCGCGTTCGGACTGCTCGACTCCGATCTCGCACTGGTGCGTGCGGCCGCATATCTTGCCGCGACCGGTGTCGCACACGAGCTGATCACCGCACAAACCTTCACCGACCCCACCGAACAGGACTGGGCCGTCGCCACCGCCAATCGCACAGCCGTCCATGAGGATGCGTGGCGCGAGCGTCTGCTCGACAACGGTATCGACGACGCAGTCCTGCGACCTGGTCTACCGCTGGACGTGCTGGAGCTGCCCGACGAACTCGACGGGCTCGACTTCGACGACATCGCCGAACACGCCCTCGACGTCTCCTCCACCGCAGCGGACGTCGAACCGATCCGACTGTCCGATCTAATGCTCGAGACACCCCGCCAGGACCGATCATCGGATTCGGTCGTCGACATCACCAACCGAGTCTCCAATGTCATCGAGATCGACCGCAGCGTCGATATGGCCATCGAGGGTGGTGTGGACACATGGTGACCAAGAAGCCGACCTCCAAAGGTGCCGGCACCTCCTCGTCGGTGTTCCCGCTGATCGCAGCATCGGTCGTGATCGCGCTGATCGCGTTGGCCTACGGGTCACTGTGGCTCGGACACACTTTCGCCGGCACCGGGGAGGACATCCCTGGCAACCCGTTCGGGGCACTGTTCTCCGTCGCCGGCGGGCAACTGACCTGGCCGACAGCGTCGACATGGATATTCGTGATCGCGATGATCATCGTCTCCGGTCTCACCGGCGTCGCCGCCGCTGCCCGCGCGGCCGGAGGTAGTAAGAACGACGTCGACGTCAAGGCCCGCTTGATGGGGCCGACGTCGAAGCTGACCGGGGTGACCGGCAAGCAGGCCCGCGAACGCGCGAAGTCGCTACGAACCGATCTTGCCGAGCTGGACTCGCTCGCCGACGCCGACATCGGAGTCATCGTCGGCCGCACCGTGCAGGGCAATCAGAAGGTGTTCATGTCCTGGGAGGACATGCTCTTCGCCCTCGCCGGCCCCCGGATGGGTAAGACCGCAGCCTTGGCGATCGACGCCTTGTGCACCGCACCAGGGGCGGCATTGTTCACCTCCAACAAGCGCGATGGCCACGACTTCACCCGCGGCGTCCGCGAGGAACTCGGCACAGTGTGGCGCTACGACCTGCAAGGCATCGCCGAAGGCCCGCTCACCACAGGGGACGGGTTTTGGTGGAATCCGTTGCGCGGAATCGACACCATCGTCGCTGCCCGCAAGCTCGCCTCGTACTTCGCTGCCGCATCTCGCGATGATTCGGCCAAAGTCGATGCCTACTTCGACGGTGGCGCACAGGAACTGCTGGCGCAGATGATGTTCGCGGCCGCGTGCGGCGGTGGGGATCTGCTGCACGTCTACGGCTGGCTCTCCGACGAGGCGAACGAACTGCCTCAGAAGCTGCTGGCGGCGCACGGGCACAGCATCGTTGCGATGCGCCTGAAGTCGACGAGCGATCTCAACCCACGCCAGCGAGATGGCCTCTACGACATGGCACGCCGGTTCATCGGCCTGCTGGAGGAGAAGTCGTATGCGATGTCGATCCTGCCACCGAGCAGAGTCGACCTCTCCACCGACGACACTCCGGACACGACGATCGGGCGCGGCGTGAAATATCCGCACGCGATGACAGAGTTCGTCGTCGAGAAGTTCGTCACCAGTACCGACACGATCTACGCCCTGTCGAAGGAAGGCCCGGATTCATCGTCGGCGCTGACCACAGCGTTGATCGGGTCGATCATCGACGCCGCCCAACGCGTCGCACGCCGAAGCCCGCGCGGCCGTTTACCGGTGCCGATGCTCTGCATCCTCGACGAGGCCGCGAACGTCTGCCGCCTCCCCGAACTCCCTGCCTGGTACTCCCACCTCGGCTCGCAGGGCATCTGTGTGATGACGATCGTGCAGAACCTCTCTCAAGCGCAGAAAGTGTGGGGCCAAGACGGGGTCAAGCAGCTTCTCGATGCCGCGAACTTCCTCTGGTACGGCGGCGGGCTCAAGGACAAGACCACCCTGTCGGAACTGTCCGCGCTGGTCGGCGATCACGACGTCGAACGCTGGTCGACCTCGCGCAGCGGAGGAATGTTCGAGGGTGGCTCGTCGTCGAAGTCGCAGTCCTGGTCGAAAGAGGCGATCCTGACCGTCGACGACCTCGGGGCCATCCCGAAAACCCGTGCACTGGTGCTGATTTCCGGTAACCGGCCGGTGCTGGTGGTGAAGGTGTACTGGTCCGACGGACCGAACGCCGACGGCATCAACGCCTCGTTCGATCGGTACGGCATCCCCGAGAAAGCCCAGATTCAGATCGAGAGAACAGCAGCCCCGACCGCCGAGCCGGTCACGGCCATCAGCGACGAGGAGCCGTACCTGTGAGCGCACCGGATGAGACCGCCGCGGCGAACGAGACTCCGGCGAGACGATTTCTCACATTCGATGCCTGGTTCGATGCGTGGCTCTCGGCAATCGTGGCCCGCAAGATCACGACCTCACCTGGCAAGAACAGGGTGTTCTGCCCGAGTTGGTGGGAGCACCCCGAAGTCGTGGTGCGTCTGCACTCGCTGTGGACCGCATGGGAGGCCGCGACCGCAGCAGAGGACGGGGCAGCGATGTCGGGGTGGTGGGTGCACCACGCCGACCCACAGCTGCGCACGATGCTCGACGCCGAGCACGGGCCGATGTATCGGTGCAGCCGCAATTCTCACGAGAGCACCCCAGCACTGCGCAACGAGTTCGTCGCCACCCCGCCCGGATGGTTCGACGAACTCAACGCCTGACACAACCCTGACCGAAAAGTAGCCAGAGGCCCTGGTGGGTGGCTAGACCCACCAGGGCCGATGTGGCCGGAGAGTGCGTCTCCGACCGACGACGACGGTAGCGACCGGCCACCCATCACGGGCGGTGTGGGTCGCATAACCCGTCTCGCCCGACTCCAGGAGCGCACACCGTGGCCAAAAATTCAGAAGACGACCAGCTCGATTTGTTCGCCGACACAGAGGACAGTGATCACCATGATCGACCCGATAACGCAGGACATCATGAAGCTTTATCTCGAGCACCAGGGGCTGCCCCAGGAGCTGAGCCCGACCGATCAGCAGGAGTTCCTCGAGCGCGAGAGCGAACGGATAGCGGAACGGATCGACAACATGAAGATCCACATGGAAAGCCAAGTACTGGAGAGGTACCTGCGGGAGAACGGCGAACCGGCCCCATACCTGGAGAAGGTGGGGTTGATCAACCAAGCGTGGGCGCAAGCGAGCGACTTCGTGATCAACGAGGAGATCTACAACCAGCTCCCGGAGGACATGGAGGCGTACCCGCCGGATCAGGAGAGCGCGGAAGCGGAAGCGGAGCGGGACCGGGCGCGGATCCAGGTCCACAGGTCCGATCCGGAGAGGTGGCGCAACCCGCTGAACTGCGAGGATCCGATCGAGTCGTCTCGGCGGCTGATGGAACAACTGTGGGAGGAGAAGCCGGGTCGGTTCCGCTACTACGCAGTGCACCTGATGCAAGCGAGGATCGAGGACGACCAGCCCTACCCGACGTCCCGGAGCCACCCGCTGTATCCATCGTTCACGAGCCTGCTCGACGAGAGAGTGGCCGAGCACGCAGCAAGCGGAAAGTAACCCGCCGCAGCGAAGCCGACGCCCAACTGGACCTGTTCGCGTTCGACGCCGACGGGGCGGCGCCGATCGACCCTGGCGGGGCCGATGTCGGCGGAACACCGCTACCGACTCCGCGTGACCCTGAAGTCCTTGCCGCCGAGGCAGCTACCCCACCGGTGCCGGAGGCGGTAGTGGAGTCAGCGGTGCCCGATACGGCCGAAGCGATGGGCGTGGATAGTCAGACGCTGGCCGAACGTCTGTGGAACGTCGAGCCCGTCGATTTCAGGCCCGGCACCCAAGTGCTGGTGCCGTCCGGGGCGAAAGCGCGGGTGAACGCCAATATCGAGGCACTGCGCACCCTCGCCACGGTCACCGCCCACGACCGCTATGCCACCGAAGCCGAGCAGGCTGTGCTGGCGCGGTGGTCGAGCTGGGGCGCGACACCCCAGGTCTTCGATCCCCGCAGAACCGACTGGACAGCCGAACGGGATCAGACCCGTGATCTGCTCGACGACACCGGCTGGGCGCAGGCGGGGCGCACCATCCTCAACGCCCACTACACCGATCCAGCGATCGCAGCGGCGATGTGGCAGGCCACGATCCGAGCTGGGTTCACCGGCGGCCGAGTCCTCGAACCCGGTTGCGGCTCGGGCACCTTCATCGCTCACGCCCCCGCCTCCGCGCAGATGGTCGGTGTCGAGCTCGACGCCACCACCGCTGCGATCGCGGCCGCCCTGTCCCCATCCGCACAGATCCGCGCCGAAGGATTCGAGAAGACAACCGCCCCGCAATCCTCGTTCACCGCTGCGATCGGCAACGTCCCATTCGGGGACTACCGGCTCTACGACCCGGTCCACAATCAAGCCAAGCATTCGATTCACAATCACTTCATCGTCAAATCGTTGGCACTGACCGCCCCCGGCGGTTACGTCACCGTCCTGACCTCCCGCTACACCCTCGACGCCCAGAATCAACGTGCCCGCCGCGACATCGCGGCCCTCGGCGATCTCGTCGGGGCTGTGCGGTTGCCGTCGAACGCTTTCCGCCGGGTCGCGGGCACCGAGGTCGTCACCGACATTCTCGTGCTGCGCCGCCGCGAAGACGGCAAAAAGATAGCTCCGTTGACCGAGCGGTTTCTGCACCTCGAGAACGCGACCGCACTCGACGATGCCGGGGAAGACAAGGGCGTGCCGATCAATGCCATCTACACCGATCATCCGGAATGGGTGCTCGGTGAGCTGCGGGTCGGGCACGGCATGTACGGAGAGGACACGCTCTCCGTCGCCGCCCGCGACGGCGTCGACCTTCCTGCGCTGGTGGAAAGCCAACTCGGCGTCATCGTCGATACCGCCAAAGAGAGCGGTCTCGGGCATACCGCGTCTTGGCGGGACACTCTCGGTCCTACCCGCGAGGATTTCGAGCGCGGACTCCTCGCAGCAGGACGCGACCCGCAAGAAGAAGATTTGGCGGTCGGAACACTGCGCCATGATGCGCAGGCCGGAACCATCGAGCGCTGGTCCTATGGGAATTGGGAGCCGGTGAAGACACGCGGGGCGAAGCAAGTCGCCGAATGGGGTGAGCTGCTCGGGCTCCGCGATACCACCCGCGCCCTGATCGACGCCCAGCGTGATGGCGCGACCAGCCCAGGGCAGCGGCAAGCCTTGCGGGAGATCCTCGGTGAGCAGTACGACTCCTACCTCGCCCGTTACGGACCGATCAACCGGTTCACCATGACGGTGCCCAAGGACCTCACCGAGGCTCAGCACGAGACGGCTCTGACGAAACTGATCGAGACCTGGCGCAAGGACGAAGGAGTCGCCGGCGACCCGTACACCGGCAGTCTTCCCGAAGACGTGCTCGACCGGCTTTCCGACCAGGCGTGGATCAACCCCAGGACGCCGACCAAACTACAAGGTCATCTCGGCAAGGCGCTGCGCACCGATCCCACGTTCGCTCCGGTTCTCGCACTCGAACATTTCGACGAGGAGACGATGACCGCCCGCAAGGCGGCGATCTTCCACACCGACGTGCTCCATTCGCGGGAACTGCGCAGCCACGCCGACACCGTCGACGAAGCAATGGCCATCAGCCTCGACGAACAAGCCCGCCTCGACGTCGGTCGTATCGCCGAACTCCTCGGCACCACCGTCGAGCAGACCGAAACCGCGATGGAAGGCCGGGCCTTCCGCACCCTGACCGACCCGACCCGTTGGGTATCCACGTCGGCATATCTGTCGGGCAACGTCCGACACAAGCTCGCAGCCGCCGAAGAAATCGCAGCCCTCGATCCCCGCTACCAGGCGAATGTCGACGCCCTCACTGCGGTGATCCCGCCGCGCAAGACCGTCGTCGACGTCGCTCTCGGTGCCCCATGGGTGCCGACCGAGACCTACACCCAGTTCGTCCGGGAGACCTTCGAGGTGCCCGACGACGTCCAGGTCACCGTCGAACGGGCATCGGGACGATGGACAGTATCAGTGGGCCACTACTCCGGACGCAGCGAACAGGACCTCAAGTGGGCATTGGTCCCCAAACGCGGTTCATGGTCCACGCGCTACAACTTCGAGCACCGCCCGGCCGAAGACCGCGGCATCGCCAACGCCGGTGTCCGCGCCGGCGACTACGAATGGAAGGAATTGCTCACCGATCTGCTCAACAGTGACCCGATCGAGATCACCAGCTCGAAAGAGTTCCGCGATAGCGCCGGCGCACCGCCTGTGCACGATGCCGCGACCCGGGCTGCACAGTCCAAAGCGCGACGACTGGCGCAAGAGTTCGAGCAGTGGGCCTTGCACGCCGATGAGGTTCGCCGCGAACACCTTCTCGACATTTTCAACGACAGGTTCAACTCCCTTGTCGCGCCCGTGCATTCGGGCGAGCACATGAACTTCCCCGGTCTCGGTGACAAATACTCGCCCTACCGTTACCAACGCAACGCAGCGGCGCGGATCGTCTCCGAACCCACTGTGATGCTCGATCACGTCGTCGGAGCAGGAAAGACCGGCACCATCCTGATGGGCGCGATGGAGCTCAAACGCCTCGGGTTGGCGGACAAGCCATGGATCGTGGTGCCCAATCACATCATCGACCAGGTTGTCCGCGAGGCCGGCCAGTGGTATCCCGGTGCGCGGATCCTTTCCGGATCTGCCGCTACCGACGCTGACGGGCGCCGGCTACTCGTTGCGCAATCCGCCTCGCAGGACTGGGACATGGTCATCGTCCCCCGCTCGGTGTTCTCTTCGATCGGCGTCGATCCCGGCACGAAAGCCGAGTACATGCGCGCCCAACTGGCCGGCCTCGGTGCCGAGTTGGCGGAGGCGTCGGGGGATCTGACCATCAAGCGACTCGAAGCGATGAAAGCCAAACTCGAGGAAAAACTCGAAACAGCACTGGAACAAGCAGGCAAAGATCGCGGGCTCACGTTCGAGGCATCAGGCTGCGACTACCTGTTCATCGACGAAGCCCACGAATTCAAGAACCTCGCCCGCGCATCCGGGGTGACCGAACTCGCCAACGAAGGCTCGCACCGCGCCACCGACATGGACCTCAAACTGAACTACCTGCGCTCGATGCGCCGCGAGGAAGCGATCACCAAAGGCATCCCGCCGGAGGAATACATCGAACGGGTCGCCACGTTCGCCACCGGCACCCCGGTCGCTAACTCCCTCGCCGAACTGTGGGTGATGCAGCACTACCTGCGGCCCGATCTACTCGAAGACGCCGGAGTCTCCCAGATCAACGACTGGGGAGCGACGTTCACCGACACCGTCGAACGCGTCGAACTCAACTCCTCCGGATCACGGCTGCGGGCGGTGACACGGGTCGGTGAATTCACAAACGTCGGTGATCTGATCGGTATGACCAGCGTCTTCACCGACGCCGTCACCCGCGATCAGGTGCCGGCGAAGCTGCCGGTCAAAGACAGTGGCCGCAACATCGACGTCACCTTCACCCCCGCTCTGGAAGTGCAAGATTTCATCGCCGACCTCGGCTACCGCGCCGACAATGCCGATGCCAAGCGCCCGGACCTCGACAACGCACTCAAAGTCGCGAACGATGGCCGCAACGCCACCCTCGACCCGAGGGTCGCCCACCTCGACGCCGCACCACCGGAGCATTCACGAGCGCACATCGTCGCTACGCGAATCCTGGATGTGCACAACGAATCGAGCGAGAACAACTACCTCGACTCGGCCGGTGAGCCGCACCCGACACCGGGGGCTTTGCAGATCGTATTCTGCGACCGCTCCACCCCGAAAGCCAACGGCTCGTGGTCGATCTACGACGGCATCCGAGAGGAGTTGATTGCCGGCGGAATGAACCCCGCCCAGATCGCCTACGTTCACGACTACCCCAAGCCGTCGGAGAAGGCCCGGTTGTTCGAGATGTGCCGCACCGGGCGCGTGTCGGTGGTGTTCGGTTCCACCGAGAAGATGGGCACCGGCACCAACATTCAAGACCGCGCCATCGCACTGCACCACGTAGATGTGCCGTGGCGGCCGGCAGACCTGGAACAGCGTGAGGGTCGCATCATCCGGCAGGGAAACCAGAACGCACAGGTGAAGGTGTTCAACTACGTCGCCGAGAAGACGTTCGACACCGTGATGTGGCAGACCGTGCACCGCAAAGCGCACTTCATCGAGCAGCTCAAGAAAGCGGACCGTTCGATGCGGCGTGTGGTCGACCTCGACAGCGATTCCCTCGCGGAGAACTCCGCAATGACCAAGGCTCTCGCTACGGGCGATGATCGGTATATCCAGCAGATCGAACTCGACTCTCAGCTCCAGGAGCTCCAGTCCGAAGCCGACTCGCATTTCGCCGAGCAACGTTCCATCGAACGCGATCGAGACCGGTTGCGCCGGGAAGTACCGCGGGCACACGATCGAGTCGCCGGCCTGAAGGAGGCCGCTCCGGTGCTGCGATCGCGGCGTGACGCCGAGCAATGGCCTGGAATGACCGTGCGCGGGGTGTTCTACCCCAAGCGCGGCGAGGCGGCAGCGGCGATGGCGACGGCGTTGCAGAGCACTTTTATGTCCCTCAAGGGTGAAGGTATGACCAAGTCGGTGGTCGTCGCAGAGATGAGCGGGTTCCCGATCGAGGCGTGCCGCCCCGCGCAGGACAGCGTGCTGTACCTCTCGTTCTCCGGTCTCGGGTCGTCGACGAAGTCCCTCGTAGCATCGGATCTGTATCCCAGGATCGGAGACGGGGACCGCAGCCAGCACGCATTCGGCCTCCTGACCCGCGTGGAGAACATGGCCTACACAGTCGACACCGACCTGGCGAAAGCAGAGCACACCCTCGACCGAGACGAGCAACGCCTCGACGACCTCGAACTGATGGAGCTTTCGGACTTCCCGAAAGCGGTGCAGCTCAAGGACCTTTCGAACGAAGTCGCACGCTTGCGCCGGGAGATCAAGGACGCTGAAACCAGCCCCGAAGCGCTCGCCCGCGATGCCGCCCGTGCCGAACGGGCGGCAGAGAAAGGACGTGAGCCGGGCTGGTCGCTGATGCTCAACCCCACCAAAGCGCTCGTCGAAGACCTCGGCATGGGAAGCGCCGACGACGTACGCGCAATGATGCGCGACAACGAAACAGCTGTCGCCCGGTCACGGGAGACGACCGGGCCCACTACGACTGCTCAGCCGGAAGCCGACGAACCGAATACCCGCCCCGGAGGATTTCTACGCTCCATGGAACACGATATCGGGACCGCCGGTGAGTGGAAGGAGCCCGACAACGGAACCCACGATCCGGGGTACGGCAACAAACCTGACCCCGGGTACGACCTCGACCTATAAAACCGTGTCACCCTCAAGCACTATCCCACCCTAGGTTCGTCAATCTTTATTGACGAACCTAGGGTGAGATAGCAGCTCCCCCGGGCAGCTGCGAGTCAACGGTGGAGTTGCGTGAGAGATACCTCAGAACCTCAAAACTCGCTCAGGACAGGTCAAACCATCGACTTCGGATCCCTTAGCCACCTGCCCGCCCGTGACAACTTCGGTTCGGCACGGACAAACGGTTTAAGTGAAACGAAGCGCCCCGATCCGCGAGGCCGCATCTCTAGTTCTTGTACCACTACTGTCGGAGTATGTCTGTGAGACTGCCTCAAGGCCAATCGCTACTTGTACGGACTGATTTCAACGACGATGTCGAGTGGGCCACCGTGATTGCACAATGCACGGACGAGTACCGACAGTCGGATGGATCGACAGCGCAAGCATCGCTGACAGTGGTCGACGATCGGGACTTCGAATCGACATCATCGACCGCTCTCGCGCAGTCGCTACCCGATGACGCATCGGACTACTTGTTCGTCGCAGACAATGAGACCTTCGACGACTCGGAACATCTGATCCTCGTAGTGAAAGTGTCGCCGAACACCGACCAGCTCGAAACGTTCCGCGTAACTCCCGCCCACCTGGCAGAGGTGGAGAACAATCTCTCGATCGCCAACCTCGACTTCGATGAATTCGTTTCCGCGACAGATGACTTCGACGTTTTTCGCGGATTCGAATCGCCAGCTGAACGCACGGAAATCACGGTCACCAAGAAGCAACTGACCGATGCCGCACAGACAAACACCTCGACGCCTACGCTCGAGCGGTTCTACCGCGCCGCCTTGGACTACGTTGTCGATGTATTACCCCCAGCCCCTCTCGTGCCCAACCTCCGCGCGAACTACGACTATGTTGCCGCCACCGACTACAGCTACAGCCACGAAGTCGCCGGCCGCGAAGAGTATCTCGAAGCGTCTAAGAACGGCGGGAGCGGCATCGGCCTGACCATGCCAATCTCGAACGGCTACTGGCAAGCGATCCTTGATCCAGAAACGCTACAACCACGCGCGACCATGCTCGTACAGATGCGCCCACCTCCTACTGTTCGAGCGCACTGAACAGATCGCCGGTACCGACCAACTCGATGCCAGTCATTGCTAGTTACGCCTCTGTCGCGACCTGCACTTCAACGCTTCCGGATGCAATGGCCTGGATCGAATCGGGACTGCCCGTCCGCATTTGAACCAGACATTCGTGATGAAGTTGCAGAGGCGATCCAAGCTGGCGAGCTCGAAGCTCTGATCGACCGCACAGCTGAGTCAGAAATCACCGGGACTGCATGGACTTCTGAACCGAAGCCACGCGGTGTCACAGTCCGTGGTCGTTGTCGTTCAGACGTTCTGTGACGAAAGGAGCTGGCAGTCGTTCCGGATGCTCTGTCTGCGTGGCGCTCTGTGAGATTCCGGGGACGGGCGAATCTGCCACCACGCGCGCGATGCTCTTCTGTGCATCCAGATCGACAGGCTTGGCGTCGACACTGCGAAGGTCCACGGTGTCAGTGACACCGTCGATCACGGCAGCCTCCACCCGACGAGTTGACGCCGAAACAGCGCGGATGCGCTGCTCGGCAGCGTGACGCTCGCCGGCCAACGTCACTGCTCGCAGTCGTCGTCCACGTTCGGTGATGGCGGCGTCGAACACGGCCGCGGCTATAAGGTCGGCGACGCGGCGGCCCGGCTCGGCGACGCGCTGAACTATCGCAGGCCATTCGCTGGTCTCAGCCCGCACACGCCCGGCCGCTTCGCGGACGGATCGCTGGATGTCTTGCACTTGGCGGGCGAGGCGTTCTTCGCGTAGTCGTGCGTCGTCGACGGCGGGTTTGATGCTTTTGCGTTCGCGCCGCTTCGCTGCGGCCAGCTGCACGGTGAGCGCCGCAAGTTCGCTGTGTGCTGTCTGGTGTTCTGCGGTGATGCGCCGCAGTTCGGTGGCGAGTTCGCGTGCGGCGGCGATCGCTGCGGCTTGTTCGGTGAGCCGGGCGTAGAGCTTCTCGGTGTCTGCCACCACCGTGGGCTCGGTGCGCGATCGTCCGGCGCGGTCGACGAACGCGATCAACTCTGCGTCCGGTACGAGCTGGATCGGGTTCTGTTCCATCTTCACGCGCAGCGCAGCATCGGACGCCGACAGTGTTGCTGCCGGTGCGGGTAGCGCCGCGTCCTCGTCGACGGGCACCTCTGGGAACTGTTGTGCGGTCGACCGTTCGGGGTGGGCGTCGGCAACCGATACGGTCTCCGCGTTCTCAGCGGCCGCGCTGACAGCGCGGGTAGAGGGTGCCGGCGCGGTGGGCGCGGTGATCGCTGCGCGTCGTACCGCGTGCTCGGCGCGCCACAGGGCCGCCTCCAGTCGACCGACTTCGGCTCGAAGTTCGGCGAGTGCACCGAGGTCGATGCTCGTCACGGTGCTGCGAGCGGTGATGACGTCGACGGCGGTGACCTCTCCGCCGTCGGCCGCGGTGACACTGTCGTAGTCGGCGGCGGTCTGCTGAGCGAGAACACGAGCCTTGGCGGCGTGCTCGTCGGCGAACCCGGCGCGCCAGATCTCCCACTCGAGACCGCGCCCGGCGAGTGCACGTGCATCCTCGTCGCCGCCAGCGGCCGCGACTGCGGCGGCGACATCCGGACGGACAACAGTGTCGATGTGATGCCACAACGCTTCGGCCTCGAACGTGGCGTCCATCCAGTCCTGGCGCGCGTCGAGCATCGCCACCCGCGCCGGCTTCTGCCGGTCGGCGGTGGACTGCATGTCCAGGAGCATCTGGTCGCTGTGCAGCAGGGTGGGGCTGGTGCCGTCCTCGATGGCAGTGAGCAGCGCGGCGCGCTTGGCCTTGGCCTCCTCGACGTCTCTGCGGAGCAGGCGGACACGTTCGTCGCGAGTGACCGTCGGATACAGCAACGGAACCGCGCTGGCCAATGCCGCGATCTTCTCCCACGGATCCTCCGGCACCTCGGCGGCATCGGGCGACACACCGTCGGCCGAGTCGGCAGCCTCGACGAAGGGCTCACTCGGGTACGCCTCGTCGAAGTCCGGTGGCGGCGGTGCGTCGTCGTACTCGACCGGGGCATCGAGTACGTCGAGAGATGCGAGATAGTCGGCGTCGGCCTCGACGGGAATCGACGGTGACGCTGCATCACCGGGCGCAGCGGCTGTGCGGGCGTTGACCGGCGGTGGCCGATTGGCCGGGTCTGCCCACTCGGCTGAGAAGACGTCGGCGGAGATGTCTCCGATGACCTCGTCGATCGGGGCGAGTGCTTCCTCGTCCTCGGCGGCGAGAGGTTCGACGTCCGGCGGGGTGTAGGTGCGGGCTAGATGGTGTTCGCGCACCAACATTTCTGCACGCCACGTCAGCGCGGTGGCGAGTTCGTGGGCAGGGAAGGTGACACCGTGATCGACCGGGTCGATGCCGCCGTGCAGGAACTCGTACGCAGTCCCGAGCAACTCCCCGGGCGTCCATGCTGCCGGGTCGGCGGCGTCGATGGTCGCCACCAACGCCGGCCAGGACGGGTCGGACATCACCCGCACCGCAGCGGTGTAACCGAGCAGCTCGGTCAACACCGGCGTCCACGACGGAGCGAGGTCGCCGCTGTCACTGTCGGCATCGAGCACAGCGACAGACAACTCACCGGACAGTCGCCACCACAGGGCAGCAGCGGGAAGCTCGTCCGGCAAAGGCGACGTACCGACAGCGTCTCGGACGAGGGTGTGCACGTCGATTCCCGCCCGCGCGGCGGCGGCGAGCCGGTCGGCGAGGATCGGGAAGTACGGGTCACGGGCAATGTGGCGGTCGAGTTCGTCGACGAACGGCTGCCACCGGCTCACTGCGTCGTTGCCCGACCCGATGACAGCGCCGGCGCGGCGATCGAGCGTGCGCTGAACCTTCAGCGAGGCAGCGGCATACTGCTCGGGTCCTGTCGGCCTACGGTCGGCCGGATCCACATCATGCGCGGCACGGAAGACCGCAAGATCGGTCAACAGGTCGATGTCGGGTTCTCCGGTGAGCAGCGGGCGCGCCCACACCGGAGCGGTCGTCGGCGTCCACGTCGCGACGTCGGCACCGATACGTGCGCAATGCGCAGTCACCAGCTCTTCGCGGGCATCGAGGTAGTCGCCCCACTCGGGCTTGCCGCGCAGCACGTCCGGGATGGCGGGAAGCCACGGCAACGGTCCGCGTCCGGCGGAATGCTTACCGGTGGGATCGAGCCGCCAATCGAGAACAGCCGCCCTGTCGAGAGCGGAATCGAGTTCACGTGAACGGATCGTGCTGCGCAATGCCTCGACCGGGTCGCGTCCGTGCGCACCGATGATCGCCAGATGCCCGCGCAATGTCGGCCACGCCGGTTCGTCGGTCAGACCGGGTGCTTCCTCTTCGGCGGCAACGTCGATAGCTGCCATTACGTCCGGCCCGAGATGCACTTCGGAGCCAGTGGCCACCGAGAAGTCGTAGGCCCGTGCGGCGGGAGAGAGATTGAGGTGCGGGTCGTCGGCGGCGGTGAGCGTCGAATGCGCGGAGACCTGCGCTCCGTCGCGGCGCAGGATGACGCGCAGATCATCGACAGCGGTCGGGGGCAGCAGTCCACGTTCGGTCATCGCAGTGTGCAGATCACCCTCGGACGCGGTCGCGAGATACAGGTGGTTGCTCTCCCGGCCACGGGTCAACGCGACATAGGCGAGCTGACGGGTCTCATCGCCGGTGGCGACGACATGGCAGGTGTCGGCGGTCGACCCCTGCGCGGAGTGCACCGTTCCGGCGTAGCCGAGTTCGGTAGCTGATGCCGCGTAGTCGGCACCGAGGGTGACGGTGCGGCCGAGTTCGAGATGGCGCACCACCAGTGACCCGTCGACGTCGACTTCTTCGACGATCCACCGGTCTCCGTTGCGGACCCAGTCGGTACGCGAGAGCGGGTTGCGGCGATCGTTCGAGCGGGTGCGGACGGTGTCCCCGACACTGGCGTAGAGCCCGTCGGCGAGTAGAGCTTCATGCCCGACCGGGGTGTCGGTGGCGGCGAGTCGGTCGGTGCGGGCGCGGGTGTTGAGTTCGGCGACGAGCTCGCGGGTGGGGGCGAGCATCAACGCGTCTTTGCCGGCCTCCTTGTCGAGCGTCCATGCGGTGTAGGCGTCGTCGGTGGCGGTAGCAATCGACCCGACGTGGACCCGTCCGTTGTCGATGTAGAAACCCAGGGCGGCATCGTCACCCTCACGCAACGCGAGCGAGGCTGCGCCCTCGGCACTGTCGCTGAACCGCACCACCTGTGAGAGCGAGAGCGCACCGACACGGTCGGCGATATCGCGCAACACGCCGCCGGATGCGACAGAAGCGAGCTGCTGATCGTCGCCGATCAACCGCACCGTTGCACCGCGCTCAGCAAGCGCGCTGACGGCGTCGTCGAGATCGAGTGTCCCGGTCATGCCGGCCTCGTCGACGATGACGAGTGTGTTCTCCCCGATCGCCGAATACCACTCGGGCACTGCAACCGATCTTCCGTCCCGCAACTTCTGGGTGATGTCGACGAACTTCGCCAACGTGTCGGTGGTCGTCAAGATGTCTTGACGCAAGACTGTGGCGGCGGCAGCGGTCGGTGCGAACCCGACAACCCGCCCGCCCGCGTTCTGCCACGCCCGAGTCAACGCTTTCATTGCAGTGGTCTTGCCGGTACCCGCAGGCGCGAGAGCGAGCTGCAACTTCGCCCCCGAGGTGGCCATTGCGCGCACCAGCGAGCGTTGGCCGGCATTGAGGTCGCGCCCGTTCGCAGTGGACTCGAGCAACGCCATCTCCACGTGCTTTTCGGCCACTGCAACACCGTCACCGCGCTGTGCGAGGGCGACGATGCGGCCTTCCGCATCGAGCACCGCAGCGGTGGTCAGCAACGCCGATTCGTGGCGGGTATGCACATCGAGTCCGTCACGGCGACGCATCACCTGCGGTGCGATCTCCGCGGCCGGGTCGATATCGACGGCGCCGGAGAGGTCGATGGAAGATCCCTCCGCGCACGCGGCGTCGGTGATCGCCTCGACGAGTGCGTCGATCCGCTCCGTCGACGGGTTGTATTTGCGTACCTGACGTACTGCTTCAGCGCGAATGTTGTGCCGCAGAAACCTCGACCGCCCGCGTGAGACGACGTGCACGACATCGCCCGCCACAGCGTCGATCCACGGCGCATCGAACGCCGCGGTCGCCGCCTCGGCGGTGCGCCCGGTAATGGAGGACACCAACTCCGACAATGCTTTCTCGGAGCCGAGGATCTCGATCGCCTCGCCCCGCCACCCGCTGCGTTGCTCAGCGTGGCTGACCGGTTCGTGCTTCGCTGCACGGGTTTCCAGCGTTGCTTGCTGCGCAAGTGAGATCGCTTCGATCGCGCTCGGTTCGCGGCCGTGATCGGCTTGGAAAGTGCGGGCCAGTTCAGCGGTGCGCGCTTTGATCGCGGCGCTACGTGAGGACCAGCGCTCGGCAAGCCGCTCATCCATGCCGTCGATCTCACGGACCGCCCGCTTGGACCGATCCTGCGACGGGCGCTCGGTGAACCGCACACCGATGCGGTCCCGCAGTTGCGCTTCGAGGACGGTGTTGTAGACCTCGGAAGCGGGCACGTTGTTGCGGTACAACGCGCCGCCGTCGAGGGCCAGCCACTTCGTCGTCCCGTCCGGCAGCGTGGTCGCGACTTTGTTGCTGATCGCGACGTGCGTGTGCAAGTTCGGATCCCCTGCACGCGAATCGCGGTGCGTGAACTGTGCGGCGATCAAACCGTTGCCGTCGACCTGCGCGACTCCCCCGGTCCCGACACGGGTGAAGCACGCGTGCTTCTCCAAGTAGTCAATTGCGGCAGCAATTGCATCCTCGTGCGCAGCCTCGATCTGCTTCGACACCTCACGCGGAGCGACCGCCCACAACGCCGACACACTTTTCACGGGCGTGAACGTCAAGTCGAAACCTGCAACAGCAGTGGTCTTCTGGCGTCCGATCTTCGCCACCCACCCGGACAGTTCACGTTCATCGAGCGGGGCGCGCCCGTACTCATCGGCGAACATCTTTGTCCCAACGACGGTACGAATCCGGGCACGCGCGGCGGGCTCGATCGGCGCATTCCACTTCTCACCGACGGCGAGATTGTGCGCGACAAAAGCCTCCGCACATGCCACCCGGTACTCCGTGGCACCGGAGTCGATCTTGAACGCCCGACCCAGTTTCGCCGACCGCGCCGCATCCTCTCTCGATGCGCCTTGGGCGATCGCCAACTCGAACATCAGATCCGCATTCGGGTGCAACCCCTCACCGAACAACGCCTTCATCTGCGCTTCCGACACCTGCTGACCCGGTGCGACCGAACCCAGGCCGGCAAGACCGGCCCCAGCCCAACGGCCCGGAGACTCCCCCTTTTCGGAGTAGTAATCGGCCAGCGAAGCGGCCCCTCTTTCAGTGGAATCGGCAGCAGCAACCTGCCGGGTGAGGTACTCGTACCCATCCCCAGCGGTCAGCTTATGCAGACCCATCACAGGCGCGAACTCTACCAGCAGAAACGCGGTATGCAGCCTTAGTGCATGAGGTGTGTGGGTTAGAAAAGCGGTTCGATGACGCAAAAGCGGCATTTGAGGATGGCGTGATGTCGATGCAGGATTGGCGTATGCGGATCGGCGATACGCGGGAGCTTGTGTCAGGATCTGCGAAAAAGTCAGGGTTTGGGGTTAAGGTGGGCGGCATGGCGTCGACTCAGGCACGACAGAACGCGCGCGCTCGGGCGCGTGCGGCGCAGCAGAAAGTTCTCGTCGACCGCAAGCGCCGCGACGACGCCAACATGACCTCGCTGACCGCGTTCTTCACTGCCGCCGAACAGATCGACGCTGCGCAACTCGCCATGGCGCGCGCTCTCGATGCCATCCGCACCAGGGAAGGCACACTCGGCGCTGCCGCGACATTGGCCGGCATCACAACCGGTGAAGCACGTAAGCTCCTCGCGCTGCTCGCCGAGAACACCGCGACGACGTCGACCACTGCTACCGGCGACTCGAACTCAGGCAACGAGCTGGACGCACCAGGACCGGCGATGCAGCTCGTTGCAACAACGGTCGAGGGCGACACGGTCGATGGTGACCGCGAGAGCTCGACCGTTGAGCGCCAGGATTAGCCAGTGTCGGCCACAGTGATGCAACTGGCGTTGTTCGGCGACGACACCGATGCTGCAACACCTCAGCTGGTTCGTCGGGCGTGGCGACCGTTGCAGCAGCCGTTGACCGCGAAGACGGTGGCACGGTTCTGGACGAAAGTCGTCATCACTCCGACACACTTTTTTTGGCGCTCGGCCATTAGCAATCCAGATGGGTACGGCGGAAACCGAGCGGAGTTGCATCGGATTTTGCATTCGACTGTTCGTCGGTATCGCGCGTCGATGCGCGCCGGAGCAGTTGCCTCGGGTTCATCGTCGCACGCGCCGTGAGGTCTGAACAGGCAAAACTCAGGGGTTGCCACCAACGCAATAATGATGCATCGTTTGCAACATGGTGTCGGCGGCTGATCTACCGGGAGCGAGCCATCTCGTGCTCGCTCCCGGGGTAGCGCATCTCGATCCGAAGACGGCCGTTTTCGAGGCGATGCTCGACGGCTGGGCACGCCAACAACGGGCACGGTTCCTCAAGCCCGAAACGATCGCCGGCCGAGAGTTGAAGATCCGGCGCATGACCGAATTCACCAACGACTACCCGTGGTCGTGGAGATGCGCCGACGTCGAGGAATTCATCGACACCCGCCGCCACTGCGGACGACGCATCACCGTGGCAACCGCACGACTCTACGAACACACCCTGAGAACATTTCTCGAGTTCGTCACCGATCCGCGCTACGGATGGTCCGCTGAATGTATGCAGCGCTTCGACGTCGCACCATCGCAATTGCTGCACTCGGGCAACACCGTCGTCCACACCAGCGAATACGAGGGCAACCCGGACCGGCGGCCGTTGACGTATGACGAAGTCCAACTCTTGTTCGACGCCGCAGATACACGGGTCGAGGACATCCGTGCTCGTCACCGCAAAGGTGCACTCGGCGCTCTGCGCGACGCCGCGCTGCTGAAAACGATCTACGCGTTCGGGCTTCGTCGCCGCGAAGCGTGGGGGTTGGATCTGGCCGATCTGCGGCACAATCCGAAGGTCCCCGCGTTCGGTCGCAGCGGCGGCTTGTTCGTGCGGTGGGGTAAATCCTCGCGCGGTGGACCGCCCAAACGTCGCACTGTCCTCACCGTCCCCGAGATGGACTGGATCGTCC
>NZ_JASITC010000013.1:0-107925 GCF_030063405.1 Rhodococcus sp. H29-C3 | reverse complement strand
GTTGCATCTGCGAGATGCCCTTCGTTGTGGCCGAATCTTTCCCTAGACAAGATTGATTCTTTCACCACGGCAGGGCATTTCGCTTCTGCGACTCGGTCACGTTCACGGCCCAATCGGTGCATTCAGGCTTATTGCGTAGACCACATATCCGTAACTGCGTAGAGCGGTCACCCACGGACCGTTGTCGCGCTCGATACCGACCAACACGTCGCCGTCGCCGTGATCGGTGTCGCTGGTGTGTTCACTGATTCTCGTCAGAAGTGTGGCGAGTCCGTCCGCATCTTCTTGAACTCGGAACCTGGCCAGGACGTCCCCGTTCTCTGACATCAATTCTATGTCGTGATGGTCCTGCGCCCAATCGTCCCCGATAATGATCATCGTCACCTCGCTGAGTCGTGTGTAGCACTACAGGTCAAGGCAGCAGCCGTCGTTAGTCGCGACCAAATGACGAGTGCTCAAACGGCTTCTAAAGAAGTGGACCGGTCGGCACGGCATCCCATCAGCGATCAGGCGACGGCAGTCGACGAGGGCACGGTCATTCAGTAGGACTCCGCGTCACCGAGGGCCCAGGTGCTCCGTGTGCTCACCCGTCAACTGCTGCCCCGTAAGAATCTATGTTCAGTAGATCCTCACGACTCATTTGGTGCTCCTCGTGCTGGCTGGATTGTTTCCTTCGCAAGATCAATCTTCGCAGTTCAGAGCACCATTCTTCTTTTCTGACACGCCGCGCCTACCTACCGGCGTGAAAGCCCGAGGCTAAGGATTCCTATGAGCGGTTTGTCGCTGCCGCCAAGGAATTTCCCTCGCATCCCGCTGAGCGAGGGGTTCGTCAAGGAGACAATCTCGGCGTCCGACTTCGAGGCCACTACGTCCGGTTGATTGAATATTCGTCGGGGAAGTCTGTATCCATCCGAGTCTTGGGCTTTTGGGGCCCGCCGAGTTCATGCTGAACTCACCCTCGGTCACGCTATTGCCGTCGGACACGGCTGTACCGAATCGATGAGAGCTCCTGGTGTGAACGGACTTCCGGGAAACAAGCGCGCGGGTTCCAAGCATAAAACCCGACTGCGAGCGATCTCGTGGACCGTAAGTTCACTCGTGACGAGCCGAACAAGCTGTGGTTCAAAGACATTACGGAACATCCTACGCGCGAAGGTAAGGTCTATTGCGCTGTTGTCTTGGATACGTTTTCGAGGCGGGTCGTCGGGTGGTCTATCGCCAGTTCTCAGACGGCGACATTGGTGACGAGCGCGCTGGGAATGGGCATTTCGAATCGGGGCCCGACGCCCGGCACTTTGATTAATTCCGACCACGGAGTGCAAGGTAAATTCAATTGGTCGTCGCAACACCCTGATCTCGGAGGTGTGCGACTGGCTACGGCAGACTGGAGCAAGAAGGCCAGCGATGTTTCAGCGGGGGCTCGTCGGCAGTGGCGTGCTGATCGTGCGCTTCGGCCAGCGATGCGTCCGCCCGGGCGGCCGGAGCCTTCGCGGGCGGTGCAACGTCAGTTCTGGCGATTGATCGCGATTGCTACGCCAATGCCGTCATCGACTCGTTCTGGGGCAGAATGCAAACCGAACTTTTGAACAGGAAGCGATGGAAAACGAGGATCAAATTGGCCAACGCCATGTTCGAGTACCTCGAGATCTATCACAATCGCCAACGCAGGCACAGCGCTCTCGGGATGCTGACACCGATCGAGTTCGAGAACGTACACTTCACAGATCAACCCGTAGCCTGAAGTCAAATATGACGGCGCCACGAAACTCGGGGCACATCAAGTTCTCCGGACTCGCCGGTGCGGTACACAACGCATGCCGCCCTTGCGTGCGGCGCAAGATCTACCTTGGCATCCATGATTGATAGGTACGGTGTTGTTTGACTGGGTCCCCAACTGAGGAGTGAAGTGAAGACCGAAGTGCGCTCGCCGCTGGATATTTTCAATCTCCCGCAGCACCTGGTCATCCCGCTGTTTCAGCGGCCCTACGTCTGGAACCTGGAAAATCAGTGGGTCCCGCTGTGGGATGACATCCGTCGGTTGGCGGAACTGCGGCTTCAAGAACCTTCCGCCAATGCAACCCACTTCTTCGGCGCCGTTGTCCTTCAGGCCCAGGAGAACCAGACGGGAACCTTCCAGCCTCGGCTTATCATCGACGGTCAGCAGCGGCTGACGACCCTGCAGCTCGTCATGGACGCCACAGCATCGGTCCTCGAAGCGCGGGACGAGGACAACTTAGCTCGACGACTCGAAGAGCTCACGCACAACCCGGCACATTACGTCGAGCACGAGAACGACCGACTCAAGCTTCGACACACAAACCGAGACCGTGCAGCGTTCGACGAAGTCATGCAGGCAGATCCTCCCGTTGACTACGAAGCCCTGACGCATACGGCCAGCCTCCTGACCCAAGGACACGAGTACTTCTGCACAGAGGTAGACAATTGGCTGGGGGCTATGCCGGGGGCCGAATCCCATCTTCGGGCTGAGGCTCTGACGGGGGTACTGACAAGGGGTCTGCAGCTCGTAGTCATCGACCTACAGTGAGATGAGAACTCACAGGAAATCTTTGAGACGCTCAATGCGCGTGGCACACCCTTGACCGCGGCAGATCTCATCAAGAATTTCGTATTCCAAAGACTAGACGCGGATGGAACTGACACTGCGAAGTCCTACAGGGACGACTGGCCATTCGACTCTGTCTTCTGGGAACGCGAAGTCAGCGCTGGGCGCTATTTAATCAGCAGGAGTTCCCTGTTCCTAAATCAGTGGCTGGTATCGCGGGTGGGCGAGGAGATCAGTCCACGTCAAACCTTCGCTAGGTTCAAGCACTTTACAGAACATGAAGCGGCGCAGTCGATGACGTCGCTCTTACCCATTATCAAGCAACAGGCAGATCAGTACCAGCGTTGGACTGAGCGCGCTGGCGAGCCTAATTCGCCCTTGAACACAGTGGAATTGAATGTCTATCGGTTACACGCGAGTGAACTCGAAGTACTCAAGCCAGTGCTGATCTGGCTCCACGAACCGGGTTCGAACCATCACCAGACGGTGATCGACGGGGTTGTGAATGCTTGCGAAAGCTGGGTCATGCGTCGTGTGCTCACCCGCTTGGGGACCAGCGACCTCGGACGAGTGGTTGCCGATCTTATTAAAAGCCATCGTCAAATCGCATCTGAAAACCTGACCGGAGCCGTCCGCTCCTATCTGACCCGCCTCAACGCGACCAGTACGTATTGGCCCGGTGACGAACAGGTAATAGAAGAGATCAAGACTCAACCTGTTTATCGACGCTTCAAGCGGGGCCGCCTGCGGGTCTTTCTCGAAGCGATCGAAGACCACCTGCGGGGCTTCACAGGCGCGAAGCCCCTGGGCAATGAGCGGGTAGCGCGCGTCGGCTATCCAATCGAACACCTGATGCCCCAGAAGTGGGAGGCCAACTGGCCGGTGGAGAACCCATTCGAGCAGGAAAACCGCCGAGATCACATACATCGCTTGGGCAACCTCACCCTGCTGACACAGGCACTGAACGGCAAAGTTTCCAACGGTCCTTGGCTTGGCGACAACGGCAAACGAGCTCTGATAGACACCCATGACGTATTTCTTCTGAACCGACGCTTAAGAGATATCTCAGGACAAGGCTGGACAGAACAGCAGATCGATGACCGCACCCTTGCGCTCATCGAATGTCTACTCTTGACGTGGCCGGTTCCTGAGGGACATGTCGGCAAGGTCAAAGACCAGCCAGCCGGGCCCACTGCGTCAGTCACACTCAAGCAGCTTGCCTCCGCGGGGCTTCTCATCCCTGGTACCGAGCTGCGGAGTCGCGCGGGGAATTGGAAGGATATTCCCGCTATCGTAAACAACGATGCCAGCCTCTCACTGGACGGGCAACGGTTCACGACGCCATCTGGCGCCGGTCATTATCTGCGAAAGGGTGCGACCAACGGTTGGCATTTCTGGCTATTACCGGACGGTCAAAGGTTGTCAGTCTTACGCGACGAATTCCTGCTCGGCCGTCAAAGACCGAATGTAAGTCTCGATGCTTGACATGGCAACCGACTGGCAGGTCCCCGATAGTCGGACCACTTCGATCTAGAGCCGGTTCTGATTGATGTCAGTCGATCTCGCAGCCGTCCACCGGTTGGTGGATGTGGGTGCATTTCGCAGCGTACTCGGCCGGCGTTCGGTAGTTCAGCGACGAGTGGCGGTGCCGGTGGTTGTGGTCGTCCTTGAAATCCTCGATCACCACCCGCGCCTCGAGCAGACTCATCCAATGGTTGCGGTTCAGGCATTCCTTCCGTAGTCGGTTATTGAACGATTCGATGTGCCCGTTGTTCCACGGTGTGCCCGGCGGGATGTACGAGATTCCGATGCGGTCACCGCAGAACTGCTGCAGCACATGCGAAATGAACTCAGGTCCGTTGTCCATCCGCAACACCAGCGGCGGCCCACCTGGCAGGTCCCCGATAGTCGGACCACTTCGATCTAGAGCCGGTTCTGATTGATGTCAGTCGATCTCGCAGCCGTCCACCGGTTGGTGGATGTGGGTGCATTTCGCAGCGTACTCGGCCGGCGTTCGGTAGTTCAGCGACGAGTGGCGGTGCCGGTGGTTGTGGTCGTCCTTGAAATCCTCGATCACCACCCGCGCCTCGAGCAGACTCATCCAATGGTTGCGGTTCAGGCATTCCTTCCGTAGTCGGTTGTTGAACGATTCGATGTGCCCGTTGTTCCACGGTGTGCCCGGCGGGATGTACGAGATTCCGATGCGGTCACCGCAGAACTGCTGCAGCACATGCGAAATGAACTGAGGTCCGTTGTCCATCCGCAACACCAGCGGCGGCCCACCCCACAACGCGAACGCCTTCTCCAACTCCTCGGTCAACCGCCGAGCCGTGATCGACCGCTCCACGATGTTCAGCACGGACAGCCGGGTGTGCTCGTCGATCATCGACGCGATCTTGATCGCCTTGCCGCCGAAGGTGGAGTCGAACTGAAAATCAAGTGCCCATACGACTTTCGGAGCATCGGCCTCGATCTGTGGGGTCGAGCTGATGCCGGCACGCTTGCGGGGATGGTAGATCCGTACCTGCAGACCTTCCTCTTTCCACAACCGGTGCACCTTCTTCTTGTTCACCGTGATGCCAGCATCGTGCCTCAGATGCGCCCAGGCGCGGCGGAACCCGTGCATCGGGTTCTTCCCTGCGTAGGTGCAGAGCGCCGCCCTCAGGTCGGCATCAGGGTCCGCGGGTGTCTGCGCGATCGGAGTTCGGGCGTAGGTGGATCGGGGCAGCCCAACTGCTCTGCAGGCCAACCGTTTCGACAGCTTCAACGTCTTCACGAGCATGTCCACGGCGCGGCGCTTAGCAGCTGGGTCTAGAATTTTCCAGTAATAATAGGATCAACCCGCTGACGTGGTGGCCTGACTCCGAATTTTCCTGGCCCACCCGGTGCCTTTCGAAGGACCCGTCGACCGCCTCGCCCGCAGGCCACCACAACACTGTGGAGCACGCGAAGTCCGTGACCTCATAGGAGCCTGCCGCCCCACCTCGGCCCGTCACTGGCCCGTCCGAACCTCGCGCACACCACCCGAGGAAAGGCCGGACCACGTGACACCGAAACGCACACCACCACGCATCTACTGCGGCGTCGACACCCACGCAGACACCCATCACGCCGCCGTCATCACCGACACCGGAATCCTCATCGAAAGTCGCCAATTCGACACCACCACAGATGGATACCGCGAGCTACACACATGGATCCTCGGCCACGGAGCGCCCATCGCCGTCGGCATCGAAGGCACTGCCTCCTACGGCGCCGGCCTCACCCGGCATCTCCGCTCCCGCGCCGTCGCGGTCGTGGAAGTTCCGCGCCCGAACCGCAAACTCCGCCGCAACGTCGGCAAAAGCGACCCGATCGACGCCGAAGCAGCAGCCCGCGCCGTCCTCGCCCGCAACCAACTCTCCGAACCCAAACACTGCGACGGACCCATCGAGGCAATCCGAGCACTGCGCGTCGCGAGATCGAGCGCAGTCAAAGCCGCCACCGCATCGATGAACGCCGTCCGATCGATGATCGTCACCGCCCCAGAAACACTGCGCACCCACCTGCGCGGACGCACCACCACAGCACTGCTCGATGCGTGCATCGCACTCGAACCCGACCTCGGCGCGCTCACCGACCCGACCAACGCCACCATCGTCGCACTCCGCTCGCTCGCCGGGCGGTGCCGCGAATTGCGCAGAGAAGCAAAAGAACTCAAGCAATACCTCACAGCACTCGTCAAGCAGAGCGCACCACGAACTTCGGAAATCCTGGGACTAGGACCCGACACCGCAGCCGCGCTACTCGTCACCGTCGGCGACAACCCCGAGCGGCTACGGTCGGAATCGTCGTTCGCTCACCTGTGCGGAGTAGCGCCGATCCCCGCGTCGTCGGGCAAGACCACACGGCACCGGCTACATCGCGGCGGCGACCGACGCGTCAACCAAGCCCTACACACCGCCGTCGTCGTCCGCCTCAAATACAGCGACGAGGCACGCGCCTACGCCAATCGCCGCACAGCAGAGGGGAAATCGATGCCCGGGATCCTCCGATGCCAAAAACGCTACCTCGCGCGTGAGGTGTTCAGCGCACTGCGCGCAGATTACGGTGCGCTGACTGCTTGACATCTATTGGAGCGTCCTTGGCCACCTCCCTCAACGCGTCCTTCTCGAGCTCCGCATCCGCAAGCAGACGTTTGAGCCGGCCGTTCTGCTCGCGCAGGTCCTTGAGTTCCTTCGCGGCGTCGGTGTCCATGCCGCCGTACTGGCGGCGCCAGTTGTACAACGTCGCCGCCGAGACTTCGAGTTCGGCGGCGATCTCCTCCTGCGTTTTGCCCGCCGCGGTGAGCTCGTCGGCTCTGCGCAGCTTGCGCACGATGTCCTCAGCGGAGTTCCGCTTCCGTCCAGCCATAATTCTCATCTTCCTATCCGCCCAGGTCACGGGCAACAGGACTCTAGAACAAGATGGCGTCGTTCACCGGGGACACGCCAGTACGACCAAGGGCATGGCCGACGACAGACCACAAACGCGTGAAGCTGCAGTGGATCGCCACAGCCGATCCTGGCCTATACCGCGCCTAACTGATCAAACAGGCCTACGCACCGTCTTCAAAACCCCACGCCGACGAGGCCGCCAATGCACTCGAACATTGGATTCAGTGGGCACGACGCAGCCGTATCGAATCGTTCGTCATGCTGCAACGTCGCATCGTCGGGCACCGCGAACGAATCTTCGCTGCCATCGAACATGGAGTGTCCAACAGACTCGTCGAATCCATGAACACCAAGATCCGACTCCTCACTCGTATCGCCTTCGGCTTCGTCCATACCGAAGCGCTCATCTCCTCGGCCATGCTCTCTCTCGGAGGACACCGACCGTCACTACCAGGTAGCCGATAACACCCACGCATCCGGCACAAGGACCTGAAAGATTGAGGTTAGCTCGTCCAATACCGTTCAAATATTTTCAAGCCCGAACCCGTGCAGGTTATCCGCTCCCCCGCACGGGTTCCGCCCTCTAGCCAAGGAATCAGTACAGCATCTGCCGTCCATCGTGGATCGTCAAGCTTCTTTTCGAGGATTCAGAATCCCTTCGACCTCCGCGATCGCAGCGCGCAACCTCTCGGCCGAATCATGCAGGGTGTCAGATAGCTCTGCTTGTGCTGCCGCTTGACCGATTTCGTTGCGTGCTTCGGCAAGTACTTCCGCCCATGAATTAAGAGCTAGTGCGCTCACTTCCTGAGTCAGATTGTCAGTGTGACTGTTCAGTGATCGGCGCCCTTGAACTGCTACGGCTTGATGAGCCCGGGCATCATCGATCGCATCGACAATCTGTACAGCGAGCGGCAACAGTGCGGAAGCTAAAGCCAAACCCTTGCCGAGAGACCCGAAGTTGCTGGCCACCTGCGTAGCAACACCTCGGGCCTGAACTTTCTTCAATGAACCGCCTGCTTGGCTCTTTTCGAATTCGCGGAGACCATCGATGAGCAATGGTCCGAACTTTCTGAGATGCGGGGCCAACGCCTCGATTTGCGCTTCCGGTTCCTCGTTGATGTCCGCGGTGACGCGTGCTGTGAGTTCCTCCAAGTTCTTCCACGAGGGCTCATTTCGCTGCCGCACGTCGGTTCTCACCACATCCTGGAGGAGCCGATCAAGTTCTCGCTCGTGCTTCCTGAACCAACCGTCGAGCGCCGACTGCAAGTCCTTTACGACATTCGCCGAGTTGTGTTCCCCTCCCGCGTACGCCAAACGGACAGCCTGGCCCAGCGTCCCCTTTAAATCGGCTCTCGCGTCATTGTCCACATCGTCGAGTGAAATTTTCCACTGCTCGCGGCGAGTGGACGCAATATCAGCCTGAACGAGCAGCGGTGCAGACGCTGCAAGCTGGTCCTTCAGCTCGTTCACCGTGAGCAGGACAGCCTGCCTCCAATATCGCTGCTCGGTAGAAACCCTGAGGGCAACCACATCACCGGACACGACTTCATTGATCGCTTCTCCGAGTGCGTCCATACCGTCCCACGCACGCGAGTCGTCCCACACCTCGGCACCGACCTCTCGCGTGCCCCCAGCCATCTGAGCGAAGTCCTGCGATACGACATGAACTGGATGCGCTGACGAGAGCTTCAGTGAACTCGCCAATTCCGACGACTTCCGTGCTGCCAGTTGTCGATATCCGTCAAGGTCGTCGTCCGGGTCGATACCGGCTTCGTCGAATCGGGAGATGACAAACCACAGGTTCTCCGGAGTCCACCCATTCTCCACGATCTGACGTAGAAACTCGTATTCCCCGGTTGCCAATTGTGGTGTGACGGTGACGATCGCAATATCAGTTGTGCTTATGGCCGCACTTGCAAGTTCGGTGTTCAATGTCCCGCGGACGTCGTCCGCCCCGACTGCCAAGCCTGGGGTGTCACGCAACAGTGCACCGGCGCACTCAACACTGTTCACGCCGAAGGTTTCATGCCGAGCACTGATTGTCAGCCATTCCGGCACCGGTACACCATTATCGACCAGTAGTCGCCTGATCAGCGAGCTTTTTCCCGTGTCGTAAGAGCCGAATACCGTGACGACTGGTAGCTCAGTCGATGCGAACTGCTGCCAGCGCTCGAGATAGCCATCTGCGAGTGACCCTCCTGGCACGTTCGCCAGCCATGCTTTAGCCTTCAGGATTTCGATATCGTTCACTCATGCTCTCCGTTCGTGTTGGCGCAAATTTTCAGTTCGGGCAAGCAACTGTTCGATCTCCGAATGTGATGCCGTCAACGCCGCCCTCTCAGCGTTCGTCACTGCCTGCTCGGCCTCGAGCAGTTCGCCGTAATCAGAAAGTGAACGTGTGCACCCATGAAGGATCGGTATCAACCCGTCCTCTGCCGCCCCGTGCAATATCAACTTGACGTGTTCGTCTGCCGCATGTGCGATGTCTCCGTCTAGTTCCCGACGCTTTGACTCCCTGCTTTTCTGAGCAACTTCACCTTTGATCATCGTGGTCGCGTCTATTGCCACACCTACTGCGGCCAGGATCGGCGCAGCCTTGGCGACCTTACTGGCGGCGTTCACAGCTCCCCAGGGCTTAAATTTGACACCGACGCTCTTGCCAATCGCGTAGATAGCATCACGGTTTCCCAGTACCTTCGCTAAATTCGCGCCTCCCTTGGCGATGTTGGCCGCGAGTACGGTTCCGTCCAGGGCCGGTGAGTGAATTCCGTCGAGGCCGTCGTCGAGGCGTAACGCTGATACGAAATCAACAGAGGCTATCTCACGGCCAATCGTCGAGGCATGAATACGCAACCAGTCTTCGATCTCTGCCTGCGCCTTGATCCAGAACTGTCCTATATCAGATTCGAGTTCACTGTTGAACTTCCAGGAATTCATCGTGGAACCAAGTTTGTCGATCTCGTCCGAGCCTGCGGCTTGTACCTTCGCCCTAGCCGCATTCGCATGCGGAGCAACGATGCGGTGTGCCCGCTCCCTCACCGACGCTTCCAAGAGTTCGGAATCCTGCAAACTGTTCTTGATTGACTGCTGTACCGAACCGCGAGCTGTAGTCTCGCACTCGAGATCCATGATCTTTTGTTCAATTCGACTGCGTTCGTTTAACATTGCATTCAATGCTGCATCAAGCTGAGCGCCGATTACCCCCGCACGCCCCAACTTGCCCGAGAACGAATCAAGCATACGAACAAGCGGAGCAACGCCATCCCAATCACTGTGGTGGGCATAGTCTGTGCGACTGATATCCGTGCGCGCGCCTACTTCCCCGAACGGGTCACCGGATAGCGTGTGCACGTGAGTCGGATCGACCTCGATACCACGCGAGGCCAATGCCGCTATGAGTTCCGATTCCTTACGTCGTTTCAGCAGCAGGAAGTCGTCGGGTGCTGCGGTGGGATCGACGCCTAATTCGTCGGAACGATTGATCAGATAGATTATTCGGCTGCTCTTGGCGATGGTACTTCGCGTCCCTTGGACAATGTCCTGAAGCAGAACCATATCCCCGATAAGGAGATTGACGTGCAGCACAACAAGAATCAGCGAAGCGTCGCCGGCCGACGCAAGAGCTAGTGCGTCGTGGTTATGATTACCGCTCTGGAACCCGGGGGTATCGAGTAACTGCACATGTCCAAGGTCGTAGCGCTCAACCGAACTCGTTGTCGCGCTACCTCTCACATGTAAGTTCTCAGGAACTTTGCCGCTCATCTCCACCAGAAGGCGTTTGATCAAGCTCGACTTGCCGGAACTGTAGTCTCCGAGCACCACAACTGTCGGTTTTGTGACCACCTGAACCGACGCAACTTTGACGGGCTGTGCATCGGTCCTGGAAGCAACTTCGATCTCCCGAATCAACTCGGCAACAGAGTCACTCGATGGCATGTCCCAGGCATCCGTCAAGGCCTGACTTAGATCCGTGCGATCAGAATTGTCTTGCTCGACAAACACAGGCAAACGCGAAGCTTCCAACGAGCCCTCATCCATGTTTCCGCTGTCGTATTCGAACCAATCTTCACCCAACCAGACCTTGCGACCACACGCCGATCTTTCGACTTCCGAATGTCTAGAACCGTTGTCCTGCAGCATGACCCCCAACCGATCAGCCAGAACGCGATCTTGCGCGCGCGCCATAACCGTTCCAACGTCCACCGTTACCGGCAAGGTCGCCGATACTTCACGAAGATTCGCAGTCAGCTGTCCCGCAGCAGCCTTTTCGCCACGCAAAGACAGCGATTCTTTGAGTAGCTCCGTCAAAATCGGTTCAGCCATCTGCCAGGACAGGCTACGGCCCTCGACCAGCAAGTCTTGCTCAATTCGATCATAAGTTTTATGCACTGCGGCCAAGGATTCACCTATTGCCTTTGATTTGGCTTCTGCACCCTGCTTTTCAGTACTGGCTGCAATACGATCTCCAGCAAAACGACTGACAAAAGACACTGCCCCGAGGCCGACGGATGTGGTTACACCCACCCACCCCACAGGATTCCAAAAGTTGGCCACAGCGGGTAGAAAGACAACGCCTGAAGCGGCGCCGGCGGCCATGCCGGCAATTTGCATCGACCGTGCGAGGTTTGATGTCAACCCACCCGCTTTGCTATCCAGATTCGCCGAGTCGGTCGCAGTCCCGGTGATATCGGGCGCCTCATCAGCACTGGCCAATTGCAATTCCCGCAAGAGGAACGAAGCCTTGGACTTCCACATGCTCTCCACCGCGGTCTGAATGGCAGACATCGTGAAGACTACCTCTTGAAAGGTTTCCTGGTTAAACTGCTTGTCTTCGTCGAAGACAGCTTCCACAAGTCCTTTGGCCCTAGTTATGGAGTCTTCACGGAGTCCCGACAGATGAAAAGTGATCAGACGATTCATCTGCCGATCCAGCGAACCTTCGGCGCTCGCCGTAAATGGCCGACCCCGAGCTCCTTCCAGGGCAGACAGCAGATCCGGGCTGTCACCACTGAGATATTGTGCGCGTTCGTCCCCTTCGACGTACCCCAAGACATCCAGAAGCTGCGCAATCCGACGTTCCACAGCGTCGATCCGCGGATCGATCGCCTGTCCTAGTTGATCGAGTTCGCTAGCCTTTGCATCGAGCATCTCGCGCAACCCCTCCCGCAAGGACGTTTGCCGGAGGTCGGACCCTCCTTCAACTATCGACGCAATGAGCAACTCCTCGAGTACGCCGAAGTTGGACCAACGAGACAAGTACTCAGTGCCAAATTTTTTGCGATCCGACAAGAAGTTCGCTTCCGCCGGGCCTTTGAACGGTGTACTTGCGCGAGCGAACAGGGCACGGCGACTCTGGACAGCAACGACCGGTGTACGCGGAAGGTCGATCTTGGATAATTCAGTCCGAATGTTGTCTACATGTTCACCGACGCCGCGAGACAAAGAATGCCGTGCGGCATGACTGGCCACTTTATCCGGGTGACGCCATCGCAGATTACGCACATTCAGAACGGCTACTGCCGGCTTTCCGTAGGCACGCACCCACTGAGCTACTTTCGCGAACTCTGATGCCTGCTGGCTCTGGCTGTCGAAGCACAGCAAAACTACATCGGCAATTTCGACCGCGCGCCGTGCAGTTTCCTCGAGGTCAACCCGCGTCTGAGTACGACCCCAGCCGTTGATTCCCGGCGTATCCCAGAGCCGACATCCATGCCATGCGATTTCCGTTACGTCTGTGGTCCAATCGCTTTCACCAGGCGATACGTAGCCACCGTCAAGCCCACCGAACGCAGAAAGCAACGTACTCTTGCCCGCACCTGTTCTGCCGAAGAAGGCGACATTGAACGTCGACAGGGCCCGGCGCTGCTCAATGAGGTGATTTCGAATGCTACTTGCGAAACCGTCGGCAGCTTCAGCAAGCTCAACCGTCAGTCCTGCACTAACCGGAGCGACCGTAGCAGGATCAGACACTGCGGCAAACTGACCGATCAGTGAGTCGGCCAATAAATCGAGACGATCCAACTCTCGCTCACCACTACGCACGGCCTGCTCGACGGCATGCTGCAACGCCGGTCCAGTCTCTTCCATATTTGCCTTTCTAAGGCCGCGCCGCTGCACCACAGAAGGCGGGATTTGAATCGCCAATCGATTCATGACGAAGTTTTCGACGATTGTCCAGCTATCGCTGCGACAGCCCGACGTCGTCGAGCTGGTCTTTGACCTGGACAGTTCCTTCGAGCGCCGCCAGCATCAAGTACTTCGCGTCGTCGGCCAACTCGTTGTCTGCGTCGATGGCATCCAACACGACCTCCATGAGCGGTCTGTCCACGGCCTCATCGGCTGCGGTCACCGGCACTCCCCTGTCGACTAGAACGGACTCAACCAGACCACACAGTTCCACATCGCACCGACAGTTCGCACACTGTCCACGATCCATGGGCTGCGACACCTCTAACGTCGGAGACCGCCAGGCCAACAGTGGCACAGATGCGCAGGTGCATCCAGCGCTATGAGAAGTGGTCCAGTAACGATGGAACCGATCGCTGCTCGTTGCCGTCCAACTAATGGGGCACGGACTTCAGTCAGCCCTGACCTTGCTCATGGTCCCATCGCGCAAAGTCACCTTCAGCCGCCATCAGCCGGTGACCCTCCCACGGATCCCCATAGATCTCGTACGGATTCCCCAGCTCGGCCAAGCGAGCGAGACCGGCATCGGTGATATCGGCACGAAAG
Source organism: Rhodococcus sp. H29-C3 (assembly GCF_030063405.1). Lineage (NCBI taxonomy): Bacteria > Bacillati > Actinomycetota > Actinomycetes > Mycobacteriales > Nocardiaceae > Rhodococcus > Rhodococcus sp. H29-C3. The sequence continues at coordinate 94,215 of NZ_JASITC010000013.1, read as the reverse complement.
ACTTCGGTGTTCGCCAACTCCTTGTCAGTTGCGTTCAACACACCGGGACTGCCCTCGAACCCGTTGGCGATTCGACTGATAGCAACCTCGTCGGAGACCCCCCATGGCTCCCAAGTCTGAGTGGTTTTCATTGCCCAGCCACCAAAACGGAGCTGCCCCTTCGCTGCGATTTCGGCGATTACTTCGAGAATTCTTTGTCTCGAGTAGCCGGCCGGTGTGATTCGACGTATCAATGAGGCGAACGCGCCAACAGGCATCCAGTCATCCGACATCTCGAACAGCAGAAAGTGCTCGAGTCGTTTATCTATCATGCGATGTGCACCTTCGCTATTCCTCCGTCTGGATACGTGATATCCATTGTGGCACCGCCCGATCTGCTGGACTCACGCAACCTGACTTTAGTGCCGTCAGGCAATTCCATCACTTTTCCTGGATACTTGTCGCCCTCCGCAAGTCGCGCCTCGGTAGTCAGTGAATCCCATAGATCCCTCAGTTGCTGGTCGGTGTCCACCTGCCTTACCGGCTGATTCCGCCCGGGCACCGTCCCGTCCAAAATTTGGTCCCTTACGCCATCAGCACCAACCGGGCCAGCGTCTTCGAAAAACATACTTGGGACAGCACTTTCAATCGTGTCCCACGCATCGACCCCGAACTCATCGACCAGGGCAAACAAGATCGCGCCCGCCGACACGAGCCCAGCCGAGATCAAGGCCGCGACCGCGGCGTCGATAACGAAAGCAAGTCCGATTACGACAGGCACAAATCCGAGCAGATCCGGCCCAGCTCCGAATTTTTTCAAAGCGTGATCGATCGACCGCGCGGCCTCCGCATCGCTTCTGTGCAATTCGCTCAGGCATCGACGGAGGTTGCGCTGATATTCTTCCCGCAAAGCTGGATCTGTGCCGTCGCCCGAGATCGCCCAATCCTCTGTAACCACCCACCCCGCTATCTCAATGGACTCGATCGCCGTCACCACCTGCTGACGGGCATTCGCGAATCGCGTCACTCCCTCAACTACCGCTGACTCCAAGAATCGCGTCGCGTGCGCGACCAGTTGAATGCGGTCCGACTCAGCTATTGCCCAATCCTCAGCAGCTGATTGTGCATTGCCGCTCCAGGTATGCGATACGCGGAACGATTCCATAACTTTGCTCGGGCGGGGTGCTAGGTCGTCCAAGACCTCCGCGAGGCGACGAAGTTCAGATGCTTCTGCAAGGACGTTCTCTGGGCCCCAACCGAGAACGGTGGTCTTCCCCGGAGCGCTTCTCACAAGCTTGGTCTACCAACTTCTCCACCAGGGAGTAGTCCAAGCAACGAACTCGCGAACTCATTGTCGGTCTGTTCATACCCGGATGCACAGTCGTCGATACTCTCGGACAACTGCTTCAATCGTTTCGACGGTGCTTCGACGCTGGCCGTTACAACCAGGCGAACCTGCGCCAGCACGGATGCCAGCTGAGAGCCTGCAACCGACTGCACATCGAAGTTCACTGTCGAGGCCGAGTCGGTCAATGAGTAGACATAGGTCTGGAGCTCACTCGACGTCGAACGCATCGCTGCTGGATCTGCTTCCAAGGGGATAGCAGTTCCTCCGCCTACGTCACTCACCATTGCATTCTCCCGATTTGGTACGTCAGTTTCAGCGCGCACGAGCGATACTCGCTCCAGTAGGTTTCGACGCACGTCGACCACGTTTGGTTCCATCCGGTGCGGGTTTTGTCATTCATAGCCCAACGGGAATCCTTAGTGTCGGGACAGGTATAGCCGCCCGGCACGTCGATCATCCGTTGTTGAAGAGAAGGACTGGCCGGTAAGAGTGGATCCGGTTGTATCAGTGACCGTCAATCGATTGTTCACCGAAGTCGACGCGTTCGTGTCGGACGCTGCCCTACGCGGCTCCGACGATCTCGGCGAGCAGCAACTTCACTGTGCGCACAAGACGCACTCTCCGAACTGATCGTGCTGCAGCGCCGATGACTTCGTAAGGCGCCCTTCACGAACGACCACCAGCGGCGCTCGAGACGAGCAAAGATGCGCGACGAGTGACGACGCGTCTGGTATCACCGACGAGAGTTCAACGGCGTCCAACGAGCGGGAACGAGCGATAGACGAACTACCTGCCGCCGAAAGCCATTCTGTAGCTCCTGTTCCGGTGTCCAGTCGTCCGCCATCTCGAACCGCAACAAGTTGAGATCCCGGTCTTCAACTATGCGTCGAGCTCAAAAGTGTCGGATGCTTCGACTCCGCCAGTGCGGAAGGCTTCTTCGCTGCTAGCACTGAGACTATTCCAACCACGACTTACGCCCGAAGTACCCGTCAATATCGTCCCGCTCATCAATCATGCGGTGGCCGGAAAAATGCGCTGAGAAACTCTGATATCCCAGGTTGTCCGGGTTGGGCTGACTCAGCTCTCCAGATAGCGATTCTTGCGTGACAGACGCGGTTCTTTGATCAGCGCCGGTTTCAGTCGCTGGGCTGTTGCCGATAGCCGCGTCTGCGATTCGAGCCACGACTGGGTCGTCGCGGAGTTCGGCCATGATCGCGGTCGAACGCATCTGGACTTCCTGCGAGGTAAGCCGATACACGCGCGTGATCAGATCGGCCAGCGCTTCGGGCCCGCGTGCCCACGCGTCGTGAGCGATCGAGAGTTCGGTGAGTCGACCGTTTGCGTCTGTCCGAATGGTGACACCGTCGAGGTGCGTGTTTCCCTGAACTTCGGCCACAGCCCGTTGAAGTCGTCGAACTTTGGCACCAAGTTCTTCGCGGGTCATAGCGATTGTCTCCTAGGGACACGTAAGTCGTTTGGGGCGTGGTCAGTTGCTACCGTCGGGCCATCCTGGGTAGGCCGGCTGCACTGGTGGTGGGGTGCTCCTGGCATAGGCATTGCGAGTGATGATTCGTGGTGCGTCTGGGTAGAGCGATTGCGCCCACGGGGCGCAACGACCCTTCCCAGACGTGACCGGATCGATATCTATGAAGCCATCGATTTCCCAACCGCCGAATTGGTTGCCTGCGGGCGCTTGCCAGTGCAGGGCATCGCCTACCGGTGAAGACGTTGGTTGGGGCGCAGCAGGTGACGTCAAGGGGTTGCCGGTGCGAATAAAGCGCGAGCGAAGCTCTTGTCCGTCACCGTCGGTGAGCCGCGAGGGCGAATACTTTCCGTCTACGAGTACGTCGAGGCCGACGGAAAGCGCACATGACAGTACGTCGAATCCAGCGACCGTCGGGACGACCTGTTGAATAAGGCTGTGGACTGTACCGACAAACGGACCCTGTCCTGTGTCGGCCTGAAAAAGCGAGTACAGCGGGCCGCCTGCCTCGCTGTTCGAACTGGCCGCAAACCCTAGATATCTATAGTCAAGACCAACCATCAGCCCAATGACGAGCGACTCTCCGGCGGCGCGGATAACCGTTCCCTCAGCCGAGAACAGGTCGATACCAGGTTCTGCGGACCACACCATCGTGGCGTCGCGCACGCGATCAGGAACCTCGTAAACATCAATCGCTGGCCAAGGCGACATCGACGTTGTCTCTGGAGCGGCGCCGCCGTCGTCGACAGAATCGCACGCTGCAACCGCGGTCAGCATCGTCAGCAGGACTGCGGTTGTCATACTCGCCCGCCGGTTTCGCTGTTTCATCCGTAGATCTCCGCTCGCCAAGTATTTTTCGAGTCACGAGATGATTCACCGCTTGCCTGCCAGTCCACAATTACTCCACTATTCGGGTTGTTTCCTTCGGGTCGAATCGCCGCGGCCAACTGATACCGCTGCTCATCCCCCGTAGCATTGCGTGCGCACTCGTCCAGTTGAAGTCGTCGAACTTCCTTATCGAGTTCTTTATGAGTCAAAGCCATTCCTCCTACCGAGCACGGTGTTGTTCTGGACCAATTCAGTGGCTGCTGTCGGGCCAACCGGGGTATGCCTGTTGCACCGGGGGTGGGTTGTCTCTGGCGTAAGCATCACGGGCGATCGCGGAAGTCGTGTGCGGGTATAGCGATCGCGCCCACCGGGCGCATCGACCGCTCCCCGAAGTGGTCGGATCCCTGTCGGTGAAACCGTCGATTTCCCAGCCGATGAACTGATTGCCCGTGGGCGCCTGCCAGTGGCGACTATCCGGACCTGTTGAAGACGATGGTTGTGTCACCACTGGTGATTTCGCTGGCTCACCGGTGCGGATGAACCGTGAACGTAGTTCACCTCCCTCACCGCCCGCGAGCCCCGACGGGCTGTATTTGCTGTCGACTTTCACTTCGAGGCCGACGGAAAGCACGCACGAAATGACGTCAAAGCCAGCCTCAGTGGGAACGATCTGCTGGAGGTGACCGTGAAGCGTCCCCGCGAACGGACCTTGTCCGGTGTCGGCTCGGAACAGTGAATACAGCGGGCCGCCGGCCACGCTGTTCGAACTGTCTGCAAAACCTAAATACGTGTAGTCGAGCCCAGCCAAAGACCCGATAGCGAAGGACTCTAGAGCAGCGCGAATCAGTGTTCCCTCGGTTGCAAGGAGATCGATACCCGGTTCAGCAGACCAGACCATCGTTGCGTCACGGATCTGGTCAGGAACTTCATAGACATCTGTGGCCTGCCGATGTGAGCCTGACGTCGTCGCTGGCGCCCCACCGTGCTCGGTGGTTGAATCGCACGCTGCGACACCACCCAGCATTGCCAACAGAACAGCGGCGGCCAAACGCATGATTCGCCCTCCTTCGCTCATCCGTGAATCCTCACTCTGCTTCTCGGGTCATGTCACGATTCATCGCTTGCTAGCCAAGCCAGGATCTCGCCACTGGTTGGGCTCTTCTCTTCGGGCCGACTCACCATTGCCAGCTGATCCCACTGCTCGTCCCCCGTCGCGTTGCGTGTGTACTCGTCGAGCTTCGGAATTCCGCTTTCGCTGCATTGAATCCGAATGTCGATGTGTCAAGCGTGATCTCGCGGCTCATAGACGCTTCGCGATCATCCACCGACAGTACGTAGGGCTTCATGAACTCAGAAGCAGCTGCGACGGCGATTCCTCCCCGGCGCCATTCCCCCAGCGACCAGATCTCACCGAGATCCGCTCCCAACATGCATGAATCTTGTTTTGAGCGTAGTTAACTGGCACTATCCGGCCATCCCGGGTAGGCCGGCTGAACGGGGGGCGGGTTGTCTCGGGCGTATGCCTCACGAGAGACGATGGGCTCTGCGTCCGGATACAGTGATCTCGCCCATGGAACGCAACGACCACTTTCCGCCGTGCCAGGTTCAACATCAGCAAATCCGTCGATTTCCCACCCGGCAAACCTGTTATCGGTAGGTGCCTGCCAATGCAAATTCTCGGACTCCTGGATGGACGACGGTATGGATTCACGTGCTGTCGTTGTCTTGTCGCCGGTGCGGATGAAGCGTATGCGCAGTTCTTCTCCCGCTATACCGGTCAGGAGCGACGGCGAGTACTTGCCGTTCTCGAGGGCGTCGAGCCCGATCGACAGCACGCACGTCAACGCCTCGAATCCGTTATCACTTGGATTAACTTTTTGAATACGACCATGAATCGTTCCCGCGAACGGACCGTCGCCGGTCGCGGATTCGAAGATTGAGTATATCGAATCCCCGCCTTTGTAGTTGCCGCTGGCCGCGAAGCCTCGATATGTGTAGTCCAAGCCAACCGTAGCTCCAATAGCTATCGATTCCTGGGCGGCGCGGATCAAAGTACCCTCGGCAGAAAAGAGGTCGACCTCCGGCTCTGCGGACCACACCATAGTGGCATCACGCAGTTGATCTGGAACTTCATAGACGTCGGAGCCGGACGAACGCGACGTCGACGACGTCTGTTGGATAGAACTGTCCTCGACAGGAGACCCGCACGCTGTCACCGCAATCTGGATCGTCAGCAGAACGGCTACTACCATCCGCACGCGTCGACTTCGCTGTCTCATTAGTAAATCTCCCACGGCCACTGGTTGTTTGACAGGCTTTGGGACTATTCCAACCACGACTTACGCCCGAAGTAACCGTCAACATCGTCCCGCTCATCAGTAATGCGGTGGCCGGTAGAGTGTCCTGAGAAACTCTGACTTTCCAGGATGGCCATGTCGGACTGACACAGCTCTCCAGATAGCGATTCACGCGTCACATACGCGGGTCTTTGATCAGCGCGGGTTTCAGCCGCTGGGCTGTTGCCGATAGTCACGTCTGCGATTCGAGCCACGATTGGGTCGTCCCGCAGTTCAGCCATGATCGTCGTCGAACGTTGTCGGACATCGTCGGCAGTCTGTCGGTACGCGCGCATGATCGTGTCGGCCAGCACCTCTGGTCCACGGCCCCAAGCATCATGGCCGAAGGTGAGTTCGGTGAGTCGACCGTTGGCGTCGGTCCGAATGGTGACACCGTCGAGGTGCGTGTGGCCGTGAACCTCAGCAACAGCCGCTTGAAGCCGACGGACTTTGGCGCCTAGTTCCTCTCGAATCAAAGCGGTTACCCCCTACCTCGCACGAATGTTGTTCTGAGCGTGTTTAATTGCGATTGCCGGGCCATCCTGGGTACGCAGGCTCCACCGGAGGTGGGTTGTCGTGGGCGTACGCGTCAGGCGGAATCTTCACTGGCGCATCCGGGTACAGTGATCGAGCCCACGGCGCACAACGACCGTTCCTCGATGTGGATGGATCTTGATCGATGAAACCATCGATCTCCCACCCCACGAATTCGTTGCCTGACGGCGCCTGCCAATGCAACAAGTCGGGAGACGACACCGAAGGTGGAGGTGTAGGCGAAGTTGCTGTTGAGGACTCGCCAGTGCGAACGAAGCGAGAGCGCTGCTCACTGCCCTCCCCGCCGGTAAGTCGGGACGGGACGTACTTTCCGTCGAGCTGTCTGTCGAGGCCGACCGCTAGAACACATGACAGGACGTCGAAACCACCGTTGATTGGGATGATCTGTTGGATACGTCCGTGAATCGTTCCTGCGAACGGGCCCTGTCCAGTGTCGTCCCGGAACCCGCCCAAGATGCCGCCACCACCCAGGCTGCCCGAGCTCTTCGCGAACCCCAAATAGGCGTAATCGAGACCGAGCATCAGTCCGATTACGAACGACTCTTCCGATGCGCGGATTAACGTCCCTTCCAAAGAGAGGAGGTCTACGCCCGGTTCCGCCGACCACACCATTGTCGCGTCGCGAAGGCGATCGGAAACCTCGTAACCGTCGGATGACGGCTGAGGCGACACGGACGTTGTCACTGTTACTGGGCCGTCGTCTGCGACAGAACCGCACGCTGCGACCACAATCAACGTGGTCAGTACGGCGCAAAGTAGGGGAATGAGTCGAGTCGTTTTCATCCGAGGATCTTCCACGGCCACTTGTTCTTTGGGTCACTGGACGAATCGTCGCTAGCCAACCACTGCAGAATTTCTGCGCTGCTCGGGTTGTTTCCGAGTGGCCGGACTGTCAACTCGAGAGCATGTTGTTGGCCGTCACCCGTCGCATTGCGCGTGTACTCATCGAGATCGGAGATCCCGCCATCGGCGATCAACCGCATGGCGCTTTGGTTGGCGAGAAATCCATCCGTCCCCCCTGACTCCGAGAACGCCTTTGCCACATCGGAGTAGGAAAGCAACGATTCGCCGCTCTCGCTCTTGTACACGTCAGGAACGTCGTTGATATCGATCGCGCCGTTATGAACAAGGGCATCGAGGATGTTGAACCTTCTGTAATCTGCACTACCCCAGTCGCTGGCCACGTACTTACCACCCTCGCCGTCGAAGCCGAATTGCGATGAATCAAAGGCAATCTCGCGTGCCAATGGCGAGTCGAGGTCATCTACAGACAGTACATAGGGCTTCAAGAACTCGGACCCGGCTGCGACGGCAATCCCTCCCGGACCCATTCCACCGGCAACGATTTGCCCCGCGGTCCACGCCGCGGTGAACTTCGAGTTCCGTGCTTCGGCTGCGTCCTGCTGGTCGAGCCCGTCGTGCACGCGTTGGTCCATTTCGGTACTGAGACCGTGATCGACGAGCCACTGCAAGCGGTAGGCCTGGTCACCGAGGTTGCTGTATCCGGTTGTCGCAAACATCCGATCCATCCGCAGGCTCTCGGCAAGTGCAGTGCCGTTGATGATCTGACTGGACTGATCTTCGGAGTCCAGAATGGTGAAGACACGTAGCGGTTCGACAGGGCCACCTCCGAAATCTTCACTCCCACCGAAGTCACCGAATCCATGCGTCTGTGTGAGGTCGCTGGTCATACCGGTCATGTCGCCGACGAAGGGGGCGAGGGCTTCGGCGACCTGGCCTGCAGTCCCCTCCCCGATCTTCCCTTCACCGGATAAAAGTGTCGTGTAATTGTTTGTTCCATCGGATGATTCGGTACTGGCCAGAATCTCTGCCAAGCCTCGGGCGGCGGACCCTGCGCGCACCGAGTTCTCGTATTCCGGTGTCCCTTCGGGTGCGGTCGAGTGTGCCTCGCGCGGAATCCAATCGGTGAGAGATGCCATGGCCGTTCCGTCGTCGCGTTGAAGCAACGGCATCACTGCAGTATCAGCGTGGTATTCAGATCCGAGGATGTCTGGTCCTCCTTCGCCGGTGAGAATCGCGCGCACGCCGTCCGTATTACGGGAACCAAGCTCGATCGCCTTCTCGAGGGTTTCCGCATGACCAGGATTGTCCACGGGCTCGTTGCTGAAGGGCAGGGCTCCGCCATGGGCATCGATCGACGCCGCGTGCATGCCCTGTCGAATCAGTTCGGTCGACATCTTCGTCCCGGGCTCATTGCCCGCTTCGGCTAACGCCAAAGCGTCGAACAGTTTCGTCTGGCCCTCGACGAAGTTCTTCTGGTCGTCCATGATCGGACCGGCACCGGGATACGTCATCGCGTTGCTGTCCAGGCCGTCGATACCGCGACTTGGACGAGTCGAAATGAGGTCGCGCATGTCCTGCGGCAAGTTTTCGTAACTACCTGCACCCGTCAGATTGCCGTCGGCATCGCGTCCGGTGCCGACCTTCTCGTTGGACAACACCAGGACGCCATTGGCGAGTGAGGCTGCCGCCTGTTGCCCCGCCTGACCTTGCGATTGCAGCTGTTGGCTTGCGGCAGAGAAGCCGTCGACGCCGGCAGTGTTATAAAACTCTTTCAAATATTGCTGGGTGCTCGCCGGGATCGTTGCCGTATCACCGTTGAGGTATGCCTCAAGCTGCGCAGGCTCCACACCTGTGGCACGCAGGTCTTCGATGAGTTCCGCGAGTACGTCCGCGGGGATCGGCTCACCGTCGTCGACGGCGTCTCGGATCTGGGTGCCGATCTCCTTGCCGTCTTCGCCCGACAGCTCTACCGAACCGAGGCTGGTACCGCCGGGCCCACCGTGTTGTTCGAGGTCGGCCAGACCGCCGTCCACCGCCGATTTCAATGCCGTCAGAGCAGATCCACAGTAAGCCAAATTCTCTTTCAGGCTGACCTGGAAGTCTGCTGCTTGCCGGTCGAGTCGGCCCTGCAGCACCAGGCGGAGGACGTCACCGTCCGTACCGGGAACGGTTGGGCTGGAGACAGTTCCATCAAGTCCCACAGACATGCCGTGGCGATCGACTGCCGCGTCCCGGGTGTTGACTATCACCGAACGGGACGCGTCGATCGTCTGACCCTGGCTGATCAGAGCGTCCCCGACGATGTCCGTGGCGCGCTTCGACGCCGAAGCAGTGAGAACTTCGGATACCGCACGCATCGACGCGGCCGCGCTGGCATCCCCTCGCCAAGTACTCGCACTCTTGTCGACTGCGAGGTCCACTTCCGCCAGGCAATCCGTGAGAGCGATCCCCGCCGACTTCATCGCCTCTCCTGCCGTGACCAACGTCAGCGGTTTCCACGATTCGACCTGGGGGATCGTCGGCGTCGTCACCGCCCGAGTCCTTCGATCAACGAGCCGAGCTGTCTACTGAACGCTTCCTCGACCGCTTCGTAAGTGGCCGCGGACGAGGTTGCCCCATCGGCCAGGACCTGCACAGCGCTGCGGTGTTTGGCCATAGCGGTCTCCAACGTCGTCACTATCCGACCCAGCAGATCATCGATACCCGCATCGGGCATCATCACAGCTCCAACGCTCACCTTGGCAGGCCCCGCGATGTCCGCGACCGTGTTCGCCTTGACACTCAGCTGTGCCCCCAGCGACCTGATCTCATCGAGATCCGCTCCCAGCAATTCCCCCAACAGATTCTCTCCCCCAAGAGTTACTTCACAGTGTGGCCGCCACATTCGCCAGCATTCGGCGAAAGCACCCCGGTGATGGCTTTGCCAAGGCAGCAGTCTGCCACAACTACGAGCCGGTAAGCAGTTTTCAGTTCCCGCCTCCCCTCACAGTCTCGGCGCTCGCCCTCGGTGCAGTTCTCGTTGGCGCTCCGACCGCCGCGGACGGCCCGCAGGACAACCCGTGGGATAACAACCTGGGCCTATTCCACGTGCGGATTCCTGCGGGTTCGTCGGACTGGGACTACCGGTCACGACGGGGCTACCGCCCGGTCTGACGCACTTGCGCGCCCGCATGGGGACCTTCAGCGTCGAGAATGCGATATCGAAACTGGCTTTCCTCCCCCACTGGTTTCTGCCATCCAGGCCAGAGCGTACGAAAGCGACGCGGCGTGGCCACATTCTCGGCGGCCGCGTACCACTCCTCAGCAGTCAAACTTTGCGCTCGGATTGGGCGCTCCAGCGCACGACGCGGCCCCCTGAGCACATAGATTGCGCCGGCCGCGCAACCAAGCATCAGCGCTCCCCAGTATGCGGATACTCCGACTTCCAACCCCAACCCCAGAAACCCACACAGGATTGTGGCGACAAGGGTGGTAGCAATCATCCTGCTACGCAGTTGCATTCGCTGGAACCCACTAAGATGAAGCTGCGTTCGATGCAATTGAACACACCGGTTGTAGTCGGCCTTCAATCGAACGTGCGCGGTCCTCGTCACTTCGAGATCATTCAATACCCGACGATAAATGTCACCGTCCACTACGTCAGGTTTCTTCGCGTGCAGTGTCAGAGACTCGCTCGACGATCGCTTCTTCTGCTGCTGCTTCTTTCGGAGGGCGGCGGGTCGCGCGCACAGGACATTGCCGGCGCCGGTCGGCGTAATGAACGATGCAGCTGCAGCACGGTCTGCCAGGGTCATGTCTTTTGCATGCCCAATTGCGGTAAAGATCGGCACTGGGGACTGAAGGATCGCCGTTGCAAGCTCTAGATCGTGGAAAGGCGACAATGCCGTCAACCTACCCCCACCTCGCGCGAGCACTATGAGGTCAGCATCCGAGCTTGCCTGTTTCTTGATGGCTTTCACTAGTGATTCTGCAGCGCCCCTTCCCTCCACACGTACGTTGTTGTCCACGACGTAGTTGAAGTCACGGCAGGTATCGAGTTGACGAAGAAGATCGTCTGCGCCAAACGATCCGCGAGAGGAGATGACGACAATTTTCGAAAGGTTGGCCGGCCACGGAATGTCGATCGCTGAATACCTGACGTGATGCTCGAGGTTGCTCGACATTCGATAGCGGCTTGCGCCCAAGAGTGCGAGCTCCTCCCGTCGTGCCTCGTCAGCGCGCGAGAGATTGCCAACTTTCGCGAACTTCGGGCCCACTCGGTTGACGTCGAGAAATAGCTTTCCGGACGCCGGGTCCAGGCGAGTTGCCCCTTCGAGGGTCACCTCGTGCCCTATCGAAATATGCGTGGCCAAAGAACTGGCACATTGATTTTCGAGATACGTCGAGATTCGTCTGGCCTGTTTAGGGTCGATACGAGCCTCGACCGCGCCGTTGTGTTGGTCGGTGCAAAGCGTGAACCGGTACCCTCGACCGACCTCGTACACATTCCTGCACTCTCCCCGTACGACTGTTCTCGAAGTCAGAATGTTCGCGGCTGCAGTCGATACAATTATGGTCGGGTCGACCGCAGGACGCCCTAGGATGCCAGCATTCTCGTCGTGCAAGCGTGCAAGAGTTCCTACGTAGTCGTGGTCAGTTCGACTTTCCATCTAGCGCTACCCCCCGGTTGCCGTCTTTCCGGGAAACTTAGCCGAAGCCTCTGACAGGTTTCCGCCCGCACGCCGAATGCGGCTGGACACTGGGCTACTCCCCTGGACCAGAGTCGAGCAGCACGGCCACCACGCCACACAGATCACGCACCTCCGCCACCGTCGGCGACAACTCGTACGCATGGTGGTGGCAGACGTTGCTCAGTCTGTTCCACGCGACCGCAGCCGCGTCGGCCCGTTCTGTCGTGTCCAGTGACCGCAGGATCACCAATTTCGAGCGCATGTTCGCACCGGGAACATCCACACCCACGGCTCGGCACCGCCCGTCGACCAGCTCTTCGAGCGTTTGCCTGGCGAGGAATGCGGCGAGGCGCGCCGAACTGCCTGCAGCACCGACAGTTCCGTCGAGCAATCGCTCCGCGTTTCGAAGCCCGAAAGCAGGTGAAATCGCGGTCGTCATGACGCCAGAATCCCGTCGATCATTTTGCCCAGATCGTTCACAGCGTGGGCATCGACCGTCACCACCTCGCCGTGTGTGCCGGCGTTGGCGAGCTTGAGCGTCGGGCCTCGCTCGGCTCGATAACTCAGCCACCCGCCCAAGCTCCCATCGGGATCGTCGAGCACTGCCAACTTCAGCCTGTTCGTCGTCTTGTTCGCTGCCGCCCAGCGCTGCTCCGCGTCCTGCCGTCCCGTACCAGTACGGTGCAACTTGGAGTAGAACACCTGCTGCGCTGCGGATTCGATGGCGAGCCGGAACAGACCCGGGGCTACTCGCCGCTTGACCTCGTCAGGCACGCCCTCGTCCCTCACCAACGCCCGCACGTCTTCGACGTATCTCGTCGCTTGATTGAGAGTCTCCTTGACATAGATCTTCGACCCGGTCTCGCGGGTGACCTCGAGCAACCGCGCATCGACGGCGAGTTGCCTTATAGCAGTAGCTAATCGGTCGTCATGCGAGAAGACGACGACTTGCCGAGTCGCGGCAAGCATCGACAGCACCCGGATGAATCCATCGATCTTGGCCGGGTCCATGGCCTGGATCGGATCGTCGAGAACAATAAACCGGAACGGACTGTTCGGCGTCGTCGCACGAGGGATGAACAGCGCCAACGCCAATGCGTGCAACTCGCCCTGGCTCATCACCGACAACGCCTCCGACGGTTCACCGTCGACCGTTCCCTTTAAAACAGCTTTACGCCGAGTGTTGTCTCCCTCCAAGCTGATCGCACCGATATCCACGTTGCTCTCCTGGCGGAGTTCGCTCCAGATGTCCCGCGCCTGCTCGGCAATCGGTTCGAGCCGCTGGTTGCGTAGGTCGATGGCGTGCGACGTCATCCACTTCTTGGCCGCTTCCAGGCTGGTGACGGTCGCGTCGGTCTTCGCTGCTGACTGCTCCATCTGAACCCACGACGCCAACCGTGACGCAATGGGCGCCCAAGTGTCTTCCCGAGCTTTGATCGCCGCTGCTGCCTCATGACGCAGCTGCCCACCGAACTCGACAACAGAGGGCAACGTCGCGCTGAGGTGCTCTGCGAGCTCCGTTACTGCGTCAGGCGCAGACCGGGCCTTCAGGACGGCCTCTCGGTACAACTCCAGCGATGGGAGTTCGACGCCGTCGATTGCAGCCGCGTCGGCAAGGTCTTGAACCAATGCGGTGGCCGCTCGGCGAGCGTCCTCGAAATCGCGTCGAGCCTTCTTGAAGAGCGTGAGCTTGTCTTCTTCGTCGGACATACGCGTCCGGGCGTGTTCGGCCCATGTGTCGTCGAGAGTCCCGGTTTCGCAGACCGGGCAGGCGGTGGTGCCGGTGTCGGCGTGCAATTCCAGGGCGGACGTCAGCAGCGCGTTGCGCCGTTCGACGATGGCAAGGGCGTCGGAAGCCAGGTCGACTGTGCCCGCTATCGCCTCCCGGAGCGCCACGACGACGGTATCGATCTGCTCCTGCAACGGGATTGCCAGGCCGACGATGGCTCGGAGGCCGGACAGCGCAGAGGATTGCGTCGGTGCGGAGCCGGTCGCGAGCGCCTGCACCGCATTGACATCCGGAGCTCGCTTCTTCAACAGGGTTGCGGCCGACTGGGCCCGGTCATCCGCCGATTCTCCGACAATGTGCTTGAGTTGCGCCAGCGCTTCTTTCGCTTGTCCGCGCGGTACTTTCGCGTCCTTCAACGCCGATGCGAGCCGCTTCTCGGCGTCAGCGATCTCGTCGAGCCCGAGCAGTTTGGCAAGCGCGTCGTACAACGTGGAGGGACTGTCCTCGATGAGGCCGCCGATCTCGTCGTACGACAGGATCGGGCGGTGCAGCTCGATCGCCGACTTCCACCCGAGCCCGTCGGTGCCGGGCGAACGTTTGGCCTTGCCTATCTGAGTCCACGTCGAGTTGTCGGGGAGCAATGCGTCCGCAGACCAATCGACGCCGACGACGGCGGGTTCTGAGCCCTCGATGGTCAGGCCGACGCGGATCTGGCACTGCGACGACTCGTGCAGGTTCCGCCAGGTGTCCTTCCACAGCTTCGCCTTGTTCTCCCACCGGTAGCTCTTACCGGTGACCGCGAACTCGAGTGCCTCGGCGAAGCTGGACTTGCCGGATCCATTGCGTCCGCTGACGATGGTGATGCCAGGTGCAGGATGCAGTTTCAGTTCGGACTTCGGGCCGATCCCTCTAAAGCCGGCCACCTCGATGGACGTCAAGAATGCTCCGACGGGCTTCTCGATGGCGGCCTGCGCCGCGCGCCGAGTCTGCAACAGCGTCACGCCGTCGAGCTGGTCGCTGAGCTGGTCGGATCCTTCGAGTGCCGCCAGCACCAAGTACTTCGCGTCGTCGGCCAGCTCGTTGTCTGCGTCGATGGCGTCGAACACGACCTCCACGAGCGGTCTGTCCACTGCCTCATCGGTTCCGGTCACGGCACTCCCCTGTCGTTTCGAACGGTTCCCCAACCAGACCACACAGTTCCATATCGCACCGACAGTTCGCACAGTGTCCACGGATGATCTCAGGCGATGACGGATTCGATCACTGTCGCCACCTGCTGACGGGCGCCCGAGTGCGCGAAGAACGCTTGTCGGCAGCGTGGTCGCCCTGCACTATCCGCACTCTTGACTAACTTTGGCTGGGTCAAAATATACTAATGAAGCCGCTATTCGACGTTCGGACGAGGAGCCGCCTTGACCTGGCCCACACACCGCTATGAGACGCAGGCATGGAATCCGCAGCAACGGCAGGGCTCGAAGGCCGACCGCATGCTCGAAAGCATCGAGGTGTCGATCCCGCCACCCATCGGCGATCTCAATTATTCGTCTTCCGGCAGCATCGCTCAATCCCAAGAGGCCGCCGTCATCGCAATCGCTCGACTCGAAGCCGGATTCGGCGACCATCTTGCGCCCCTTGCCGACTTCTTGCTTCGGAGCGAGTCTGTAGCTTCGTCGAAGATCGAACGCGTCGACGCCGGTTGGCGCGCGTTCGGTCGCGCATCGGTCGGAGGTAAAGCCAGTACCGATGCTTTGTCCCAGCTGGCCGCCGTAAAGGCACTGATTGCGATGGTCGATGCAACCGGCCGTGGTCCGATGACGCTCGCAACGCTCCTCGACGCGCACCGCTTACTGATGGCCCCAGATTTCTACGCAGCGCGCGACAGCGGCCACCTTCGAGACGTTCAGAACTGGATCGGGGGCAGCGACTACACCCCCATCAACGCACTGTTTGTCCCTCCACCACCCGAACGAGTTCCCGCCCTGATGGATGACCTGATGGTTTTCGTGAACCGAACCGACGTCCCGATCATTGCCCAAGCCGCAATCGCTCATGCGCAGTTCGAGTCCATCCACCCCTTCACAGATGGCAACGGCCGCATCGGCCGTGCACTGATCAGCGCTGTCTTGCGGCGTCGCGGACTCACACGGCGGATCACGGTTCCGCTCGCTTCGGTGATTCTCGCCGACACCAATCGCTACTTCGATCGACTCACCGAATACCGCGCAGGTCGAGCCGACGAATTCGTCGAGTACCTCGCGTCCGCCGCTGTTCACGCCAGCGAGGCTGCAGAAGAGTCCGCGAGGGCGCTTTCCGAACTTCCTGCCCGCTGGAAGCATCTAGCCGCGCCACGCGCGAATTCCGCAGACGAAGCCATAGTCTTCCGTCTCCTCGACACGCCAATCCTGAACGCGGACATAGCGCAACAGATCACTGGCACTACCGACGCCAGCACCTATCGCGCTCTCGGACGGCTTACCGATGCAGGCATCCTCGAACTCATCTCCACGAGCAAACGCAACCAGGTCTGGGCCGCTACCGACGTGCTCGCCGAATTGGATGCACTGAGCAACGCGATCAGCCGGCGCACGACAAGTCACCTCTGACCGCCGCTGGTAAGCCCAACACGGCATCAGCACGATTCGGACGAAGACAGCGAGGCGCGGCACGCTTCCCCCACGCCAGCCCTCGCGCGCACGACCGTTCTCGGTCGGTAGGGGGAACACCACGTTGTGGACAGATGGACCAAGATGACCGTGTGACCTTGTGGACAATTGCAGCCGGAGTCGAACTCATCGCGATCGTGGGGCTCTGCGTTCTCCTCATCGTGTCCCAGAGGAAGCTTCGTGACACACGGAGCGCGCTCGATCGCGCCCGGAGCAACTCACCTCGCCGACGGCGGCGAGGGCTCGCCCCGCTTGCCATCAAGACGGCCTTCGATACTGCTGATTCCCTGATCCAGAAAGGTTTCGGCGCGACCGTGCGCAACTCGGTCGAAGACCTTGCGGGGTGGGCCAGAGTCGAACGCCCCGATCTGGCGCGAATGATTGCCGACGGTGACATTGTGGTCGTCTTCTCCGACATCGAAGGATCCACTGCACGCAACGAAGAGTTGGGTGACCGCGGGTGGCTGAAACTACTCGAACGACACAACAGGCTCATCACCAAGCAAGCCGAGGACCACGGCGGCCGCGTCGTAAAGAATCAGGGCGACGGCTTCATGATCGCCTTCTCCGACCCAGCTGAAGCCGTGCGGTGCGGGCTCGAGATACAGCAGGCTTTGCGCGAGAACCCCGACCGATGGAACCAGATTCGGGTGCGCATGGGCGTTCACGTGGGTAGTTCGGTGCGCCGAGGTGACGACCTCTTCGGGCTGAACGTCGCTATGGCTGCGCGGGTTGCAGGACACGCGGATGGCGGCGAAATTCTCGTCAGCGAATCAGTGCGAGATGCAATCAGCGCGGCAGAGGACATCACACTCGGCGCACCGCGGGCAGTCGAGCTCAAGGGCATCAAGGGTAGTCACCAGTTGTATCCGGTCGAGTTCCCTACCGGCGACTCCGTTCGGTCGTTCAAATAAACCGCCGCACAGTGGGTTCCGTCCCATTTCACGCGCGATCTGGTCAACCGCACGCTACCGAAAGCCGTTCCGGCGATCGTCGTCGCTGACAACTTTTTGATGACTCAGTAGTCGAACATCAGCGAGAACTCTTACCCGGGGGGAGGCTAGTACCTCAGCTGAACACCCAGCCCACTACTGCCGCAACCATGCAGAGGAAGAAGATCACCTCGATGATCGCCTCCGCCGCACCGCTGCTGC
Organism: Rhodococcus sp. H29-C3; assembly: GCF_030063405.1. Classification (NCBI taxonomy): domain Bacteria; kingdom Bacillati; phylum Actinomycetota; class Actinomycetes; order Mycobacteriales; family Nocardiaceae; genus Rhodococcus; species Rhodococcus sp. H29-C3. The sequence goes on along the minus strand of NZ_JASITC010000013.1, from coordinate 76,666 downwards.
CCTTCTTGCTCACTCCCCACGCGCCCGACGGCGATCGGCCTCGGAGAAGCCCCGCGCCGGCGGGGAACCGAAGACCTGTGCCCGCTTGCGGTCCTGATAGCTCGCCACCGAATCGAAGGCCGCAGTGACGCCGACGGTCGTCGACACGTAGGTCATCGACTTGTCGCGTGCAAAGCCCAGATCGGTGCCGACATCGACGGCATCGATGTTGGACCCCAGGAACACGAAGTCCCACTGGTAGTCCTTCTCCTGCTGCGCGATCAGTTCGCGCACAGCGGTATTGGTCCACTCCTTGCTCGCGTTCTCGTGACCGTCCGTCATCACCACAACGGTGACCGAGCCGGGGCGCTCGTTCTCGGGCACTGCAGCGAGCTCGACGCCGACGTCGGTGATGAGCCGACCGATGGCGTCGTACAGTGCCGTTGAGCCGCGGGGCTGCAGCACCAGCGGCGGCACCGTTCGGATCGGCTGCGAACTGTAGACCAGCTCGTACTGCTGATCGAACTGCGCCAGCGTCACGACGGTATTTCCGTCCTGCTCGCGCTCTTTTCCGATGAACGAATCGAACCCGCCGCGGGTGTCGTCCGCAATGGAATGCATCGAGCCCGAACGGTCGAGCAGGGCAGCAACGAGAGAGAGCTGTGGATTGGTCACATGAGCCTCCTGAAGAAGTGCGTCGAAGCGACGCGATGAAGTGATGTTGAAAACGATACCGAGGGGTACCGACAGTGATGATGAAACCTGTAACGTCCGCCCTTTCAGGCGCGGTCGAGCAAATAGGCCGTCACGTCGTCCCAGGTCTTGTACGGTTCCTTCCCGTACTGAAGCCATTCGCCTTCGAATATGTTGGCGCCGTTCTTATCTCGGTCGTCGACCAGAAAGTCCCCGCGGTTCAGGTTCTTGTGATGCGAGAGAATGAGACGCTTGTACGCGACCGATCCATCCTCCATCCCGAGATGCTGCTGGACCCACAGCACCTTGTCGTGCCATGCGCTCGGGTTCCTCCACGGCGCCGTGGACAGGATGTAGGTATCGAAAACTGCTGCGAGCGTGCGGTATGCGTCGAGCGCGCCCTCGATGGGATCCATCTTCGAGAAGATGTGCGGCACCTCGTCGAGGTCGCCCTCGTATTCGACGAGGTCAGCTGGGTCGGTCCGATCGATGCCGGACTGGAAGTTGACCAGCGTGTTATCGAGATCGATGTAGAGAATTTTCATGGCCATGGCAGGCACCTTTCGTCGACGCACCGAACGAGGTACATCGGGAGGGAGGAATGGCGGGAACATCACCGCCGGAATGCAGAACCTGAACCTGTTCTGTATTTCAATGATGACACACGGGTCCGACAACCTCCGTGGGTAGGCTTATGCACGTAGCCAGCTGGTTGGTAACGCGGCTTCGACTGTCACCGATTTATCCTTTACTGGGCCGAGGCCCTCGATGATCGGAGCACGAATGCTGAAGAAGACTCTCGCCGCATCTGCACTCGCAGTAGGGTTTGCCGCACTGGTCGCGACGCCGGCCGCTGCCGAGAGGCCATACGACAACATCTTCACAACAGAGGTGACGGAGCACTATGTCAGTGCGTTCGATCCGGCCGCCTACGGCTCACGCAGCGGGGACTCCATGATCATCAGCCCGTTCGGAACCAGCCAGCCGATCTGGTGCTTCAGTTTCCACGGACAGAGTTCGTGCTGGCAGACTGATCCGTCGGGCGTCGACCACACCCTGGGGTCGGTCCAGATCCCGACGGGTTCGTCTTCAGGTAGTTTTCGCACGATTGCCATCTACAACCCATTCTGATCGCATGTAATAGCAGTGGATTTCGAGGCTGTGGCATTGCGCTCATAGTCAGGCCACGAGCTGGCCTGTGATGTGCTGAACTTCGGGCATGGGTCGTTCAGTCGATTGACCGAATCCAGTCTGCAGCCCGGTCGAACACTCCACGCTGTACTCGATCGAGTGCAGCGTGGAGGAAAATCTTGCATGTTGCGGCCTCAGCATTTCCGTCGCAGGCGCGTTTTGCGTTGCGTGACCGGCGATTGCGCGCAACCGAGACTGTAGGAGCGTGGCTGCCATCTTGTCGGAGCTACCCGCTACAGTGAAAATATCGGGCCGAGCCTCCAGGCCGCCCACATTCCCGCACCAACTCTGCAAGGACACCTATGACTGATTCAAGAACCGCCGACGTCGTCGGAAACAACTTTCGGAAGTTGCCACTTCATGACATGAATGCCGCGATGCTCACGCTCTCGATCAACTACGAGGTCGGCGATCAACCCCTCGTACAGAGCGCGATGGGTCTCGCATCCCAGGCGCATCGTGACCAAACCCGACCCGGGCAAAACGGCACCGCCGAACCGTACATTACTCATCCACTACGAAATACACTGCGACTCATACGATTCAACTGCCGCGACGAAGAGGTCCTCGCCGCAGCAGTCTTGCACGACACCGTCGAAGACCAACCCGTGCGACTCGTCGAACTCATGGATGGCGACCACAGCGCGAATCCGAGAGTTGAAGCCGCGCGATTGCTGACAGCTCATTTCAGTAGGACAGTGTCGGACACCGTCTGGTCCGTCACCAACCCGCCGCGTCCGGCCGGGCTCACCAAAGAACAGAAGAACGTGACCTACGTCGAGCACGTGAAAGCCGTCATCACCGATCCACGAGTCTTTCTGGTGAAAGTCACAGACTTCATCGACAACGCCGGTAGCCTGAGTGCCCTCACCGATCTCGACAAGCGAAATCGATTGCGCACCAAATACGCACCGTTGGTGCCGATCTTCCAGCAAATGACACTAAGCCACGGAACCGAGCTGGGGCTGAATCCCGACGGGCTCGAGCGGCTCACCAGTTGCCTCGATAGGCTGGCCGAATCACTGCGCGAGGAATCCGAATCGGACGAAGGGGCGTTTACCTGACTCTTCGAAGCATTCCCTCCCCCACCAGCCGACAAATAGATCTCGTCGGACTGGGAACATCGCTGACGGATTTCATGGTTCGTCCGAGAAGGCTCGCCAACATATGTCGTTACGACGGGCTTGATCTTCGAGAACCAGCTCACGAATCGGTTCGGACAGTTTGTTGCGCTGCCAATCTCGTTCAAGCGTGCCCGCATCTGGGTCGTGAGGGTTCGCACTGCGCACTGCCTTGATCGCATACGCTGCCGCCCCCAGATCATGTTCGGCAACGTGTCCGACACACGCGGCCTGACCAGCCGAGTACGCAGCGAAGCGGGCCGCACCTCCAAGGGGTCTCGCTGCGCCCATCGCATGCCCTCCAGCTGCACGCGCCTGCATCATCGGTTGGCGACCATCTGCCCACGCCCGAGCGGCCGCAATCGCGTCCCGGGGGCGCGCGTCGTAAAGCCGTTCGCGCTCGAAAAGAAACAGAACATGGTCGGCGCATTCCGCGGCCCACAGGGCGAGCAACCGGTGATCAGTATCCGTCAGAAAGCCACCTCGACGGACAGTCACCATGCGAGTATCTCGAACCTCGGGCAGAATCACCGCAGCTCCGTACTTGGGTCGCGTCGTCGATCACCGGAAGGTCAGAGTCTATAGCTCTCGGACAGCATCGTTTGAGCCGCGGACTCATCGAGATCCTATTCGTAGCCCACGACGGGTATCCGACTCCACCACGCGGAGGAATTCCATCCTTCGACAGCTCCTAGCCCAAACACCCGTCACGCCCCCAGGAGTCAGTGCCACTATCGGTATGGCTTGCTGAATGTTCTCCCGATACGTTTCGAATATGCCGACCCGGTGCCTTTACGTGCGACCTAAGTCACCGACATCGCTTGCAGCGACCCGACTATGGTGAGGATGACTCTCGGCCTCGGAGGTAGATCGCACTATGACAGTGAAGGTAGTCATTCTCGGCGCAGGCTATGCCGGTATCAGTGCAGCGCAACGCCTTGCCCGACGCGGCGTCGATGCGGACGTCACGGTGGTCGACCAACGCGACCAGTTCATCGAAAGAATTCGGTTGCATCAGTTCATTTCCGGTACCCATGCAGCTGCAACACCCCTCAGGTCGATCCTTCCCACGTCGATAGAATTGAGAATCGGCGCGGCAGAGTCGATCGACTTCCATGAGCAACGACTTCAGCTGGCTAGTGGCTCTCTCGACTACGACTACCTCATCTACGCAGTCGGCAGCCACAGCCATACCGATTCGATTCGCGGATCTGCTGCCAATGCAGTCACGATCGGAACTTTCGAGCAGGCACAACGCGCTCGCTCGCGCATCGAACAGCTCCCTCCTCGTTCGACAATCACGATCATCGGCGGCGGACTCACTGGAATCGAAACAGCAGCAGAACTAGCCGAGAGCACCAGCCACCGCATTCGGCTGATTTCCGATCAGCGACTGGCCCCCACCGTCAGCGAGCGTGGACGACGCCTTCTGTACTCCCATCTCATTGCCGCCGACGTCGAGATCATCGACGACACCGCAGTGCTCGGTATCGCCGACGGTGGCGTGGAATTGTCGGACGGGAATTTCCTGACGAGCGATCTCATCATAGATGTGGCCGCATTCGGTGTTCCTGACCTCGCTCGGCGTAGCGGGCTGAGCACAGACCCTCGTGGAGCTCTGACCGTGGATGACACCCTGATCAGCAACAGCAACTCGACGGTAATCGGGGCCGGAGATGCGGCGGCAATTATCGGTTCCCCACTTCGTATGAGCTGCCAAGCTGCTATTCCAACCGGCGTCCACGCCGCGGAAACGGTCCTGAATCTCGTAGCTGGCACGACGCCGAAACCGTTGCGCCCCAAGTTCGTCGGCCAATGCGTCAGCTTAGGGAGGCGCAATGCAGTATTTCAGCTGACGAACTCTGCCGATCGTCCACGGTCAAGCGCAACGCTCACCGGACGTCCAGCCGCTCTGGTCAAGGAGCAAATATGCTCATCCACGATGTGGTTCGGTCACCGCGGCCCCATCAGTTACAGCTGGTCGTAGTTGGCAACAAGCAGCCACCTGCCGCCTTCCGAGGTGCGAATCTCACGTGGTTGACGCGACCGGACAGAACTAGCAAGCGCTTTGCCGAATTCATTCACATAGCGGCGGCTGCACAAACACCGAGTCAAGGCTCCGAACTGGAGGAGGGCCTCGGATCCTCATGCGGAGCCGCTCGGATAGTCGCAGTTTCGACGGTAACCAACTTCGGCAGGAGCGTGTCATTCACTCAAATGATTCGTGAACACCGCACGTCGAACGAAGCTGCATAACCGCAAGTTCGTGCAAAGATCCATGCGCATACGCGGATCCACCGCGTTTCCATCATGGAGACCCAATGACTTCCCCGATCGCTCGAGGCCTCGCGATGAAGACTCGCAATCCCTTCGCCGTATGGATCGGCCTCCCGCTGATCACCCTCGGTATCTATCACTTCGTCTGGTACTACAAAATCCACCGGGAAATGGCAGAGTTCGACCGCCGTAGGAGCGTCCCGGTCGCGGGCCCGATGCTTGTAATTTTGCTGCTTGGGTGGACGATCATCGCCCCACTCATCAGCTATTACAACACCGGTAACCGCATCAAGAATGCGCAGCGTGCGGCAGGCATCGAACCGACCTGCAGTGCAGTAGTCGGCTTGCTGCTCTGCTTCGTCTTCGGATTGCAGTCGCTGTACTACCAGGTGCAATTGAACAAAATCAACGAACACTTCGACTCTGCAGAACCTGGAACGGTTGTTGCGCTCGCTGCCTGACACTGGGCGCAATCATCGCCCTCGGAACCTAGGTTCCGAGGGCGATGTCAGCGACATCAGAACCGGATGACGCCCCGCAGGTTGAGGCCGGCGTGCATGTCCTCGAAGCCGCGGGCGACGTCGTCGAGCGTGTAGGTCTGAGTGATCAGACCGTCGAGCTCTAGCTTGCCGGCTTTGTAGAGATCGATCAGCCAAGGGATGTCAGCGCTCGGTGCCGAAGCACCGAAAAGCGATCCCACCAAACGCTTTTGGTACAGCGTCAATTCCATCGGGCTGATGGGGATCCCGACGTCGGTCATCTTCCCAAGACCCGTAACCACGCACACACCGGCCTTGCGGATCGATGAGAATGCCTGCGCGATGTGCTCACCGGTAGTGACACCGATAGTGACGATGGCTGCGTCGGCGCCCTGTCCGTTGGTCAGCGAACGTGCAACATCGGCTGCTTCCTCGAGAGTCGAGAATGCTTGTGTGGCACCGAACTTCAAAGCGCTGTCACGCTTGAAGGCAACAGGATCGACGGCCAGGATGTGCGCAGCGCCGGCGTGCGCGGCACCCTGGACTGCGTTGATGCCGATCCCGCCGATACCAATGACAATCACGGTCTGGCCCGGGTAGATCTCCGCAGAATTGACCGCCGCGCCCCAGCCGGTGCCGACGCCGCAGCCGAGCAGGCACAGCGATTCCAGTGACAGACTCTTATCGGCAACCTTGATGACGGAATCAGTACTAACAGTGGTGTATTCGCTGAAGGTGGACAAACCGCATGTCTGCGCCACGACCTCTCCGTCGAGGCTCAACCGAAAACTGTTCGGGTCGTCGGGGCGACCGCCGGTCATGATGGCGGCACCACGATCGCACAGGTTCTGCATGCCCTTTGCGCACCAGCGACACTTTCCGCAACCCGCGATGAACGAGAACAGCACGTGCTCGCCTTCTTCGAAGCCGATGGTCTCCGGACCGACCTCGACGATCACGCCGGCGCCCTCGTGCCCACCACAGATCGGGTAAACACCTACAGCGTGATCACCTTTCGCTATGTGATCGTCGGAGTGACAGATGCCAGAAGCCACCATCTTGACGGTGATCTCGTTTCTGCGGGGCGCGTCGAGGTCGAGCTCGACGATTTCGTATGTGCCGGGGGTGCTGCGAATGATCGCGCCACGGGTCTTCACGGTGTGTGCTCCTCGATGAGAGTTCTAAGGGATCGGTGCAGGAAAGAATTACGGGGTGACTTGAGAAGCCATCGCGGTGTAGAAGCCGTCTGCATACGGGGGCAGCACACCCCAATCGCGGCGTAGTTCCACCGCCGAAGCTTCGAACACCGCACGTGCGTGGCTGAACTCCTCGAAGCCCTCACGGCCGTTGTAGTGGCCCATGCCGGAGGCTCCGACACCGCCGAACGGTGCATCCTGAAGACCGGGGTGCATCATCACGTCATTGATGGTGACGCCGCCGGACAGAGTGTGGTCCAACACCTTTGCCTGTTCCTCAGCATCGGTGCCGAAGTAGTACAGAGCCAGCGGACGTGGGCCCGAGTTGATCTCGGCGAGGACGTCGTCGAGATTGTCGTAGCCGAGAACCACCATGGCAGGACCGAAGATCTCTTCACTACGGATGACCGAGTCGGAAGGTGGATCGACAACCATCCGAAGCGGACGACGTCCACCCTCGCTGGGCATCGCACCGGCCGGAGCAATCTCGACACGGGCACCGCGGGCAACGGCGTCGTCGATGTAGCCGTCGACGCGGGCAGCATGGCGCTCGTTGACCACGGAGACGGCGTCGGGGTTGCCTTCGATCGTCGGCAGCAGCTCCGCGTATACCTTCGCGGTCGACGCGACGAACTGTTCGAGCAGTTCGCGAGGAACATACGTCGTGTCCGGGTTGACACAGAGTTGGCCGGCGTTGGTGGTTTTGGCGACAGCTATCCGGAAAGCCGCGGCATCGATGTCGGCGCTGAGGCCGATCACTGTCGGGGACTTACCGCCCAGCTCCAGTGTGACCGGAACAAGGTTCTTAGCGGCATTCGCCATGACCAGCTTGCCGACCGAGGAGCTGCCGGTGAAGACGAAGTGATCGAACGGGAGCGAGGTCAGCAGTTCGGCCACATCGGGTCCACCGGTGACAATGGCGACGACGTCGGGATCCAAGGACGCGTCGACGATTTCGGCGAGGAGTGCGGCGGTGCGGGGCACTACCTCGGATGGTTTGAGGACGGCACGGTTACCGGCAGCGAGTACGCCCGCCAACGGACTGAGAACTGTGAAGAGCGGAGCGTTCCAGGTGCCGAGGATGCCGACAGAGCCCTTCGGCTGATACCGGACGTGTGCCTTGGCGCCGAGCTGGTCATAAGGGGCGAACACAGCCCGATCCTGCGGAGCCATCCACGTCTCGAGGTTGTCACGCGAGTTCTTCAAGCTGGTGATCGTGCCGAGTACGTCGTTCATCAGGGAGTAACCGCGTGGGCGTCCACCGAAGTCCGCGTCCATCGCTTCGACGAGGCCTTCGTGATGCGCGACGAGCATGTCGATGACAGCTTGAATCCGCTGTCGCCGCAGCTCGGCTGAGGGCTGGCCCTCGGTATTCGTTGCCGCGCGCTGACGATCGAGGATGTCGGTAATGCGCGCTGAATCTGTGCTGTTCTGAGCCATGTCCGAACGCTATGAGCTGGGCCACATCACTCGCGCCCAGGTCCCGGTGAGTGGAACTCGAAACTGACCAACCCGAAACCGAAATGGACCACCATCGACGGAACCGAAGCAGGCGTCTGTGCGTCTAACCCAACGACGAGCCGAACAGATGGGGGTCCCGTGCAGCGCCGATGGTTACCACTTCTCGCGGTGGCCGCTGTCCTCACAGCCTGCGGTCAAACCGTCGATGGAACGGCCGTCGCGGGGGTGCCGGGGCTGGCCGAGCAATTCGAACCCTGCAGCATCCCTGACGACGCCATCGCGGCGACGGGGCTGAATCCGAAAACTGGGTCAGGATGGCTGGAAGGGATAAGCGTCAAGGCCTGGACGGCGTGCGGTTGGGACGGCCCGACAATCAATTCCTGGTACCGCTTCAGTGTCCTGTTCTCGATTCAGTTCACCCTCGACGAGGTTCGACAAAACCCTGCATTTCAGGATTTCCAAGACATCAGCTTGGGCGGAAGACCGGCCCTCGAATTCGGACTCGAAGACATGCCCATAGACGAAGGCTGCGGCACCAGCTTCGACACCACAGAGGGCGTTGTGATGTTCACGCTCAGGACCTTCGGAACAGCCTCACCGCCAGGCGACCCGTGTGAGCTCATCCGCCGACACACCGCCGAGCTCAGTCAGTACTTCCCACCCTCGATCTAGCTGGACGGAATCGAAATGGCTCCAAATTCTCCGATCGAGTACTGGAACGGTCTCGCTACCGCAGCTGACGATGGGCATCTACTGCTCGACCCTGCGGCCGCACGACACTGCGACGCGGCATGCACCGAGTATTTGGCGACCCTAAAATCCAACCAAGAGTCAGCGCGCATGCTGGGAGACGTTCGGGGTATGGGTACTTTCGAATCCGGAATCGCGCTCGCCCGCAAATTCTCGCAAAAGGCCGTGGGTGGCCCGAACAACCTCGTCGACGTCCTCCAAAGCCATATCGACGTCGTCACGGCGATGCAAGCAGTGTTCCGAAAGTTCTTCGTCACTGCGGAGGACGTCGACGAGCACAACGCAACCTCGATCGGTCAGCACGGACCGCGGTAACCGAGTCGCTATCCGTTCCGCCCGCCGGCTTCTCTTGCCCTGATCAGTCTCCGCAGAGACCGGCCGGTGTCCGCCCACCTTCGATTGCGGCAAGGAATGCGAGAGTGTCCTCGGCTGAGGCACCCACCGTCGGCACATGATCGAGCCCATCGTAGACGGTGTAACCGACCTGAGATCCTTTCGCGCACAATGATTCAGCGAGAGCCGCGGAACCCGGTTCGGTCACCGAAGTATCCCCGCCGCCCTGCAGGATAAGCGTCGGTACACGAGGACTGAGACGATCGGGGTTTTGCTCGGTCAAGTAGGACACCAGCGGAGTGAAGTCAGCCCCGGGACGGATCACCTTGTCCAGCGGAACCGTGTCGGCGAGCGCCCACACAGCGTCGGTGCAACCGACCTTCGCAGCCTCCAAAAGCGGCGTCATCTCGTCTGTGACGTAGTTGTAAGCGTCAAGAGCGGGATCGGCTGCCTGCGCGCCGAGCAATATCAAGGGCAGGTATCCCAGTACCGCGCGAGCTTCGGTACCGCCGGCCACGAAGTACTCGACAGTGTCACCGAGGTTGTTGCCCGGCGAGATCGACACTGCACCACGCAGTTCGAGTTGCGGTGCTAGGTCCGGTCCCTGGTCAGCGGCGAACAATGCTGCATGCCCGCCTTGGCTATGCCCGGCGGCGTACCAGCCTGTGCCGACGCTGGAGTCCAGCTGGCGAGCTGCGCGCACGATATCGGTGACGGCTGCAGCTTCGGAGTCTCCGTTGATGTACGGATGAATCCCCGACGTCCCCAGCCCGACGTAATCCGTCTGCGCAACCACGTAACCGGCGCGCAGGAATTGGTCCAAGGTCTCGTTGACGTAGCGCAGATATTCACCGTCTGATCCGGGCACTGTTCCGGAGGACGGCGCGCAGGCGTCCGAAACCCCGGTAGTCCCGTGCGCCCAGCTGATTACCGGCCAGCCGGCTTCCGGAGCCTCGCCTGCGGGGATCGACACCGAGCCGGACACCTCGACGTCATCACCCTGCGGCCCACGGGACAGGTAGGTGATCTGCTCGCTACGTACGGCGCCGGGCAGGACAGCGTCGCCAGCAAGTGGCTGAGTAGCCAACAGCGTGCCGTGCTCTTTTGGCTGTTCCGCTTCAGAGCGCTCGCCGGTTGCGGAACCACAGGCCACCATCAGGCCGGCCGTCGCGAGGACAGCAGCCAAGCGAACTCCCCGGTGCAAGTGTGTGTTGATCTCATTCTCCCAAGCTGGATTCAGCAATTTAGGTCAAGTGACCTAATCGGGACATTAGCACTGCCGTAGTCTCAGGTCCATGCCTGCCCCGAGCACCCGCGAGGAGCTTCTCGATGCCGCTGAGCGACTGATTGCCGAGCGAGGACTAGCAGGCGTCTCGGTGCGCGAAGTCATTCGAGCTGCCGGGCAGCGCAACAACGGTGCAGTGGATTACTACTTCGGGTCTTGGCATGCACTGTTGATCGAGTTGTGGTCGCGTAGGGCCACCAGCGACGCAGTGGTCCGCGAACTCCATACCGCAGCCGAAGACGCACAAGACCGGCTCGGCGCACTGGTCGAGGCTTATGTACGCCCGTTTGTCACCGAGATCGCGGCATGCTCGCCCTCCTACTGGGCTCGGTTCAACGAACAGTGGCTGGCGGGCATCCGCAGCGATTTCGTCGCATCGCCACAGCCGCTGATGCCTGATGACTCGACCTATCCGCCGATTCCCGGACTGGAAAATTTGCAACGGTTACTTATGGACATCGCCACCGAACTCAGGCACCTACCCACCGGAGACCGCCCCGCCCGGGTGGCACTGGCCGCGCGATTTGTGGTCTCCGCGCTCGCGTCATGGGAGCGCGATCGGGTGGCTGGCGTGTGGCGCGATCTCGACGCCTTCGAGACCGAATTGTGTGCACTGATGCTCGCCCTGCTACTTACTGGATCACATGCCCATTGACTGCCACCGAGCCGGGGTTCTCGTGCTCGGACTCGGTTGCCCAGCCAATCCCCCAGTTGGGTTGCAGCTTCCCCCAGCAGAAAGATTTAATGGAAAGCGTTGCGGCACAAATTTACTGAACTTTGACCGGTATCGCGGAGCCCGGGAGCGCAACCGGATTCAGTTCTGCTGAGCCTTCCTGTCGGTATGGGATGCCAAGATGTCTGCATGTCACGATTCGACGAAGGTTTCGCACCACCATCAGCCTGTGTGCAGTGGTGCCAGCTGCGCACGTACGATTTGCACGTTCTGGACGATGGTGTCGAGATCGACCTCGACTGGTGGAACAATCATCTCGACCGCGCAGGTCACGATATTCGACTTCGCGGACGCGACCTCGACGGGCACCTCGTCTCCGACGGAGTAGCGACTGTACAGCGCAACGACCTTCACATCGGCACTGATCTCGCCGACGGCGACCACGACTCGCTCGGCCTCCTCTTTCTGTGTGCCGCATGGCAGGGCAGCCACAAGAACCGCAAAGCGATACGGCGATTCCCCGACGTCCACAACCCACATTTGACGCGTCCAGACGAGAATCCAGTTGCGAAAACATTGACGGTGCTCCAACGATGCATACGTGACCGCGTAGTACCGGAACTCCCGAACGGATCCTGGTCCGGATGGCCCGACACCCCAGGTGTCGGAACATCCCTTATGGCCACGTTTCTCTGGGCAGCCAAAGCATCCGTGGACGGTGGGCGCGCTCAGTTGATCGACCAGTACGGGGTGTCCACCCTCATTCACGAGGGGTGGCTGGAAGATCCCGCTGTCACCGGCTTCACGCGGCGTCGTTACGACCGCTACGTACAACTACTTTCCAACTGGGCTATCGATATCGGCACCAGCCCAGAACTGATCGAGATGTGGCTCGTTCAACGGTGGAGCGCTCGAAAGTCCGAAGCACGCTTCGGCAGTAACGCGCAGCCGACTCTGTTCTGAACCGCGCACTGCCACAGATACATCGACGATGTAATTTGCTACACCCCCACCGGCGGAGGAGTGATAGCCAGGGTGGAACCAAAACCGGGGTCTCTGCGTCTAACCTAACGACGAGTCCAACGGATGGGGGTCCGATGCAGCGCCGGTGGGTACCACTTCTAGCGGTCGGCGCCGTCCTCACAGCCTGCAGCCAACCCGTCGAGGGAGTAGCCGTCGCAGGGGTGCCAGGGCAGGCCGAGCAATTCGAACCCTGCAGCATCCCGGACGACGCGATCGCGGCGACGGGGCTCAAACCGGAGACTGGGTCAGGATGGCTGGAAGGGATGAGCGTCAAGGCCTGGACGAATTGCGGGTGGGAAGGCCCGCAAGAGGATTCCTGGTACCGCTTCGATGTCTTGTTCTCGATTCGATTCACCCTCGACGAGGTTCGTCAAAACGTTGCGTTTCGGGACTTCAAGGAAGTCAGCGTGAGCGGCCGACCCGCCCTCGAGTACCTGTTCGAGGGCAGGCCCTCAGAAGAGGGCTGCGGTACAAGCTTCGATACCGCCGAGGGTGTCGCAATGATCTCGGTCGACGCACTCGGAACGGCCCCACCCCAGGGTGACCCATGTGAGCTGGTCCGCCGACACACCATCGACCTCCAGCAGTACTTTCCTCCGTCGATATAACTGAGAAGGAACACCATGGCTTTGCAATCTCCGATCGACTACTGGAACGGCCTCGCAACCGCAGCAACCGACGGGCAACTGCAACTCGATCCGACGGCCGCACGGCATTGTGACAAAGCATGCAGCGAATATCTAGAGACTCTTGAATACAACACGGCGGCGGCACGCGAACTGGGAAACGTCGAAGGGTTCGGTACCTTCGATTCCGGAATCGCTCTTGCCCGCAAGTTCTCCCAAAAGGCCGTGGGCGGCCCGAACAACCTCGTCGACGTCCTGCAAAGCCATATCGACGTCGTCACATCGATGCAAGCAGTCTTTCGAAAATTCTTCGTAGCCGCAGAGGACGTCGACCAGCAGAACGCCGCATCGATCGGCCAGAACGGGCCTAGGTAGCCGACAGCCCCTCCGCTGGCTACCAGCGGTCTACGTGCAGAACAGTCTCGATAGGATCGCGCGGTGCCACCTTGAAGGTCTCACCCGTGTAATAGGCCGTCGGAATCAGCGCACCCTGATGAAACCCCTCGGGGATGCCGAGAATCTCGGCCACCTCCGCTTCACGGGCGAGATGTATTGTGGTCCAAGCGGTTCCGAGGCCACGTGCCCGGGCAGCCAGGGCGTAGTTCCACACAGCCGGTAGCAATGAGCCCCACAGTCCGGCTTGATTGCCACTCGGGAGCACCTTGCCTGCCTTGATGCAGGGAATCAACAGCACCGGCACTTCACCCATGTGTTCACCGAGCCACCCGGCACTGTCTCCGACACGCTTCTGGATCGGCCCCCGCTCGGGATCGTCGGCGAAAAGAGCGTTCGCTGAGTGCTTCGACGCCTGGTACTTGGCAAACAGTTCTCCGTAGATCGCGCCGATCTGTGAACGCAGGTCCGGATCGGTGACCACCACCCACTGCCAACCCTGCTGGTTCGATCCGGACGGACCTTGCAACGCGATCTCCAGACACTCCTTGATCACGTCCAACGGCACGGGCCGCGTCAGATCGAGACGCTTGCGGACGGTACGCGTCGTGGTCAGTAGCTCGTCAGGTGTCAGGTCGAGAGTCGGGTACGAAGTCATCCTTCGATCATGCCCCAGTTCACTGGAGCTCAACCTTCCCGCGATCGATGACGAGGAGATCGCTTGCCTTCACCGTGTGGCTTCCGATATCCGCGATTCATTTGGCTACGCGCTCCCACATCTGCAGGTAAGCCTCGGCACCGTGACTGAGGTCCTCGATGAATTGGTCGCCGTCCGCACCGGCCACCAGTTGCGCATCTGCAATCCAGTCCGGGATCAACCCGTACTGTGCCGCACCATCGGTGTTGACGTCGAAAACTCGTTCGCCGGTGCGCTGACGGTCCATCACGGTACCGCCGTCGAACGTGGTGAACGGGTAGCTCAGCGGATTCTCGGCGGCATCCGCGCGGGGTGGAACTTGCGGGGCAAATCCGTTGGTATCGGCGCCGAAGCCGAAGCCGTAGTAGTTGTCGTCATTGCGCTCCGCCCGGTATGTACGCCAACTCTTCAGGAAATCGGCCGGTGTACTTGCATACTCCGAGACGAATCCACCGAGCGCGTAGATACGAGGCACGTTGGTCGGATCGGTCCAACCGTGGCTCGACACCACACCCGAGTAATGAGCGGCATCGAGCATCTTCAAGGTGTCGTCGGCGGTCTTGACGCTCATGTGGTCGATGTCGACGATCATGCCGCGGTCCATCATGCCCTCGACCGCATGCTCACCGAGAGCGCTAAGTCCTCGGGTGTTGCATTGCGGGCCGTCCGGGTAGCTGAGTCCCGAGCTGCCTGTCGGTAGTTCGGCAGACATGCTCCCGAGATTCCCCGGGATGATCGACATGAGCGGATTGTCGGCGGCCTCACCGGTGCAGGGCTCTACCTTCCAGAACTTGCCTGTTCCCAGAAAGTTTCCGATGTTGACCGCAACACCGGTGAGGCCGGGATCGAATCGTGTTCCGCCGAGGGCGTTGTCGAACTTGTGGGTGAGGATGACCTGGCGGACACCCATTCCGTACACCTCGTCGAGACCTTCGTCGATGTCAGCTTCGGTGCACTGCGGCTTGTCATTACGCAGGGTGCAGCCGAACATTTCTGAGACCTCGATGCCCAGGGTGACGGCCAGCTTGCCGTCGGCCGCCACCCGGCGGACCTCCTCCGGTGAGCTGACGATACGGAACCAGCCTTTGCCTGGCCCGCCGTACTGGGCGTCGATGTAGTCCTGCATGTCGCGGACCTGCGCGGCCTGGATTCGGACGGTGTCCATCTCGTTGCACGGGTTGCGCTTACTCGGATACAGCTCGCACAACACGCGGTTGGCTACGAACATGTTGGTGAAGATGCGCAGTCCACCGCGCCAGGCGCGTTCGACCCACTTGTAATAGGTCTGTTCGTGGGTCTGCGAGTCCTGGGCAGGCCAGTCCGCGAAGGTCGGCCATCCCGTGGTGTCGTGTTCCTCGAACGGTGAGCCACCCGAAAGAATTTGCTCGAGCAGGGCGGGCCTTCCGGTGCTGCCGTGGTCGGGGCAGTCCTGCAGGGCGGCGGTTATACCCTGTGGGTCGAACGGTCTGCCGCAGTGGACATTTCCGCCCATGAACTCCGACGCGTCCAGATGCACGTGCGTGTCGATGAAGCCACGGACTTCACCGTTGGGTCCGGTGGCGGTCGACGGTGTACCGGTGGCGTTGACTTCGGAGTCGGGGAAGTCGGCGCATCCGTCCGTCGGAGTGACAGTGAACTGGCCGTCATCTGAATTTCCACCAGGATCGGTCAGAGTCAGACCGGAATCGACGGAGGTAAGTTGGTTGCCGTTCTCGGTCGCGGTAACGCGGAACTCACCGTCGGTGTGGGTCAGTGTCCAGTCAGTATTCGGGAGGGCATCGCGCGTCGAAACCACTGACTTATTGCCATCATGAGCTAGAAGGTCACCTTCCGGACCGAAGAACATGAACCGGCCCAATTGGGCGGCGTGGAGTCGAAACGGTTCGGCTTCTTCCGCGGTGGCGTCGGCGCGGTAGCCGTCGCCGACTCGCCGTACGAACTCCCCGCTCGGCCCAGCCTGGAGCGCATAACAGCCGTTGGCGAGACCGTAGACGGGATTCTCAGCGAGGGGGTCGAGGCCCGCTGTCGGCTGGGCGACTGACAGACCCGCCGACGCGACGGAGAAAGCGAGCGCCGCGGCCAGCGCCTGAGAGAGGAGGCGTATGCGCCGCGAGAGGATGGCCATGTGTTCCGTGGTCCCGTCAGTTGAAAGGCTCGACTCCCGCAAAAGCGTAGATCGAATTGGACTCGGGGTCCGCACTTTTGAACCATTTTGGAAACTGGGGCACTAACGAGACTGAAACCGTTCTTTGGATTATGACAAATCACACAACCGGCACTTCAGTTCCTCCGCCGACCGGCCGTCATACGTTCGAAGAGCGATTCGGTCCTCGAGCCTTGAAGTAGGCGGATCATCCTGTACAGGTACGCATTTCGCGTTCACAGGTGGTTCTCGATGATGACCGCTCCTTCGGGACGAGATTAAGAAATGACTGGCATTCAAGACAGCCAGGGTGGCTCGATCATCTATCTATCACTTCGTCTCGATTACAAGATCCATCGTGAGTTGGCGGACTTCGATCGCCGCACAAGCGCTCCCGTCGCCGGCCCCATGCTCGTTCTTCTATTACTCGGATGGACTGTCATCGCCCCACTCGTCGGTTACTACAACACCGGCAACCGGATCAAGAACGCTCAGCGTGCAGCAGGCGTCGAGCCGACGTGCAGCGCAGCCGTCGGGCTACTCCTTGCTTCGTAGTCAGATTGCGGTCGCTCTACCATCACGAGGTCAACGAGCATGACGCCACGTGCAGCCTGGAATGGTCGCTCCCGGACGGCCTGAACCTATGCAGGCTTGACGGCCGAAAGTCATACGTCGCCGAAAAACCCTGAGCGCTAGACCTTTTTCGCGAAATACCCGACCGGCGAGAATCTAACGTTCTCGGCACGCTGCCCGGTCGAAGTCGACCCGCTCTCGTACTCCGATGTGCTCGCCCAGTCGCGCTATGCTTCGGCCATGGGCAAGTTGAAGAATGCAGTAGAAGGACTGTTCAAGCGGAAGAAGACTATTCCAGAACCCGCGGCCAAGCAGCTCGATCGTTGGGCCGACGAGGGTGGAACACTTCCACCCGAGCCACCCAGAGCTCCTGGCACTCGGTAAATTTAAACCAAACGTAACAGGGCGTTCGGCCGGATCCCTTGTCTCCATGACTAAAGTCGAATTTTCCTGCAAAGAAACACGAGGTCGATCGATGCAACTGGTTCCATCGGACACGGAGAAGTTGCTCCTGAGTGTGGCCGGGATGGTAGCCCGTGACCGACGTGAAAGAGGCGTCGTCCTGAACTATCCGGAGGCGACAGCGCTACTGTCCTGCTGGGTGATGGAGCGAGCCCGCGAGGGTAGACGCGTCGCCGAACTGATGACCGAGGGCAGGAACGTGCTCAGCCGGGAAGAGGTCATGGAAGGCGTCCCGGAGATGATCGGTGCCATTCAGGTAGAAGCGACTTTTCCCGACGGTCGCAAGCTGGTCACCATCACGGATCCGATCCAATGATCCCCGGCGAATTTCGCTTACGCCCCGAGGCCGTGGAACTCAATGCCGGCCGGGAGCGCCGCACCCTCCTGGTGGTCAACACCGGAGACCGGCCAATACAGGTCGGCTCACATTTGCATCTGCCCGACGCCAACTCGGCCTTGGATTTCGAGCGTGACCAAGCCGAAGGCTTCCGTCTCGATGTGCCTGCAGGCACGTCGGTACGACTCGAACCCGGGGTAAGCCGGATGGTCGACCTCGTGGCTTTGGGCGGCCGCACACGCGTACCGGGCCTCCAGATCAAGACCGATACCAACACTCCATCGGCGAAAGAGAAGTCATGAGTTGGATCGATCGCCTCAAGTACGTACAGCTGTACGGGCCGACGACGGGTGACCAGATCAGGTTGGCGGACACCGACCTGTGGATCGAGGTTGCCGAGGATCGCACTGCCGGAGGCGACGAAGCCACGTTCGGCGGAGGCAAGACGATCCGCGAATCCATGAGCCAAGGCCATTCGATGCGTTCCGAGGGCGCGCTCGATGTTGTGATCACCAATGCGGTCGTTCTCGATCACTGGGGCATCGTCCGCGCCGACGTCGGAATCCGTGACGGTCGAATCGTGGCGGTCGCCAAGGCCGGCAACTCCGACATCATGGACGGAATCCGCCCCGACATGCAGATCGGGCCTGCCACCGATGTGATCTCGGGAGAAGGCAAGATCCTCACCGCGGGTGCCGTCGACACGCATGTGCACTTTCTCAGTGAAATCGAGATGCGCGAAGCACTGGCGACCGGCACAACGACGGTCATCGGCGGCGGCACCGGGCCCACCGAAGGATCGAAGGCGACCACTGTCACCGGCGGCGCATGGGCGCTCACGATGATGCACCGTGCACTCGACCACATCCCTCTCAACGTCATCCTGTTCGGCAAGGGCAGCACCGTGTCGCAGGGAGCATTGCGTGAAGACGCGCTGGCAGGTGCCGGCGGATACAAGATCCACGAGGATTGGGGTGCAACCCCGGCCGCGATCGACGCATCGCTGCGCGCCGCCGACGAGTTCGGTCTGCAGGTCGCACTGCACGCCGACAGCCTCAACGAGACTGGTTATGTGCAAAGCACTCTCGACGCTATTGCCGGACGCGGCATCCACGCGTTCCATTCCGAGGGCGCAGGTGGTGGCCACGCCCCCGACATCATCACGGTGGTCAGCGAGCCGAATGTGCTTCCTGCATCGACCAATCCGACGCTCCCGTACACCGTCAATACCGTCGACGAGCACCTCGACATGCTGATGGTCGTCCACCACCTCAATCCGAAAGTGCCCGAGGACCTGGCATTCGCGGAGTCTCGAATTCGGGCCTCGACGATGGCTGCAGAGGACATCCTGCAGGACATGGGCGCGATGTCGATCACCTCGTCCGACGCGCAGGCAATGGGTCGGATCGGCGAAGTAATCTGCCGCACTTGGCAAGTGGCGCACGTGATGAAGAACCGTCGCGGTTCACTGGGTTCCTCCGAACCTGCCGACAACGAGCGGGCACGCCGCTATGTAGCGAAGTACACGATCTGCCCCGCCGTCGCGCACGGTATAGATCACGAGATCGGGTCGGTGGAGAGCGGCAAGATGGCGGACCTCGTTCTCTGGGATCCGGCGTTCTTCGGGATCCGCCCATGGGCGGTCATCAAATCCGGGGCAATCGTCGCAGCGCCGCTCGGCGACCCGAATGGTGCGGTGCCGAATCCGCAGCCGGTCCTGACTCGCCCGACGTTGCCGGCTGAGGCTGCCTCCGCCGCACACCTGGCAACGACGTTCGTCTCGCAGGCAGCACTCGACGATGGACTGGCCGACCGGCTGGGACTGACCCGAAAGTTGGCTGCTGTCCGCCCGACTCGCAATATCGGCAAAGCGTCCATGCCCAACAACACGACGCTGCCGAAACTCGACATCGACCCGGAGACGTTCGCGATTTCCATCGACGGCGAACTTGTCCGGCCGAAGCCGGTGGACGTAGTGCCGCTCGCGCAGCGTTACACGATGTTCTAGGCGAATCGATGACCGGTCATATCGGAGCGCTCCTCCTGGGCGACGCGCGGCTCCCCACTGGCGGACACATCTATTCGGGCGGTTTGGAGCCGGCGCTAGTGGCGGGCATGCCGCCCGAGCGAGTTCCGGATTACATCCGAGCGCGGTGCCGGACGGTGGCAACAGTCGAGGCATCGGCTGCTGTATTGGCTTATCGTGCAGCACAATCCGACGACCCGTCGGGACTCGAGTCCGTTCACGATGCTCTTCTCGCCCGGACCACCAGCGAACCGCTGCGCAACGTTTCGGGAATGCTCGGGCGCGGACTGGTCCGAATGGCACTGAGACTGTGGCCCGAGCACCCCGCGGTCACGGCGCTCGTGGCTATCGATCGCGCACCGATGCGTCCCGTCGCCCTGGGCGCCGTCGCTGCGGTCATGGGTATTGGTGAAGCGGCCGTTGCTCGCGTTTGTTTCTACGACGACATCCAAACTGTTGCTTCGGCAACGCTCAAGCTCGCGCCCATCGATCCCGTCGACCCGGTCTCGTGGGTACTTTCTCTCGAACCACTGATCGACACATTGGTCGACAACGTCCTCGCCGTCGAATCCGTCGACGACATGCTCGCCGCCACCGCGCCAGAAGCCGAACAGTGGTCACTGAACCACGCTGGTAAAACAAGGAGAATTTTCATTGCCTGACAAGACCGAACAGACCAACGGCGCCGACGCACCACCGCGGCGTGCTTTGCGCCTCGGCATCGCAGGCCCCGTCGGCACCGGCAAGAGCACATTGATCGCCACTATCTGCCGTGCCCTCGCCGACGAACTGGAAATCGCCGTCGTCACCAACGATATCTACACCGACGAGGATGCACGGTTGCTTCGCTCGGCGGGAGTGCTTCCCGTCGAACGCATCCACGCCGTCGAGACCGGTGCATGTCCGCACACTGCGATCCGCGACGACATCACCCCCAACCTGCTGGCGGTCGAGGATCTCGAAGCCGAGTTCGCACCACTCGATCTGGTGATCGTCGAGAGTGGCGGCGACAATCTCACCGCCACATTCAGCCCCGCTCTCGTGGACGCGCAGATCTTCTGTCTCGACGTCGCAGGGGGTGGCGATGTGGCACGCAAGGGTGGCCCCGGCATCGAACGCGCAGACCTACTGCTCGTGAACAAAGTGGACCTCGCTCCATACGTGCGCGTCGACGTCGAGCAGATGGTGGCCGACGCCAAGGAGGCCCGGGATGGGCTTCCAGTGTTGGCGTTGAGCTGGGACGACACCGACGCTATCGCCAGACTCGCGCAGTGGGTACGACAGATCCTCGACGATCACAGGAACGGCCGTCACGTGCCCCGGGATCCGGGCCCGATGGCGCCGCACAGTCACTCCGACGGCACGCAGCACAGTCATACGTGACCGAAACGGTTACGACGAAGGTCCATGTCGAGTTGGTGAGTGGCCGGGCACGATTCACCGAAATGCGCTCCGGCACATTCCTTCGCGCGCAACCGTTGCACGTCGACGGACCGGTTGCGCGGCTGGCGCTGATCGGGAGCTACGCGATGCTCCTGGCGGGAGACGATCTCCGACTCGACATCCATGTCGGCACTGGAGTGTGGCTCGAACTGGTCGAACCGTCCGGCACGGTGGCCTATCACGCACAGGGTGGTTCGGCGTCGTGGTCGGCGTCGATCCGGGTCGACGATGATGCCCAGTTGGTTTGGCGCTCTGCGCCGTTCGTCGTGACCGCCGGAGCCAACGTGCGAAGGCATACCCAGATCGGCCTCGGCGACGGCGCTCGCGCCCTGATCTCGGAAACACTCGTCCTCGGGCGCACCTACGAGGACGGGGGCGGGCCCCTACGTTCGACGATGCGGGTTGATCACGTGGGCAAGCCCCTGTTGGTGGAGGACCTCGATCTGCGTGACACTGCGCATCGCGACCTGCCAGGGGTGCTCGGTAGCAATCGCACGATGGCGTCGGTGCTACTCGCCGGAGCACGGCCGGGAGCAGCCGAGGGCGTGCACGAGACGCGGCTGGCGGGCGCGGGGGCTCTTGCGCGGGCATTGGCTTTGCAAGCGCACGAAGCTCAGGCCGTGGTCGACCTCTCGTGGGACCGCTGGTCGAAAGAGTACCTCGACCCGGCGGACCACCGTCGGAAGTCGGAAATCATTGCCACGCAGGCCGTTTCGCCGACACACTCAGCTGATTCAGAGTGAGTGTGCCGGCCATGGGTCAAAACTGATCGATACAGGTCCGATCTGTATCGATAGAGGGGTCCATTCATACGATTGCGTCGTATGAATGGACCATTCAAGCGATCGAATTACTTCTGCGCAGCCGCCAACGCATCGTTGAACGTCTTGCTCGGACGCATGACGGCAGCGGTGGTCTCGGGGTTCGGGTAGTAGTAACCACCGATCTCGACGGCCTTTCCCTGGGCGTCGTTGAGTTCCTTGACGATCTTTTCTTCGTTGTCGGCCAACGCCTTTGCCAACCCGGCGAAGTGCTTCGCCAATTCCGCATCCTCGGTCTGCTCGGCGAGCTCCTGCGCCCAGTACAGCGCGAGATAGAACTGGCTGCCACGGTTGTCGAGTTCACCGGTCTTGCGCGAGGGCCCCTTGCTGTTCTCGAGCAACTTGCCTGTCGCCGCATCCAGTGCCTTGCCCAGAACGGTTGCCTTGCCACCTGTCTTGCTACCGAGATCCTCCAGGCTGACGGCCAGAGCAAGGAACTCACCAAGCGAATCCCACCGCAGGTGGTTCTCCTCGATGAGCTGCTTGACGTGCTTCGGCGCCGAACCGCCTGCACCGGTCTCGTACAGTCCGCCACCTGCCATCAGCGGAACGATGGAGAGCATCTTTGCACTGGTGCCCAATTCGAGGATCGGGAACAGGTCGGTGAGGTAGTCACGCAGAATGTTGCCCGTCGCGGAGATAGTGTCGAGCCCGCGGACCAGACGCTCCATCGTGTACCGGATCGCACGAACCTGCGACATGATCTGGATGTCCAGACCCTCGGTGTCATGATCCTTCAGGTACGTGCGCACCTTGGCGATCAGTTCGTTCTCGTGCGGGCGGTACGGATCGAGCCAGAAGACCACCGGCATTCCCGACTCGCGGGCGCGGCGCACAGCCAGCGCAACCCAGTCCTGGATCGGTGCGTCCTTCACGATGCACAGGCGCCAGATGTCGCCCTCTTCCACGGTCTGAGTCAGCAGCACCTCACCGGTGGCGACATCGGTGATGTTGGCGATGCCGGCCTTCGGTGCCTCGAAAGTCTTGTCGTGCGAACCGTATTCCTCGGCCTGCTGCGCCATCAGTCCAACGTTGGGGACGGTGCCCATCGTCGTCGGATCGAACGCGCCGTTCGTCTTACAGAAGTTCACCATCTCCTGATAGATGCGCGCGAACGTGGACTCGGGGTTGACGGCCTTGGTGTCCTTCGGACGACCATCGGCGCCCCACATCTTGCCGCCGGCCCGGATCATCGCGGGCATCGATGCATCGACGATGACGTCACTGGGAGAGTGGAAGTTCGAGATTCCGCGTGCCGAATCCACCATGGCCAGTTCCGGCCGATGCTCATGACACTTGTGCAGATCCTCGATGATCTCGTCACGCGTGGAGGCGGGAAGCGTCTCGATCTTGCTGTACAGATCGGACAGGCCGTTGTTGACGTTGACACCGAGCTCTTCGAACAGGTCGCCGTGCTTGGCGAATGCGTCTTTGTAGAAGACACGGACAGCATGCCCGAACACAATGGGGTGCGAGACCCGCATCATGGTTGCCTTCACATGCAGCGAAAGCATGACGCCGGTTTCGTAGGCGTCCTGCATCTGCTCCTCGTAGAAGTCGAGCAATGCCTTCTTGCTCATGAACATCGAGTCGATGACGTCGCCGTCTTTGAGCGACACGTTCGGCTTCAAGACGATCGACTCGCCGTCGGCGGTCAACAGTTCCATCTTCACGTCACGATCGCCATCGACGACCGTGGACTTTTCGCCATGGTAGAAATCGCCGTTGCGCATATGCGCAACGTGGGTGCGCGATGCCATCGACCATTCGGTCATGCTGTGCGGGTGCTTGCGGGCGTATTCCTTCACGGCCTTCGGCGCGCGGCGATCGGAGTTACCTTCGCGGAGAACGGGGTTGACCGCACTGCCAAGGCACTTCGTGTAGCGATCACGAATGATCTTCTCTTCGTCGGTCTTCGGATTCCCTGGAAAGTCCGGGATCGCGAAACCTTTGCCCTGAAGCTCTTTCACGGCCGCGATCAGCTGCGGCACCGAGGCGCTGATATTCGGAAGTTTGATGATGTTGGTGTCGGGCAGTTGCGTCAGCCGACCCAGTTCGGCCAGGTTGTCCGGCACCTTCTGATCCTCGGAGAGATAATCGGGGAACTCGGCAAGGATGCGGTTGGCCACGGAGATATCGCTCGATGCAACGTCGATGTCGGCCGCACTGGCAAACGCACGCACGACCGGCAGAAACGCATGCGTCGCAAGCATCGGCGCCTCGTCGGTCAGGGTGTATATGATGGTCGGCTGTTTCGCAGTCATGTTTCGCCTTTGCCTCAGTTTTCAACGTCGTCTTTTGGATACGTCCCCCCAACTTTAAGCTTTCGATCCGGCGCCGTGCGGAGCAGTAGCGGGATACGACCCCTACTTACCAGTAGCATCACGCCGCCGTGGCCGAAATGCCGTCACCGCCGATCAGGTGCAGCAATGGGGGTCGAGCACCACACGCAGCGCGTCGAGCGCCTCGGTACGCGCGGAGTAGTAGACATTCATGCCCCGACGGACAGCAACGACCATGCCTGCCTTCTTGAGCTGGCCGAGATGGTGACTGACCGTCGACTCGGCCAGCCCTATCGTTGCCGCGAGGTCGCACGTGCAGATCTCCCCCACAGCGTCGGTCAGTAGAACCGAGAGCAGCTTGAGGCGCGCAGGATCCGCGAGAGCCTTCAACCGCACTGCCAATTCCAGGGCCTCGCCGTCGGCCATCGGCTGCGCAGAGACTGGCGCACAGCAGAGTGGGGCCGTGGCATCGATCAGCGGCAACGTCTTGGGCATGCACCCCAGACTACTACCTTCTTGACTTATGTCGAATCCGCGCGCATTGTGACTGAGTAAGCAATTCGACATACGTCACACAGGTGGAGGTACTCCAAATGTCACGCGCCCAACTCGCCCTCAACGTCGACGACATCGATCAAGCGGTCACGTTCTACACCAAACTTTTCGGAACCGGTCCGTCGAAGGTCAAGCCGGGCTATGCCAACTTCGTGATCGCAGAACCACCACTCAAACTCGTTCTCATCGAAAACGTCGGACAGGGAGGGACTTTGAACCACCTGGGCATCGAAGTCGAGTCCTCGGCCCAGGTTCACGACGAAATCGCCCGGTTGACCGGCGAAGGCTTGTTCACCGACGAAGAGATCGGCACCACGTGCTGTTTCGCGACACAGGACAAAGTGTGGGTCAGCGGACCTTCCGGTGAACGCTGGGAGGTCTATACCGTCCTCGCCGACTCGGACACTTTCGGAACCAGCCCGTCTTTACCGAACGAACCGATCAAGGGCGAGCCCACGTGTTGCGGCGGAGACTCATCGGCGAGCGCCACGCCATCGACACCCGCCTGCTGCTGACCGCGGACCAACGTCGACCCAGGATGATTCAGCCTTTTCTGATTACAGATTTGGATGTACCAGGACGGCGCGGACCTACTGACCCATATTTCCGTGCTGTCACGCTTCGGGCACGCACTCTCGGATGAGACGCGCAGGCAGGTGTTGCTCGCGCTCAAGACCGAGCCGCGATATCCGGCCGAACTTGCCGATTCCCTGGGCGTGACCCGCCAAAAACTGTCCAATCACCTCGCCTGCCTTCGTGGATGCGGCCTGGTGGTGGCAGTACCCGACGGCCGAAGGACTCGATACGAGTTGGCAGACGCCAACATCGGTCGCGCGCTCGACGATTTGCTCGCTGTCGTACTTGCCGTTGATCCGACGTGTTGTCTCACTTCCGACGTTGACGGATGCTGCTGATGTCCGCAGAACTGGGAATGCCCTTTCCCACAGCTTCTCCGACGGCCCAGCGCCGAGCCGTGCTGGGCCGTCGCATCCGATATTTCGTCGCTGCGACGATCACCTACAACGTAATAGAAGCTGCGATCGCCATCACCGAGGGTGCACGAGTGTCCTCCACCGCGTTGATCGGTTTCGGCTTGGACTCGATCATCGAGGTCTCATCCGCTGCCGCCGTGGCATGGCAATTCTCGGCCACGAACCCGGAGTCCCGGGAGAAGATCGCGCTCCGCATCATCGCCTTCTCCTTCTTCGCACTCGCCGCCTATGTGGCGATGGACGCGTTGCGCGCACTGTTCGGATCGGAAGTGGCTACACACTCGACGGTCGGCATCACTCTGACCGCGGTGAGTGTGGCCGTCATGCCATTTCTGTCCTGGGCACAGCGTCGGGCCGGCCGTGAGTTGGGATCGGCAACTGCTGTCGCCGATTCCAAACAGACTCTCCTGTGCACGTACCTTTCGGCCGTCGTGCTCGTCGGCCTACTCCTCAACAGTTTTCTCGGGTGGTCCTGGGCCGACCCCATTGCCGCCCTCGCCGTCGCAGGTCTCGCAGTCAAAGAAGGCCTCGGTGCGTGGAAGGGTGATACCTGCTGCGCAACACCCATCTCTGGCGGACTCACCGTTGACGAGACCGACTGCGATTGCTGCGATTGAGCGCTTCATGCATTCTCCCGGGCCGAGATGCTCGAGAGCTGAAATACCCATTAGTGTCAGGAATTCTGACCAGGACGTGCCGATCGTTACCCGTTCGTGTCAAGACCAGCAAATACATGCATTGGTCAGGCATTTCGACGCACGCCAGCGGTCGTGGAACCCGAAGAAGCGACCCCAATGACCCGATGTGCAACCTGTGAGCGTGTTAAGTTTCGTCAACCGAAGAACATTCAAAGGGTCGGCAAATATGCGCGAAATCAGCCGCGCCGCTTCCCGCCGGGGAACTCATCGGCGGTAGTGGCCGCTGTATCCGTGTCGTTGCCGAACGGTGATCGGAAGGCCTCGCCACATGGCACGAACAGTGCTTCACGACATTTCGAACAGAAGGCTCGTCGCAACGCTTGCCGGAGTCTCACTGGCCGCCGCCTCGCTCGTCGGCTGCACGTCGACCGACTCCACCAGCAGCGAAGATCGACTTCAGTCCCTACAGGACAAGGGAACGATCACAGTCGGATTCGCGGGCGAGGCCCCGTACAGCTTCGAAGAGAACGGTCAGCTAACGGGCGCAACCGTCGCTCTGCACCGCGAGATCTTCGGCAACCTCGGTATCGACACCGTCGAAGGCGTCAACGCCGACTTCGGTGCACTCATTCCAGGCTTGCAGGCCAACAGATTCGATGTGGTCAGCGCCGGAATGTCGATTCTCCCCCAGCGCTGTGAGCAGGCAGCATTCGGAGACCCCGAATTCAATTACACGACGGCACTGATGGTCCCTGCTGGCAACCCGGCCAATCTGACGGACATGCAGTCGGTCAAGGACAGTGGCCTGAAGCTCTCGACGATGACCGGTGCAGTCGAGTCCGATTACGCGGCGGCTCTCGATATCCCGTCCACTCAGGTCGCCACCCCGCAGGACGGGATGGATGCTGTGACTTCTGGCCGCGCAGATGTCTTCGCACTCACCGCGATCTCACTGAACTGGATGAAGACGAACAATCCAGGCGCTCCAGTCGACGTCACCGAGTCCTTCGTTGCCGTCATCGATGGCAAGCCTCAGGTCGGCGCGGGCGCAACCGTGTTCCGGACCAATGACACCGAGCTGCTCGCCGCTTACAACGAAGAACTTGCGAAGATCACCTCCGACCCCGACAAGTACCTCTCCATCGTCGGCGAGTACGGATTCACGGCGGAAGAATTGCCCGACCCGTCGCTGACCACTGCGCAACTCTGCGAGGCGGACTCCTGATCGCAGGCCGAGTAATTCGATCGTGAAAGACAACATCGATACCTTCCTGGATTCGTGGCCACGAATCCAGGAAGGCATCACCACCACCGTTCTCCTGACGCTCGGCGGGGCGGCATTGGCCTTCGTTCTTGCCTTGATTCTCGGACTTGCCGCAGGCAGTCGACTCAAGTCGGTTCGAGCTCCCTCCCGTGTGGTCGTCGAATTCTTCCGCGGCACATCGCTTCTGGTCCAGTTGTTCTGGCTCTTCTACGTATTGCCACTGTTCGGCTACCAGCTGGATGCGACATTCTGTGCGATCCTGGCACTCGGTCTGAACTACGGCGCCTACGGCGCGGAAGTCGTCCGGGGTTCGATCGCAGCCGTTCCGGCACCGCAATGGGAAGCCGCGCTCGCCCTGAACTTCTCCTCGGCCCAACGGCTTCGCAGAGTTGTATTCCCACAGGCCTGGGTACAGATGCTCCCACCGCTGACGAACCTTCTGATTCAGCTACTCAAAGGCAGTGCTCTCGCGAGCTTCGTTCTCCTCCAAGATCTCACGTACCAGATCGAACAACTCAGGCGAGGCACCGGCGACACCCTTTTCGCCTTCGGAATCGGGCTCGTTCTGTACTTCATCATCGCCTACATCCTGACCTTGCTGATGAACGTTCTCGAAGTGCGCGCAAAGGGAAAGCTCGGCACCGGACCCTCGCTGCGTGAGGTGCTGAGCCTGAGGCCGGAAAACATCAACGAGAATGTGGGGGTGGGCCGATGAGCGTGGAATGGAGTTGGGAACGAGCATGGGACTCACTTCCTTACCTGCTCGAAGGATTCAAGATCACGGTCCTTGCTACCGTGATCGGGTTTTTCGTGGCAGCGGTCCTCGGACTGGTGATAGCTGTCGTACGCCACGCGGCACCCAAATTCGTGACGGTGCCGCTACGCATGATGTCGGAATTCATCCGGCTCACGCCTCTGGTGGTGCAACTGCTGTTCGCCTACTATCTGCTACCGCAATTCTCTGCGCTGCAGATCGGTATCGCCGTGCTCGGCATCCACTACTCGACCTACATGGCCGAGGTCTACCGAGCCGGCATCGATGCAGTGCCACCGGGCCAATGGGAAGCAGCGCGCGCATTGTCGCTTCCGACCACACGCACGTGGCGCGGCGTAGTGCTTCCCCAAGCAATTCGCATCACTATCCCGGCCCTGGGAAACTACGCAATCTCGATGTTCAAGGACACGCCGTTCTTGTTCGCGATCACCGTCGTCGAGATGGTCACAGCGGCTCAGCAATACGGAGCGCGAACCTTCCAATACTTGGAGCCGATCACGATGGCCGGTGTCATCTTCCTGATCGCGAGCTACCCGACGTCGATCCTCATCAGAAGACTGGAGAAGAGACTTGCCTACTGACGGCACGCAGACCATGATCTCGTTCGACAAGGTCGTCAAACAATTCGGCAGTCACGTCGTGTTGGACCACTTGGATTTTCGCGTCGCACGTGGCGAGCGCGTGGCACTGATCGGTCCCAGCGGATCAGGAAAGACCACGATCCTCCGCCTTCTCATGACTATCGAGAAAGTCAATGATGGCGTCATCTGGATCGAGGACCAGCCGCTGAGTCACCAGTACAAAGGTGACAAGCTCGTCGTCGCCTCCGAAAAACACCTCCGATCCGTGCGCACCAAGATCGGCATGGTGTTCCAACAATTCAATCTCTTCCCCAACATGACGGTGCTGGAAAACATCACCGAAGCACCGATTCACGTTCTCGGGAAGAGCAAAGCCGACGCGATCGCCCGGGCACGCGAACTACTCGAAACAGTGGGCCTCGCGGACAAGGAAAACAGTCATCCCACCAAGCTGTCGGGTGGTCAGCAACAGCGCGTCGCCATCGCCCGTGCACTCGCGATGGATCCTGACATTCTGCTCCTCGACGAGGTGACCTCGGCACTCGATCCCGAGCTGGTCGCCGACGTACTCGACGTGCTGCGCACCATCGCCGAAACAACGGACATCACGATGCTCATCGTGACCCACGAAATGGGCTTCGCACGTGACGTCGCGGATCGCGTACTCGTCTTCGACAACGGAAGAATCCTCGAAGAAGGCACCCCCGAGGACATCTTCACGAACCCGAAGCAGGAGCGAACAAAGGCATTTCTCAAGGCAGTGCTTTCCAACTGACGCAGCAGGGCTCTCGATGTGCTCGCGCGCATCAGGGAATCATCAACGCCGAGTGAATAATCGACCAAAGATCCATGGTGGGTCCACCGACACGCCTACCCTCGAAACATGAATTCCTCCGCGGAAGTTCCTGCCGGTTACAACACTCCCGTCCCTGACCGGATCATGACACCCGACAGCGTCGAGACACGGCTCGGGACCCTCGAGTTCACCGACGGATTCCCCAGCGACGAGACGGCGGCGAAGGTCTTCGATAATCTCGACTTCTCCCGTGCGGTGGAGGTGTTTTTGCAGTGCATCCCGGCGGCTTCGATGGAGGGCTTGCGCCGTGGCGCGATGGAAGTGGGTTGCGTTGCCGCCCACAAGGTCGCACTCGCTGACCAGTTGTTGGATTCCAACCCGCTGTTTTTAACGGGCAACACCGACACCGTCTACGCGTTGGCGATGCTCGATCTCGATCGCGACGGCCCGACCGTCGTCGAGATTCCGCCAGGTTGCGGGCCAGGCACCGTCAACGACGCCTGGTTCCGGTTCGTGACGGATATGGGCGCGCCCGGTCCCGACCGCGGGGCCGGCGGCAACTATCTACTGGTCCCCACCGGATACGCCGGTGAACGTCCTGACGGGTACCACGTGGCCGAGTCTCCGAGCAGCGTCAATCTGCTCGCGCTGCGTGGATTTCTCGTCGACGGCAAAACCGACGCAGCGAAAGCCATGTTCGAGGACGGGGTCAAGATCTATCCGTTGTCGGCTGCCGACGATAAACCGAAGATGGAGTTCACCTCGATCTCCGGCAAGACATTCAACACGATCCACGCCAACGATAGCGACTTCTACGAAGAGCTCGCAGCTGTGATCACGCGCGAGCCGATCGAGATGATCGATCCCGAGACTCGGGGCCTGCTCGCTTCAATCGGCATTCGCAAGGACCTGCCCTTCGATCCCGACGAGCGGATGCGAAGCATACTTCGCGACGGCGCTGCGGTCGGCAATGCCACCGCTCGCGCAATCTGCTTCAAGACGAGGGATCCTCGCGCGTACTACTACGCGGATAGGAAGTGGAAAACGGGCTTCGTGGGCGGCGACTATCGGTGGCTCGACGGCGATGGCCGAGGGGGACGCAACTTCGACGCACGGACGCTCTTTTTCTACCAGGCGACGCTGAATACGCCGGCGATGGCGCTGGAGATGGTCGGTGTCGGATCCCAGTACGCGGTCTCCGAGCACGACGCATCGGGTGAGTACCTGAGCGGGAGCAACACCTACCGGCTCACGCTTCCGGCGGGCATTCCAGCCAAGGATTTCTGGTCGCTGATCGTCTACGACCCGCAAACCCGCTCGGAGCTGCAGACTGGCCAGCCGTTTCCAAGCCGGAGCAGTGAGAGGAACAAGGACGAGCTCACGTACAACAGCGATGGCTCGATCGATCTGACCTTCGGTTCCCAGCCACCGAGTGAGCGCCGGGGCAACTGGATCGAGACGGTGCCCGGCAAAAGCTGGTACGCCATCCTTCGTTTGTACGGTCCCCTCGAGCCCTGGTTCGACAAGACCTGGGTCCCAAGCGATATCGAGCGTCTCTGATCGGTGACGGGCTCGCTCGCGGACAGGTAGGTTCGAGCACCATGAGCAGCCACACCGATACCTCGCTGTCCACCATTGCCCGCGCCGCGTACACGACGCTCGAGCCGTACCACCTCACCTCGTACTTCAATCCACAGCTGAAGTCGGCCGGTGAGGACACCGGCCTCGACGGCCACGCCTGGTACGTCGGTTCTCGGGCGGCACCGCTGGGTGAAACATCGGCAAGCGTCGTAGCGGCAGCGTTCTACAACTTCAACCCCGCGCTGATCGAACGGGTGTGGCCGCTCGCGGTTGCAGCAGGCTTGGAGAAGGTGGCGGATCGACGGTGGTCGATGCTCGACTCCGTTCTCGCCGACGCCCTCGGTTCGCTGGCCGGCGATTCCGAACTCGTCGAGCTGGCAAAGCGACTGCACGATGTCGGCGACACCGCAGTCTTCGCCGGACGCACTCTCTCGGCAGCATGGCACTCGGCTGCAGCTCCGGATGTTCCGCATCTCGAGCTCTGGCACGCCATCGCCGTCATCCGCGAGTGGCGGGGCGACGGGCATCTCGCAGCACTTGTCGACGCCGAGCTGAATCCAGCCGAAGCTGTGGTCTTCCATGAAGCCGTCCACCCCGACCCGAAAGCTCGCAAAGTGCTCGGCAAGCGGATCACTCAGCTGACCCGGCAATGGTCGGACGACGACTGGTCTGCGGCCGCCGACCGCCTCGAATCCCGAGGCTTGATCACGCGATCAGACAAGAACGAGGCTCTCACCGACGACGGGGTTGCACTCGATGCTCACGTCGAAGCCCGCACCGACGCGATGGCCTCGGCTATCTGGCGCAACGTTCCCGATGCCGAGGACCTGATCTCTCGAGTGCGGCCCTACGTCAAAGCAGTGATAGTCGCCGGGATTCTGCCGGGAACGAAAAAACGCGACAAGTAGCACAGATCGATCATCGGCCGAGTCGATCGTCGACCAGGTCTTTCGCGTCCTTCAGGCCGAGACCGGGATGATGCTCGCGAAGTAGTTTGATGGCCGGAATCCGACTGTCCGTCGCACTGATGGCAGCGAGGACATCATCTGCGGGCACCATCGACGGGTCGACAGGCTCGATCGGTGCCGAGGTGGGCCGGAGCCAGTCGAGCAGCAAAACCGCTGCGAAAACGGCAAAGGCGACCGCGTACCAGTTGCCGTTCGTCAGCCCGTCGAAGGCCAAGAACGCTACACAGAGCGCGACGACGGCCACAACGATGCGCTTGACGATCTTGCGCTGAGGGCTGGACACCCGTCGACCTTAGCAAGCGGTCAGGCGGGGCCGCCGGGCGAAAAATGGCTTCGGGAATTGAATCACTCCTACGCATGTTAGTTGAGTCGAAGACGCTCACCCCTTGTAGGAGGAACTCAATGCCGGCTTACTTTGGACCAGAAGGTCCTCGTCGCATCGATATCAGCCGTCTGATGAGCAGGTCCACCCAGTCCCTCATCGGCGACGCAGCAACTTTCGCAGCAGGTCGCGGCGACGCCGAGCTGGATGCGCTCCACGTTCTGCACGTCATGGCGCAGAACGACCCCATCCGCAGCCTGATGCAGCGCGCAGGTGCCCAGCCCGACGCCGTCGTCGACGCCGTCGAACTCCGCCTACCGCAGTCGCGCGCTCAGACACCTGCCAGTGCCACCGGCCTGAGCAGCACCCTCAAGACCGCCATCCTCGAGGCCCATCACATTGCCCAGACACTGGGCTCGACGTACATCGACCCCGAACATCTCTTCGTGTCCTTCGCAGCCGACCTCGAGCAGATCGCCGGTCGACTGCTCGCCTCGGAGGGCATCACACCCGAAGGGCTGCAGACAGCGCTCAAGGGTGGCTCGGTGGCTTCCGAATCGAACTCCGACACCCCGACGCTCGACAAGTACGGCGTCGACCTCACTCAACGCGCTCGCGACGGCGGGATAGACCCGGTCATCGGACGCACCGACGAGATTCAACAAACCATCGAAATACTCTCGCGTCGCACCAAGAACAATCCTGTTCTCGTCGGCGAAGCAGGCGTCGGTAAGACAGCCGTCGTCGAAGGGCTTGCACAACGCATCGTCGACGGCGACGTCCCGGATCGCCTGAGCGGCAAGCGGATCGTTCAACTCGACCTGTCGTCCATGGTGGCCGGCACTCGGTACCGCGGTGACTTCGAGGAACGCCTCACCAAGGTGATAGACGAAATCGTCGCGCACAAAGACGAACTCATCGTCTTCATCGACGAGGTGCACACGATCGCCGGAGCAGGCGGTGGCGCCGAAGGTGCCATGGACGCCGGAAACATCCTCAAGCCCAAGCTCGCTCGTGGTGAGCTGCACATCGTCGGCGCAACCACGCTCGACGAGTACCGCACCCATATCGAGAAAGATCCGGCGCTCGAACGCCGATTCCAACCCGTCACGGTTCCGGAGCCGAGCGTCGAGGACGCTGTTGCGATTCTGACCGGTCTACGAACCCGCTACGAAGAACACCACGGCGTCCGCTACACCGACGAGGCGATCACTGCTGCCGTCGAATTGTCCGATCGCTACATCGGCGACCGGTTCCTGCCGGACAAGGCGATCGATCTGATCGACCAGGCCGGTGCGCGCATGCAGTTGAGCACCCCGAGCATCGACAAGGAAGCGATCGAAAAGCAGCTTGCCGCTTTGGAAGTCGACAAGGGTAAGGCGATATCCGACGAGGACTACGAACGGGCGTCGCAGATCCGCGACGAAGCCGTGAAACTGCAGGGACGCCTGAACGGCACCAAGTCCGACGAAGACGTACCCGAGGTAACGGCGACCGACATCGCCTTCGTGGTTTCCCGTTCGACGGGTATCCCCGCGAGCCAGATGACGCAGGCGGAGAAGGAACGGCTGCGGTTGCTCGAATCGGAATTGCACGAGCGCGTCGTCGGACAGGACGAGGCCGTCAAGTCGATCTCACGTGCGGTGCGCCGCAGCCGGACCGGCATGAGCGACCCGAACCGGCCCGTCGGCAGCTTCTTGTTCCTCGGTCCGACCGGGGTCGGAAAGACCGAGCTGGCAAAGGCATTGGCCGCATCATTGTTCGGTGACGAGAAGAAGATGGTGCGTCTGGACATGAGCGAGTTCGGCGAACGCCACACCGTGAGCCGACTCGTCGGGGCCCCTCCCGGATACGTCGGTTACGGCGAGGCGGGGCAGCTCACCGAGCAGGTCCGGCGCAATCCGTATTCGGTAATTCTTCTCGACGAGATCGAGAAGGCACACCCGGACGTGTTCGACACGTTGCTACAGGTGCTCGACGACGGCCGTCTGACCGATGGCCAGGGTCGCACGGTCAACTTCCGCAACACCGTGGTGATCATGACCAGCAACTTGGGGTCGGAATTCATCTCCAGCAAGTCGGGCGGACTGGGCTTCACCACCGGCGCTCAAGACGAAAAGCCGATTCGCGATCGGGTGATGGGACGGCTACGGGAAGCGATGCGGCCCGAGTTCCTCAACCGCATCGACGAAATCGTCGTCTTCCGAAAGCTCGATACCGAACAGCTGCATACGATCACCGACCTGATGCTGCAGGACAGCCGAGAGCGTCTGTCGGCCAGGGGTATCGAGATCAAGTTCAGCGACGCGGCCGTCGACTGGCTCGCCTCGAACGGGCATCAGCCCGAGTTCGGTGCGCGTCCGTTGCGTCGGTCGATCCAACGTTCGCTGGACGACCGTATCGCCGATCTGCTGCTCGACGACGTTCTTGCCGAGGGCGGCTCGGTGTCGGTCGACGTCGCGGATGACGAATTAGCCCTGACCGTAGGTTGATTCCACTCCCCCTCCGGTGTTCGCATAGTCGGTCTACGCGAACACCGGAGGGTTTTTCTATTGACATATGTGGCTGTTTGTCTCATTGTCGATACATGTCGAGCATATTGTCCTCTGAGGCCTCGTACGTGCCGCCCTCCGGTGAGACGTGGCGCAACCCGTTCGGCATGTACGCGGCGCTGCGCGATCGCGATCCCGTGCACCATGTAGTGCCGGCTGGATCGCCCGATAACGACTACTGGGCACTCACCCGACACGCCGATGTATACGCCGCCGCCCGCGATCACGGGAGCTTCTCCTCGGCGGATGGCCTGACCACCCAGTACGGTGAGCTGGACCGAATCGGATTGCGCGACAACCCGCCGATGGTGATGCAGGACCCGCCGCAGCACACCGACTTTCGGCGCCTCGTCGCCCGCGGGTTCACTCCACGGCAGGTCAGTTCCGTCGAACCTCAGGTCCGCGAGTTCGTCGTCGAACGACTGGAAGGACTACGCGCGGCCGGCAGCGGAGATATCGTCACGGCACTGTTCAAACCGCTACCGAGCATGGTCGTCGCGCACTACCTGGGCGTCCCGGCCGAGGATCGCGACAGGTTCGACGGCTGGACCGACTCGATTGTCGCAGCTACCGCGACTGGCAACACCCTCGACGCAGCGACTGCCGTGGGTGACCTGATGGGCTACTTCGGCGCATTGATCGAACGCCGCCGAGCAGAGTCCGCGGCCGGACAAGCCGGTGACGACACCATTTCGCATCTGGTCGGCGCGGGGGTCGGCGCCGACGGAGACATCTCCGGGCTGCTGTCCATTCTCGGGTTCGCCTTCACCATGGTTACCGGCGGTAACGACACCACGACCGGGATGCTCGGTGGCGCTGTCCAATTGCTGACCCAGCGACTCGACCAGCGGGCGCTGTTGCTCGAGGACCCGTCTCGGATTCCTGACGCCATCGAGGAATTGCTACGCCTGACCTCACCGGTGCAGGGCTTGGCCCGCACCACCACGCGCGATGTCACCATCGAGGGCGTCACCATTCCAGCGGGACGTAAGGTACTACTGGTCTACGGGTCCGCAAATCGCGACTCGCGTGCCTACGGCCCCGATGCGGAGGAGTTCGACGTGCTGCGTGCTCCGCGTCAAATTTTGACCTTCAGCCACGGAGCCCACCATTGCCTCGGCGCAGCTGCCGCAAGAATGCAGGCCCGCGTCGCGCTCGAAGAACTACTGCTCCGGTATCCGGACTTCACCGTCGACATCGACGCCGTCGAATATGCACCCGGCAACTATGTGCGTCGGCCCACCCATGTGCCGTTCGCGGTCCACTGATGGCAGGTCCCGGCGCACCGATCTCGCCCTGGCTGCGCGACGAACGCACCGAGATCGCAGCAGAACGAATCCTCGACGCTGCCGCCGAGCTCTTCGTGGTTCGCGGCGTCGCGAACACCGGCATGGCCGAGATCGCGAAGGCTGCGGGATGTTCGCGGGCAACGCTGTACCGGTACTTCGAGAACCGTCGAGCACTGCACCTGGCCTTCGTACACCGTGAAGCTCGACGGTTGGGTGAGCGGCTCGGGAAGCAGGTCGCGGTCCTCGAGGACCCTCGACGACGCGTCGTCGAGGGAATCCTCGGCGCGCTTCGAGAGGTACGAGCGACACCGATCCTGGCTGCCTGGTTCGAGCTGAGCGATGCAGCCATCGCATCCGAAATCGCCAACACCTCCAAGGTGATCGAGGTGCTGGGCGCAGAATTGCTCGCCAACGCCGGAACCCTTGACCAGCAAGAGCTCTTCCGACGCTCCCGGTGGCTGGTTCGGGTGATCGTGTCGCTGCTTACCGTGCCCGGCGCCGACGAGGCCGAGGAGCGCGCCATGATCGAACAGTTCGTGGTGCCGGCCTTGCTGGCACCGTTCTGACCGCATCGCATCGCATCGCATCGAGGCACGGAAGGAGGGAGCAATCGTGAACCGGCAGTCCCAACAGGCTCTGTTCCTTCTCGCACTCACCTTCGTCCTGATAGCCACCGTCGGTGGTGGTGTCGCTTCGGCGCAGCCCACTTGGGGTCCCCTCGCCCCTGCCAACCCATACCTCGGGCCCGTCGGCACATCCACGATGCATGGCGATGCCGGCTCCTCCGACGCGACACATCTCGCCGGTCCCGGCGGACCGCTCACGGTGGACTCGCTGCCGTTGGCTGCCGCCTGCCCAACCCTGTTGGAAAGTTCCGACGGGATGGTTCTCGCGCTGTGCACCGCGATTGTCGACCAGAGACCGATCGTGCACCTGATCGACACCGCGGTACTCGGCACCGGTGCAGCTTATCTGGACGCTGACCATCGATCGGTCCGTCGACTTGACCGCGGCAATCCCCCACGGCGACAACGGGACCGGGCTCGTACCGGATTGGCAGGGCAACATCTGGTTCGCCACCGGCGACGGCCGAGTCGGGATCGTGGACGGCACCGACACCGTTGGAACCCTGCAACTACCCGCAGTCGAGCACGTCGCAAACAGCATCTCCAGCTCCACCAGCGGGGTTGCGGTAGCCACCACCCACGCGCTCTACCAACTCAGCATCGCCGACGGCGCTCCTGAGATCGATTGGCGTGCCCCTTACGATCGCGGCAGCTCTCGCAAACCCGGCCAACTGAGCTGGGGTACCGGTTCCACACCGACGTACTTCGGCCCGGCCACTGGAGCCGACTATCTGACCATCGTCGACAATGCCGACGATCAGGTCGAGCTGCAGGTATATCGAGCCTCGACCGGCGAGCTCGTGTGCTCGCAACCCGTCCTCACCACCGGAGGCCCGGGTAGCGAGAACTCACCGATCGGCTTCGGAAACTCGGTGTTCGTGGCGAGTACATATGGATACCCGTATCCCAGGGTGCCCGCGGACGCCGGCCCCGCGGTGCCGGCCACAGCACCCTTCACCGGAGGGATGACGCGGGTCGACCTCGGCGGCTCCGGTTGCCACACAGTGTGGGACAACGAAGTGCGTAGCGCCGCCGTGCCGCGCCTGTCCACAGCGGACGGCAACCTGTACACCGTGACCCGTCAGGTTCTTCCACTGTCGTCCGCCGCTACCTCGGTGTTGGACGGATACGAGTACACGGTGATCGATCCCATTACCGGTTCGGTCCTGGCCACTCAGCAGTTGCTGGGCTCGGTAGTGAACGACACGCTGCAGACGTCAGGACTCATCACTTCGAGGGGCGAGTACCTGCAGGGCACGCTCAGTGGGCTCATCAGGGTGCGCACCCTGTGAAGCATCACGACGTGATCGGAACGTGAAAGCATCCTCTCCCCCTCGTGACCAGCTGCGCGACGATTGGCATGCTCGAATTGGAACAACGAGACACCCACATCCTGTTGAATCGGGTATGACAACCTACAAAACTGTCAATCCTGCCAACGGCACGACCGTGAAGGAATTCGAGACCCTCGACACTGCCGGTGTCGAGCGTGCGCTCGCCGCTGCACACTCCGGCTACCTGACGTGGAGTAAGACGTCACCGAAACACCGCGCAGAGATCCTGCACAAGGTCGCCGACCTCTATACCGAACGAGCCGACGAGCTCGCGCGAAGCATTTCCGTCGAAATGGGCAAGCCACTCGCAGAAGCAAAGGGCGAGGTTCAGCTGTCCTCGGCCATCTACCAGTACTACGCCGACAACGGCCCGACTTTGCTCGAGGATGAGAAGCTCGACGTGCCTGGGGCGGAAGAGTCCGTCTTGCAGCGCAAGCCGATCGGTGCACTCATCGGCGTCATGCCGTGGAACTTTCCGTATTACCAGGTTGCTCGCTTCGCCGGGCCGAACTTGATGGTCGGCAACACGATTCTGCTCAAGCATGCACCGAACTGTCCGCAGTCGGCTCTGCTGATGGAGGAAATTTTTCAGCAAGCCGGACTACCCGCAGACGCATACATCAACATCTTCGCGAGCAATGAGCAGATCGCAGACATGATCGCCGACCCCAGGGTCCAGGGCGTGTCCCTCACCGGCAGCGAGCGCGCAGGAACTTCTGTT
The DNA here is from genome assembly GCF_030063405.1 of Rhodococcus sp. H29-C3. Lineage (NCBI taxonomy): Bacteria > Bacillati > Actinomycetota > Actinomycetes > Mycobacteriales > Nocardiaceae > Rhodococcus > Rhodococcus sp. H29-C3. The sequence goes on along the minus strand of NZ_JASITC010000013.1, from coordinate 37,408 downwards.
GCGGAAACAGCCGGCCGCAACCTCAAGAAGGTCGTCCTCGAACTCGGCGGATCCGATGTCTTCATCCTCCTCGACTCCGATGACATGGACTCCACCGTCGCATCGGCTACCCGCGCGCGGCTGTCCAATGCCGGACAGGCCTGCAACGCCGCCAAGCGCATCATTGTCACCGAGCAGTACTTCGACGAGTTCGTCACCAAACTGACCGCATCGTTCGCGGCCACGAAGACCGGCGATCCGTTGGACGAGAACACCACGATGGGCCCATTGTCCTCGCAGACCGCTGCCGACAACCTCATCGAGCAGATCGACGACGCTGTCGACAAGGGAGCCACCTTGCTCACCGGCGGCAAGAAAATCGATGGCCCCGGCGCATATGTCGAGCCGACTCTCCTGACCGATGTCACCCCGGATATGCGTGCGTACAGCGAAGAGCTGTTCGGGCCTGCGGGCGTGATCTACAAGGTCAAGAACGCCGAGGAGGCAATCGAACTGGCTAATTCATCCGCGTACGGCCTGAGCGGGTCGGTCTGGAGCACCGATCTCGACAATGCTCGAACGGTGGCAGAGCAACTCGATGTGGGCATGGCCTTTGTCAACGAGCACGGCACCACGCTCCCCGGCCTCCCGTTCGGCGGCGTCAAGCGTTCGGGTGTCGGCCGCGAACTGGGCCCCTGGGGCATGGACGAGTTCGTGAACAAGAAGCTCGTTCGCGTCTCCAAGAAGTAAACCGCCGATCGAAAAGGCCGCGCCGAGGAAGCATTCCGGGCGCGGCCTTTCGCGTGTGTAGACCCACATACAAGGCTTCGACACGCCGCAAACGAGGCATCCCCGACAAGTCGTGTCATTCGATTGAATGACACGACCAATAAGACTGCGGCACCGAAACTTTCGCTTGCAACCATCTTGTTCGTGGCCACAAAGAACGATACGGCGAATTCGCCGGTCTGCAGTGTCGGAGCACGCTACTAAACTGAATTCATCAGGCAAGAACGAACCCGCATCGAGTACCTCTCGATAGCGGTGACCAGTTGAACCCACGGTTCCCGCGTGCCATCAAGGAGGTACCTCGTGTCCGAGGAACTCGATTTCGATGCCGGACTCGACGCAGCATGGATCCGATTCACTGTTCGCCTAGGGTGTTACTTCGCAGCGATGCGCTGCGGCGACACACTCTCGATCTGCACCACGACTACACGCGAGAGGTTCAGCGACGACGACCTGTCACTGACTGTCACCGGACGTTTCGATGGGGCCGTCCGCGTCGATGTGACGCTTCGGCGCGCGATCGTACGAGTAATGACAGCTGAAGATCGCATCATGTTGGCACACGCAGGCTGGGACGGTGCCGACAGCGGCTCCCCCTCAGCGCACCACTCACTCGACTTGTACGTCCTCGCGGCAGCTGACGACACAGAATTTGCGTCGGCCGCGATCACCACCCTGTTGCGCGAGATCCACGGCGTCACGCATCCGTCGTTTCTTGCCGCTTGGGCCGACGGCAGTCCCCCGTCGGCGGTCTTCGACACCGATTCCGCCTTGGAAGGCTGGGATGCGCCCACTCCACACGATCGGCTTTCCTCGCAGGTCGACGCGATACTCGACTCGATAATGTTCGCCGAGCCGACCAAAGACGCCGACGGCGATATCGCGTTCCCATTCGACTGCGGGACGGCCTACCTACGAGTGTTGGAAACCGAACCCGTCGTGGAACTGTTCATCGCCTTCGACGTCGATCCGCAGTGCCGAGCAGCAACGTCGATCACTACAGATCTCGCTCTTTCCTGGCCGGACATCAATTTCCGATTCCCCGGTGACACGGTGGTCGCGACCACAAGAATCGACTGCTCACCACTGGTCGAGGAGCACCTCGGGCGTGGGCTCGGGATGTTCGTTCGTTTCATCTCCGAGTGCGGCGACGCGTTGGCAGCCCAGCTGCGGCAGCCGTCCATCGGAGAGGAGATTTTGCCCGCCGAGCTGCGTTCGCTGATCTACTCGGACCTGCCGGGCTTGATGCCCGACCCGCGGCACGTGGCCTCGGTCTGCGAGCATGATCGACTCGTGATCCTGGAATTCCTCCGGGTGTGTGCGCGGGAGCACCTTTACATCGCCGAGCTCGCGGATCACGCCATCGCAGAGGGCAAGGACGATACATTGCTCCGCCGCAACACCGAAATATGGCGTCGAGCCGAGGAATCGATGCGTGCGGCGCTGCGCTTCGTCGTCGATGGTCCGGGCCATCGGACCATCGGATCCGGACGACAGACGCGTTCGTTTCCTGGCCACTCCCGGTCGCATGATGATTCAAAGCGCGACTAGTCTGAGTTGAAATACGCAAACCGGACAGCAGACGCAGCGCGAAAGGTTTCTTTCCATGGCCATCGACTACACCCGCAAGCCCACGACGCCGCCGGCTGCGGCAGTGAGCCTGAGCAAGGTGACCTTGTCCAAGGCAGCACCCACGATCAGCCTGACGAAGTCCGGTGAGAAACAAGGCGCGATGCGCGTCAATCTCAACTGGTCGAGCGGCGCGGCTGCACCGCAGCCGAAGAAGAAAGGTTTCCTCGCCAAGCTCGCTGCCGCCTCGTACGGCAGCGGCGGAGTCGACCTCGACCTCGGATGCTTGTACGAGCTGGCGGACGGCACCAAGGGTGTCATCCAGGCACTCGGAAAAAGCTTCGGTTCACTCGAGACAGCGCCTTACATCGCGCTCGACGGTGATGACCGTTCGGGCACTGTAACCGGCGGAGAGAACATGCACATCAACCTCGCGCGGCCGGAGAATTTCAAGCGGATACTGATCTTCGCCATGATCTACGACGGCGCACCCAACTGGGCCGCGGTCGACGGCGTCGTCACCCTCTTCCCCACTACCGGACCTCAGGTGGAGGTTCGGCTCGACTCCGACAACAATTCAGCCCGCATCTGCTCGATCGCACTGCTGGAGAACACCAAGCAGGGCATTACCGTCACCCGCGAGGTCGAGTACATCGAGGGCAGCCAGTCGGACTTGGACAAGAAGTACGGATGGGGCATGAAGTGGGCAGCAGGGCGGAAGTAGATATCCCACTGCCCCTTTACTAATTCTCTGAGTCAGGGAACGGTCCAGGATCCGCGGCCGGTGATGATCGTCAGGCCGATATTGCTATCGATTCGGGCAGTCGCTTCGATGCGCCCGACACCGGTCGGCTTCCACGGATCCCATTCCGCCACAGGCGGCATGGTCCACGATCCGGTGGCGCCGGTGTCGAGGTTGCGCCAGTTCACAGTGCAACCGCAGTGGCTGCCGTTGTGAAGAAAGAGCGTTTTACCCGGCTGGCTGGCATCGGTGTGTGCAACCAGTGTCGAGTAGACGAAGAGGCTTTCGCCGCCCACATAGCCGTCACTCTGAATATTCAGACCGACGACTGGCAACGAGAAGTTGGTCGAACCGAAACTCGGCTGGGCCGCCGCGGAAGGTGTAACCACGAACATCACTGCCAAAGCCGCGAACGCAATTGCAATGAACCTGCCAATTCGCGAAGTTCCACCGGTAATACCCGTGCGTTTGTTCATGGCTCCCCCGAAGTAGAAGATTCGTGTCGGGAGAGATATCGACTGCCACGTCGGTCGCGTTACGTATCAGCCGTCACTTCACCGGCGACCTCAGTTCACGCTTGAGCAACTTGCCACTTTGGTTGCGCGGCAACTCGTCGACGAACACCACGTTCTTGGGAACCTTGAACGGCGCAATCGATCCCTTTACATGGGCGATGAGTGCATCGGCGGTGGCGCCGTGGCCATCCTTGAGCACGACCACTGCGGTGACAGCCTCGATCCACTTGTCGTCGGGGGTCCCGATGACGGCGACCTCGGCGACGGCTGGGTGCGTGTAGATCGCATCCTCGACTTCACGCGACGCTACAAGAATACCGCCAGTGTTGATGACGTCTTTGATGCGATCGACGACGGTGATGAAGCCCTCCGCGTCGCGCGTCACCAGGTCTCCGGAGTGAAACCACCCGTCGCGGAATGCATCTGCCGTCGCATCCGGATTGTCCCAGTAGCCGTCGCACAGCTGCGGCGATCGATACAGCACCTCACCGGGTTCGCCGTCGGGAACGTCGTTACCTTCGGCGTCGACGACACGAGTCTCGACGAAGAAAACGGCCCTCCCACAGGAAGCCGGCCGGTCCTCGTGCTCCTCGGGTTGCAATACCGTTGCCAGCGGCCCGATCTCCGACTGACCGAAGCAGTTGTAGAACTCGATGTTCGGGTACTTTGCACGCAATCGGTTGAGGACCGTCACCGGCATGATCGACGCCCCGTACTGCGCCTTGGTCAAGGAGGACAGGTCTCGGGTCTCGAGATCTGGATGGTTGGCGAGCGGGACCCAGACTGTGGGCGCCAAGAACAACGAGCCGATTCGATCCGCTTCGATCCTCCGAAGGATTTCCGGCACAACGGGCTTGCTCATCAGATGTATCGTCGCACCGACCGACAGGTACGGCAGCGTGAATACATGCATTCCGGCCGAGTGGTAGAGCGGCATCACCACCAGCGGATTATCGTCTCGGCCGAGACCGAGGGCTATCACCGAGGACACGTATTCGGCTACGAGTGCACCATGAGACATCATGGCGCCCTTGGGCTTCGACGTCGTTCCGGAGGTGTAGAGGAGCTGTGCGAGATCGCCGGATTCGACAGCGGAGTCGAGTTCGGACGCATCTTCGTCGAACGCCAGATCCATCAAGTCGGCAAGGGAGAGAACCACATCGATGTCGTGTTCACGTCGAACCGACTGCAAGACATCGGCGAGTTCCGGATCGACGAGTGCAGAGCGCGCCCCCGACTGAGCAATGAGGTAGCCGAGCTCTTCCCCCACCAACGCGTAGTTCACCGGGACATGAACCAGTCCCGCCCTTGCACACGCCAAGAAACCGACGACATACGCGTCTGAGTTGACTCCGTAGGCTGCGACGCGATCGCCCTTCACCAGTCCTAGCGAGAGCAGATACCGGGCCACCCGACTGACTGTCTCGTCGAGGTGACGGTAGGTAAGGCTACGGCCGTCGAAGACTATGGCTGGGCGGTTCGGGAATCGTGCGGCCGACCGCCGCAGGATGCCATCGACAGTGTTGACGCGCGTACCTGTGCTCATCTCTCAAGGTTATAGGACGTCCAAGCAATTTAGGTAGCTTTGCGAACTGCCCGCCTGGACACGTCGGCGTCATCGATGGGCATCTGGCCTACAGCAACGACACGGACTGTAGTTAGATCAGAACCATGAACTCCCCTTCGTTCGATCTCACCCGTTTCGACGTATCGGAGGTGGGTTCGATCTCGGCACTCTTCGCAGCGAAGGGATTCACCAGCGGTCTGTACGTACTGCACTTCACGAACGACGAGGCCTATGCGGGCCGATCCATGGATGTCGCTGCGCGGTTCCTCGACGACCGTCGTGAGTGGTCCGATATCGAGTTCCTCGAGTTTGCGTCCTGGCCCGCAGACGATGCCGAACATGCGCTCGCCGAGTTGCAGCAGCTTCTCACTCGGACCACTACGCTCAGGGCGCGAACGGCGCAGACGGCAGACGCAGTTACCGGTCCGTCTCCGTTTCCGTCCGATCGCAGTGAGCGCATCACCATCACCGACGGCGCGACGACCGCCCATCGGTCGCGCTTCTGGGAGTTGTCCGATCATATTGCGTACCAGGACATTCGGAGCATAGTCGCGGACTACATCAACGCGTCGATCTCCGATCCCGCGAACACTGCGCGCTACCTCTGGAATGTGACCGCGCTACCCTCGACCGCGAAAGCCAAAGGCAGACGCCGACTTCTGACATTGAATTGCGGCAGCCTGGAGACGTTGTTCGTCACGGAGTACACCAACGACGACGACGATTCGATCGAGCTGGTCATGACCGTCAATACCGATATTCCGGCCGGCTACTCCGACACTCAACTCGAGTTCGCAAACGATGTCGTCACAGCTGCACGAGGGGAATACAAGAGCCACGATGTGTGGTCATGGCAGATCGACATCGGGGCACTGTTGTCCGGCGACGCCGAGGTCGACTTCGGGGTAGCGGATGATGTATTCGACGATCTCGCGTACAGCCTCAACACCCGCCTCATGAACCAGAAGGGCTCGCCGTACGCCCGCTATCACAACAACGATCTCGCGAACGACCTTGTTGCCGAGGCGTATCGACAGCTCCTCGACGCCGAGTAGCTCTAGCTGCGGTGAGGCACCAGGACATGTAACGCCCGTGGCACCGACTCGACTTCGGCGGGCAGCCTGCCGACGCGTTCACCGTCTGCATAGGCGTTGATTCCGGGCGAGTCGACGGTGATGGATCGGGCTCGGTAGGTGCTCACCTCTTCCCGCTCGACGTGAGTACCGCGAAATACACTGGGAAAGAACCGAATCAGCCGCATGCGCGAACCTGATGCGACAACAGTGATGTCGAGCAGTCCGTCGGTTCGGTCGGCATCGGGACAGATGAGCATGCCGCCGCCGTAGGAGCGGGTGTTGCCGACCGCCACCAGGGTCACATCGAGTTCGAGGACCTCGTTGCCGTCGAGTACCAGCCGAAACGGCAACGGTTTCAAGTTCAGGAACTCGGCGACGATGGCAACGTTGTAGCGCATCCGCCCGTGCGGCCAGTGCATCCGATTGGTGCGATCACTGATCAGTGAATCGAACCCGGACGCCATGACGGTGCCGAACCAGCGTTCGGTGCCGTCCTGCGTGCGGATACGTCCGAGGTCGACGTGTTCGGTCCAGCCATCGGCCACGATCTCGGCTGCCGCCTCGGGATCGTTTGTGGGAAGCTGGTATTCACGGGCGTGGTCGTTTCCGGTTCCTGCTGGAATGATCCCCAGCGGGACGTCGGTGCCCGCGAGCACCTGCAAGGCAATGGAGATGACTCCGTCTCCGCCCACGACGACGAATGCGTCGGTACCGAGTTCGAGTGCCTCACGCGCAAGGGTCAGCGCATGTGCGCTGTCGATCCCGACGATGGCACGCACGTCGATCCCCAACTGCTGAAACCGCGTCACTGCGCGGGTGGCCGCGTGCGGCGCATTACCGTGCCCAGCTGCGGGGTTGGCCAGGAGCGTGATGCGGCGAATCTCGCGTTGGCGTCGTTCACCTTCCCGGGTCACGGGATCAGCTTACCCGGGTTGAGTATGCCTGCGGGGTCCAATGTTCGCTTCACCGCGCGCAGCACCTCGATTCCAAGGTCGCCGATTTCCTCGGTCATCCAGACCCGGTGGTCGGCGCCGACTGCGTGATGATGAGTGATGGTGCCGCCGTTGCTCACGATCGATTGCGATACAGCAGCTTTCACTGTCTGCCACTGCACGATGGCATTGCCACGCTGACCTGCAACGACGGTGAAATACAGCGACGCGCCGGTTCGGTACACGTGCGAAATATGGCACAGAACCAGAGCGGGGGTGCCGGTTTCACTCAGTGCCGAGGTCAAGACCTCGGTGACGGTGGCTTTGAGGTGAAGCAGGTTGGACCAGGTCGTTGCGGTCTCCAGCGTCTCGCAGAGTGCGCCCGAGTCGAGCAGTGCATCCCGCAAGTAGGGTGCCCCGAACCGACCATGTTGCCAATCACGCGCAATGTCCTCGCCGAGAGATGTTCCACCGTGAGCCAAGAGCAGGTCGCGGGTCTCCGCGTGCCGGCTGGCGGAGTGCGCTTCGGTACCTTCGAACAGGGTGATCGCCAGGCATCCACCGGCGAGCTGTTCACCACCTATCTTGTCCGAAGTCGCGAGGTTGACGCCGGTTTCTGCCTCGTCGGACAATCGGATGACAGTGGGTCCGCTGTCGGTCTGCTCGACCGCACGCAGCGCTGCTGCGCCTGTTGCAAAATCTGGGAAGTTCCAGGCTTCGTAGCGCGTGGTGTCGGGGACACGATGCACCTGTACGCGAACCTGAGTGATGATCCCGAAGATGCCCTCGGAGCCGACGAGCAACTGACGCAGATCAGGACCCGCCGCCGATGCAGGTGCACGGCCGACATCGAGAACTCCGGCGGGAGTGACCATCCGCAGACCTAGAATCATGTCGTCGAAACGGCCGTACCCAGCCGAATTCTGACCGGAGGATCGCGTCGCTGCGAATCCTCCGATGGTCGCGAACTCGAAGCTCTGCGGGAAGTGCCCCAGCGAAAAGCCTTTGCTACGCAACAACTCCTCGGCGTTCGGCCCGGTCACACCAGCGCCGAGCACGGCCTCTCCGGAAACCTCGTCGAGCGAATGGAGTTCGTCGAAGCGTCGCAGATCCACGGAGACGACTGCCTTGCCCTGTCCGCGTTCGGGGTCGAGACCGCCGACCACGCTGGTTCCTCCGCCGAAGGGAACGACGGCCACCCGCACGGACGAGCAATAGGCAAGAACTGCGGCGATCTCGTCTTCATGCGAAGGCGCGAGCACCGCGTCCGGCGCATCCTGCTCTTCCGTGCTTTTACGGCGCAGCAGATCCAAGGTGGACTTTCCGCCTGCTCGGCACAGGCGGTCGGCGTCTGCCGTACTGATGTGCTCTTCGCCGACGATCTCGGCCAGTGCCGCGCGATCATTCTCCGTAATCGCGGTCGACCGTAGCCGTACCTGCTCCACACCGAGACCGTTGTCGTCCGTCTTGTGCACGCCGAGCACCTGCTCGAGCAAGTTGCAGATGTTTGCGGAGAGAGGCTTCGCGGCATCCGCGCTTCCCCATGCATTCCACTTCATCGGGGGTAGCGGCAGTCCGCCCGTACGGGAGTCCGAGGTAGTCACGTGTTACATTGTTACACGTGTTGTCAACCTGTAACGATAGCGTCGACACGGTCGAGGCTCAGGTGCTCGACGCTGCGGCGCAGTGCGTCGTCGACTACGGTTTCGCGCGGGTCACGCTCGCCGAAATCGCCCGCCGCGCCGAAGTGAGCCGACCGACGATCTACCGAAGATGGCCGGACATGAACTCCGTGTTGGCTGCGGTCTTGACCGAACGAATCACGGGGGCCGTCGTTCAGGTTCCCGAGCGCGGCGATTCGCGTGAGCAGTTAGTGGAGAGAATCGTGTCCATCGCAGGCCTGCTGCGCAGTGACGCGGTAGTGATGTCGGTGCTGCACACTGCACCCGAATTCTTGATGGTCTACATCACCGGAAGACTCGGCACCAGTCAGCACTTCGCTATCGCAGCGCTCGAAGACGGGATAGCACGAGGACAGGCGCACAGGAGCATCCGCCACGGCAACACCCGCGAACTGGCCGCCATGGTGCTGCTCACCGTGCAATCGGTACTCCAATCAGGAGAACTCGTCGTGTCGATTCTCGACAGCGATTCACTCGCAACAGAACTCGCCTACATGTTGAACGGATACCTCGCCTCGTGACTACTTTGTCCGCATCGCTCGATCGTGCGCGCCGCACGAACGACCTGGCCGTACTCGGCGACGCCACCGAATCTGTCGACGTCGTCGTCATCGGTGGCGGCATCACCGGCGCCGGAGTTGCGCTCGACGCAGCATCTCGCGGACTCAGCGTGGTTCTCGTGGAGAAGCACGATCTGGCTTTCGGCACCAGCCGGTGGAGCTCCAAACTTGTCCACGGAGGACTGCGGTATCTCGCCACCGGCAACGTCGGGATCGCACGACGCAGCTCCGTCGAACGCGGCTTGCTGATGACCCGCAACGCACCTCATCTCGTGACGGCCATGCCACAGTTGGTACCCCTGCTGCCATCGATGTCGACAGGATCAAAAGCGTTGGTGCGTACGGGCTTTCTCGCTGGAGACGCGCTGCGATTCGCGGCAGGTACACCGTCCTCGACACTGCCTCGCTCGCGCAAGGTCAGCACCGCGCGGGCAATCGAGCTGGTGCCTGCCATCGACAGGGACGGGCTTACCGGTGGTCTGCTCGCATACGATGGACAGCTGATCGACGACGCCCGCCTCGTCGTGGCAGTTGCCCGCACAGCAGCTCAGCACGGTGCGCGAATTCTCACCAAAGTCGCGGCGTCGCAGGCCACTGGTTCATCGGTCCGATTGACCGACCAACTGACCGGGGAGAGCTTCGATCTCGCGGCTCGTCTCGTCATCAACGCGACCGGCGTGTGGGCCAGCGAGGTCGACACCTCCATCCGTCTACGCCCCAGTCGTGGAACACATCTGGTGTTCGACGCGCAGTCGTTCGGGAACCCGACGGCAGCATTGACGGTACCGATCCCAGGCGAGACGAACCGATTCATCTTCGCCATGCCGGAGCAGTTGGGCCGGGTGTACCTGGGCCTCACCGACGAGGAAGCCCCAGGTCCGATCCCCGACGAACCTCTAGCGACGGACGGGGAGATCGACTTTCTGCTCGCTACCGTGAACACCGCACTCGGCACCGCAGTCACCCGAAAGGATGTGCTGGGTAGCTTCGCAGGCCTACGGCCGTTGATCGATACCGGTGAGGGTCGAACTTCGGATGTGTCTCGCAACCATGCGGTGCTGGAATCTCCGAACGGCGTGTTCAGCGTGGTCGGCGGGAAGCTCACCGAGTTCCGGCATATGGCGCAGGACGTCCTCGACCACGCCGGGCGAACCCGGGGTCTCGAGCTTGCGCCGTGTCGGACTCGTTCGTTGCCGCTGGTAGGTGCTCCCGGAAATCCAGTGACGCCACTCGCTCCCCCGCAGGACGGCGTACCTGCATCCATCGTCGCACGGTATGGAGGCGAGGCCTCGGCAGTCATCGAGAATGCAACGTGCGAACGCCCCCTCGAGCGGGTTGCCGACGGGATCGACGTCACCCGCGCTGAGTTCGAATTCGCTGTTCGGCACGAGGGCGCACTCGATGTGTCCGACATCGTCGACCGCCGCACCCGAATCGGCCTGGTCGCCGAGGATCGTGCATCTGTGGTTGACGTCGCCGCACCGTTCGTCCATTAGCCCGGCCCGCTGCCGACCTACATCGGATCGAACTACATTGGATGAGGTGGCCCACAAGAAGCGCGCACAGCCCTCACCCGAGGACAAGACCTGCATGTCCTGCGGGCGGCGCATCGAGTGGCGTAAGAAATGGGAAAACAACTTCGATGACGTCAAATTCTGTAGCGACGCATGCCGAAGGAACAAGGTGAGCAGCACCGACCTCCGGATCGAGCAGAAGATCAGAGAGCTACTCGACGCGCGGGCGCGGGATGCGACGATCTGTCCGTCCGACGTCGCCCGGGCGATGTCCGACAACGACTGGCGGGATCTGATGGAACCGGTGCGAAAGGCCGCCAGACGACTGGTCGATGCCGGCGAGGTGGAGATCACCCAGAAGGGCTCGGTGGTGGACCCGTCGACAGCAAAGGGACCGATTCGAATCCGTTGGGCTCGTTAGCTACCGGCCGTCAGCGAGCGAGTGCGTCGAGGTTGGTCTCGAGTAGCAGTACATTGTAGTCCGACCACCTCGAGGCCGTGAAGTAGAGCTTGTTGCCACTAGTCACCGGATGGATGAAGGGTGCGTAGATGCCGCCTGCCGTCTGCCGCGAGTCCAGCAACGTGGTCGGAGCGCTCCACGGGCCTTCGGGCTTCTCGGCGGTGCGCGCCAACAGAGTTCGATCGATTTCGTTGCCGTACATCATCACGTACCGCTGCAGGTGATCGTTCCAGGCAACGGACATCTCGCTGACCGGCTCCTTGACGGTGGAAACGGAGTCAGCGACATTCTTCGACCACGGATCGGCCGGATCCTGTGTCGAGTATTCGTATGCAGCGAGGTTCAGAATTTCGTCGGGCTTCACGCGGGCCACGAAGGCTGCACCGAAACGTCCGTTGGGCGTACCGAATTGGTAGATGTACCCGTCCTGACCCTTCGCGTACGCATTCATCTGATACTTGCCGTTACTCTCCTCGACCTGCGCAAGTCCAGGGACTGTGACGCCCGCATTGGCTCGAATGGTCGGCAGTGACGTCGTCCAGGTCTGTCCGTTGTCGGTGGAGGTCGCGATCGCCGAGAAGTTGGTGACCCACCGTCCCGGTGCACCCCATTCCCGCACCGACATGTAGTTCATGTACTGCACACCCTCGATGGAGATGGCCGCAGTAGGAATGACGGTGTCCTCGACGCCTGCCACTCCGAGACTCGGCACGACCTCGCTCGCAAATCTTGGCGCTCCGGGTTCGACGACGGCACCGGAGCTCGTGTCGAGAGGTACGCCGTCGGTGATGGTGATGCCGTCGGACAGATTCGTGTCGTTGGACCGCATCAATACGTTGCTGCGCCACTCCGATCCTGGCAGCGAGCAGTTGCCGAACGTGTCACCGAAGGCCATCAACGTCTGCCCGGCACCGTTGTCCCAGCTGATGCCGAGGTCGGTCCCCGAGATGCCGAATCGGTCGTAGGTGTTGTTGTGGCTGACCGGGCCGGTCACCCACGCTACGGAGGAGGTATTCCCCGAGATTGCAGGCAGTGGGCCTTGAGGGCCCGCGGGCGCTTTGCCCGGTCCTCCGCGCGAACTGCCCGAAGAGCCGAACAGCGGCGAAGATCCTGAACCGCCCGCGCCACCACACGGTTCGGCGCTCGCGATAGGTGAGGAGAGAACGCTGAGCCCACTGGCCAGCAGGGTCATCACTGCCCCCACCGCGATCTGCCGACTACGTGCGCGCATGAACGCTCCCACTCGTTGGTGTGTACTTCGTGGTGTTACTGGTGTTGCCACTGCGACTGTTGGGGAGAGTGTTACTCAAATCGTTTCATCGCGCAAGAAATCGAGACGTGTCGATACTTGACAAATGCGCAATTGGCAGAGTTACACACGTGGGATTCGTCCGGGCCCAGCGCAAGGATGCCCGACTCGTGGCGATTGTTACGATCCCATCGGTAAAAGACCGTGTGGTCTCGGATGTGGAAGGGTGTCGGGATGCCTTATTTCGGATTATTGGTGACACTGTTGTGGGTGTTCTGTCTCATCGACGTGATCACCGCGGACGACGGCGGGGTGCGGTACTTGCCGAAGATGGTGTGGTTGCTGTTCGTACTCTTCGTTCCGTTGGCGGGGTCGGTTGTATGGCTGGTGGCGGGCCGACCTATCGGTGGCGGCATCTGGGGCGGAGCCGGCGGCGGAAGTATCGCGCGGCGGCAGAACTCGTCCGAGTTCCCGGAATACGAAACCCGCCCGGGTCGTCATCTTGCGCAAGACCCGGCGGCAGATGAGGAGTTTCTGCGCCAGTGCCGGGCGAGAGCCGAGGGCCAACGTAGGACCGAGCGCGAGCGGCGTCAACGAGAAGCCGGCAACTGAACGGCAGGCGGGCGAACTACAGGCGGGCAAGTACGCGTCACCACTAGCGTCACCGTACAGCGTACGGTAGGATGGCGAGCTGCACGCTTCGAGTGCGAGACCATCCGGCTCCGTGAAAGGTGACACTCCCATCACAACCTCGGCCGACCCACTGTCCACCATCTTTGTGCGCGGAGCACGCGAGAACAATCTCCGCGAGGTCGATCTGGACCTCCCGAAACGAAAACTCGTCGTATTCGCGGGAGTTTCCGGATCGGGCAAGTCCTCCCTCGTGTTCGACACCATTGCCGCCGAAGCGCAACGGCAGATCAACTCGACGTTCACGGCTTTCGCTCAAACATTTCTCCCGTCCTACGGACGGCCCGACGCGGACCTCATCGCCAATCTCTCTGCGGTCATCATCGTCGACCAGAAGCGACTCTTCGGTGGGCCCCGGTCCACGGTCGGCACGATCACCGATATCGGGGACTGGCTACGCATGCTGTGGTCGCGGGGAGTCACGCCGTCCATCGGGTACGCCAACGCCTTCTCCTTCAACGACCCTGCGGGTATGTGCCAGGAATGCGACGGGCTCGGCGAGGCCAAGGTCGTCGATCGCGACGAACTCGTCGACGTGTCGAAGTCACTGCGCGAGGGACCTTTCAAACATCCGGATTTCGAACCCGGAAAATGGCCGTACCGAGTATTCGCGGATTCTGGATTGTTCGATCTCGATGTGCCCGTGGAGCAATACTCCGCCCGCGAACGCCACATCTTCTTCGACGCCAAACCAGGCGAAATCGACGTGCTCAACCCCGATGCCGTGATGAAGAGCTACGAGGGGATCATCTCTCGGTTCCGGCGCAGCTATCTGTCCAAGGATGCCGACGCGCTCAAGGGTAAAGCGAAGCTCGCCTACGATCGCATCGTCACTCGCGGTACCTGCACGGAGTGCGGAGGCACTCGGTACAACGAAACAATCCGCACCGCGACATTGGAAGGCCTCTCCCTTCCCGACGCGTTTGCCATGCAGGTCTCCGATCTCGCGGACCGCATCGACACGTGGACGCTGAATGATCTCGACGGTCCGCGCATGGAGATCGTGACTCAACTGCGCAGACTCGTCGACCTAGGTCTCGGTTATCTCAGCCTCGATCGCGCCACGGCGTCACTCTCCGGTGGCGAATCGCAGCGCATCAAGATGGTCCGGCACCTCGGCGCCACGCTCAACGACATGCTCTACGTCTTCGACGAGCCCACCACGGGGTTGCATCCACGCGACGTGCACCGACTCGACGAGATGCTGCTTGCGTTGCGAGACAAAGGAAATACCGTCCTGGTGGTCGAACACGATCCCGAGGTCATGTCGATTGCAGACCGCATCGTCGAAATCGGTCCCGGTGCAGGTAAGGCCGGCGGAACGGTCGTGTTCGAGGGCACGTACGAAGAGCTCACCGAGGCCGATACACGTACGGGTGCCGCCCTGCGACGCGCGAATGCCACGCTTCGCACACCCAGGACCCCGACCGGGTACCTGCACATCAGTGGCGCGAACACCCACAATCTGCAGAACGTCAGCGTCGAGGTACCCCTCGGCGTCATGACTGCCGTCACCGGTGTCGCCGGCTCCGGCAAGTCGAGTCTCGTTCACGGGCATCTTCGCGACGTTGCGCCAGACGCCGTCATCATCGACCAGGCACCGATTCGCGGGTCCAGAAGATCCTCGCCTGCCACGTACACCGGCCTGCTCGATCCCATTCGCGCTTACTTCGCCAAGAAAACCGGCCAACCGGCGTCGTTGTTCTCCCCCAACTCCGATGGCGCGTGCTCCGATTGTCAAGGAAGCGGCGTCATCTTCACCGACCTCGGATTCACCGATCCGGTGTCGAGCACGTGTGAAACGTGTCAGGGCAGACGCTTCCGCCCCGGAGCCATCCGGCACAGCGTCGACGGCGTCAGCATCGCCGACATCTTCGAGATGTCCGTCGAGGACGCTCAGGACTTCTTCGACGTCAAGAAGATTCGCGACATTCTTCGTCGATGCATGGACGTCGGCCTCGGCTATCTTTCGCTTGGACAGAACCTGTCGTCGTTGTCCGGTGGCGAACGCCAGCGCCTCAAACTGGCGGCAGAACTCGTCGGGACGTCACCGATTCTGGTGTTGGACGAACCGACGACGGGCTTGCATCCGTCGGATGTCGCCAACCTGATCGAACTGCTGTCCGGCATGGTCGACGAGGGACGCACTGTCATCGTCATCGAACACAACCTCGACGTCGTCGCTGCTGCGGACTGGGTCATCGATCTCGGCCCGGATGGTGGCCACAATGGTGGGCTGATCACCTTCACCGGAACTGTGGCAGACCTGGTGCAGACCGAGACGCACACCGGGACATACTTGGCTCGTAGTCTCGGGCGTTAATTCATTTCGTCCGACGAGCTGGAGGTCAATTTTTCGTGCACATGCGGCGATCGTTCAAGGCCATACTCGGCACGGCAGTACTCGCCCTGGTGGTGGGCGGATGCAGTGGGTCAGCTGACGACCCGCCGGACACATCGGCACAGGATTCGTCGACGTCATCGGCCGACGGCTCGTTTCCCAAGACTGTGGTTTCCGGTCCCGCCGATTCCGGAGTCGACATCACCATCGAGTCGCGCCCGAAGTCGATCGTGTCTCTCAGTCCGACTGCCACCGAGACATTGTTCGCCATAGGTGCGGGCGATCAGGTGGTTGCCGTCGACAGCCAGTCGGACTATCCGACCGATGCGCCGAAGACCGACTTGTCGGCCTACACCCCCAGTCTCGAAGCGATCGTGGGATACGAACCAGACCTCGTCATCGCCTCGGACGATATCGGCGGGTTGGTCTCCGGCCTCGTAACGGCACAGATTCCGACGCTGCTGCTGCCTGCCGCAACGAGCATCGACGACGCCTACGCCCAGATCGAGCGAGTCGGTGACGCCACCGGTCGTGAAGCCGAAGCCGACTCGGTGGTCGAGCAGACTCGGACCCGCATCGAGGACGCGGTCGCCAGTGTCCCCGCAGGCGAGCTCACCTATTTTCACGAACTCGACGCCGAGCTGTACACCGTGACGAGCCAGAGTTTCGTCGGCCAACTTTACGGACTGTTCGGTCTCACGAGCATCGCCGACGGCGCGGGAAGCAACTACCCGCAACTCGCCGCCGAGTCGGTGGTGACGGACGATCCCGACATCATCTTTCTGGCGGATTCGCAGTGCTGCGGCGTCACCGCAGAATTGGTTGCCGCGCGGCCTGGGTGGAGTTCGATGCAGGCTGTGCGGGATGGACGGATCTACGCGATGGACGAGGACCTCTCGAGCCGATGGGGCCCACGCATCGCCGATCAGGTCGAGGCGATTGCAGCGGTGCTCACCGGCGACAAATAACCCCGACGCTCTTGCCAGGTCCGCTCACGGATCTGCGGTCACCGAAGTGGAAGGCGCCTCTCGCGGGACCCTGCCGGTGAAGAACAGGGCGCATACGCCGATCAATGCGGCAATGGAAAGGGCCACACGCAGGGCCTCGAGGCGAGCATCGGAATTGACGTCGACGATCTGCGCGGCACTCGACTGCGGGACCGCTGAGCCGGCCAGTGCTGCCTCGAGCTGCGTGTCCGAAAGAAATGGAACGCCGCTCGCGAGTTCGGTGCTCGCCTGCGCTTTCACCGAGTCCGGAACGTCGGGGTTCAGCTGCACGCCGGCAACGATCGCCGCGCTCAGGGTGGCGATGAGTACCGACCCGATCAGTGCGGTTCCGAGTGATGCTCCGAGGTTCGTTGCGGTGTTCTGTAACCCGCCGACTTCCGCGCTCTGCGAATCCGGCACGGCGGAGACGGTAATGGCGCCAAGTTGCGAGGCCAATGCCCCGAGTCCCAGCCCCAGCAGGACCATCGGGACCGCCACGATGCTCGCATTGGCTCCGGGATCCAATCCGGTGACCAGTACGAGAATGCCGACGATCATCGCCCCCCAACCCAATCGAACTACTCGACGAGGGTTGGCGCGGGGCCAGAGTTTGGGAATACCTGCGGCCGCGAGCAGGAGTGCGACCGAGAGTGGAAGGATCCGAAGCCCGGTCTGCAGTGCGCTCAGTTCCAGGACCACCGACAGGAACAACGGCAGTGTGAAGAAGACGCCGGCTTGAACCGTGAACTGCGCGAAGAACATCGTGAGGCCGCCGGAAAGTTGCCGGTTGCGAAGCACCTTGGGATCGATCAGCGGCTCCCGTCCGGTCTCGGCAAGGTGCGTCTGCCATCTCATGAACACGTACAGGAGCAACGCGCCTGCCAGCAGTAGCCAGATCACCGGGGACAGTCCTGCTATCTCGGCGCCGCCCGGGGTGGGACGAATCCACCCCCACTCCCCCGATCTGAGAACTCCGAAGACGAGCATTCCCAAGCTTGCCACCGACAATGCGGAGCCGACGAGATCGAGTCGGACACGGACCGGCGGAACATCATTGATGCGGCGCAACACCATCAAGATTGCCACGACCAGAAATGCCTCGCCGACGAAGACATATCGCCACGACGCGAACGTGGTGACCGCACCACCGATCAGCGGGCCGGCTGCCACCGCCATGGCACCTGCGGCGGCAACCAAACCGTATGCGGCAGCTCGCTTTTCCGGCGGAAAATTTGCCGCGACCAAAGCCACGATCGCCGGCATGATCAGCGCCGCGCCCACGCCTTCGAGGAAAGCCCACCCGATCAACAGCACCGTAAGATTGGGAGCCGCTGCGGTGGTCAACGTCCCGACCCCGTAGATCACGAGTCCGAGTGCGAAAGCTCTTCGCCTTCCCACAATGGTGCCGATCTTTCCGCCGGTGATCATCAGCGTCGCCATGACAAGCGTGTACAGCGTGATCGCGGTTTGGATGCCCGTGATCGTGGTGCCGAGATCCTCGGCAACCGTAGCCATCGACACGTTCATGACCGAGCTGTCCAGAGTCATCAAGAACTGGCTCGATGCGAGCACCGTCAGCACCAGTCCCGAGCCAGTCTTCGTTGTGGCAGTCATGGACACCCCTGTTGTAAGGGCTCAGTATTGCGCAGCTGGATCCGCCGGAGATCACCCGTTGAAGGTGACCAAGGCCGATCACCCGCAACCGCCATCGCCGAGGCGGGATCACGAGCAAGGTGTCCAGATGTCTCGATCGCACAGGTTGATCGATCGATTCACTCCCCCCGGCCGGTTACCGGTCTGGCGTTCGCCGGGGGTTCGCCGACTTCGTCGATGGTATGGCCGCTGCAGGCCGTCTTGGTTACGGTGGCCCGCTCGACGCGCGAGAGAGCAAACCATCGCATTGCGTCGCGCTTGCGGCACCATCCAATCAAGTACCACAGGCCGTTCGTGGAGGCGAACAGCACGGGCTCGACGTCGCGGGTGGTCGTGGCGCCGTCTCTCGATGTGTAGCGAATACGGAGCACTCGCTGCTCGGCCATCGCCTCTTCCATGGCCGACTTGGTTGAGCGTGACGATGAGGGACCCGCGTCTACCCACACACGGCGAGCTAACTTGTCGGCCCTTGCACGCGTGATGGGATCGAGAACGTCCATGACCTTTCGGATGCCGGCTGCTGCCAGATCGGAGTAGGGGGCATCGGCCGCGGCGGACACGGCCGCCATGAGGGCCACAGCCTGCGCCGGAGACAGACTGACGGGCGGCAAGAACGCGCCTTTGGCAAATCCGTATCCACCGCCCGGACCTGGGCGCGACCATAGAGGTCTGCCGCTGTTCTCCAACGCGTCGAGGTCTCTCTTGATTGTCCGCACCGACACTTCGAACTCTCTCGCCAACCGTTCGGCGGATACCCCACGCGCGCCACTGCGGTGCAACATCTCTGACAGAGCATGGAGCCGTTCTGCTCGCTTCACTAATCGGACCGCGGCCAATTCATGACACAAATAGTGACATACCACTGTCCATCGGGCCTGCGAGAGTTGTGGCATGTCGACCACTATCAGCAGTCCGACCATCATCCTTGTTGCCGGCCACTGGCTGGGTGCTTGGGCGTGGGACGAAGTCCTCGAACACCTGAAAACAGACCAGTCACATGCAGTCGCGATAACACTGCCAGGCCTCGACAGGGACGATCCGGAGCGTGCGGCGAGGACTCTCGACGACCAAGCCGAGGCGATCCTGGACGTCATTGCTCGACACGGGAATCAGCCCGCGATTCTCGTCGCTCACAGTGGGGCCAACGCCCCTGTCAGTCTCGTCATCGACCGACACCCTGGGCTTGTCCAGCGGGTGGTGTGGGTCGACTCCGGCCCCGTAGCAACGGGAAGTGTCCACGCCCCAGACCTCCCGGAGGAGTCGGAGGATCTTCCGCTGCCGTCATTCGACATCCTCGCGCAGCAGGCGAGCCTCGAAGGACTCAGTGCAGAGGTCCTCGAGCGTTTTCGGGCCCGGGCCGTCCCCGAACCCGGCCCCGTACTTCGTCAAAAGGTCGAGCTCACGAACGACGCCCGCCGCAAGGTCCAGACCACCCTGGTGTGCTGCTCGATCTCGAGCGCGCAGGTGCTCGAGTTGGCCCGAGCAGGCCATGCCATGTTCGCCGAGGTCGCGAACCTCGAACTTCTCGACGTCATCGACCTCCCGACGGGGCATTGGCCTATGTGGAGCCGTCCCCTCGAACTCGCCAAGGCCATTCACTCAGCGGCTTCTCGCACCAACTGAACCGCACGCACAACCTGAAGGGGTCAGCCGAATCCGGCTGGCCCCTTCGAGTGCGTACGCCGCACGATGGGCCAACTGCTGGGCCTGCGCCCGCTGCTATTGCTCGAGTGTCCGGTCAATACAGTTAGACGACGCCGGATCTGTGCAGTTCCTCGATCGAATCCACACTGCAACCCAACTCCGCGAGGACTTCGTCGGTGTCGGCTCCGTGCGCGCGCCCGGTGTGCCGGATGCTGCCGGGACTGTCACCCATGCGCCACATGACGTTCTGCATGCGGACAGGACCCAGATCCTCGTCCTCGACGGTGGTCACCATCTCGATCGCGTTCACCTGGGGATCATCGAGTAGTTCACTCGGTTTGTACACCGGAGCCACAGCAGCACCGGCCTTTTCGAACTCGGCGACGACTTCGTCACGGGTTCGATCTGCGATCCAACCGCCCACGTATCCGTCGAGTAGATCGGCATGCGCGGCACGCTCACGCCCCGTCGCGAACCACGGTTCGTCGATGACCTCCGCGTGACCGACCAACCGCAACACCCGCTCGGCGATGGAGTTCGCGCTCGTGGAGATGGCCAGCCAGAAACCATCGGAGGTCTTGTAGAGATTTCGCGGTGCATTGTTGCTCGATCGATTGCCCGAGCGCTCGAGATCGATCCCGAGCTGATCGGCGTAGATGATCCCCGGCCCCACCGCAGTCATGATCGGACTCAGCAGGTCCAAGTCGATGACCTGGCCTTTACCACCGTTGTTCGTTCGATGCAGTAATGCCATGGAGACTGCCGAAGAGCCTGCGATTCCGGCCAGCGAATCGGCGAGGCCGAAGGCAGGCAACGTCGGCGGTCCGTCGGCAGGACCGGTCAGGTGCGCGAATCCGCTCATCGATTCGACGAGTGTTCCGAACGCAGGCCGCTTCGAGTAGGGCCCAGTCTGGCCGAAGCCTGTCACACGCAACAGGATCAAACCTGGGTTGTCTGCCGACAACACGTCGTAGCCGAGACCCCAGCGCTCCAAGGTGCCAGGCCGGAAGTTTTCGACCACGACGTCGGCCTCAGCGACGAGACGGCGAAAGATCTCTGCGCCTTTCTCCTCACCCAGGTTCAACGTCATGGTGCGCTTGTTTCGGCTCACCATCGTCCACCACAGCGGGTGACCGTCCTTGTCCAACCCGTGCCCGCGCATACCGTCGGGCCGGGTCGGATGTTCGATCTTGATGACCTCGGCACCGAAGTCGCCGAGGATCTGCGCCACCAAGGGCCCGGCGAGAATCGTGGAGATGTCGAGGACCTTGATGCCCTCGAGTGGGCCGGTCACTTGTACGGGCGATGCAGGTAGCGGCCGGCCGGGCTGCCGGATACCGAACCGTCGGCCAGCACACGCTGTCCTCGGACGAACGTGTCCGTCACCTTCGCTCCCAGCTCGAAGCCCTCGAACGGGGTGTACTCCTGAGTCGACTCCGAATCTTCCGGACGCACGGTCCACGTGTGATCAGGGTCCACGAGTGCGATGTCCGCATCCATGCCGACAGCGATGTCGCCCTTACCCGGAAGTCCATAGCGCGAAGCTGGATTGAGCGAAGTGAGCTCGGCGATGCGACGCCAGCTGAGTCCACGCTTGCGGCCTTCGGAGACCAAACCGGGTAGCAGGTACTCGGCACCACCGAAACCGGATTTCGCGGCGAAGATGTCGCCACGATCTTCGGCGAACTTCTTCTCGTCCTTGCAGCATGCATGATCGCTGACGACCCAGTCGATGTCACCGGCGAGCAGGTGCTCCCAGAGTGCTTCGACGTCGTCTCGCGGGCGAAGTGGCGGGTTGACCTTACCGCCGAGTCCGTAGGCGGTCTCGATATCGGCCAGTAGGTGACCGATGGTGACCTCACGACGGAAGTTGACGTGCGGGAACGCTTTCGCCATCCGCATCGCGGCCGTCATTGCCTTACGCGAGGACAGGTGCAGCAAGTTGATGTTCGGCAACTGTGTCTCGTCTGCCAGGAACGCCGCGATGGTGACCGCAAGTCCCTCGGAATGCGGCGGGCGGGACGCGCTGTAGGCGGCGAGGCCCTGCAGGGTTCCTTCTTCTTCGACGATCTTGGTGTAGGCACTCATGATCTCGGCGGTCTCACAGTGCAGCGACAGCGAGATGTGTTCGGCCTTGTCGCCCAGCTGTTCACGGGCGGCCTGAATTCCACGCATGACGAATTCGAAATGCGCCAGGTCGTACCGCTCACCTTCCGGCGTCATCAGGAACTCGCTCTGATCGACGCTGCGCCCGTGCAAGCCATGGCTGCCGTAGAACATGAAGATTTTGAACGACGTCACGCCGTGGTCGGCGATGAGCGAGGGGATCTCCGCGATGTGCTCTTTCGACATCGGCGCCAGGTGGTACGCGTAGTCGACGTACGGGCGCCCCTCGGTTGCTTCGAGGACCTTCGGAAACACATCCGCATAGGACCCACCAGTGTTCATGTAGTACTGCCCGGTGCGCATGTAGGACAACGACGTCGTGACGCCGCCCTGCACGCAGGCGCGAGACTCGGTTTCGGCATCTTCACCGAGCGGGTTGTAGATACCCCAGTGCTGGTGTGCATCAACCACTCCGGGGAAGGCGATCTTGCCTGCAGCATCGATCACGGTGTCCGCCGCGTCGGCAGAAATCCCGGCCTCGATTCGAATGAACTTGCCGTCTTCGATGAGCAGGTCGAGGAGCTCACCGTCTTCGGGGGCATCCGCGCCTGGACGGACGACACGTGCATTGGTGATCAACGTAGACATCTGGTGGATCCTTTCGAAATGGGGAGAAAATCAGATGTAGCCGGCAGCGAGGTACGCCAGGCCGAGAGCAGGTAGCAATCCGTTACCCGCAAGGTAACCGGCGGCACCGTGACCGGAAATTCCCATCGCCGCACCGCCCGACGCGAACAGCCCGTCGATAGCCGTGCCCGACGGCCGCAGCACCCGAGCGTTCTCGTCGACGACGAGTCCACCTTGGGTGTGGAACAACGCTGGGACGATCTTGATCGCTGCGTACGGCGCTACCAGCCTGTGCTCGAACGAGGTGCGACCGTATGGATCTGCCACTATGCCCCGGGCAAAGCTGTCGAGAGTGGAAAGTTCGTCCACGACTGCGTCCGAGGGTAGACCTGTCGCCTCGGCAAGCTCCGCGGCACCGTCCGCCCAGACGAGCGCACCGGATTCTACAGTCTGTCGAAAGTCGGTGAAGGACAAGCACTTTTCGTAGATCGAGCGGTCGATGACAATCCAGCCCTCGGAGTGTGGTCGGGCAGCGAGGGCGGCCGCGTACTCGGAGTAGCCGGTGGTCTCGTCACCGAACCGTCGTCCTTCCAGATCGAGCACGACACCACCGTGCATCACCGTTGCCCAACCGACGAGTGTTCCGGCCTTCTTCGACAGCGCCGCATGCCCTTGGTAGGAATCGAGGAACTTCGACTCGGCACCAAGGCGCGCTCCGATACTCAGCGCATCTCCTACCGAATATTCGCTGCCGTGATACCGGGCCGCAGCAATCTCCGGAACGTAGTCTGCGACGAGATCGGGATCGGCACCGTAACCGTTGGTGGCCAACAGAACAGACGTCGTCGGTATCGATTCGGTGCTGCCGTCGGGCAGTGCGATCACCACACCGTCGACTCTGCCATCGACATCGACTGTGACGTCGGTGAGCCGAGCCGGCACCAAAAGATCGATCTTCGGCTCCTCGGCGACTGCGCGCACCAGATGATCGACGATGGCGGTACCGTGGCGGCCCTCGACTGTGTGGCAACGCAATTGCGAGTGACCTGGATAGGAAAAGTCGGTGACAAGTTCCAGCGGCATCTTCAGGTAATCGGCCAACCATTCCACCAGTGGCGCGCTGACATTCGCTAGGGTGTGCGCAAGGCGTTCGTCGGCCGTACCGTTGGTCTTACGCAAGATGTCGTCGACGAACTGTCGAGGCGAATCATCGATCCCGGACTCACGCTGCCAACGTGATCCGGCCCCGGGAATCATGGCCGTCGACATCGCGGTGTTGTTGCCGCGCTTGAAGTGCTCGCTCGCCTCGACGACCAAGACATCGAGACCCCGCTCGGCGGCCCGAAGCGCCGCGACGAGTCCGCCGCCCGCTCCGGCCACGACGAGGTCGGGTCCGTTCTCGCTCATGCCGACGTCACCCATCTCGACTGCAGCCCCAAGAGTTGGAGCGCAATCGCGGTCGGGTCGACGACCAGTGGTCGCGCGGGGGGATCAACCAGTTCCACCGCCGAGCAGGCGTTGATGGCGACATCACAGGTCATCGATGCCGCACGCTCGGTCACCGCGCGGCCCCAGGCCTGCGAGTCGGCGATATCGGCAACATCGAGGCCGAGGACTTTCGTCGGATCGGCAATGATGTCGTAGGACGCCAGTCGACGATCCAATTCTGCTGCGATGGACTCGTTTCGAGCCAGTGCGCCGACGTGCAGACCCTGTGAGAGGAAGAACGAGGCTGTCAGTCGTGACAATCCGTACAGCGGACGTGCGAACGAATCTGCTTCTTCCGCACATGGATCGAGAACGCAGTCTGGTAGAAACCCGTCGAATGCGGTCGGATCGACTGTCCGAAATGCCTCTGTAAGAACCTTTTCCGATGCTCGGATCTCTTCCTCGGTGTCGAGTGCCGAAGGTGCGACTGCGCCGATGTTTCGTAGTTCGACGGACACTGTCTCCGGTGCGAGCTGATCGTAGCGTTCCTGTCGACGACGCAGTTCTGTGTCGTCGACATCGATGGGGGTGAATGCCAAGAGGCGCATGTGGGCGTAACTCCTAAATTCCGAGGTAGGCGGCCTTGACGCGATCGTCGTGAGCAAGCTCGGATCCTGTGCCTGTGAGCACGATCGAGCCGCTCTCGATCACGTAGGCGCGATCGGAGATGTCGAGCGCTTGAGCAGCGTTCTGTTCGACGATGAGCACTGTCACACCGGTATCGCGGATACGCACGATTGCGTCCAGGACCTGAGCGGCCAGTTTGGGGGCCAACCCCACCGATGGTTCGTCGAGCGTGAGAAGCCGGGGCTTCGCCATCAACGCACGACCGATGGCAAGCATCTGCTGCTGTCCGCCGGACATGGTGGCGGCGAGCTGATCACGACGCTCGGCGAGGATGGGGAACAAGTCGTATACCTGGTCCAGGGACTCCTTGACCGTAGTGCGCTTCTGTGTGTACGCACCCATTTCGAGATTCTCGAAGACCGGCAGGGCACCGAACAACGCACGGTCCTGTGCCACATGGACCAAGCCCGCCTTGACGATCCGGTCGGCTCGCATCCCGTGAATGGGGACCCCGTCCAACATGATTCGACCACCGGTCGGTGAGACCAGCCCCGACAATGCTCGCAAGGTCGTCGTCTTGCCTGCGCCGTTCGCGCCGATGAGCGACACGATTTCGTTCTTGGCGATGGACAGATCCAGTCCATGCAGAATTTCCAGACGCCGATATCCGGCGTGCAAGTTGTCGATCTCGAGCATCATGCCGTCTTCTCCTCACCGAGATATGCCTCGACGACGCGACTGTCCTCGATGACCGTGCGTGGATCCCCGGAGGTCAACACCGCACCTTCGTGCATGACGACGAGTCGCTCGGACAGCGCCATGACGGCCGCCATGATGTGTTCGACGAACAATACGGTCTGGCCCTCGTCGTGCAGAGTGCGCAGCAACTCGATCATCGGTGCGCGCTCGGCTGGTACCAATCCGGCGAGTACCTCGTCGAGCAGCACGACACGTGGCTCCATGGCCAGGGCACGTGCCAGCTCCAGCCGTTTGAGACCGGCAGTGGACATGGTCGACACTTTGCCGCCGACCTGATCCGAGAGCTGCACTCGATCGAGCACCTCGAGTGCATGTCGGCGCGCATCCTTGCGCGAGCGACGCTTACTCAGCGCTGCAACGGTGACGTTCTCGAGCACGGACATGGATTCGAACGGTCGCATGAGCTGGAAGGTTCGCACGAGTCCGCTGCGTGCGATCTTGTTGGCCGGCCAACCGGTGATGTCTTTGCCGTCGAAAATGATTCGGCCCTCGGTGGGTAGTTGCTCACCGGACAGAAGCGAAAACAGTGTGGTCTTCCCCGCACCGTTGGGACCGATGATGCCCAGAAATTCGTGCTCGGAAACGTCCAGGGTGACGTTTCGCACGGCATGAATTCCGGAGAAGGATTTACTCAGACCTTCGATGCTCAGCAAGCTCATCGAAACCACCTCTCACGGATAGTGCCGAAGATTCCCTTGGGTAGGAAAATGACGATCAGGATCAAAATCACCGAGTAGACCGCTACGTCGAGACCAATTGCTCCATCGAGGAATCCGAGGAATCCCGGTGGGTTGCGCAGCAGTTCGTTGATGATCTCGGACAGCGGCCCGATTACTGCGGCGCCGAGGACCGGGCCCCAGATGGTGCCGATCCCACCGATCACGGCAGGAACGATGGCTTCCACCGATACCGCGGATCCGAAGGCCTGTTCCGGACCGACGAAGAAGTAGTACTGCGTGTAGTACACGCCGGCGACCGCGATCAGTGCACAGCTGGCTGCGACCGCGATGAGGCGGTACTTCATCGTATCGATGCCCAGCGACGCGGCTGCGGTCTCGTCGTCGCGCACCGCTTGCACGAACTGGCCCGCTCGGGAACGCACGTAGAAGATGGTGCCGAGCACGGCAAGCGCGAGAATCACCAGCGGGATCCAGATGTAGTTGGGACTGCCCTTCTCGAACTGCAGCATCCACCACGAATCACGAGGCAGGAGCGGCACATTGAATCCTTCGGTCTTGTGGAAGACCTCCAGGTTCTGCACCAGCAGCAGGAACATCTGCGCAAAGGCGAAGGTAGCCAACGCGAAATACGAACCGGCGAGCCGATAGCGCAGACACAGATAGGCGAGCAGCGTTCCGACCGAGGCCGAGATCACCCCGGCGACCGCCATCGAGATCCAGGGCGAAATTCCGTGATCCACCAGCAGGTAGGCCCCGGTGTACGCACCGATACCGAAGAACGCGGCGTGGCCGAAGCTGAACATCCCGCCGAAGCCGCTCATGATGTTCCACGCCACTGCCATGAGGGCGAAGATCAGCGTCCGAACTGCAACGGTCTGGGCTTGCTCACCGAGAATCAGTGGCAGCGCCGCTACGACCGCGAATCCGATGACGAGCGTGATGAGCTGCCGTTTCAGCCAGGTGTCTTTCAAACGAGAATCTTCTGGCACCGACGTCGGTGCTGTCACAGTGGCGGTCATCGGCGGGCTCCGTACAATCCTTCGGGCTTGAGAAACAGGACGAGGATGAACACCGCGAACACCAGGATGAGTGACCCGGTACCGGGAAGGAAGAGAGCTCCGACCGTCTGCACCAGGCCGATCACCAAACCGCCGATCACGGCACCGACGACGCTTCCGAGACCGCCGAGCACGACGATGACGAACGCGAGGATGGTGAACTGCTCTCCCACCGACGGGGTGAGACTGGTGAACGGGGTCATCAATCCCCCGGCGACGGCGACGCATGCCGCACCGATGCCGAAGGTCAGGGCGTAGACGCGGCCGATGTCGACTCCGACGAGTTTGGCTCCCTCGGAGTTCGACGCCACTGCGCGAATGGACAGCCCGAGCGGGGTGCGCTTGAGCACGGCAGTCAATGCGACGGCGACGAGAGCGGCTCCGATGAAGGCCAGAACCCGCGGCCACGACGCCACGGCTCCGAGAATCGAAACCGAACCGTCGATCGGGGCTTGAACCGATTTGGGCCTTCCCCCGAAGATCATCAGCAAGACGTTGATGATGAGCAGGGACAGACCGAGCGTGACCAGTAGTGGGCCGTCATGGCTACCGCTGATCGTCAGCTTGGTCAGCAGCGTTGCCTGAACGATCATGCCGAACACGAACATCAGCGGCACCGCGATGACGGTGGCGAGATACACCGGCAGCCCGGCTGTGGACAACGCATACACGATGTACATCGCCATCGTCAGCATCGCGCCCTGGGCGAAGTTCACGATGCCCAAGACTCCGAAAATCAGCGTCAGACCGACAGAGATCAGCGCGTACACGCCGCCGAGAAGCAGTCCTGACACCAGCGACTGGGTCACCAGCCCTTGATCTTTGCCGCCCACCAGATAAATGACGGCCATGATCACCACGACGACGGCCGCCACGCCCACTGCGGGGTTCATCCCCGACAGCGTGCGCCGCTTGACCGGTGCCGTCGCAGTTGTTGCGTCGGTCACTGTCCGGCCCCGACTGGGAACTCGATTGCGTCCGTGGCGAATTCCTCGGGGAAGACCTGCGCCACTGCACCATCGCGGACCTGCATGACGATGACCGTTGCGTTCTTGTTCTGACCGGTCTCGTCGAACTCGATGGGTCCGTCGAACGCCAGCAGTGGATCTTCGATGGAGACACCGGAGATGGCGTCGCGCAAAGCCTCTGGATCGGAGTCCTTGCCATCCTCGAGGCCTGCAGCGATGACCTCGACGGCCTGGTAGGACAGCATCGCTGCGGTCTCCATCGGGCGGCCGAACTGCTGCTGGAAGCGGCCTCGAATTTCGTTGGTGCGCTCGCTCGTCGCGTCGAAGTGGTAATTGGCGCTGAGCACACCCTCACCGGCAGCTCCGGCCGCCGCGGGGAAGGAGCTGTCGTCGAACGCGCCGTTGGCGATTCCGTAGACGCCCTTGACCTTCAAGTTCAGCTGCTGCACCGCCTTGGCGATGAGGAGACCGTCCGGGTAGTAACCGGTGGCGACGATGACGTCGGGGTTGCTGACGGATGCTTCCCGAACCTGAGTGGTTGCGTCGGAGAAGTTCGTTGCGGGATAAGTGATTTCCTGCACCGAGGAGATGCCCTGGTCGGCGGCTTCCGCTTGGAATGCATTGAAGACGCTGTCTCCGAACGATCCTTCGATGTGGAGGTAGGACACCTTGTCGATCGATTGTCCGGTCTGCTGTTCGATCGCCGCCAATGCCTTGGCGCCGTCGGTTCCCATGCTGGATGCGTTGGGCTGCATACGGAACGAGTACTGGTAGCCCTGATCGAGAATCTTGTCGTCCACAGCCACATCGATGACGAGAGGCACGCGGGACCGTTCGGCGACCGAGGCGACATTCTGCGTGACGTCACTCTGATAGGTACCGACGAGGGCGACGACACCGTCGTCGATCAACCGCTGCGCCTCACTTTGCCCGACTTCCGCCTTGCCCTGACTGTCACCGGAGACGAGCTCCAACTGCCGGCCTTCGAGCGAGGAGATTCCGCCGGCGGCGTTGATGTCGGCAACCGCCAATGCGGCACCGTCGTTCATCAATCCACCGACCCCCGCGAGGGCACCAGTGGTGGGATGAACGGAGCCGATCTTGATGGAGCCCGAGTCGTCGGACCCCGAAGAGGATCCACACGCTGCTGCACTCATTACCGCGACGGCGCTCAGCACGCCTACAAGCTTCTTCATTGTCTGCCTTTCGCGCCCACGAGGCGTCGAGTCGAACCGTCTCCCACTGCGTCAAGCGTTCCGCTCAGCGCACCAGGCAATCGGTGATCTATTCGCGTAAAACCGAGTATGGCACGCATCACGCCCATAGAACAGCATCTTTGATGAAATTCTTGTTACGCGTACGGTTCGCTCAGCGGAACGCTACAGTCGACTCGCTTGGTGAACCACAATTTCCCCCTGAATCCGGAAGGATGGCCGAATGGTCACGCCGCCCAGCTCCACATCACTGGCCGAAACATCCACCGGCACAGAGTCAGCAGATCGGGTGGCAGATGTGCTCCTCGCATTCGCACAGTCCGACCGCGCACTCGGTGTATCGGAGATCGCCCGACACCTGCACCTGAGCAAAGCAGTCGTGCATCGGATCCTGCAGTCGCTGGCCTCACGTTCGATCGTGCAGCCGATGGCGGGCGAATCGACGTACTCACTCGGCCCGGCCGCAATAGGCCTCGGCACGAAAGCATGGAGCCAACTCGACGTTCGATCGATCGCCGCCCCGGTGCTTCGGACACTGCGCGCGGAAACCCGTGAGACGGCGACACTGTCCGTTCTCGTCGGCCACCGGCGCGTCTATCTGGATCAGTACGAAAGTCCACAGGAAGTGAAGATGGTCGTCGAGATCGGTCCCCAGTTCCCGCTGCACTCGGGGGCATCGAGCCGCGCAATCCTGGCCTTCCTGCCGGACCACTTCGCCGTCGAAGCACTCGAGGAACTTCGGGGAACCACCCCGGACGTCGACGCGGTGTCCTTTCGTGAGCGCCTCGCCGAGATCCGGGACATCGGATATGCGACATCGATCAACGAACGAAACACCGGCGCGGCATCCATCGCTGCACCGTTCTTCGACGCGTCCGATCATGTTCTGGGCTCGGTCAGTTCCTCCGGCCCTGCTTTCCGCTACGCCTCGACTGCGGACGAGAAACATGCCATCCACGCCCGCCAGGTGGTCACCGCGGCTCGGTCGATCACCCAGATCCTGGAAGCTCGTGCTACTCGATGACTCGCACAGATCCTCGCTCGTTCCTCTATGTCCCTGCAATCAAGCCCGCACTCTTCGACAAAGCTGTCCGCGGTGACACAGACGCTGTCATCATCGACCTCGAAGATGCGGTACCTCTGTCCCAGAAGGCAACTGCACGAGAAGCCGTCAGCGAATGGCTGAAGATGCGGGAGTGGACCGATACCGAGATCTGGGTCCGGGTCACTCCCGAGTTTTTGCCGGAGGATCTCGATGCAGCCGCCCAGTCCGGTGTCTCGGGCATCATGATCGCCAAATGCTCGACCGCCACGCTGGCCCGCGCGGACGCGCTCCTCACCGAACTCGAGTCGACACGCACACTGGACACCCTCGCCGTGATCGGGCTACTAGAAACCGCCGACGCCTTACGCTCCATTGCCGCGATGGCCGAATGCGCGCGTGTTCGCACCTTCGGAATCGGCGAGGTGGACCTGCTCGCCGACCTGCGCATCGCGCGCACCCCGGATACCGAAGCCGTGATCGACACCATCCGCATGCAGGTCGTCATCGGTTGTGCTGCAGCATCTCTGGCCGCTCCCGTTGCCCCGACGTCGACGGACTTCCGTAACCTCGACGGCTTCGTGACCACCACCCAGCACTTCGTGGACATGGGCTTCCGCGCCCGAACAGCACTGCACCCGAGCCAGGTTTCCATCATCAACGCGGCCTTGACGCCGTCGGACGAAACAATCGCCTCGGCCCGCCGATTGGTGGAACTGTACGAACTGTCCGACGGCGGTCCGACTGTGGACGACCATGGCCGCTTCGTCGACGAAGCCGTGATGCGCGGTGCGCGGGAAGTCCTGGCTCGGGCGTAGTCACTGCCGAGTGGCAGTACCGATTCTCCTCAGCGGGGCGAGCAGGGTGCCGATGTCCGTCAGATCGGGCAGTCCATGGCACCGCTCGGCCAGCTGGGCCACATCCGATTCGGACATGAACGGTGCGGCGTTCGCACGGAACTTCGCCGAGACCTCCTCGAACGACAGTGGTCGCTCGGGGCCACCTCGGGTGGTGAGGACTTCCTCGACCACCGTGGTTCCATCCGTCAACGTCGCGGTCAGCACTGCCGGGAACTGGTGCGGGAAGATGGCGTCGCAGCGAGCATCCGGAACCACATCGACCTTGGCCATCAACGCTCGGCGGTCCTCGGCATTGGCCAGTTCGTCCGAATAGTCTTCCAACGCTGCACCGAGCCCGCCGCCGCCGAACATGCCCACTGCAAGTGCGTACGGCCCACTGAACTGCGCCATGTATCCGGTCGTCGGTGTGCGTTTGACCTCGATCGGCTCACCGATGGTTCGCAGGTTCGCCGCGGGCACGCCGAGAACCAACTTCTCCACATCGGACGGTGCGATGCCGCGATTGCGGAGCGCAGCACCCGCGTCGACCGCAGCATGGGTGAAGTGATTCGCCGGGTAAGGCTTGAAGAAGATGTTGGGCACAGCCCATTCCGTTCCGAGGCCGTCGACGATCTCCGACGCCCGGCCCGGTTGATGCAGCCACGCTTCGAAGAAGCCGAATCGGCCTTCGAGCACGGTCGGCGGGCCGGTGATACCGTGACGCGCGAGTCCCGCGGCGGCCAATGCAGAATGTGCTGCCCACCCGCAGTGCATGCGCTTGACGGTGCCGCCGGTGCGGTTCGCCTCGATGATTCCCGACGCCATCGACGCAGCGATTCCGAGAGTGTCGACGATCTTTGCTTCCGATGCACCACCGATGACGGCAGCTGCTACTGCTCCACCCATGGCGCCGCAGATCGACGTCGCGTGCTGACCGTGTTCGAAGAACACCGAGTTCTGGGTCTCGGGGTCGAAACCTGCCATCCCGATCCGGACACAGACTTCCAAGCCGATCGCTATGCCACGAACCAGCGTTCGACCGTCGGCACCATGTTGTTGGGCCGCCGCCAGTGCGGCAGGTACGACGGTGGCGCTCGGGTGCAGGATCGAGGGCAGGTGGGTGTCGTCGAAGTCGAGAGAATGTGCCAGCACGCCGTTGACGAATGCAGCCATCGGTCCCGGGAGCGCAGCCTCGACGCCTACCGCGAAAGCCTTTGCCGCTCCGCCTTGCTCGGTTGCCCAGGTTATTGCGGCGCGGCTGGTATCGAGATCAGTTGCCGCAATGGCGATACCCAACGTGTCGAGTACGCGCATTCCGACGCTGTCCGCGACTGCGTCGGGCAGGTCCTCGAACGTGGTCGCGGCTGCAAAGCGCGCCAGGTGCTGGGCAAGAGTGGTATCGATCATGAGTTGGTCACGGCCAACGGTCGAACCGGGGAGCCTGTCGCACCGAAGATATTGAGCGGGACCAGCACGAAAGTGAACTCGTACTGCTTCTTCGTGGACAGTTCTTCGAGGTCGAGCGCTTCGATGATGTAGATCCCGCTCTCTACGAGA
This sequence comes from Rhodococcus sp. H29-C3, assembly GCF_030063405.1. NCBI lineage: Bacteria > Bacillati > Actinomycetota > Actinomycetes > Mycobacteriales > Nocardiaceae > Rhodococcus > Rhodococcus sp. H29-C3. Next base: position 4,555 of record NZ_JASITC010000013.1, on the reverse strand, counting down.
AGAACTCGGTGGGCAGGAAGAAGTGCGTGCCCACCACCTGGCGCGAGCTGTTCGAACGCGATCGTGTCGGCACCTGCGGCATGCACCTTCTTGGATGCGAGCCACTGCGCGCCTGCTTCGCTGACGCCGGGAACTCCCGAAGGACCCCCAACGTAGGGTTGGCCCTCGTCGAACAATTGACCCCAACCGCTGCGGATCAGTACGACGTCCCCCTCGGACACCGCTACCCCCTCCGCGCTCGCGGCCGCTTCCAAGTCGGCAACGGTGATCTCGTAACCGCCTTCACAGCGGTCGATTCCGAGCACCGATGGAATGTCCAGTAGGACGCCGCGCCTGACCATCGGTGCAATGGTATGAACCCCGTGCTCGACATATTTTCCACCGATGCAGGACTGGCCTGCATCGGCGCCACCGTGCAATTTGCCGTCGTGTGAGACATGCGCCAGCGCGTCGATGTGGGTACCGACGTGCGTCCCGGTCGTGATCATGTCGTTGGCAGCGCTACCGCCGTCCGATCGCGTCATGTCGCCGTGACGGCGAGGCAACGTATGCCAGAACTGTGGGTGATTGGGCGATTGCGGCATTCCCACGCGCAATTGCCGACCCAGGTCGACGATCTGTACCCCAGCTTGAACTGCCTGGAGAAGTTGATCGGACATTGCGTTTGTCTCCTTCGCTCGCAACATGAACGTTTGATGAGTCATGCCGTTCCGCTCAACGAAACGATGCATCGAGGGTGGCTGCCGTGCTTCACAGGCTAGCATCGCTGGTCTTTCAATCTCCGTTCATTGACCACACGAATCGAAATTCGTACAGTTAACCGATGACGCCCGACCCTACGTTCCTTTCAGCGGAACGTTCGACAGCATCACTGGCAAGGATCGTGTGCGAACTGCGCGACGGGGATATCCCACCCGAACTCAGCGAGCGCGCTCGGTCGATCCTGCTCGATCTGCTCGGCGTCACCATTGCCGGCGCGCGCACGAACGAGCTGCGAGCATTGTCGGCCACCTGGCGACTGGAAGAAGGAAGAACCCGCACTCTGGGAAGCAGAATCGAAACTACGATCTCCGCCGCCGCCGAACTCGACGCAATAGCAGCGTGCTGCCTCGAACTCGACGAGGGCAACAAGTACGCCGCGGGGCACCCGGCCGCCCACGTGGTTCCCGCCGCCATAGCCGCGACCCGGCTGTCCTCGACGCCCGTCGACGGTCACACATTTGTCGCGGCGGTCGTCGCGGGGTACGAGGTCGCGACAAGATTCGGCCACGCACTCACCCGCGACTCGCGATGGCATACGCACGGCCATTGGGGCGCGACGGGAGCCGCTGCCGCAGCGGCTTCCATCTGGGGCGCCGACGCCGACCGAGTCGCCGCCGCGATCGACGCATCGACGGCGTTGATCCACGTATCTCCCTGGGGCGTCGTGTTGGAGGGAAACTTCGCTCGAAACCTCTGGATCGCAGGCGCAGTTCGTGCCGGACTCGATGCCGCACGGCTGTCCGAGGCTGCGCTGGTAGACAACTCGGGGGCGCTTGTGCATTCTCTCGGCGACATTGTCGGCACCCTCGACTACCCCCGCCTCACCGAGGACCTCGGCACACGCTGGCTCACCATGGAGGGTTACGCGAAACAACACGCAAGCTGTTCCTACACCCATGCCGCCATCGACACCGTGCAGAGTCTCCGGGCCCATACACCATGGAACGTCGAAGACGTCGAACATGTTCGGGTACGAACACATTCACTGGCAGCACCACTATTTCAACGTCATCCCACAACACGGCTCGGTGCGATGTTCTCCCTGCCGTTCGCGGTCGCAGCCGCATTCGTCACCGACAGAATCGACACCGAAGCCCTCGACCCCGCCGGGCCGTTGTTCACTATCGCCGAACAATTCAGTAATCGAGTACACGTAACCGCAGCAACAGAATTGGATGAGCTGCTGCCCCGACGTCGAGTCGCCGAGGTCACGGTCGTCCTACGCAGCGGAGAGGAAATATCCGCGATGACACCGAATCCGGTCGGCGACGTCGACCATTTTCCGATGGACTACCCCGCAATCGAAGCAAAGATCGCACAGCTCATCGGAGATGAGGATACGGCTGCTCTCGCAGCGGTCGTATCGAGCATCGCCGACACCACCGATGTCGCAGGACTGTTCGAGCATCTCCCCTAACAGGTTCAGCGCTCAACCTCCGCTCACGACCATGACGCGCCCGCTCCCGCTCTGGCCGTGAATACCGTCGGGGCCGGGAAGCCGCCGCGGGTGATGTCGTGTTCGATGGCGCCGGCAATCGCATCGACATCCTCGGCGGGAACTATCGCGATGACGCAGCCGCCGAAACCGCCACCCGTCATCCTCGCACCCAAAGCACCGTGACGTACGGCGGAATCCGCGATCAGATCGACATGCGCGGTCGTGATCTCGAAATCGTCACGCATCGAGGCATGCGATTGCGTCATCAGCTCACCGACCTTACGAAAGCCCTTCGCCCGCAGTGCCTTCGCGCAATCGAGCACGCGCTGGTTCTCACTGAGGATGTGCCGCACGCGGCGGCGATCCACCTCGTCATCGATACGCTCGAGCAACGCTGCATCGTCATTGCCCTGAACCCGTCGCAGCGAATCAACGCCCAAAGCCGTCGCAGCCCGTGTGCACGATTCCCGACGCGATGCGTACTCCCCGGTGGAATGACGGTGTGCCGCATTGGAGTCCACCACCAGCAAGGTGAGCCCATGGCTAGCGAGATCGAAGACCACCGGCGTGACGGAAGAGTCCTCGAAGTCGATGAGCAGTGCTCGATCGACTTCACCGTGCAGGGACGCCAGCTGGTCCATCGACCCGGTGGGGGCTCCGACGAAATCGTTCTCTCCGTGCTGCGCGATACGGGCCACTTCGAGTAGTTCCAGATTCGTCCCGGTGGCTGCGTTGATTGCAAGCAACACAGCGCATTCCAGCGCAGCGGAGGAGGACAACCCTGCACCGATCGGCACGTCGCTCGTCACCGACATAACGCCGCCGACCACCGGGTGCCCCGCTGCCTGGAGTGCCCACACCACCCCAGCCGGGTAGGCAGCCCAGCCTTCGACCTCGCCTGGCTGCGCTTGTAATGCGAAGGTGGACCTGCCGACCTCCTGAGTGCTCCCGACCGTGATGACATCGGAGCCGTCCGGCTCGAATCGGACCGTGGTGCGCTCTTCCAGGGCAATCGGCATTGCGAAGCCCTGGTTGTAGTCGGTGTGCTCACCGATCAGATTGATCCGCCCCGGCGCCCGCGCCACCACTACATTCACGAAGCCAACCCCTTCAATCGATCAGCCATCTGTTCCGGAGTGATATCTGTGATGAAAGCATCCATCGCCGATTCCGACCCAGCCAGAAACTTGAGCTTGTTCGCTGCCCTTCGCACCGACATCAATTCGATATGGAAGTATCCGCGTTCCTGGCCACGGTCGGGCCGGAACTGGTGCAGCGCCGAGATGTACGGCAACGGAATCGGATACATCCGATCGAATCTCCCGAGCACATCGAGATAAACGGCAGTGAGATCGTCCAGTTCATCCCTCGACAACTCTGTCAGGTTGTGCACGTGTCTGTTCGGGAAAATGTGCACTTCTACCGGCCATCGCGCTGCGAATGGAACGAACGCCGTGAAGTGCTCGGTTTCGACGATGACCCTTGTGCCTTCGTCGAGTTCGCGAGCGAGTATGTCGGCGAACAGATTTGTGCCCGAGTTCGCTTCCGCGAAATGCTCCGCCCGGCGCAACATCGACGTACTTCGAGGCGTCAGGTACGGGTAGCCGTAGATTTGCCCGTGCGGATGAGACAGCGTCACGCCGATCTCCTCGCCTCGATTCTCGAAACAGAAGACTTGTTCGACGCCGCCCAAGTCGAACAGCGTTTCGGTACGTTGTCGCCACACGTCGAACACCAGTCGCGCGTGCTGGTGACTCAGCTCGGCGAACGACGTCGTGTGATCGCTGGAGAAACAAATGACCTCGCATCGGCCGATTCCGGGAGAGGACACCGATCCCGGCCGCAGGACCTCGGCTCCGTCCCCGGCATGAGACAAACTGGGAAATCGATTCTCGAACACTACGACGTCGTAGTCCGCCGCAGGCACCTCACTCGAATCACCTCGAGGTGATGGGCACAACGGGCACTGATCTGCCGGCGGCTTGTACGTCCGATCCTGCCTCAGTGCGGCCACCGTAACCCAGTCGCCGGTCTGTCGGTCCAGGCGAACCTCCGACGCTGTGGTCGCGGATCTCGCCGCCAAGGGACGCAGATCCGGTACCGGGTGAGGAGTGTGACCGGGCAGCGAGAAGAACAGAATTTCTCGGCCGTCGGCGAGCACGCTGGTGACGGGCTCCCTGCGCTCGCTCATAACTTCTCCGTCTCGGCCACGAGGATGGTCTCTAGATGCAATACCGTTCAGTTAATGCTGAATGACAGTGCATTGGGGTGACATTGTGGGTTGTGGATGGTGTTGGTGCCGGGAGCGTTTGGCTGCCCATTTGATGATTTTGCGTTTGACGACCCGCGGGTTCG
>NZ_JASITC010000012.1:0-110163 GCF_030063405.1 Rhodococcus sp. H29-C3 | reverse complement strand
CGGGCCCGAGCCCTGGTCGTACCCCCCCCCCCCCCCCCCCCCCCCCGGGGCGATCAGGAAGGTGGCGGGGGACGCCCCCCCTGCTCCCCGCCACCGAGCTCCATAACGTTCCCGATCCGATGAGGCCGCAGGCCACTCGCCACGCCCCGATACTGTGACACCGTGGATTCACACAGTCACGGTCATGGGCACGGACACAGCAACGCACCGGCACCGCTCGGACCCGTCGCCGCACGAATAGTCGTGGGGCTTCTCGTCGCGATCGGAATATGCGTGATCGGCGGTGCAGTTGCACTGTGGCCGAGCCAGCAGAACGTCGACATTCCGCTCCCGTTCAATACCTCCGGTGGTCGCGCGGTCCAAAGCGAAGCGGGCACGATTGTGTCGCAGGACATCGGCCCCTGCGGTAGCGCTTCTTCCGGACGCGTATTCACCGGCAACCCGACGCCACCTGCGAGCGCAGGATACGACTGCCAACGCAGCATCGTCACGATCGACTCGGGACCGAATGCGGGCACGCGCACCCTGATCGAAATCGCCCCGGGCCCCGGCCAACCAGACCTGCGTACCGGGGAAAGCATTCGGCTGGTCCGGCAGACCGATCCCACCGGAACCACCCAGTATTCGTTCAACGACTACGCCCGCGGATTTCCACTCGCCGTCATCGTCGGTGTGTTCGCCGTCGTCATCTGCGTCGTTGCGAGATGGCGCGGATTTCGTGCGCTGCTGGGATTGGTCGTGGCGTTCGGCGTGCTGGTCGGATTCATGCTCCCCGCACTTCTCGACGGCGCACCTGCGATTCCCGTCGCCTTGGTCTCCGGTGCTGTCATTCTGTACGGCGTTCTCTACCTTGCGCACGGCGTCAACCTGCGGACGAGTTCCGCCCTCCTCGGCACTCTCATGTCGATGGCGTTGGCTGCAGTGTTGTCCTATGTCGCGATTCGGATGACCCACCTGACAGGGCTGTCGGAAGAACAGAACACCGACGTTCAGGCCTACATCCAACAAGTCAGCATCACCGGGCTACTACTCGCGGGGTTCATCATCGGATCGCTCGGTGTCCTCAACGACGTGACGATCACCCAGGCGTCGACTGCGTTCGAGATCGCCTCGGCGGATGCAACGACGACGCGACGGCAGATCTTCTCTTCCGCGATGCGCGTGGGGCGTGACCATATCGCAAGCACCGTCTACACCCTGGTGCTGGCGTATGCCGGTGGGGCGCTTCCACTTCTGCTGCTGTTCAGCGTTACCGGCCGCTCCATCCAGGATGTTCTGACCGGTGACGCCGTGGCCATCGAGATCGTTCGATCTTCGGTCGGCGGTATCGCGCTGGCGCTGTCCGTTCCGCTGACTACTGCCATCGCCGCCATGCTCGCCCGGCCGGGCGGACCGCCGGAGCCGCCGGAGACGCCTGCGAAGAAGGCAGGCAGGCACTCTCGCTAGGACAGTCGGCAAGTCATGCGAAGGCTGCCGCGACGCTCTCCGACAACAGATCACCGTGGTGCGTGCTGAGCCCGTTGCGCAAGCCTGCGTCCGCCTCGCATGCCTTTTCCCAATCCTTGTCCGCGAGCGCGCAGACGTAGGGCAGCGTCGCGTTGGTCAACGCGTACGTCGACGTCCGCGGTACGGCGCCCGGCATGTTCGCGACGCAGTAGAACACCGACTCGTGTACCCGGTAGGTCGGGTCGGCGTGCGTAGTGGGAACCGAATTCTCGAAGCAGCCGCCCTGGTCGATGGCGATGTCGACGAGCACCGAACCATGCTTCATACGCTGAACGAGACTGTCGGAGACCAACATCGGTGCTCTCGCCCCCGGTACCAGTACCGCCCCGATCACCATGTCTGCTGCAAGAACGGCCTGCTCGAGCTCGAAGGCGCTGGACGCGACCGTCTTGACGCTGCCGTGGTACAGATCGTCGATGGCACGTAGCGCCTTGACGTCGAGATCGAGCACCGTGACGTCGGCGTGCATACCGTGGGCGATGGCGACGGCGTTCCTTCCCGACACGCCTGCACCGATGACGACGACGTTCGCCGGACGCACTCCGGGCACTCCCCCCATGAGAACGCCGCGGCCTCCACCGCTGGCCATCAAATGGTAGGCACCTGCCTGCGGTGCAAGCCTTCCCGCAACCTCGCTCATCGGCGCCAGCAGTGGGAGTGATCCGTTCGGGGCAGTGACGGTCTCGTAGGCGATTGCGGTGGTGCCCGATGCGAGCAATGCGTCCGTGCAGGGCTTCGAGGCAGCCAGATGCAGAAAGGTGAACAGGACCTGATCACGCCGGAGCAGTGCGTACTCCTCGGCGATCGGCTCCTTGACTTTGAGCAGCAGGTCGGCAGCGTCCCATACCTTGGCAGCCTCGGCGAATATCTGTGCGCCTGCTGCTTTGAAGTCGGTGTCGCAGAAGGACGAACCGACGCCTGCTTCGGATTCGACGATGACTTCGTGTCCGTGCGAGACCAATTCGTGTACGCCCGCCGGGGTGATGGCCACCCGGTACTCGTTGTTCTTGATCTCGCGAGGAATTCCGATCTTCATGGTGGCCTCCTGAATAATGATTCGACGGATTGCCACAATTGTGAATTATAAAGAGAAAGATGACCAACGGATGTGAACATAATTCTGTAGATTGGGCAGATGGGATCGGATAATTCAGCGCATGGCGGGCATGTGGGGCGTGTACCGAACGATGTTCGGCACACGGCAGATGCTCGAAAGGCAACACTCGACGACATCGACCACATCCTCATCGACGTACTTCGGCACAACGCCCGCACGCCCAACAATGCACTTGCGGCGGCAGCGGGTATTGCACCATCGACCGCCCTGGGACGGGTGCGTTCCCTCGTCGAGCGCGGAGTCATTCGCGGGTTCCATGCAGAAATCGATCCCGAAGCGCTCGGGCAGGGCATCCAGGCCATGATCTCGGTCCGACTACAGGCGGATGCCCGACGAAGAATCAACGAATTCGGTGAGCAGGTCGCCGCGCTAGCGGAGACGCTGAACATCTACTTCATCGCGGGCGCAGACGACTTTCTGATCCACGTATCGACGGTAGACACCGCGGCACTACGCAACTTCGTCGTGGACAACCTCAGCGCCCATCCAGCCGTCGCCGCCACCGAGACCATTCTGATCTTCGAGCACATTCGCCCGCGGAATCCGGTTGCCTGAAACTTCGATCAGGGAGCGGGCGGGAAGAGCGGGGGCAAGGTAGGCAGCGTGAAGTCCGGCAAGCCGGGGATCAGGGGCGGTGGAGGCGGAGGTGGCGGTGCGACCTCCGGCTCGGACGATTGCTCCGTCGTTTGATCCTCGGTAACTTGTTGGCGCGTCGGTTCGACAACCTCGGGTTCGGGTTCGACGACCGGAGCTTCCGGAACGGTCTCCACGGGCGGTGGCGGCGGAAGCGGAGCCGGAATCACTGGAGGTGCTGCCGGAGGTGACGTCCCTGCCACGCTCGAGGTGGCCGGCGGTTGCGTCACCGCGGTCTCGACAACAGCGGGTGCGTCCGGACGCGTCACGACGAATCCCGATACGGCGATCACCGCTGCAGCGGCAACCCCGAATACGGACCACGCCCGAATTCGACGTCGTCGACGCACGTCTTCGTCTTCACCGTCGTCTTCTTCGTAGTCCGCGTCCAGCCAGTAGACCTTTTCGAGCGCGAAGTGTTTAGGGGCGGGCGAAGCCGATTCGACTTCCCTCGCATCCGGCACAGCAGTAACGGCAGGCGCGGCAACGATAGGAGCTACAGCCGGGGCTGTCGGCGGATAGAACGGCCGCGCACCCGTATCTGCAGCGGGTAGATTCTTTCGCGCGTTCGCTGTGGTCGGAGTCGTTTCGACAGGTCGAGGCGCGACGAAGCCGGCGGCGGGCGCAGGGTCGGATTCCGGTCGGACCGGCGCTGCAGGAGCGGGGCGCGCCGGCATCGTCCGGGGCTGCACATTCTGCGGGTACTCCGTCGGCCGCGCCGAGAGTGCTGCGCCACGGGCCGAAACAGTTTCCGGCTCGTTCGGAGTGATTGCCGGCAAATGCAAAGATGGGCCGACGCGTTCACGAACGAGCGGAATGCGCGACCCGCCGCCGATGAGAACGACGGCGTCGATCGGGACGTTTGCGTCGATGAGAACACTGCGTGCGAACTCGATGGCCTGATCGATGTGATCAGCGATCAATGCCTCGAAGTTTTCCCGCGAGAGCAGGATCATGCCGCTTTCGTCGGGCAGGCAGACCGCGTCATTGCTCGACAGCCGTTCCTTGGCCACACGACACCGGCGCTCGAACAGGTCCATGTCGGCGGCATCGCTCGGCTTACCGAGGCGTGCGAGCTGATTGTCACGAAGGAATTCGTCGATGAGATCTCCACTGAACGCACTGGAGCGTTGCGTGACGACGACTCGACGGGCGGCCAGGTTCACGACGCTGACGTTCAGACCCGAACTTCCCAGGTCGAACAATGCGACGGTCGAGAAGCCCGCGGCTTCACCACTGACGACGAGGTACTCGAGAACCGCCTCGACCTCGGGCACGAGGCGGTAGTTCTGCAGGTGCTGATTCTCCAGAGCGCGGTGCAGCGTGTCTGCTTGGTGGGCGTCCCGGTATGCGACGCCGGTCGTCATCGACGGTTCGGACTCGGCGGCCAGCGCGCTGATGGACTCGGCGGCCAGGTACTCGACGTGATCGTCGATCGTGTCGATGACTTGATTGTGGAAGAACAACTGTTGAGGGGCTTCGAGCAAACGGGTCGACGAGACGCGAGCATTGGCCGTCTCGTTGCGTGGCTGAGCCATACGCACGGCGTGGGCGCCCATGGACACCCCCAACAACACAGTCATCTCTCTTGCCTCGCTTCGCGATAGACGGTCGGACTCCGATACTCGCCCGAGGGGCCACGCTACCGGGTGTGTGTCCGAAGTGCGGCGCTACCCCGTCAGCGCTGGGGTCAGTTCACATCCGAGCCGTCTTCGACCACGTAACCGTCGTCGTAGTAGAAACCGTCCTCGGTGTATTCGATGCTGCCGGTATCCGGATCGACGCCTGGTTCGACAGGATCGAAGGTGTCCACCGCCTCTGGCGAAGGCTCCGGCTCGGGCGTCGGGATCGGTTCCGGCAGCGCGGGCACACTCTCCGCGAGAGAGGAATTTCCGGCGGGAATCGAACCGGGATCGACTCCGATCCCGGGAGGAGGCGGTGTATTGCCTCGTACCGCGACGATTGCCCAGACCAGCAGGACCACCGCGGCTACTGCCCCCAACCAGGAGGCGTCCCTTATCGACCACTGAATACGACGGGGCGTTGGTGGCGCGGGATCCGATGCCGGTGGGGTCTCGTTCGACCCAACCCAGCGGGGGGTCGCAACAGGGGTCGTCTCCCCAGGTGCCATCCATCCGAGGGGCTTGTCCACAGGTGCCGCCACTACCGGGGCGAGCGCCACCGGAACTGTCCGTATCGGCGCTGTCTCCATCGCCGCCAGTGCCGTTTCCGCATCTGGAGTCGGCAACTGCGTCGAGGGTTCCGCCACGGTGGACTCAGAAACCGCGGTGGGTTCCGGAACCACGGCGGGCTCGGGAACTATGGCGGGCTCGGGAACTATGGCGGGAGGTGTGCTCGCGTCGTGCTCTTCCAGCAGCGTCGCGAGAGTCATCGTGGGAGCGCTCGGTGCGGCTTCGAGCGCTGCACCTTCCGCTATGACCGACATCGGAGAATCCGGAACGACGAGGTCGACGACCCATTCGTGTTCGACGAGTGACTGCACGATCGGCATGTGCGAACCGCCACCGATGAGCAACACCGCATCCGGAGGCGACGGGGCCGCCCAAGCGAGCGTCTGAAGGATCAGCGGGGCTGCGACGTCGTCGAATTCGTTGCGAGTGATCAGCACCGGCCCGTTGTTCGGAGCCCGGACACCCGCAGCCGTGCTGAGCATCTCTTTGAGGTCGCGGAAGAACACGCGGTATTCACGTTCACCTTCCGGGCCGTCTGCGGGGGGAAGGATCTTCTTGGCCATGACGATTTTCTCGACTACCCGGTCGAGTGCGTCACCCGAAAGGATCGGAGTGCGTCGAGTTCGGGTGACGTCGCCTGCCGCTACGTCCAACGTGAGCGCGGTCGTACCGCTCGTTCCGAGGTCGAGCACCAGCAATGCACGGGCAGCCGCGAGCTTTCCGATCGAGCGCGCGTAGGCCAGCACCGCCGAACCCTCGTCGACCATTCGAATGGTGGAGGTTTCACTACTGTCGAGCGAGTCCAGGAGCGAGGCCACTACGTCCGAATCGCGCCCGGTGAGTACGACGTCGTCGAACGGTCCGCAGTCGGCAAGCTTGCCGTTCAGGAGCCAATGGGCTCCCTCGGCGTCTATCGAATCCTCGATGCGGCGCCCGTCTCTGAGGTAAGAGATCCGGACGACACTCGGCTCCACGGCTACGCCGCAGGCTCCACTCACCGGCACTGAGTTCCTTCATTGATTGGCCCGACGAAGCCCTCACTGTACTTCTTCACCCCGCCCACCTCGAGCGCATACGGGCGGGACAAGGCCCCACGCAGCCGTGATGCTCATCTCGATTGAAATCCGAATCCCCGGGAACCCGCTGGTAGGAAACCGATCCGAGAGCAGGCGAACGATTCAAGCCGACGCTTCAAAACAATCTACTATATTGTTTGGGAAGGTCTGGGGAGACAGCTGGGTTGCAAACGTAGGCGTGTTGCAAACCCGCAGTCAGTACGAGGCCATCCGGTCTCGGCAAGTCACGAGATTCAGTGGAGGTTCGTATGGAGACACTCAGTGCTGCAGATGTGGCCAGGATTCGAGAAGTTCTGGACAAATTCGGAAAGCTTCCACTTCCGGCTTCGAACATCGAGGGCTCGGCCGATCTGTACGACAGCGGTCTCACCTCGCATGCCAGCGTCAACGTAATGATCGCTCTCGAGGACGAGTTCGACATCGAATTCCCCGATGCAATGCTGCAGAAGGCCACGTTCGCCAGCATCGAGTCCATCGCCACAGCCGTCGCACAGCTCACGGACTGAGCGCGATGACCACCGCTTACCGGGACACCGTCGACACCTCGACCATGTCCGAGGTACTCACCACGGTGCGTGCGTTCGCCGATGAGGTCGACCGCGACGCGCGATTCCCGACCGAGTCCATGGAGGCGATTCGCCAGGCCGGTCTCCTCGAAGCCGGCATTCCCGTGAACTTCGGTGGCGGCGGCCTTTCCCTCACCCAACTCGCGCACATTGCACGCGCACTGGGCGCAGAGTGCGCATCCTCGGCGATGATCTTCGTGATGCATCAGTCCCAGATACTGAGCATCGTCCGGCACGGGAAGTCCGACGCCATGGAATCGCTGCTGCGTCGACTCGTTCTCGAACGCCCGTTGGTGGCTTCGGCGACCACCGAGATCAACATCGGGGGCGATGTCCGAACCAGCGGATGCGCGGTCGAATACGACGGCGATCGGATCAGGTTGTCGAAAACCGCTCCGGTGATCTCCTATGGCGAATACGCACAGTTCATCCTCGCGACGGCTCGCCGCTCGGCGGACAGCCCTCCGAGCGATCAGGTGTTGGTCGTCTGCGAAAAGCCGAACGTCGTGCTCGAACGCACCGGAGACTGGGACACCCTCGGGTTCCGTGGAACGTGCAGCCCCGGATTCCAACTCGAAGCAACCGCCACGACATCGAGCATCCTGAGTGACAGCTACGGCGATATCTCCGCGCAGACGATGCTGCCTGCCGCCCATGTGCTCTGGAGTGCCGCATGGCTGGGCATCGCGGATGCGGCAGTCGCCAAGTCGCGCAAGTCCGTTCGCAAGGCCGCCAGTCGCACGCCGGGAGTGACCCCGCCGAGTGCACTTCGGCTCGCCGAGCTGTATGTCGTGCACGAGCAACTCGTCGATGCGGTATTCGGCGCGGCAGCAAAGTACGAGGCCATCGCTGACTCCCCCGGAGATCTCGGTGCCATCGGATTCGCGGTGCGGATCAACAACCTCAAGGTGACCGCGTCGTCACTCGTCATCGACATCGTCGGCAAAGCGTTGCAGATCTGCGGCATTTCCGGCTACCGGCAGGACTCCGACATGAGCATCGGCCGTCACCTGCGGGACGCGCACGGCTCCGCCATCATGGTCAGCAACGAACGCATTCTCGGGCACAACTCCCAACTTGCGCTCGTCTACAAAGGTAACTGATGACTGCACACGTCAACCCCACCGAGATTTCCGAACTCGATTCGGCGCGAGCACGATTCCGCGAGGAACTCGTTGCCGCCGAACTCCTCGTACCCAGCTCGGTGGAGGGTCTCTACGGCCGCTCGGGTGAGTTCGAGGACATCATCGACAGAATCGACCAGGTCGTCGACGCCGCGGGACGGTCCGAGCACGGATTCTCGGCTCCGCGATTCCGCTTCCCCCCGGTTTTTCCGCGGGAAGCATTCGAGCGCACCGACTACATCGCCTCGTTTCCCAACCTGACCGGCGCCATCAACACCTTCGACGGTGACAACAAGGCCCATGCCTCGTTGCTCGCGGACCGTGCCGAAGGCAAGGACTGGGATCACCACCTCGAATCCGCAGGCACCATGCTCGTTTCGGCCGCATGCCACCCGTCGTACTCGATGATGACGGGCGTACTTCCGGAAGAGGGCCGGTTGCTCGACATCTACGGTTACTGCTTCCGGCACGAGCCGGCGGTGGATCCCGCACGGATGCAAGCATTTCGGATGCACGAGTTCGTTCGTGTCGGCACCCCGGAGGAGGCCATCGCACATCGCGAACGCTGGGTGGTGCGAGGCATGGAGGTGCTTGCCGATCTCGGCCTCGAAGCCGAAGCCGTCATCGCCAACGACCCGTTCTTCGGACGCGCAGGCCGCATGCTGGCCGCGAACCAACGTAACGAGAATCTCAAGACCGAACTGGTCGTCAAACTCTACGGAGACCTCGACGACGGTACTGCTGTGGTCTCGTGCAATTGCCATCGTGACCATTTCGGTCACACGTTCGGAATTTCCACGGTCGACGGCGAACCCGCACACAGCGCGTGCGTCGGCTTCGGTATGGAGCGCATCGCACTGGCGATGTTGCGCACCCACGGCCTCGACAGCCGAAAGTGGCCCGCTTCCATTTCCCGCTGAGCGAACGACAACTTACAACGAGGGGATCGTCCTGTGAGCACCCGAAGTACGGCAGAGCGGAACACGGACACCTCTCATGTCGACGTGAATCCGCATACCGCCGGCGGAAAGTACTCGACCTGGTTCGGCCCCGAATCGGAAAGCTTGTTCGGAACGGTGCATGTACCCGAGGGGGGGCGTGCACGGGGCGGTGTAATCCTTTGTCCGCCATTGGGTAAGGAACAAGTCGACTCCTACCGCGGCTTGACGTTGCTTGCTCAGAAGCTGTGCGATTCGGGGCTGCTCGTACTTCGATTCGACTACTTCGGCACCGGCGATTCCGCCGGCGATCAGGATTCGGAACACATCGTCTCGCAGTGGATCCGCAGCATCGTCACTGCCGCCGGGTTCGTGCGCTCGAGCGGGGTCGACGCGGTGGCGCTCGTCGGATTGCGCGCGGGCGCACTACTGGGTGCTGCGGCGGTCTCGCAGCTCGGCCCCCTGACCGCAGTTGCCCTGTGGGACCCGGTCGTTCGTGGTCGGTCCTACTTACGCGAGCAGCGTGCCCTGTATTCGGTCGGTGTCACGCAGGACTCCGGGGAGGACGCTCGGGTGTCGATCATCGGTGCCGTGTTGCACCCGAATGTTGTCTCGGACCTCGCGGCTCTCGATATCTCCACGCTCGAACCGATCGACTGCCCTGTCCTTGTCGCCACCCGCCCGGAACGCGCTGACGTCAAGCCCATCCGGACCCTGGTCCAGAAGCAGAACGCCGAAGAGCACACGCTGTCCGATCACGAACTGTTTCTCGAACCTTCGGATTTCGAGGTGGTCATGCCCACCTCGGACATCACCTATCTGGCTCGGTGGCTCTCGGACCGTTTCGACGGCAGTGATGCACCGGTATCCGTGCCACTGCGTGATCACGCCGAGTTCGGCAACGGCGAACGTACCGTGGTCGAGTCGGCACAATCCCTCGGACCGAACGCCCTGTTCGCCATCAGGACCACCTCACCGTCGTGCGCGATGGGCGGACCGACCCTCGTTCTCTACCCCACCGCGAACGAACACCGAGTCGGACCTGTTCGTCTGTGGGTCGAGTTAGCCCGATACCTTGCGGCCGAGGGTGTTTCGGTTCTTCGATTCGATCGCCGCGGCACCGGCGAAAGCGGGCCGGTGTCGGACAACGAAATCACCGAGCTCTACAGCGAAGAGGGCAACGAGGATGCAGTGACGGCAGTGCAGCAAGCAGGCGCCGGACCGCGCAACGTCGTGGTGTCCGGGATGTGCTCGGGTTCTTGGTACTCCAGCTATGCGGCAACCGAACTCGGCGTGAATTCCGCGGTCCTGTTGAACACCCTCGACTGGACCACCAAACGACTCGAGTTCGTCAAACGTTCCTCGATGGTGCATGAGGACAAGGGCTTTGTCGCGTCCGCATTGGATCGCCTGCACCATGTGGGCGTGCGGGTGAAGAACGGCCTGCAGCCTACGATGCCGTATCGCGTGTGGCTGTGGCTCGGTTTACGCGGTCTCATCCAGGTGCCGGAGATTTCTCTACGCAGGTTGGAGTCGGAGAACGTACGAACCACTGTCCTTCTCTCTCCGAAGGACAGTGCATGGTTCGTGGACAATCGCGGCCCGGAGGGAATGCGCCGGCTGCGTAAGCAATCCGACCCCCGATCCGGCTCGACGACGGTCAAGTCCTTCGAGGCCGGCGATCACTCGCTGTACAGCCGCGATTTGCGGGAGACGGTTCGCCGAGAACTCGTCGACGCGGTGAACGAGGCCTTCGACATGGAGATCGGCTTGCCTGCGCCCCCTGTACCCGTGCGGTGGCGGCCTCTGTGAAGCACCGCGCACCGAAGATCGCACCACCGCGACACCACAATCTCGAGCAGCTCGAGTGGTATCCACTCGAACCGGTTCGTTGGGACATGGGCCTCATGTCTCACACGATGCCGATCCAGAAGGTAAGCCCTGCCCAGATCCCCTATCGTGGCGAGACACCGGGCTCGGCCGTCCTGCAGGTACCCGACGAGACTTCGAACGGCAAAAGTTCCGACCGCAACCTGGCACTGAATTCTTTGGCGTTGATGCTGTCCACCGTCATCACCGGTGGCCTCGGGTTGCTGTTCTGGGCTGCAGCGGGCCGCTTGTACCCGGTGGCCGAAGTCGGCAGCGCCTCCGCGGTGATCACCTCCGCGGTGATGCTCTCGACCTTGTCCAACCTGAGCCTCGGGTCGATGTACGAGCGGTTTCTGCCCGATTCCGGTCGACTGGCAAGATCTTTCGTCGTGCGCGGTTACCTGACGATCACTGCGTTCGCGTTCATCCTCGGGTGCGTGTTCCTGCTCGTCGCGCCGGTCGACAAGATGTTCACCAGCACCGCCGAAATCGTCACTTTCCCACTGTTCGTTGCGGTACTCGCGGTGTTCGCGCTGCAAGATCAGACGTCGTCCGGCCTCGGAGTCGCACGCTGGGCAGCGGCGAAGAACGTCTTTCATGCCGTCGTGAAATTCGGTCTGCTTCTTGCGTTGTTCGCGACGGCTCGGAGCACGTCGATCATCGCGGCGTGGGCCATCCCCGCGGTCATCGCGTCCGTCGTCGTTCTTCGCCACATCCTGCGGGCCCTGCGAACCGAGCCGCGTTATCAGTTGGAGCCCAATCTTCCGCCGCGTCGAGAGCTGTGGTCGTACTTCGGATCCGCCTACGGCATCACCGCACTCGGTTCATTGGCTCCGCTGCTGATCCCGATGATCGTCGTAGCCACGTTGGGCACCGAGAGCAACGCGTACTTCTCGTTGACCTGGTCGATCGTCAGTGCCTTGTACATCCTGATCAGTGTCCTCGTCGGCCCGTTCGTCGCCGAGGTCGCAGCACACCCGGATCAGTTCTCGCGATTGACCAAACGTTTCATGACGATGGTCGCCGTCGTGGCGTTGGGTGGTTCGTTCTTTCTCGCGTTCATTGCACCGTTCGGGTTGGGGATCGTGGGGGCGGAGTACCGCGAGAACGGCACGATCATCGTCCAACTTGCTGCGTTCACCATTCCGCTCTCGGTCGTGGGATCGCTCTACGACGGCCTTGCGCGTGTCCAACGAAAGATGCGGCTGGCTGTCGTGGTGCAGGTGATCGCGACGTCGATCATCATCATCGGTTCGCTGAGCTTGTCGTCCTCACTCGGCATCGCCGCTGTCGGCTGGGCATACCTGGCGGCCGAGGGGTTCGGCGCACTCGTGTTGATAGTGCCGCTGATTCGATGGATCAGGCTGTTGGCGCATCGTGACGGCCCGCCTCCCCCGGAAGATCCTCTTCCTCCAGCCCCGCCCGGGCCACGCCCGTATCCGACGGGCATGGCCGAACTGCCTCCGCAGTTCGCGAACGGTGATTACGCCCGCGAGTACAGCACCAGCGGTGCGCATCACATCGATTCCAGGCCTCGCATCTTCGACCCAGGTCGTATCCATGCCCCCTATCGTCGGCCTGCGCCGGAGAGGGGCGCGCCGTGAGCCGAAATGCGATCACGTACAAGGCAACGGCCCTGGACATGTTGCGGTCGGATTCTCGACTGATCGGTGGGCTCGGGCCCGCCGATTTCGGTGGCATCGAACGTGTCCGAGCGCGGCTACGCAAGCTGGCCTCGGCGGGCCCTGCTGCCCGACTGGGCCTGCGGGTCACGCCGTCGACGCAGCAGTGGGCCTACGAACCCGACGCAGTCTGCGCCGAGATGGAATCCGCGCCGCCGATCACGGCGGCGGGTATCGCCGATGCCCTCGTCGAACTCTCGTCGACAGCGTCCGCCGACGTCCCTTTGCGAGGCCGCCTTGCCGGTGAGTACCTCCTGCTGGATCTCTCGCATGGATTGAGCGATGCGTTGCTTCCTGTGGAGCTCTACGCCTACCTGGCCGATCCTTCCGACGATCCCCCGCTCCCCACCTGGGCGACGGCACCCGTTGTGAAAAGCCCTCTGCCACGGGCGTTCAGCAGCTGGGCTGTTCGCAATCCATGCAAGGTCGGTGCTGTTCTGTACGGACGGTTACGTTCCGTACGCCGTGATTCGACGTCGACCACGGCGACCACGGCGACCACGGCGACGACACTCGAGGCGACCACTACGGTACCGGGACGCATCCCATGGACTCGATCACCCGCTGTGGCAATGGCGACGTCACGGGCAGGCGCTCCGACGGCACTTCGCAGCTGGCGTGATCGCAACGCACCAGACTTGTCGGTGGCGTCGATGCTGTGCGGTTCGGTCGCGAATGCGATTGCTGCACAAGGAATCTCCGTTGCACAGTCGCTGACCTTCCTGTTCGATTGTCGTCGCTATCTGCCGAAGAGCGATCTGGTGCTGGGGAACTTTGCGGTCGGGATCGACTTTCCTGGGCTCGATCCCGCATCCCCACATGCCGTACACGGTGCCGTTGCCCACGCGATCGACAACGGACGTCCACTCGCGGGAGGGGCATTGAGCGCGCTGTCGTATCTGCGGACCCGATCGGTGTTACCCGCCATCGCGGTCGATTCCGCTCCGGTGAACGCCGACGCGCGGTTGACGTTCTCCGACCTCGGGCGCGTACGGCAGTTGGACGGCATCGCATGGACCGCCGAACCCGAGGAAAGCCAGTTCTATCCGCTCAGCGAGCCGGCGCTCCCCGATTCCATCGTGATCACCTCCATGCACTTCCGCGATACCTTCCAGGTATCGGCGTCGTTCCACGGCAATGTCTTCGACGTCGAGACCGTCCAGTCCGCCTTGGACGTCGCATTGTCCGATCCCATCGCTATGCTCAGCGGCCAGGAGTGACCACCATGAGTACGCAGCTTCGACAAGTCCGCGCCGCGCTGCAGGGCAAGCCGACGACGGGTCCCGACGCATCGTTGTGGGCGAGGATCGGTTATTGGGCAGGCCTGGCGGTGCTGCAGATTCTTCTCGTCGAATTCGTCGTTGCCGCATCCTGGCGCGGGCTCTACAGCTACCGCACCAGCTTCGTCAGTGAACTCGGTGTCGCGTTCTGCGGGCCGACCGGCAATTGGCCGTGTAGCTCGCTGTATCCGTTGATGAACGTGTCCATCGCACTGTTCGGTCTCTCCCTCGTCGTCGCCGCGACGGCATGGATGGTCACCGGTGTCGTCGACGTTCGCGGCGGGATTCTCCTGTGCGTGGCCGGGTTCGGCGGCATTCTTGCCGGGGTAGTCAATCAGGGCCTGAACTACGGCGTGCACTCGTTCGGCGCGACCGTGTTCTTCGTCGTGGGAAGCCTCGGGCTGATCGTCGCCGGTGGTCACCGCTCGCTCCGCCGCACGATCGGTATCACTGTGACGACTCTCGGCGGGATCGCACTCACCGCGACGTTGTTGTACATCGGTGGTCACAGTGTCGGAATCGGGATCGGCGCCGTCGAGCGAATCGTCGTCTATTCCATCCTTGCCGGGACAGTGATTTTGGCGGTAGCGCATCGCTCGACGGCTCGCCGCATGAAGATCGTGGCCTCCGCTACCACCTCGAATCCCCTCGGAGAACGATGACGCAACGTGTGGACCCGAAGACCATCGAAGTTTCCCGGCTCCCGTCACCGGGCTCGATTCCGCCGCCGAAGAGCAAGCTCTGGTCTCGTCTGCTGAGCGCTGCGGTAGTTGCGGCAACGGTGGCAGTGTCGGGCACGATCGCCTATCGCGAACTGTGGGCGCAGCCGAGCGAGGACAAGGAAGGTTCCACGGCGAGCGGAAACGGCAGCGAGTTCACCGTCTACGACCAGTTCGACGCCGCTCGCGGTAGCGCTCTCGACCCGAGCAAATGGAGTTACGACACCGGCCGAACCGGATGGGGAAACAACGAGAAACAGGACTACACCGACTCGACGGACAACTCGGCTCAGGACGGATCAGGCAACCTCGACATCTCCGCGTTGGACACCGCCGGCGGCTACACCTCGGCGCGGGTTACGACGAAGGACACATTCGAGTTCACCTACGGTCGCGTCGAAGCTCGCATCAAAATGCCTGCGGGCCAGGGACTGCATCCGGCGTTCTGGCTGCTGGGCACCGACATCGATTCCGTCGGATGGCCGATCGCGGGCGAAATCGACGTCATCGAGACTCTCAATGCCGCCGACAACTACCACTCCGGCATCCATGCCCCGCAGGCCGACAGCCTGAACAGCCAGAAGTCGGGCACGTCGGGAATTCCGATCGAACCGCTGTCCGAGGACTTTCACACTTACTGGGTCGAACGGTCGCCGGGCAAAGTCGTCACGGGCATGGACGAGACCATTCTCTCCACGATCACACCCGCCGATCTGACCGGCGGTGACGAATACTGGGTGTTCGACAAGCCGTTCTATCTCCTGTTCAACGTTGCGGTCGCAGGAGACTGGCCGGGACCGACCACTGCACAGACGAAGTTCCCCGCCACGATGTCCATCGACTGGGTTCGTTACCGAACCGACTGAAGCTCTCCGGCACCACCATGGCTGTATCGAAAGGATCTACCCCGTGTTGAACCCCGCACTCGAAAGATTGCAGTCACCGGAATGGGACGGCGCACTCTGGATCGGCGACGTCGACATCGAGCACGAACTGCCCGAGTCCCTGTCCCTGTCGGATGCGGAGGGGTATTCACGTGCACGGCTCCTCGTTCGGCACGGCATGGACCCGATGGGCTTCGTCGAACTTCCGATCGTGGACGGCTGCGTCTGCGTCGACACTCTCATCGACCGCGTGCGCACACTCGACGTCGTCGATCCCGGAGAATCTCCCACTGCCGAATCGCCTCTGCACCCGCTCGCGCCTGCTGTCTCCATCGTGATCTGCACGCGCGATCGGATCGATCATCTGCGTGGGGCGTTGGCCTCGGTGCTGGCGGTGGACTACCCGGACTTCGAGGTCGTCGTCGTCGACAATGCGTCGCCGACGAATGCCACCGTCGACTACGTTCGATCGCTGGCAGATCCACGGGTTCGTGTCGTGTCCGAGCCCATCGCAGGGTTGTCCCGTGCACGAAATACCGGTCTGCGTGCCGCTCGCCACTCCATAGTGGCGTTCACCGACGACGACGTGGCCGTCGACTCGTTGTGGCTTCGGAGCATTGCCCGCGGCTTCCGACGCGGCGATCGGGTGACGTGCGTATCGGGGATCGTCCCGAGCGGGGAGATTCGAACTCACGCGCAGGCCTATTTCGATCGCCGTGTCGGCTGGGCCAGTTCGGTGACCCCTCGGATCTACGACCTCGCGCATCCGCCTGCGGACGTTCCGCTGTTCCCGTTCCAGGTCGGTATGTACGGCACGGGCGCGAATTTCGCCGTCTCCCGCGACCGCATGTTCGATCTCGGTGGATTCGACGAAGCATTGGGCGTCGGATCCCCGACCAACGGCGGTGAGGACCTCGATATGTTTTTCCGCGTGCTC
Organism: Rhodococcus sp. H29-C3; assembly: GCF_030063405.1. Classification (NCBI taxonomy): domain Bacteria; kingdom Bacillati; phylum Actinomycetota; class Actinomycetes; order Mycobacteriales; family Nocardiaceae; genus Rhodococcus; species Rhodococcus sp. H29-C3. The sequence continues at coordinate 93,640 of NZ_JASITC010000012.1, read as the reverse complement.
ATGGCAGGGGACCAATTGGTCTACGAGCCTGCGTCGATCGTGTGGCATCGTCATCGCGCGGATTCGGACGCGCTCGCGGTCCAAGCTCGCGGGTACGGACTCGGTTTGGGCGCATGGTTGATGACGGTGGCGACGGATCGACGGTCCGCAACTCTCGCGGCACGCGTCGCTGCGCGAAGGCTGGGCAGCGCCGTTCGCTTGTCGGTGAAGATGAGCAAAGTCGCTTCTCCCCCGGACGATCTCGCCGCGGATTTGCCCGACGGAATAGGCCGGATGGAGCTTCTGTCCATCGCGAAGGGCCCAGGTGCATTGCGTCGGAGTCGACGCGAAGGCCGGGTCCGTACACCGTTGTCGGAGGTGAGCCGTGTCCCTGTCCTCGACTGATGTCCGCGACGTCGCCCGTCAAGTGTCGACGTCTCCGCGGCCCGGTATCCGGTTCGCCGACCTAGCAGTTCTTGCCGCCGCCGCGGCGTTGCTGGCGATGGTGCCGCTACCCTCCCCGATTCGTGCTGCACTTCTCGCGGTGACCGTGTTCACCGGGCCCGGATCGGCGATCCTGAGCTGGATCTATATTCCACCGCGGGCTCGACTTGCTGCCGTTCCCATCCTGAGTCTCGCGTCCTTCGTTCTCCTCACGTCGGCCGCTATGTGGGGTTACCAGTGGTCACCTCGTTGGATCACCACGATCGTGGCCTTGGCGCAACTCGGATCCTCGGCGCTGTGGTATCGCAGGCACAGTGAATGGCCGGATATGCAGGGGTGGCGAGAGTGGGCTCGGCAGAGTTTCTCGCGTCAGTCGATCCGCCGGCGCGTACAGAGTGCTGCCGAGATCGTGTGGGATCGAGAATTCCTCCGCCGCAACGTCGCCGGCCTGTTACTTGCGCTGGCCGTCGTGCTGTGGCTGCCCGCTCTGCCGGGGCTCGAAAGCGCCGGCTATTCACAGTTCGGGCTTCTGTCTGCCGGCACCGGCCCCATCTTGGTCATCTGTATGGCCCTGGTGGTCGTCGCCTTTCTGACGGCGGTTCGCCGTCATCAGCTGCGTATCGCTGTCGCTGCGATCGGTGTGGCCATTCTCGTGCAGCGCGTGACGGTGACGCTCGTGACCGATGCTCCGGTGTACGAGTGGACGTACAAGCACGTCGCAGTCACCGAATACATTCTGGCGTTCGGGGCGTTGCCGCCCAATGGAATCGACATCTACTCCCAGTGGCCGAGTTTCTTCGTGGTCACGGCGTGGTTCGCTCAGGTCAGTAACCTCGAAATCCTCTCCCTCGCACACGTCTTCGCACCGATGATTCACGTCCTCACTGCGGTGTTCGTCTATTCGCTCGCCCGGGTTCTGAAGCTCCGGCGACGCGTCGCGATCACCGCGGCGATGATCGCGGAATTGGTGAACTGGGTCGGCCAGGACTACTACGCCCCACAGGCACTCGGTTTCGTTCTGGCCGTGGGCTTTCTGGTACTACTGCTCGCTTCGACGCAACTGCGTGTTGCAGGGTTCCTTGCCATCATCCCGTTCGCGGCGTTGGTACCCACGCATCAACTGACCCCGTACTGGCTGTTCGCAGTCACCGGCGTCCTGCTCGTCACACGGCGGGCCAAGCCGTGGTGGCTCATGTTTCCGCTGGCCATCATTCTTCTGGGGTATCTCTATCCCCGGTTGTCCATCGTCGCCCCGTACGGGCTGCTGTCCGGTTTCGATCCGGTGGAGAACGCAGCGAGCAACGTTCAGGCGCCGGGAATCCTGGGCAAGCAGGTGACCTCCCTGGTGTGCCGGGCCTTGTCTGCGGGTGTATTCGCGCTGGCGATGGCATCGATCGTGTACGCCTGGCGAACCAAGAAGACGTTCTGGGCGCCGATGGTCATGGCTTTCGGCTCGATCGCACTGCTCGCCGGGCAGAGCTACGGCGGCGAAGCTATCTTCCGCGTCTACCTGTACGCCATTCCCGGCTGTGCGTTGCTCATCGCCCCGATGCTGCTCGCCGCCCTCGACATGGAACCCTCAGAGGCCCGTTCCACCCTGGGCAGAGTAGGCACCCGCGCCGCACTGGCAGCTGCGGTTCTGGGAACCGTCGGCGCAGCGACCTTCGGGTTGCAGGGTTACTTCGGCTTGTGGCCGTTGATCATCGAGAATCGCGCGCAGGTCGACCAGACGCGAGATCTGGTCGCGCAAGCGCCCGCAGGCTCGACGTTCACCCTGCTCTATCCCGCCGGCTACCCGATCAGGTCGACGGCAAAGTACGTCGAACAGGCCGAGGCGAACGAGTTGTTCGACGCGCCCCTGAACTATTACGGCCCCGAGTACATGCTCGAGTTCCCCACGGCCGAGCAACTCCAAGCCTTCGACTGGGACGCGTCACAGCGCGACACGCCGTCGTACGTGATTTTGACCCGTCAATCGCTCGAGTCGATGAAGTACTACGGGTTCATGCAGGAGGGTGCTGCGGAGACGTTCGAGCGTTGGTTGAGGTCGAATCCTGCCTGGTCGTTGCGGTCGCAGGACGCTGACACTCTCGTATTCGAGCGGCCAGTAGTTTAAACATTCAATTGGTATGAGCAACGTCTCACAAACAGCATCGCGGATTGTTTACGTGCAGCTTGACAATCACAAAGCATCTTTTAAGGTATATACAGGCTGAAAACAGGATGTCGCGTTCGAAATATCGAACACGCACTCGTCCAGTCTGTGGGATCCGCCGGGGGTCGCGCCGCAGATGTTCCAAGCCTAAGTCGGTCATCGCACTAATACCTGTTTGGAATGGAAATGAACTCCATGAACCCGCGCATCAGCATCGTCATCCCCACTCTCAACGAGGCTGCCAATCTGCGGCATGTCCTGCCGCTACTTTCGCATGACTACGAACTCGTGTTGGTCGACGGCGGTTCCGTCGACGGGACCATCGATGCCGCTCGTGAGATTCGCGGAGACATCCGCATCATCAAGCAGACCCGCAAGGGCAAGGGCAATGCCCTTGCTTGCGGATTCGAAGCCGCAACCGGGGACATCATCGTGATGTTCGATGCCGACGGCTCGGCCAATGCAGACGAGATCCCACGCTTCGTCGACGCACTCCTCGCCGGAGCCGATTTCGCGAAGGGCAGCCGCTTCACCGCGGGCGGTGGAAGCCACGACATCACTCCTCTGCGTCGCGCCGGTAACGGTGGCCTCCACTTGGTCGCGAACACGCTCTTCGGCACCAAGTTTTCCGATTTGTGCTACGGCTACAACGCCTTCTGGCGTGATCTGGTGCCGGTGCTGGACCTTCCGGCACTCGAGCAGGAGCACGCCGAGGGCGAGATGCTCTGGGGTGATGGCTTCGAGATCGAGACCATCATCAATTGCCGTTTCGCCGAGGCCGACGTTCGCATCCAGGAAGTGCCGAGCATCGAGCTCGCGCGGATCTACGGCCAGTCCAACCTCCGCACGTTCTCCGATGGGTTCCGCGTACTCCGCACGCTGTTCACCGAACGCCTACGTGCACGCCGGCTTGCCAAGCAGTCCATCCCGCGTCCGGGCCGCAGCACCAACGATGCGCGTACCGACATGGATCTGGAGTTCGAGGCGTTCGAGGTCTTCGAAGAATTGAATTCGATTCCGCTACACAAGAAATCGGCGTGAGCGAGCTCACCTCGTCGGTCGTCATCTGCGCCTACACGCTCGATCGCTGGGACGATCTCAGTGCGGCAGTCGATGCCGTGTTGGGTCAGTCCACGGCTGCGACGGAACTACTTGTCGTCATCGACCACAACGAGCAATTGTTCGAGCGTGCCCGAGCGGAGTTTCTGCCTCGTAGTTCGGCCGTGAATGTTGTCGAGAACTCGCATCCGCGTGGCTTGTCCGGGGCCCGCAATACCTCGTTGGACCTCGCCTCAGGTGACATCGTGGTGTTCCTCGATGACGACGCAGCACCACGCTCGACCGAGTGGATCGCGTCGATTTCTGCGCATTACGCGGACCCCACCGTCTACGCGGTGGGAGGGTCGGCGCACCCGGTCTGGCCCAGTTCCCGCCCGGCCTTCCTGCCGACCGCGGTCGCGGGAGAACCGGGTGAACTGGATTGGATCGTGGGCTGTACCTATCGGGGCCAGCCCACGACTACCTCGACGGTTCGTAACCTCATGGGCGCCAATATGTCTTTCCGCCGCGCGCCGATCGTAGAGCTGGGCGGCTTCATCTCCGGGATCGGCCGTATCGGGCGTGTTCCGTTGGGTTGCGAAGAAACCGAGCTGTGCATCAGGCTCCGTCAGACTCACCCCGAAGCGCAGATCCTTTTCGACCCGTCGATCGCCGTCGACCACAACGTCAGCGCCGACCGGACGCGGCCTCGGTATCTTCTCTCGCGGAGCTATGCCGAGGGGGTCTCCAAAGCTGCCATCGCTCGGCTCATCGGCCCCGGGGACGCCTTGTCTTCCGAGCGGTCGTACACGGCCAAAATTTTGCCGCGTGCAGTCGGACGCGAAACCGCTGCGGCGGCACACGGAAACCCCGCCCGCTTGTGGGGCGCCCTCGCTGTCGTCACCAGCCTCGGTGCAGCCGGATTCGGTTATGCACGTGGACGATTGAGCCGTATCTCCGGTTAACGGATCTGCGCTCGCTTCACCGAATTGAGCGCGCGCACGTGCCCTGCCGGCTTCGGTCCCCTGCCGGTCAGGGTCACCGTTCGGCTCGCCCCTGCAGCGAGGTGAAACCACGAGTCACTGGTGTCGAATCCGCCGACGTCGATGCATACGTACTGTGCAGTCGAGTCCGTCGACACGGTCAGCGACCACCGACCTGGCTCCACAGGTTCGACCCGCGCGGACAGACCCACATCGTTCTGGCGAACTTGCGTATCACCGATGAGGTGAGTGGCCTCGGCGACTCGAACGCCGGCGAGGTCGTCCAGCTCCACCACGACCGAGGAGAACGTCTGGGTGCCGAATCGATACGCATAATTGACGTCGGCGAACGTCCCGATGACCCGGTCCAGTGCAAGCGTCGTCGAACTGTGTCCCGCGAGTTCGATCGACTGCTCATAGGGCTCGCCGATTCGGCCCGTCGCGCCGTGCAGTGACACGCGAAGAATTCCCAGCAGTGGTTCCGCCGTATCGTCGACCATCTCGATGCTCAGACCGTCGAGACCGTCGTCGACGAGGAACACCCCGATCGGGCTACTGATACGCGCCAGGCTGTACCACGGCGCCTTCGGGTCTCCCGCGGAGTCGAGTAGTCCCCAACCGGCACCCGGAACCAGGTCGCGAAGCGTCAGCACCAATGCACCGCCGCACTCGGATTCGGTTCTGCGCCAATGCGAATAGGATTCGGTGACGGCTTCACACACTGCTGCTCGTCCGTAGTCGAGATAGAGTTCGGCGTCGGTTCGACGGACGAGGTGAGGATCGACCGCGAAAATGTTTCGAACGTAGTGATCTCGGACATCCTCGAAGTCCCAGGACGATCCGCGGTCGCGTGGCACCGCGGACTTCCACTCAGGATGATGACCGGCAACATTGGCGGAGCCGAACATTCGATCCACCGCTCGCCGCTCCGGCGGTATCGAGAACGCCAAGCATTCCGCCGCGAAACGTACACGCGCCGTGCGTACGTCGGCGATCGGTCGCAGATAACCTCCGACACCGAAGTAGTGCGCGATACCGTCACCGACATGGGTGTGCAGTTCACCGGACGTCGACGACGGACTGGACACGACATAGGCGGTGCCGGTGAGGCAGCTCTCGAGAATCTCGGGAATCACATTGTCCAGCAACGGCATCTGCCGATCGGCAGCGGCGATCCCCATCATCGTGGGCTGTTGCTGCGTCTCACTGCCACCACTGACGACGGCCAGAGCCGGGTTACCTCCGATCATCGCGAACAGTGCTTCGAGTTCGCGTTCGACGACCTCGACGAACTCAGGGTCCTGCGGCGGATCAGTGGTGGCGAACATGGCATCCTGCCACACCAAAATGCCCAATTCGCCACAGAGGGACCAGAATTGAGGTTGCTCGTACACCATCGTGCCGACAATGCGGATCATGTTCAGCCCCGCGTCGCGCATACGCAGCAACTCGGCGCGCATGACGTCTTCCTCGACCCACAGGCGTGTCGGATCGAGAGGAGTCCAACAACCGCCGCGAGCGAAGACCTGAACACCGTTGACGCTCAGCTCCACCGACCGTCCGTGCCGAAGCAACTCGGTTCGACGAAAGCCGACCATTGCACTGTGCACACGATCCTCGTCTACGGTCACCGACACGGGATACTGGACGGGCTCACCGTGCGTGTGCGGCCACCAGAGGCTGATATCCGGAATGGTCAAGGACACATCGAAATCCGCGGAATCGACGGCGTAGGAGAACCGCTGGTCGCCGATGTCGAGGGTTACGGTCGACACCGTCTCGTCGAGATCTGCGCGTACTCGCAGCACCCCGTTCTTCCCCTCGACCGTGGTGTGGAACCGACAGTGTCGCGCACGGGATCGTGGCCGTAGCGTCACCGGGCGCCACAAGCCGATCGGGGAAGGAACCGGTCCGTACACGGGGGCGCGGCCGAGCAGGGTGGTGCGTTCGTGCCGCAGGCCCTGCTTGTCCACCAGCGAGGACCGCCAGCGTCCTCGTGACTTTCTACTGCCGAGGACGACGTCCATCGACTCGACCCGCACCGCGATATCGACGACCGGGGAACCGGCCGGGATGTCGAGGGTAGTCGGTACGAACATGGATCGAACCTGAGCGGCCTCCGCGCCGTCGACCCAGATCGTTGCCCTCGTCGCGATGCCCTCGAACGTCAGCGTCGTGGCGATACCACTGGGCACGGACACCGAGGTGGTGAACCACCAGTCGAACGCGTCGAGATCCGGCTGGTCCACAACCGAGGCAACGGTGCCAGGCACGAGGGCAACAGTCCGTTCGGCGTCCTCTGCGAGCTCACCAGGATGCAGACACGATCCTGGTTCGGTCGCAGTCAGGTGCCACTCGGCGCCGTCCAGAAAGTCCTCGAGATCTCTGCTCACCCAGTTATCTTCCACTCACAGAGCGAGCGAGAGAACATCCATCGCCGCACTCCAACTCGCGGTCATCTCCGCGAGTGGCTCTTCGAGTGACACCGCACGCCCGCGCGCGGCGCGGGCCATCCGGAACTGAACAGCTTTTGCGCCCTGAGCCACCTGCAGAAAATGAGGCACGGCCGCGCCGATGCCGTCCACACCCCGAGCCTGGAGGTACCCGCAGAGATCTGCGGCGAGTTCAGCGCTCGCCCCGCACTGGCGAAGCAAACCGAACGACCACAGATGGAAGGCGTCGGGGCCGGACCGCTGCACCAGTGGGATATCGGCGATGACGCGTCGAGCAAGCGCGTCGACGGGGTTGCTCGACGGCCTCCGCGCGAAGTGCGCACGCGCGAGGTCGAGATCGCGGTCACCTACACCGCTCGCAATGGTGTTGCGGCCGAGTCCGATCTGCTCGACGTACGGAAGCAGGACCTCGGGATGCGGAGTGGGGGCGAGATTGAAGACGCCGTCGAAATCTGCGCCCGAAAGCTCGAAGTAACCGCGGTTGTGGAAGTAGCCGAGCACCTTCTCGGTTTCGTCCAGCGAGTTCGGAACGATGGTGGTCTTGGTGTGGTTGTTGCGGTAGCTGGTGCCCGAGGTGTCGGGCAACCAGAAGCCGTCGACCTCCACGGTGACGAGTACACCGTCCTCGAGCCCTTCGCGGATGTGGTCGAGGACCGGACGCCACACGTTCATCTCATGCACGTCGACGCCGTAGAGCATGCGGAGGTCCTCGGACTGCATCTTGACGAAGTCCCACTGCCGACCGTCGCAGCCGGCGCTCAACACGAATGCCAACGCGGGGATCGGATCGGCGCCCAGCGAATGCAGGAGTTCGATCCACAGATCGACATAGCAGTTGGTTTCGGTCCATACCCGGTCGTGGGAGTGGATGGAATGCGTCTCGTACGTCGAGGGGTTCAGGCTCAGCAGGCGTAGTTCGGTGGATGACCGGTGACCTGTTTCGGAAGTGCCGGCGCCCTCCGACGCGACCGCGTCGGCGTACCTGGAGATGACCGAACTGTCTGATGCCACTGTTGCCCCCTGCCGAATGCCTGGATTGCCTGGATTGAGGGCTCAATAGTAAATGGTCGGTCTGTTTAGCGTCCAATTAAAGACTGTATAATTATTTGAGGCGCTGAATCTGGCGTTCGGCCTGACCGATGAGGCGTGACACGACGGGCCGTCGGAAACGGTTGCAATCACACAGCGAGCAGTCGCTTCCCTTGCGGTAATGCTGATGCGCAGTCCGCTGATGACTACACTTGCATACCGCGTCTGAGCTGGCCATAAGCGTGAGTGTAGTCAACATTTCAGTCAACTATTGCCGCGTGCGGCTCATAAGACCGGAGGCGCCACAGTGCGACGCGTTCTACGTGGGTCGGCACTTGTCATTGCATGGGCAATCTTGGTGTGCAGCGTCGCGTTGCTGACCGTTCGCCAGCTGGGAGTGACGCAGATCACACTGGTGGCGCTCGTGGTCGGAGCCCCCTACCTCGCGGTCTTCGCCGCCGTGGCAGCGATCCTGTTCGCCGTGACGCACTCGCGCATCGGCCTGGTCACCGCAGTGACGCTGGTGATAATTCTCGTCGGCGTCCAGGTCCCCCGGTTCATCGCAGACACCGCGACCGCCACCGGGCAGGACATCACTGTCCTGACGGTCAATGTCGCACACGGTGACGCTGATGCTGCAGCTATCGTCGACGAGGTCCGTACGAGCAATGCCGACCTTCTCTCAGTGCAAGAACTCACCCCCGCCGAGGTCGACGACCTCACCCGCGCCGGGATCGACGATCTGCTGCAGTACAGCTTCACCGCCGCTCTCCCCGTCTCGGACGGCACCGGCATGTGGAGCAGGACTCCTCTCACCGACGGCACAAGACTGTCCGACTTCGGGTTCGTACCGGTCCAGGCGAACACCGTCATCGACGGCGTCGCGCTGACCGTGGTGGCGTTTCACGCCATGTCGCCTGCCACACCTCGCGACACCGTGCAGTGGGCCGAGGACCTCGACCGCATGCGCGCCTTGATGGAGTCCTACCCGGGGACAGTGCTGGTGGCCGGGGACTTCAACGCCACGGGCGACCACCGACAGTTCCGCGATCTGGCGAGCGCAGGCTTCGTCGACGCCGCCGAACGGGCGGGTTCGGGATTGTTCCGCACCTTCCCGTCGGACCGTCCGCTGGCACAGCTCGACCACGTGGTGACGAGCGATACGGTCGATGCATTCGAGGTGCACCCTGTACCGATCCCCGATTCCGACCACCTCGCGGTGTCCGCGCGACTTCGACTGCCAGGGCGCGTGAACTAGAACCGCGGCAGCTCGAACACCGGCGGCGGGGGTAGTTGAAACTGTGGAAGCTTCAAGCCCGGCAGACCCGGGATCAGAGGCGGAGGTTCGGGTGCCGGCTCCGGAGCCGGAGCGGGCGTCGGGTCTTCGTACTGCGGTGCCTCGTAGGTCTCGACCGTTTCCGGCGCCGGAATCACCGGCTGGGGTGTCGGCCGGGGCACCGTGGTTGTGGACGGCGCGGGGCGTGTCGTCGACGGCAGGGTCGTCGTAGGTTCGACGTTGTCCGCGGGCGCACTCGTCGAGTTGTCGGAATTGCCGTACCCGAGAGTGAGACCCAGTGCGGCAATGACTGCCAACCCGCCCGCAACGAGCGCCGCGCCACGAACCTTTCGGGTGGACGTCGCAGGTCTGTCGACGGGCTCCGGGCTCAGCCATTCGGGGGCACCGGTGAGCGCCAAAGACGACGCGGCCTCGGTGGCCAGGTTCTCCACCGGCGTCGCGAGCAGGGCGGCGCCCTTGGCTGCGACCGACTCGGGATCACGAGGCGTCACTACCGGCAGTCCGGTCCACGATCTGATGATGGTCTCGACCAACGGAATGCGAGCGCCGCCGCCGATCAGGAACACGGCATCGACGTACTGCGGTGACCGAGTGAGCACATCCCGAAGCAACCGTGCCGAGTACTCGATGGGAACCGTGACGAGCGCCTCGAACGCTTCTCGGGAGATGAGGATGACGCCGCTGTCGCCGGGGAGGCAGACTGCGCCGTTGGCGGACAGTTGTTCTTTCGCGATACGGCACCGGCTGGTGAACTCCGCGATACCGAGTGCTGGGGGTGGCTCCGCCCCGCGCCTGGAGAGTTGGTTGTCGCAGATGAGCCGATCGAAGTCGTCACCGCTGATGTCGGTAGTTCGTTCGGCCAGCAGCACTTCACCGCTCGCGCGATCGATCACGCTGATGGTCAGACCCGAGCTTCCCAGGTCGTACAGCCCGATCGTGCCGAAGTTGGCCAGCTCCCCCGACGCTTCCAGATAGGCCAGAGCTGCCCTGGCCTCGGGGACCAGTCGGTAGTTGTAGAGACGCTGATTCGCCATCGCCTGCTGAATCTCACCGAACTGCTGCTGGTCGCGGTAGGCGACGCCGGTCGCCTCGACTTCAGGGCATCCGTTGCGCTGCGAGAGGACCACACCGATCGACTCGGCGGCTACATCTTCCGCACGGTCCTGCCAGTAAGCATCGACCGTGTCACTGTAGAAATCGAGCCCTTGTCTGCCAGTCTGCCTGCCGGCCGAGTACGGCCGCAGGTCGGGACGAGCCATCCGGACGGCACTCGACCCCACCGAAACACCGAGAACCTCAGTCATGACCTGCCTCACTTGGATGCGCACGTATCGAGCGCACGCCACTGGGACTCGCCGCAGAAAGAGATATAACGATCCACTCCCGGTGCCCCCACTCGGCAATACTGTAGCGCGGCCATTGCCCGATGGCGATCGCCGTAACGTAGACCGCGTGCATATCCTCTTCGTTTGTACAGGCAACATCTGCCGCTCCCCCACCGCCGAACGTCTGGCCGTGGCGTATGCCGCCGAAAGGGGGTTGACGTTGACCGCCTCCAGCGCCGGCACCCACGGGCTGACCGGTCACCCGATGGACCAGTCCGCGGCCACCGTGCTGCGTCAACTGGGCGGGGACGAGGAGGGCTTCGTTGCGCGACGCATCTCGCCTCGAATAGCGGAGGAAGCGGACCTCATCCTCACCATGACAAGCCGCCACCGCGACGCCGTGCTGGCCATCGCGCCTCGTAGGTTGCGCCGGACTTTCACGTTGCTCGAGGCTGCAGAACTGGTGCGATCTTCCGAAGCCACCTCGCTCGACCAGATCGCCGACGCCCGTGCGAAACACTCGGTACCGACCTTGGACATCGAGGATCCGTACAAGCGGGCGCACGAAATGTACGAAGAAATCGGACAACAGATAGCCGATACTCTGCCCGAAATACTTCGGTTGGTATGACTCGCGGTCCGTTTGAATCCCACTCGAAGGGCCTACTTGACCACTGGATACGCATTACCGGTCAAACGTACGGTCCGGTATTTTTCCAGTAGGAAATTCTCCATCGCATGATGCAAGATGTGACACATGCCGATGTATCAGGTCAGAACCGAGGACGAAGTACTCGCCGAAGCCGAGCTTCCGACCGACAGCAAAGCGATGACGTGGGCCGTCCGCATGACGACCGTGCACCGTAAGACCCTTCGCGGGCGGCGATGGCAAGGTCACCGTCTCGTCGGCAGCGTATGGGAGCACCGGTTCGGTGGAGGCCGCAGGACCGCAGCACGCGGCGATGCCACTGCCGGCTGAGCGCCACTCTCTCCTTCTGCGGTAGCGTTCGCAGGTCATTTCCGCGGTAACTTGGCCGGCGGGAATCGGAGTGAGGGTTGATCTACATGCGCGACAAAGTCATCGCGGTATCGGCGGTGGCAATCGCGGGTGTCGCAATAGCCGTCGGACTGACTATCGGAGCGGTGGGTGGAGCGTTCACCGATACGACCACCACGGTGCAACCCCCGGCCCTGCGATCGGATTTGAGCTCCGCTGCGCGCGCCGCCCCGCCCACCGGCATCACCGTCCCGCCGTCGCCGACGTGGAAGGTGGCGGTTCCCACGACGCCCAAGCCCACCACTACGCCCAAGCCCACCACTACGCTGAAGCCCACCACGACTCCCCCAGCAACCACGACTTCAGAGACGACGACGTCAGCCGCGGCCAAGGACAAGACGACTGGGGACAAGAAGACACCCGGGGTGAGCACCACCGAATCGCCGTCGACGAGGGCGACTCGCACGAAAGCCGAGATCACGCCGACGCGCTGAGGAGCTCCGCCTTGGCCTCAGGCGGGCGTGAATCCGATTTCCGATATCTCGGACGCAAATCCGGATGTGTCGGGCGCAAGCTCGGCCACCCACACCAACACGGCGCGTGAGCCCGGAACCACCTCGGTGGGGATGGTCGTCACGCCGCGGCCCGATACAGCGGACCCGAGGACGCGCGTCGAGCTCAGCGTGCCGTTCGGTTCCGGTGGCGTCCGGATCTCGACGGTCGTCCCGGCCACCGGGGTCGAAATCCAGACCGCGTCGAAATCCACCTGATAAGCGAAGTTGACCAGAAGACCGATTCCATTGTTGGTCGTGCCGAAGGGGCTTCGGTAGTTGTCCGTGGACCATGCGGTCGCCGGATTCGCGTCGATGGCCAGTTGTGCATCACCCGGGTTATCGGGGCTGCGCACCGCGGACCACACCTCGGCGCCGGCCGGCAGAATCGGTGCCGGCGGCGGCTTGATCGGCATCGCCGACGGCAGTTCCGGTGCCGCCGCGACGTTGGATACGTCGCCGAGGTTGTTCCCCAATATCGTGGTGGACAGTAACCACCCCAGCAGGCCGAATGCCCCGACCGCTGCGCCTGCGGCGAGCACCCACGTCAATTTTCGGCGCGGCCCTACGGCATCCGCGTCGGGTGGCGCCTCGGTCGGTGGTGCGAAGGGGCTGCGAGACCCGAGCTCCTCGATCACGGCAACGTACGGCGTCATCTCCAGGACGTCGAACTGTCCTTGTCTTCCTCGACCGTGTGCGCGCGCGTTCTCGATGAATCTTCCGATGGCGTCGGGCCTCGGGTCATGGGACTGGATTGTTGCGATCCGGAACAGTGATAGGGAAAAGTCACGACCGGATGTCAGGTCCTTGGCACGCCAGCGGGCGCCCCAGCCGATGGACGGGCGACGCTGCAGCAATCGATACCGGTCCGCAACCACGGCACCGGGCACCTGCGAAGCATTCACTTGCGCCTCCACCCTCGGACTATGTCCCGATGGGGCGATTGTGCTACTTCACAATGTGCATGTCACGGTATTGGCCGAAGTCGGGTAGTGCGACTCCGGTCAAACATATACAGGTGCGTCCCAGGCAAGGCGGACTGTGGTGCCGTCGTGATCGGACGTCACGGCCGTGGTGTCGGCGAGCGCATGCATCAGGGGGACGCCCCGTCCGCGGGTGGCATCGGGCGCATGGACTGCCCACTCACCGTGGTCGCAGATGACCACTTCGATGGAGCCTGTCGCCGGGACGAACTGCGCATGCATGTCCAGTGTCCCCGGTCCAGCAGCTCCGGCATACGCATGCTCGACGCTATTGGCCAGCGCCTCGTAGGTAGCCAACACCACGTCGTAGACACGGTTGGGATCCACTTCGAGGCCGGTCAGCCATTGGCTCAGCGCGATCCGGAGTGCAGACGCTCGATCTGCCTCGGCAGCTTCCCCGTCGAAGTCCAGATGCACGGCGTGATCGAGTGGCGGACTGGAGTTCGGTTCGGTGGCAGGAGGGACCGTCGGGTCGCTCCCACCGAACACAATTGCCATCATTGCTCCGTCATACCCAAAGCGTCAGGATTTACCCACCTGAAGCGCATCCAACGCCTCCTCCACCGTCGCAAATATTCCGAATAGCTGATCGAGCCCGACCAGCGTCAGTGGCCGGCCCGTGGCTGGGCCGTCCGCGACCACGGCAAACCCCGCGGTGTCACCGAGTTTCTGATGTGTGGAGGCCAGCAGCGACATTCCTGCAGAAGCAAGGAATCCGACGTTGGAGAGATCGATGACGAGGGCCGTCGGTTGCTTCCCGCACACCAGCTCGACCGATTCGGTCAGCTGCGGTGCGGTCGCCAAATCGAGCTCACCGGAGACCGTCACGATGGCAGCGGTACCGCGCCACTGAACAGCCACGTCGAAATGTTGAGGGCCGAGCCCTGACTCGTCAAGCGTCACAGTCGACAAACATACCCGAGGGATGCAAGTTCCCTCACCTGGTGTGATTCTCGACGCCGGATACCCTCTCACCTGGCTTCGCTGCCGATTCGCACTAGGCTGAATCGCGATGAGCTACGACAGAATCCCCGCCACCGTCGCGGTCGCCGTCGGCGGTGGGCTCGGGGCGGTGGTCCGCTACGAAATCTGGGATCGGCGCGAGTCCGCGCGATGGCTTCTACTGAGCACGTTTTCGATCAACGTGGTCGGGTGCCTACTCCTCGGCGCCGCGTTGGGATACCTGTCGGGCCGCGCAGCACCGATCTTGCGGCCCCTCGTCATCGGGACGTCCTGCGGTTTCACCACCTTCAGCTTCTATGCGCTGCAGGGAGTCACACATGACAATGCCTGGAATTCGGTCGTCTACATCGTGGTGACGCCCATCGCGGCCGTTGCAGCGCTCGGTATCGGCGCACTCATCACTCGACCCCACGAGTCCGTCAGGTGACCGTCCTCCTCGTCGCCATCGGTGGCGCGTGCGGCGCACTCACGCACTACGTGCTCACCGACTCGGTCACCGATAGTCGACGGGTCCTCCTGCTGACGATGGTCTCCTGCGGAGTGCTCGGGTTCGTCGTGGCCGCGTCGCCCCCGCAGTGGGCCCTCGGCCTCGCTGCCTTCGGTTTCCTCGCCTCGTTGGCGCCGATGTCCTCGGTTGCCCTGTTGACGGTCGGATATGCCCGTCGACGACGGTTTCGAGTGGCGGCACTTTTTCTCACCGCCACTGTCGTAGGTGGGATTGCCTGCGCGATGCTCGGGTACCTACTGTGGCAGTCCGGTGTCACGCTCTACAGCAAACTCTGACTCGCTCAGACGTTCTCGCATCCACCCTGCACGCCGGCTTTCACAAAGCCTGCGAGCTGATACAGGTAGGTGTATTCCCACCGCACGAGCGAAAAGTCATAGGTGCGTGGGACCGGACGCATGGTGACCTCGCCGTCGAAGCACTGCCCGAAGATGAATCGAGCGCGCGGCAGATGGTAACGCCAGCTCACGACGATGACGTGCTTCCAGCCTCGTTCCTGCGCAAGCTGTTGGGTGAAGATCGCTTCCCCACGAGTCGTGCTGGGGACAGGATCGACACACAGCACGGTGTACTCGGCCGTCTTCTTGTCGCAGTACTTCTTCATGACCGGATCCTTGGCACCGTACGGATCCGACAGCACAACGGTGTCGGCAACACCTTGCTCGGCCAGGGACACGCCGTACGCCTCTCGGCCGTCGTGCTCACCGCCCAGGACGATGATCGCGTCGGCAGAGGTCACCGGGTCGATCGCGGCCCTCGTGAACGTCAGGTAGCCGCCGAATCCGATCAGCGAGACAAGTAGAACCGGAAGCATGATGGCAACAATGGCCAAGGGGCTCCGACGAATCACACGTCGAGCCTAATCAGCGAGCCCGACCGGTGCATTTTCAGCGACCAACGTCACCCTGTGGGTCGGCCACGTCAGCAGGCCAACCGACCGCTTGAATGGACCATTCAAGTGGTTGGGCGCCCATCT
Source organism: Rhodococcus sp. H29-C3 (assembly GCF_030063405.1). Taxonomy (NCBI): domain Bacteria; kingdom Bacillati; phylum Actinomycetota; class Actinomycetes; order Mycobacteriales; family Nocardiaceae; genus Rhodococcus; species Rhodococcus sp. H29-C3. The sequence continues at coordinate 77,962 of NZ_JASITC010000012.1, read as the reverse complement.
CCCCGCTTGAATGGACCACCGAAAACATCAGATCGTATGAATGTCACATTGAAGCGATGGGTGGGCCGCCACAAACCCGAGCTCGCCGCATGAATGGACCATTCACGCACCGATCGGCCGCCGATAACGGCGGCCGATCGGTGCGAATAGCTTACTGGCTCGGCTGCGGCAGGTTGCAGTCCGTGACCTTCGGGTTGACGCCTGCGTAGTTGAGCGGGCCTGCGACGACGGTGAGAGCGATCGTGCCGACACCTGCGCAGTTCTCGGGCGCACTGGAGACATATCCGCGTTGGAATACTGCGATACCTCCGACCACAAGCCATACAAGGACGATCAGAGTGACGAACCGCATGATGAAACCCTCCCGTAGCCGACCTTCGGCTACCGCGCATGGAGCGTATACCCCAGCCCTCGGGCCCCAAACCCTCTGCGCTGCCGGGTAAAACTATCTGGCGCAGATCAGCCCGCGACACGAGTGGCGGCGATCGACCCGGCCGGCGAACTCAACGTCACGGTGTCTTCGCCGAGTGTCCATACCGGTGTGGAGTCGAGGAATTCCTGCAGCCAGCGGTCCTGCTCCATGAGCGCATCGTCGCATGCCATCATCGTCGATCCCATCGGACCGTTCGACGCCTCGGCACCGGGTCCGTCGATCACCCCGGCCTCGTTGTTCAGGGCTCCGAAGAATGTGTTGCATCCAGCATTGAATGCGACGGCATCGCCGGTGGTCGCGATCGAGATCTTCATCGAGGTGCCTGGCACGAGCGCATATCCGCTCACCTCGGTCGCCTCGAACTCCTCGAACGTAACCGCGTCGGTATCCGGTTGCGCTCCAGCACTTTCCGAAGTAGTTGCCGAAGCACTCACCAACCCTGTCGCCGACGAGTCGTTGCCCTGACCACATGCCGATATATACGTACCTGCGGCAAACACGAGCGCGATCATCACGCTGTTACGCATTACGACGCCGACTCGAACGAATGTCATCGATGCACTCCCTGGCAGATGCGACGGGCCGGATACTCGTCCGCAAGCACTGTACTGGGATCCGCGCCGGACGAGCACAGCGTCCGTCCGGTTCAATGCAACGGTTTGAGCACCCGACTCGGCACCCAATGCGTGACCGTCTCGCTACGATCCTTCGACATCAGCTCGTAGGTGACTCTGCCGATCCAGTCGCCGTCGACGGTCATCGACCATTCCGTCAAGTCTCCGGGCACCACTTTTCTGACCTCGAACCCTTCCGCGTTGTAGTTGCCGTGATGGTGCGGTGGCTGCGGATAGAGAATCGCCAGGTCGATCAAAACCTTGACCGACGGGGTGAGTACCTCGAAAGGTCGACGCGAATGTGCACCTCCTCTCGATCTACGCGCAACCATTGTTCGACCATACGTTCGAATCGGCTCGTACTCAATCCGGCGTGGTGACATTTCCCAACAAGTGGATGCCCGACTCGACAAGAGGTGCCCTCTCCTGTGACGGTTGTGTGCACCTACGCCCCGATCCGTTTGGAGACATACCCGCATGAAGCTTTCGTCCTTACCCGTCCTGTGCATTGCTGCCGCTGTCTCCGTGGGGCTGGCCGGTTGCGGATCGGACGACAGCGCAGACGCTGCCCCCGAGGTAGATATCTGCGCACAGCTGCAGGACATCGCGGACTTCGAAACTTCCTCGATGAGCACCCTGTCCGGAGACCCGAGCGATTGGCCTGCGATGCAGGCCTCGTTGAAGACGTATGCGGACGGCCTGAGCGAGCATTACGACCCGGCGATCAACGCCGACGATCCCGACGTCTCACCCGATCTCGCGAAGCTCAAGGATGCCAGCGTCGTCGCCACGAGCACTGCCGCCGATGCGCCGACGTACGAGGCTTTCACCGAAAAGTCGACGACGTCGATGGACGCCGACACTGCGCAGGACGCAATGGCGGCCAGCGATCGGGTCAACAAGTACGCGACCGAGAAGTGCGGATTCTCGCTCAGTCAGCCACCTGCTTAGGCCGATATCGGTAGCGAGCCGACACTCGCCTCGACGGCGAGAAGGTACACATCTCGCCGTCGAACCAAAGCCGCCGAACTGTGGGCTCGAGAAGCGGGCTCGAGAAGCGGATTCAGTGGGCGGCGGTCAGTTCGGCATCGGACGACTCCTGTGACGTCTGCCGAATGAAGAAGGACGCTGCGACCGCGACGAGCGATATCACGCCTCCGCAGACGAAGGCGGCCTGGACGCCGGACTCGCTCGCACTGATTCCTTCTGCACCGCCGGCGAGCCTGGATGCAGCGGTATTGGACATGATCGTCACAAAAAGTGCGGTACCTGCTGCGCCGGCCAGTTGCTGGACGGTATTGAGGATCGCGCTGCCGTGCGAATACAGATCCCTGGACAGCGATCCCAGCGATGACGTCATCAGTGGCGTCATGATCAGCGCGAGACCGACCGACAGCAGGACATGGATGCCGATGGCCATCGCAAGCGGGGACTCCGCGTCGAGCGTGGTCATGAGCCACAACGCTGCGCTGACGACGATGGTGCCGGGGACCACGAGTGGTCGGGCGCCGATCCGGTCGAATACTCGGCCGACGAACGGCGCGAGGATTCCCATCATCAGGCCGCCGGGCAACAGCATGAGACCTGTTGTGAGAGTGTCGAGTCCACGCACGTTTTGCAAGTAGATCGGCAGCAGGATCAGTGCTCCGAACAGGGTCATGAGACTGACCGCCAGTAGCCCGAGCCCGATACTGAACGCGGGCGTGGAGAATGGACGTAGATCGAGGAGGGCGCGCCCCTCTTTCTGTCGCGATATCTGCCGGAGCACGAAGACAACCAGTGCAACGGCGCCGATGGCGAGTGGTAGCCATACCGGCACGGGTGACTCCTCGGACGAATGGCCGATGCCGGCAAGTCCGTAGACGATTCCGCCGAATGCGAACGCGGACAGTACAACCGATACGCCATCGAACGGGGGCTTGCCCGTCGCGCCGACATTCTTCACCAGTGCCGCTCCCACCCCGAACGCAACGAGTGCGATCGGCAGCACGAACCAGAACATCGCGCGCCAGGCGAACGAGTCGAGCACGATGCCGGAGATTGTGGGGCCGACGGCAGGCGCGACGGCAATGACGATCGAGATGACCCCCATCATCTTGCCGCGCTGGTGCACTGGGACGAGCCCGAGCACGGTGGTGATCAGCAATGGGAGCATGATGGCGGTGCCACCGGCCTGAATCACTCTGCCCGCCAACAGGAGTTCGAATCCCGGTGCCACGGCTGCCAGCAACGTTCCGGCGCTGAACAAGGTCATCGCCGTGATGAACATCTGCCGCAGGGTGAAACGCTGAAAGAGGTACCCCGTCGTCGGGATGACGACCGCCATGGTGAGCATGAACCCGGTGGTCAACCACTGCGCTGTAGTGGCAGTGATGGCTAGGTCGACCATGAGCCTGGGCAGCGCGACGCTCATGATCGTCTCGTTGAGAATCATCACGAAGGAAGCGACTACCAAGACGGCGATCAACATCTTGCTCGCCGAGGACAGCTCTTCCTCGGGGACGGTGTCTTGTGTCTGCATGAAGGTTCTCTCCGGTTGGTCTCGACAGTTGCGATAGTTTCACGCAGCATGACAGTGACTGTCAATTCGATTCTCGCTGGTAAGTTGACACTGGAGCGACAAGGAGGTGGCCAGTGGGCGCACACAAGACGGACGCTGCCATCAGCGCAGTCCCCGACCTGCGCGAACGACGGCGTAGGGAAACCCGACGTGAGATATCGGAGGCTGCCCTGGACTTGTTCGAGCTTCAGGGAGCTGCCGCCACGACAGTCGACGACATCGCCCGTCGAGCCGGAGTGTCGCCAAGTACTTTCTTCCGGTCATTTGCAAACAAAGAGGAATCGGTACTGATCGCCGATATCGAGTTCGAGGCCGAGTTCACCGAATGGCTCGAGTCCTCGGCTTCGGAGCGCATCACACTCGACGCGATCGAGAACATCTACGAACGCTCTGTCGTTCGATTCGTCACGGCGTCCGAAGACAGCACCGAACGATTGCTGCGGGTTCGACGACTCGTCCTGTCGGACGCTCAGGTGCGATCCGCTGCCTACGCCGCCGACGCGGTGATGCTGGCCTGTCTGACCGAGAAGGTGGCGACGAAACTGGACGTACCTTCTACCGCTCGCCTACTCATCGAGACGGCGGCATTGACCCTCCGAATCGCGGTGGATCGCTGGGCGGAAGTGGTCGACGGGGGTGACGAGTCCGCTGATCTCGTCACTGTTTATCGCGCAGTTCGGTCCGATCTTCGTCGCCTGGTTCGCGACTGAAACCCAGCGTCACCGCCAACGTGCGACGAACCTTCGCTGCCAAGGAGTTTCGACGGACCGACGTGAGTAGTGATCACGCACGTATCGGACGGCGTCGACGTTCGGGATTCCTTCGAGCACGACGGCACATGCGAGCGCTGTCCCCGTTCGGCCGTATCCGCCGCCGCAGGCAATCTCGACCCGCTCGCCCGCCGCTCTGCGGAGTGCTTCTTCCAGCGCCGCCGCCAACTGTGTTCGGTCGAGTGGCAGCCAGAAGTCGGGCCATCGAACCCACCTGCTCGGCCAATCGAACGGTCCCGGATCACGACCCGTCAGGTAGATACCGAACTCGGGTTGTGGTCCGACCGGCAGCGCTGTGCGCAGGCCTCTCCCCCGAATCAGGCGTCCCGACGGCAGTGGCATGACTCCGGTTGTGTCCTCGTCCCACACCGGATCTACCTGGTGAATTCGTATGCTGCGGGGTCTGCGGTGCGCAGGCGTCGACGCATGGCGTCTGTCGACCAGGGCCAGCTGAAGCTGTTGGTGCCGGTTTTGTCGATGAAGTAGCTGGTGCAGCCGCCGATGTTGTAGACGGTGGTGGCCAGGGCGTGCGTTCGGTCGTCGTTGTAGGTCTGTTCGGCGTCGGCCCGGGTGTCGAATACTTTCGCGCCGAGCTCGCGGGTGGTGCGCACGAGGGATCGGATCAGACCCAGCTGTGTTTCGGTGACGGTGAAGGCGGATGCCAGGGTCCCCAGTCCTGGGCCCAGCAGGATCGCGAAGTTGGGGAAGCCGTGAGTGGTGGTTCCGAGGTAGGCCTTGGGGCTGCCGCGCCAATGTTCGCTCAAGCTCAGCCCGTCTGCGTCGAATACTTGTTCTGCCAGAGGCATATCCGTGATGTGGAATCCGGTGCCGTAGATGACGATGTCGGCGGGCACTTCGATCCCGTCGGTCCCGATGACTCCGGTTTCGGTGAGGCGGGCGACGCCGCTCGGGCGCACTGTGACGTCGGCGCGGTCGAGTGTCGGATACCAGGTGTTGGCAAACAGTGGACGTTTGCATCCGAAAACGTATTCGGGAGTGACGATCTCGCGGAGATCGGCATTCCCGATCTGACGTTTGATCTGCCACCGGCCGATGACGTGGGCTATTTTCATGGCGCTGCTGTGCCGTGTTCCGAACGCGACGAGTTCGAGGATGCGGTAGATGACGGCGCGCTGAATGCGAGAGACAGCGGGGCTGTGGCGCAGGAGCCAACGGAATGCGCTGGGCTGGCGGTAGTTCGGCTTCGGGAGCACCCACTGCGGCGTGCGCTGATAGATCGTCACGTGTTCGGCGGCGTCGACGATCTCGGGCACGAATTGCACTGCGGATGCGCCTGTTCCGATGACCACGACGCGTTTACCGGTCAGGTCGACGTCGTGCCGCCAGCGCGCGGAGTGAAAGGTGACTCCGCCGAAGTCGGCCGCGCCGGGGAGATCGGGAACGGACGGTGTGCTCCACGGGCCGGCTGCGCCGATCGCGAGAGTTGCCGTGACATCTCCGGTGTCGGTTCGGATCTTCCACTTTCCGTTCGCGTCGTCCCAGTGCGCGCCGAGGAAGGTGACGCCGAACCGTACGGCGTCGCGCACGCCCCAGCGGTCGGCGGTGTCGACGAGGTAGCGCTGAATTTCCTGTTGGTTTGCATAGAGTTTCGACCAGTCGGCGTTGTGGGCATCGGTGTACGAGTAGATCGGCGAGGGCACGTCGCATTCGCATCCGGGATAGGTGTTCTCGCGCCACGTGCCACCGAACTCGGCGGCTCGCTCGATGATCAGAATGCTCTGCACACCCTCCTCGCGCAGCGCTCGATAGGCGGCGATGCCGGACATACCTGCGCCGACGATGACGGCGTCGTACTCACCGTCGAGAGTGTGGGTCATTCGCATGTGCTCCTCGGTTCGAGACGGTTCAAGTACCATGAGCATTGAAATACCATTGGTATCCGAAAGTCAATCGAAGGAGGCGAAGGCATGGCGCGACTGACCCGCGAGGAGTCTCGGGAAAGAACGCGGGCGGCCCTGCTGGACGTCGCAACCGAGCACTTCCTCGACCGTGGCTACGCGGATACCTCCGTAGACCGGATCGCGGAGGAAGCCGGATACTCGAAGGGCGCCGTCTATTCGAACTTCGGCGGAAAAGACGAACTCTGCCGCGACGTCATTCGGGGGATCCGCGCACACAAGCTGACCGAGGCTGCCCAACTCACCGTGAGCATCACCAGCGTCGATACGTTCGAGTCAGCCGTGCGCCAGTGGTGCGAGCACGCGATAGGCGACCGCCGGTGGGCGCTACTGGAAATGGAGTTCGGCGCGCGTGGCCGCGTAGATCCCGTGATCGAGGAAGAGATCAGGGAGTCCAACCGCCAACTTCGCGCCGCGGCGGCCTATATGTTGGCCGACTTCGCTCGCAGACTCGACGTCGAGTTGGCCGATACTCCCGAGAAGTCTGCCGACATCGTCGTGGGCCTCTGCCTGGGGATCGGGGTTCAACGAGCCTTCGATCCCGATATCTCCATCGAAGACCTCGTACACACGATCGTCAGACACGTGATCACCACCTGACCGGAAAACAGAAACCCCGGGTTCGGTCCCTGTCGTAGCGGACCATACCCGGGGTACTTGTTGCGTGAAGACTACTTGCGTGCGGCAGCCAAATCCAGTGCGATATCGGTGATCAGGTCTTCCTGACCGCCGACGAGTCCACGTTCGCCGACGGCGAGCAGGATCGCGCGGGTGTCGAGTCCGTACTGCTTGGCAGCCGACTCGGCGTGGCGCAGGAAGCTCGAGTAGACGCCCGCGTAACCGAGTGTCAACGTCTCGCGGTCGACCTGGACCGGCCGGTCCTGCAGCGGACGCACGATGTCGTCTGCGGCATCCTGCAAGCCGAACAGATCGCAGCCATGCTTCCAGCCGTTGAGGTCTGCGACGGCGACGAACGGCTCGATCGGGCAGTTACCTGCACCGGCGCCGTGACCGGCGAGCGAGGCGTCGACACGCATGACGCCTTCCTCTACCGCCACAACCGAGTTCGCTACCGACAGCGACAGGTTCTGGTGGGCGTGGATGCCGATCTGGGTTTCCGGGTCGAGGACGTCGCGGTATGCGCGCACTCGCTGGCGTACACCGTCCATCGTCAGACGGCCACCGGAGTCGGTGACGTAGACGCAATGTGCGCCATACGATTCCATCAGCTTGGCCTGCTCGGCGAGCTTGGCGGGATCGGCGAGATGCGACATCATCAGGAAGCCGGACACGTCCATGCCCAGTTCGCGTGCCTTGCCGATGTGCTGTGCCGAGACGTCGGCCTCGGTGCAGTGTGTCGCGACGCGGACGGAGGTGACTCCGAGCTTGAATGCATGCTCGAGTTCCTTCACCGTGCCCACGCCTGGGAGCAGCAGCGTCGTCAGCTTTGCGCGATGAACGACCTCGGCGGCGGCTTCGATCCATTCCCAGTCGGTGTTGCTGCCCGGCCCGTAGGTGAGGCTGTGGCCGGCGAGACCGTCACCGTGGGTGACCTCGATGGCGTCGACGCCTGCACTGTCCAGAGCGCTTGCGATCCGGGCGACGTTTTCCGGGGTGATCCGGTGACGCATCGCGTGCATCCCGTCGCGCAGCGTCACATCTTGGATGTAGAGCGCGGCGCCGTCGTTGGCATTGGGGCGAGTCATCGTGCAGCCTCCAGAGTCTTGTTCTCAGCCAGCTTCTCCGCGACCTGAAGAGCAGCGGAGGTCATGATGTCCAGATTTCCCGCGTATGCGGGCAGGTAATGAGCGGCGCCTTCGACCTCGAGGAACACCGACACCTTCCACAGGCCCGGGCCCTTTTCGACGCCACCGGTGAGGGTTGCGACGGACTCCGCGTCGTCGAGCTGGGTGAACTGGACTTCCTGCTTCAACCGGTAGCCGGGAACATAGGCCGAAACCTTCGCGACCATGTCCAGGACCGACTGACGGATCTTGTCCTGATCGGGGTTCGATACCAGTGCCAGCACCGTGTCGCGCATGATCAGCGGCGGCTCGGCGGGGTTGAGGACGATGATCGCCTTGCCGTGTGCAGCTCCGCCGACCTTCTCGATTGCTTCCGAGGTGGTTTCGGTGAACTCGTCGATGTTCGCTCGCGTGCCGGGTCCGGCGGACTTCGACGCGATCGAGGCGACGATCTCCGCGTAGTGCACGTCCGTGACCGAGGAAATCGCGGCGACGATCGGGATGGTCGCCTGTCCGCCACACGTCACCATGTTCACGATCGGTGCGTCGAGGTGCTCGTCGAGGTTGACTGCGGGCACCACGAACGGGCCGATGGCGGCAGGCGTCAGGTCGATCAGGCGCTTGCCGTAGGGCCGAAGCGCTGCCTCGTTCGCCACGTGCGCCTGGGCGGAGGTGGAGTCGAAGATGATCTCGATCTCGGCGAACTCGGGGTGATCGATCAATCCCTGCACGCCCGAGTCGACGGTGGAGACTCCCAACCGCCTGGCGCGAGCCAGTCCGTCGGAATTGGGGTCGATGCCGACCAATACGGCAATTTCGACGTTCTTGGCGATCCTTTTCAACTTGATCACTAGATCGGTTCCGATGTTGCCCGATCCGATGACCGCAACTTTCGTGCTCATATATTGCCCGCCTTCGCATGTCCGATGTTGGTATGGACGCTATCCACGCTTGTGGCCGGTGCATAGGATCTGTCCCATGGAACGGGACAGTTCGTCATTATTGGAGAGATCGGCTCTGGTGCTGGACTCGTTTCCCGGCGGAACGGCACTTTCTCTCGCCGAGGTCTGCGCTCGGACGGGTCTGCCCAGGTCCACCACCCACCGCGTGCTGGTAAGCCTGGCGGACCTCGGCTGGCTCACGCGGACCGGAAGCAAATTCGAGCTCGGCATGGCTTTGTTCGAACTCGGTGAGCGTGTCGCCATCAAGCACAGTCTTCGATCGGCGGCGCTCCCCTTCATGCAGGACCTCTTCGCCGTGACCGAGCAGACCGTTCACCTCGCCGTCCGAGATCGGTTCGACGCGGTCTACGTGGAGAAAATTCACGGCCGCTCGGCGATGCCGTTTCCCTCGCACACCGGTGGACGGTTGCCGTTGACGTGCACGGCGGTGGGCAAGGCGCTGCTCGCCTCCGAGGACCCGGACGTGGTGGCAGAGGTCCTTGCCCAGCCGCTGCGACGTTGCACTCCGAATTCGATCACCGACCCCAAAAGGCTTGCACTCGAAATAGATTCGGTCCGACGTACCGGCGTCGCATCCGAGCGTGAAGAGTCCGCGATCGGCGGGTGCTGCGTGGCAGCTCCTGTCACGATGGCAGGCAAACCGATTGCAGCATTGTCGGTGTCCGTCCCGAAGGCGCAGTTCAGGCCGGAGTTGCTCGCCCCTGCCGTACGTACGGCCGCGCTGTCCCTGAGTCGAGTCCTCTCCCGTGGGTCGACCGCTCGGGAAAGCTGAGGCGCGCTCCGACTCCACGGTCTACGCTCGAAGCACCACTGAGTCCACACCACCTGGGGGTTCGTTCATGATCGCAGCGCAGTTCGATCCATACGAGCTCCTCGCGTCGAGCAGGCTCGGGGTTCTCGCGACCATCAAGTCCGACGGTCGACCACAGCTGTCGCCGGTCACGCCGTTCTACGACAGGGCGTCCGGGGTAATGCGCATCTCGGTGACGGATGGCCGCGCCAAGACCAACAATCTACGACGCGATCCGCGGGCGACGCTGGAGGTGACGAGTTCGGACGGGCGGTCGTGGGCGACGGCCGAGGGCACCGCAACGTTGCTTGGTCCGGGAACCGATCCGCACGGCGAAGAGGTGGACGCCTTGGTCGACTACTACCGAGCTGCCTCCGGTGAGCATCCGGACTGGGAGGAGTACCGCGCGACGATGGTCTCCGACCGTCGAGTTCTTCTGGTCGTCGACATCGAGCGTGTGTACGGACAGTCCATCGGCTGACCCGAAGGCCGGGCATCCCTCGATCCCGGGCGTCGGCGCATTTCAGGCGCCACAACCAGGAGTTCGTTACTGGTTCGTTACATCTCGGTGGCCGTATCGTGACCGCGAGGTTCCAGCGGAGAGATGTTGCCCTGACAGGGTTGCTGTGTAGAACAAGCACAACGTCGAGGGAAGGTGCCGAAGGATGATTGTTACCGACATCGCCCGCCTGGTATTCAACAAACGCGATTCCGATTCGATAGTTCAAGATGCGCGGTACGCGATCGAAGTGGAGTCCTACTCGCCCTCTTACGCCGTACTTCGAGTGTCCGGCGATCTTGACATGTCCTCGCGAACTGCCTTGACCCACAACCTCGACCGGCTCACCGCGTCGGGTGCGAACGTGCTGATCGACCTGTCCGCGGTGTCGTTCATGTACTCCGGCACGGTCAATACTGTCATCACCTCTGCATTGGCGTCCGACGGCAGCGTGCGCGTGTTCGCTCCCACCCGCCCGGCCCGAATGGTCATCGAATCTCTGGGCGCTGCTGCACTTCTCGTCGACCACCTTCCGTCGTCACTTCTCCCCCGATAAGACCGTTCGTTCAACCGAATCAGGAGGCCCCCATGATAGATCGCGATCTTCCTCGCACCCTCGACTCCGGTAACGCCTCATCGGAACACGATGAGTCCCGGCCGACGTCGTTCCTCCAGATGTTCGTCGACGCCGACCGATCCCGCCCGTCCTCCGATCGCTCGCAGCACCGGATCTTGTAGAGCGCCAAACTTTCGTAGCACTTTTCAAGGCCGAGGCACCCCGCACGTGAGCATGGTGTTCCAATTACGCCTTCTACGGGCGGAATCCCGCGCATATCGGACGTAGCTGGAACACCATGCTCAGCACCACAGGTACTGCGGGCTCAGGAACCGATCGGCCGGAAGCCCGCGCCTGTTCCACCGCGCGCACCGAGCATGTTCACCGATTCGAGAGCCGATGCGTAGACCGTGGGGCTCAGCAGGGGCACTCCGTCGGCGTGGCTGGCGATGCCGACGAGGGTTGTCCCGCTGACCAGTGCGCTTCCCGAGTCCGCCCACACTGTCGTGGTATCGGTCACGAGGTCTGATCCGCGCACTTCCCGGATGGTGCCGCAGGTGACGCCGCTGGCTACTCCGGATTTGCAGACGGGTTGGCCCGGGACGGCTTGTCCGATGCCGGTGACGGTGACGCCGCCTACCGAGGACACCGGGATCACTTTTGCGGGGTCGAGTGCGATGACTCCGTAGTCGGGACCCCAGTGCGAGGCGACGGTAGTCCCGACCGGCCCGGCACCGGGGTTACCGATGAGCGTCACCGGCAAGCCGGGCGAGAGGATGCAGTGACCCGCCGTCAGGCCGACGAGGGTTCCCGACGCGTCGTATCCGACTGCGGCGAAGGAGCATGCGGTCAGATCGTCGAGGCCGCCGGTGGTGACGTATCCCGTTCCCGGTCCGACGATCGCCCCTGGGGCTGCGACGGCGCTCGGCCCGGCGAGTGCTCCTGTGCCGGCAGCGAACGCGATGGCCGCTGCAGCCACCGCTCCTGCGGCCATCGCACGTCTCATTCTCGGCGCCGCCGGCCCGAAGTGACGGTGACGGGAGCCGATGTGTCGGCCTTCTGCGTCGAGACCGGCACACTGGGCCCTCCGGGTTCCGACCACTGCGCAGAGACTGTTCCCGGAGTGACCGGGCTCGGTGTCTGGCGTGCGATGGTCTTGTCGGTTTCGTAGTAGTACGAGTAGCCCTCGCCACCCTTGCGGGTCAGGGGCATCATCGTGAAGACAGCGCCGAGAACGTGGGCGCCGATGGTCTCGAGATTGCCGACGGCCCGGGACACTTCGCTTTCGCTGGTGTGACCGAAGCGTGCGACGATCAGCGCGCCGTCACTGTGCGTGGTGAGCAGTGCGGAGTCGGTGACCGGCAGTAGTGGTGCACCGTCGATGATCACGTAGTCGAAGCGCGTGCGCAGTTCTTCGATGACGCGGCGTGAAGCTTCCGATCCGAGCAGTTCCGACGGGTTCGGCGGCAATGGTCCCGATGCGAGGACGTCGAGTCCTTCGTAGCTGCTGGGCTGGAGGACATCGGAGATGTCTGCTTGCCCGGCGAGGACGGTCGACAGGCCGACCGAGCCGATGAGCCCGAGGTACTTCGACACGCGGGGGCGTCGTAGATCGCCTTCGACGAGCACGACGCGGTGGCCTGCCTCGGCGAGAGCGAGCGCGAGGTTGACCGCGACGGTCGTCTTTCCTTCAGCGGGTACTGCACTGGTGACGACGATGACGCGCGGCGGATGATCGACCTCGAGGAACTGCAGGTTGGTACGCAGTTCGCGGAAGCCTTCGGCGCTCACCGAGTGTGTTGCCCCGAAGGAGACGATCGAGGATTCTTTGAATGCCTTGTCGTAGGGGATGGTGCCGACAAGCGCTGTCTTGGCGGCAGCTTCGAGCTTCTTGCGAGTCTTGATGGTGTTGTCGAGCCGGTCGCGAAGGACTGCGAGCGCGATACCGAGGAGCAGACCCACTGCGGCTCCGAGGGCAAGGTTGCGGGTCGTCTTCGGGCTGATAGGTGAAGCAGATTCCTGAGCTTGCTCGACCACTCGGACGCTCGAGGCAGGCGCGCCGCCGTCTTCGGGGGTTTCGAGCTCACGGACGAGGACTGTCAGCTGGTTGCCGAGTGAGTTCGCGATATCGCGTGCGGTTCCGGGGTTGGTGTCCACGACGCACGTATCGAGCAGAACGGTGTCGGGGGTCGACGTGGCGGTGACCTTGGCCGCCAACTCGGCAGGTGTGATGCCGGTCAAGCCGAGTTCGTCGATCGTGCGGGCGGCCAACGTTTCACCCTTGACGAGCTCCGAGTACGACGCGACGCGCTGCTGCGCGAAGAGGTTGCCCTGGTAGCTTTCGCTCACTGTCGACCCACCGGAGGTGGAGACGAAGACTCGACTGCACGACTGGTAAGTCGGCGTGGTGAGAAGTGAGGCCGCTAGTGCGCCCAGGATGGCGACGGCAACGGTGACGACGATGATCATCCACCGCGTTCGCAGGATCTGGAGGTAGTCCTGGATTTCCACTTGGCTCCCTAATATTTTTCGGTCGAGCTTAAAACTTATGGATTAATGTCTTGGTAGGCAGGCTCACTCGGTTCGTACGGGCACCACTTCCGGCGCAAGAGTGAATTGCACGACGTCGATGCGCCCGTCTTTGAAGCGCGATGAGCATCCGGTGAGGTAGTGGATGTACCTGTCGTAGTTCTCTTCCGACGACAGGGCGATGGCGTGCGGCCGTGCGGCGACGAGCCGCTCGGTCCATTCGTCGAGTGTGCGTGCGTAGTGCGGTCCGAGCGCATGCTCGCGCTCCACGCTGAATCCGGCCTCGGTGGACTTCTTGGTCACCATGTCCGACAACGCCAACTGTCCGCCGGGAAATATCTCGCGCATGATGAACCGTACGAAGTGCGCGTCGTCGCGGGTGAACTCCACCCCGCTGGCGATGACTTCCGCGAGCGGACGCATCACGATGGTGTGCAGCAACATTCGACCGTCTGCGGGGAGAACCGAGCGACACTTGTCGAAGAACGCCGAATACCGCTGGCGCCGAAAGTGTTCGAATGCGCCGATGCTGACGATGCGGTCGACGGGCTCGTCGAACTCCTCCCAGCCCTGCAGACGAATATCCACCGTGCGCTCACTCGACAGGTCTGCCACAGTTTTACGCGCGTGATCGTATTGGTTCCGACTCAATGTCAAGCCGATGACGTCGACGTCGTACTTCTCGGCGGCACGCTTGGCCAACGAGCCCCAACCGCATCCGACGTCGAGCAGTGTCATCCCGGACTGCAGGTCCAGTTTGCCCAGCGCGAGATCGATTTTCGCCAGCTGCGCTTGCTCGAGCGTCATGTTCTCGCGCTCGAAGTACGCACAGCTGTAGGTCATGCTCGGATCGAGGAACAGCTCGAAGAACTCGTCGGACAGGTCGTAATGCGCCTGCACATTGTCGACATACGGCTCGAGTTTTTTGACAGCGCTGGATCGGTTCATCACGCCACGCCTTCCGCGACAGAGGTGATGCCGATTGCTCGGCCTATGGTGTGGGCGCTTGCTTCACCCAGCAGATCTTCGTGTTCAGCATCGATGAGGACGACCGAGAGGTGGCCGCCGACGTACTGTTCCCATTGCTGCGCGCCGTGTGATCCACGGGCCGCAAAGTACACGACGTCACCGTCGTATATTCGGGGTCGGTGTGCTGCTACCCACCGCGGAGCAGCCACTACCGGGGCATACATTCTGCGAAGATGGTCGCTGGTGAGGAATCCGAGTTCACTTCGTGTGTAACGCAATTGCGCCACGACATCCTCGAACGAGGACCCGTTGACTCCCAGTTGCCGCGCCAGATCCTCGACACCGAAGTCGACGGCGTCGGCAGGCATGTCAGTTGGCACGCTCAGCTGCGGGTCGAGCAGTGCGAGTAGCGCGACTTCCTCCCCCGTGCTCTGCAGGACGGTAGCGACGGCATGCGCGATCACTCCACCGAGCGACCACCCGAGCAGGTGATAGGGCCCGGTGGGCTGAACTGCGCGGATCTCCCGCACGTATCGGGCCGCGAACGCGTCGATCGAGGCAGGCGAGGCTTCACCGCTGGCGATGCCGGGAACCTGGAGTCCGTAGAGCGGCCGGTCGGTGACCGAAAGCAACGACAGGTAGCTCCATGCGATGCCGATCGCTGGGTGGATGCAGAACAGTGGCTCTTGTTCGCCTTCGACCCGCAGTGGCAGTACGACATCGAAGACGTCGTCGCCGGCGTCGCCGAGTCCGTCCAGCTTGGCCGCCAACGACGCCGCGGTCGGGTGCGTCAACAGCCAGCTGACGGGGACCGGACGTCCGAGTTCGTCGCCGAGGTTGTCGATCACGCGCACCACCGACAGCGAGTGTCCGCCGAGGTCGAAGAAGTTGTCGTCGACGCCGATACGGTCGGCGTCGATCTCGAGAACTTCCGCGAACGACGCACGCACGCTCCACTCCAGGGGCGTCGACGGCGCAAGATGCACGACGGTCGCCAGCGTGGGTTCGGGTAGTGCTCGCGCGTCGACCTTTCCGGAGATCGACATCGGGAGCGTGTCCACGACGGTGACCGAGCTGGGAACCATGTAGGCAGGAATTGTGCGCGTGAGGAATTCGCGGACAGCGCCGGCATCGGTGTCGCCGGCGATGTAGGCCGCCAGCGACTGATCGTGCCCCAGGACGCAGGCCTGTTCGACGTGGGGATGCCGCAGCAGTGCCGCTTCCACCTCCGCGAGTTCGACGCGATGTCCGCGGATCTTGACCTGCGAGTCGACGCGTCCGAGGTATTCGAGTTCGCGTGTGTTCCGGTGCTCCACCCATCGGACGAGGTCGCCGGTTCGGTAGAGGCGCTTGCTCTTGTCACCCAGCATGTTCGGCACGAAGCGGCTTGCGGTGAGTCCGGGCTGGGACAGGTACCCTTCGGCCAGCCCTGGGCCGCCGAGGTACAGCTCCCCCACCACGTTGTCCGGTACGGGCCGCAGCCGTGCGTCGAGGACGACGGCGTCGAACCCGCGCACCGGTCCGCCGATGGTCACCGCGGCGAGCTGTTTCAGTGCGGGCGTGCAGGTTCCCATGACTGTGGCCTCGGTCGGCCCGTATGCGTTGAACACGGTGCTGCTGTGCGACCAGCGTTGCACCAGTTCGGTATTGGCTGCTTCGCCGGCCATGATGACGACGTCGACGGTCGGTGTGGCCGCCGGGTCGGTGATCTGCAGGACGGTCGGGGTCAGGCACACGTGTGTGACGGCGGTGCTGGTGATGAACAATTCGAGTTCGCGTCCCGCATAGACCTCGGCTGGCACGACTACCACGGCAGCACCGACACCGCAGGCGAGGAGCATTTCGAAGATCGAGGCGTCGAAACCTGGGGATGCGAACTGCAGGACCCGAGATTCGGTATCGACTCCAAACGTATCGCGTTGGCTCTGCACCAGATTCGCGATGCCCCGATGTGTCACGCGCACTCCCTTGGGGGCGCCCGTCGAACCCGAGGTGTAGATGACGTACGCGGTGTCGTCGAGATATGCCGTGTCTTCGACATACGAGCGAGGCAAGACTGATTCGGGGGAACTCGCCAAGCCGTCGACCGTCACCCAGCGTCCACCGACGGGAGCAAGGGACGCCCTGGTGATGCCGGTGACGGGCTGGGCGTGTTCGAGGATTTCCTCGATGCGTGTGGCCGGATGGTTCGGGTCGATCGGCAGGTAACCGGCCCCGCTCTTGGCGACGGCCCACAGTGCCGCTACGAGATCGGCGGACCGCGGCAGCGCGACGGCAACCAGAGTTCCCGGCCGCGCACCTTCAGCGATGATGCTGTCCATCAACACATTCGAGCGACGGTCCAGTTCGGCGTACGTCAGTGATTCGCCGCCGTCGACGACGGCTGTTGCGTCCGGCCAGGTCTGGGCGGCCCGGCGCACGAGGGTGCCGAGGGTGTAGCGATCTTCGGCACCGTCGGTGTGCGAAACGACGTCCGAGCGGGCTGCAAGAAAGTCGAGGCTGCCGAGTTCGATGTCCGGGCGTGCGGCAACGAGTCGGAGCACCGACTCCAGCCGTTCGGCGAGAGCGACGCACACGGACCGTTCGAAGCGGTCGCCGGAGTAACCGAGTTGTCCGCTCAGCCTGTCGACGGTGTGCTCGATGACGATTTCGAGGTCGAACTGGTTCTCGGAGATGTCGATTCGCTGTGGCGATACTTCACCGGTGCCGAGTTCGAAGGTCGGGATCTCCAGCGCACCGACGGCGAGGAGCACCTGGAACAGCGGGTGGGAGTCGATGGCTCTGGTCGGTTCCACGGCTTCGACGACCCAGTCGAACGGTACGGCCGAGTGCGCGAATGCGTCGAGGTCGCGGTCGCGGACGTCGGTGACGAACTGCTCGAATGTCTTGTTCGGTGCCACGTCGGTCCGGAGCACGATGGTGCCGACGAACATGCCGACCAGGTCGTCGAGCGCGGGTTCGGAGCGTCCCGATACCGGGGTGCCGATGGCGATGTCCGCGGTGCCGCTGGCTTCGGCGAGCACGGCGGCCAGGGCGGCGTGGATCACCACGAACAGTGTTGCGCCCAGCCGGTTCGCAAGGCTGCGGAGGTCGGCGAGGGTGGCAGCGTCGAGTTCGAACGCGATGGGTGTCGCGTTCTCCAAGGGGTTCGGGGTACCGGTCGGTAGCTCGAGGTAGTCCGGCAGGCCGGCAAGGGTACGCCGCCAGTAGGCGAGCTGTTCGGCTGCGACCGAGTCCAGCACGTCGTGCTGCCACAGGCGGTAGTCGGCGTAATCGACTGTCAGCGGTGTGAACTCTGGTTGCAGCCCTGCCGCCCTGGCGGTCAGCGCGGTGGAGACGTCGCGCGCGAGCGGTGTGAGCGAGAGTCCGTCGACGGCGATGTGATGGGCGACGACCACCAACGACATCTCACCGACATTGCGTACGACGTTGAGCCGCACGGGGGGCTCGACGGTCAGGTCGAATCCAGTTTCGGCCAGCAGCTTCGCGTCGGCGTGGCGACCGTCGATCGAGGAGACGACGATCTCGGCGTCGAGCAGCATGGCGACCGGGCCGTCCGGGGTGGACGGGTAGACGGTGCGCAGCGGGAGGTGACGCTCGAGCACGTCGACGATCGCGGCTCGAAGAACCGCGAGGTCGGTGTCCGCGGGTAGCGGCAGTGCGAACGCGATGTTGTAAGCGGCAGAGGTGGGGTCGAACCGATTCTGTAACCACACTCGTCGCTCGGCGGGAGACAGGGCCCCGTGATCGCGTGCCTGCGCACGATGCACCAGCGCGGGCGGGCTGACGTACGCCTCCGACAGCATGTCGATTGCCGCGGCGAGGGCGCGGGCGCTCGGCGCTTCGAACAGTGTCCGAACCGGAACGTGGGTGCCCAGCGCGGCGCCGATGCGTGCGGTTGCGCGCGTGGCACTCAGTGAATCACCACCGAGCACGAAGAAATTGGCGTCGGCGGCGGGATCGACGACGTCGAGGGCGTCGGCGAAGATCCCGAGGATGACTTCCTCGGCCAGCGTTCGGGCTGCCGAGTGGTCTCCGGCTACCGGGGCAGGTGCAACCAGCGCGGAGAGGTCGACCTTGCCGTTGGCGGTGACGGGGATGCGATCGACCGCGACGATCACGGCGGGCACCATCGACAGTGGTAGCCGTTCGAGCAACCACGGTGCGAGTTCGCGCTCCTCGGCCCCGACGGCCCAGGCCACGATTCGGCCGTCGCGGACGTCGGCGACCGCACCCTGGACTGCGGGATGTGCGGTGAGGGCGGATTCGACGTCGCCGAGTTCGACGCGTACACCGCGCAGTTGGACTTGCGAGTCGCCGCGGCCACGGTAGTCGAGCACAGCGGATTCCTCGCAGCGGACGAGATCGCCGGTCCGGTAGAGCCGCTGTCCGCTGGGGCCTGCGACGAAGCGCTCCGCGGTCAGTGCGGGGCGAGCGCGGTAGCCGCGCGCAACGCCACTGCCACCGAGGTACAGCTCGCCGACGCCACCGACCGGGACCGGCCGTAGGCGAGTGTCGAGCACGAGTGCATACACGTGCGGCAGCGGTGTGCCGATGGTGACACGATCTCCGGCGTCGAGTGGGTCGGTCAGCGTGGCGACGACGGTGGCCTCGGAAGGGCCGTACGCGTTGAGCATTCGCCGTCCCGGTGCCCAGTCGTCGACCACTGCGCTTCCCAGGACGTCGCCGCCGACGGCCACGGTGGTGACACCGGCAACCGGGGGCACGGTGGCGAGCAAGGCCGGTGTGGAGAGATAGTGGGTGACGGAGTGGGCAGTGAGGAACCGAGCCATCTCGTCCCCGTCGAGTATCTCGGTGGGCGCGAGAACCATGGTGGCACCAGCTCCGAAGGCCAGCACCAGTTCCAGCACGGCTGCGTCGAAGTTCGTCGAGTACCCGTGTAGCACCTGCGAGGAAGCGGTGACGTCGTAGCGCGAAACTACCTGCTGCGCAAGTGCATACACAGCCTCATGCGTCACCGTCACGGGCTTCGGTACGCCGGTGGATCCCGAGGTGTGAATGACATAGGCCGGATGGGCAGGGAGCACTGCCGCAGCGCGGTCGGCGTCGACCAGCGGGCTGTCGTCGAAAGCGTCTGCGGCAGCCTCGTCAAGCCACAGCACGCCCTCTTCGACACCGCCGAAGCCCAGGTGGGTGCCGGTGAGGATCTGCTGGCGTCGCAAAGCCGGGTAGCTCGGATCGACCGGAAGGAACGCAGCGCCGGACTTCACCACTGCCCACAGGGCCACGATGTACTCCGCGGATCGTGCGAGCGAGAGTGCCACGGTGGTCTCGGGTGCGGCGCCGCGGTCGATCAGCAGGCGCGCCAACCGGTTGGAACGGCTGTCCAGTTCGCGGTAGGTCAGCGTCGATTCGCCGTCGAGTGCAATTCGGTCGGGCATCTCGATTGTCAGCACGTCCAGGAGTGTTCCCTTCGCGCTCCGCTCGGGTTGTGAAGGCAGAGACGCGAGTTCGATATCTCCCACCACGACGGACGGGTTCTCCACGACTGCTTCGAGAACACTCACGAAGGCTGCAGCGAAGCGTTCGACGGTCTCCCGGTCGTACAGGTCTTTCGCGTATTCGATGTCGCCCGCGATACCGTCGGCGGTTTCGGTGACGACGACGTTGAGGTCGAATTCGGAGGTGTGTGTGGAGATGGGCAGCACGGTGACCGGGAGGTCCTCGATCGACTGATGGCGGGCATTGTCGAAAGCCAGCATCACTTGGAACAGCGGGTGGCGGTCGAGGGATCGATCGGCGCTCAGGGCGTCGACGATCCGCTCGAACGGCAGGTCGGAGTGTGCGAACGCGTCGAGATCTGCGTGCCGAACGGTCCCGAGGAGTTCGATGAAGGTGCCGCCGCGGTCCACCTCGACCGCCAAGGGCACGGTGCCGACGAACATTCCGACCATGTCGTCGAGCGCTGCGTGCCCGCGACCGGCCGAGGGTGAACCCAGGACGGTACGGTCGCAATCGCTGAAGCGACTCAGAGTCAGTGCAAGTGCGGCATGGACGACCATGAACGTCGTCGCATTCTCACCGAGCGCGAGAGAACGAATCTGTGCGTGCACTTCGGTGCCGATGGAGAGGGGGACGCCTGCTGTCTGCATCGACTGCGCGGCCGGGCGCGGGCGATCGGTCGGCAGTTCCGCACTGGGCCGATCCAGCGCATCGAGTGCGATTGTCCAATAACGCAATTGATCCTCGGCGGCGGAGTCGACCACAGCTCTGTTCCACACCGCGTACTGGCTGTACTGGGCTTGCAGGCGTGACCACGTGGGAGCATGCCCGGCGGAGCGTGCGGCGTAGGCGACGGTGAAATCGCGGACGAGAGGATCGATCGACCACCCGTCGACCGAGATGTGATGCATGACGATGACGACCACCGTCGCCTCGGACAAACCCTCATGCGAGGAGACGGCGAGCAGCGACGCGCGGATGGGGACCTCGGCAGCGACGTCGAAACCCTTCGATGCCAGCTCGGCGATCGCGCCGTCGAGTTCGCCGGGTCCTACTTCGCTGGTGAGAATCTCGGGCAGAACTCCGGCTGTGGGCAGCACTACCTGGCGTGGGCCGTTGCCGTCGTCGGGGAAGTAGGTGCGCAGCGACTCGTGCCGTTCGAGCACGTCCCGCAGTGCAGCGACGACGAGGCTCGAGTCTCCACCCGAAGGCAACCGCACGGCCACCGGCATGTTGTATGCGGGCGATGCCGAATCGAACTGGTTGAGGAACCACATGCGCTGCTGCGAGTACGACAGCGACACCCGCTCGGGGAGCACGGTGTCGAGCAGATCGAGCGAATCCCGCTGATCGACAGCCGAATCGATGGCAACCGCGATCGCAGCGACCGTCGGGGCGTCGAACAGGACGGGCAGCGTGACCGCGGAGCCGAGCCTGGCCACCACTCGCGTCGCGCTCAGCGAATCGCCACCGAGCTCGAAGAACGAGTGCGTGCGGCCGACGATCGGTACGTCCAGCACCTCGGCGAACACGGCGGTGACAGCACGTTCGGTATCGGTCTGCGGGGCAACGTATTCGGTGACCGTGGTCGGCGCCGGGTCGGGTAGTGCCCGGCGGTCGAGCTTGCCGCTCACCGAGAGGGGTAGCGCATCGAGTTCGACGATGCGGTCCGGAACCATCCACGCCGGAAGCACGCCGCGCAGGTGCGCACTCAAGTCTGCGGTCTCACCGACGACGTACGCGACGAGGTGGTCGTCACGAACGTCGACGGCAACGGCGTCGACACCCGCCAGTTGCAGTGCTACCGATTCGATTTCCCCGAGTTCGACCCGTCGGCCGTGTAGCTGGAGCTGCTGATCGGCGCGGCCCAGGTAGTCGAGTGACGTGCCGAAGATCGACCATCGCACCAGATCGCCTGTGCGATAGAGCCTTCGACCGGGCGCAGCCGGATCTGCTACGAAACGGCTCGCGGTGACGCCGGGTTGCCCGTCGTATCCGCGCGCGAGAGAGTCACCACCGAGATAGAGTTCGCCGATTCCGCCGTACGGGACGGGCCGCAACCGGTTGTCGAGTACGAGCGCGCGGACGCCGGGAAGCGGGCCACCGATGGTGATCCGTTTTCCGACGCCCATGGGTGCGGAAAGCGTGGCGAGGACGGTTGCCTCGGTCGGGCCGTAAGCGTCGAGCATGTCGGGGCCGGCGTCGGCGAACCGGTCGCGGAGTGCGGGCGGGCATACTTCACCGCCCACGTCGAATACCTCGAGGCCTTTGACGTCCAGCGGTTCGAGCGTCGCGAGGACGGTCGGGGAGGTAATGAGGTGCGTGATGCGTTCCTCGGCCAGGAGGTCGGCGAGCGCGGGGCCCGCGTACACGTCGGCGGGCGCGATGACGAGCGTGGCACCGGCAGCGAACGCCGCCAGGATTTCCTGGATGGACGCATCGAACACCGGTGAGGCCAGGTGCAGTACCCGCGAGTCCGATGAGACCGAGTACCGATCCACGACCGCTGATGCCAGCTGCGCGAGCCCGCGGTGACCGACGCTGACGGCCTTGGGCTTTCCGGTCGAACCGGAGGTGTGGATGGCGTACACCTCGTTGTCGAGGTGAACCCGTCGAGCTTGAAAGGGTAGGGGTTCGGCGTCGAGAAGGTCTTCGATGGCCAGCCACTCGACTGTGTCGGGGAGCGTGCCGAGCAGTGCGCGTTCGGTGATGCCGACCCGCACTCCGGTGCTACTGAGCATGGAGGTCAACCGGTCGGTCGGATCGTGCGGATCGACGGGCACGAACGATGCGCCCGCTACCGATACGGACCACAGGGCCAGCACGGAGTGCATCGAGCGGTCCAGCGCGATCGCGATCCGAGTCTCTGGCGAGGCAAGGAAAGGCGCAAGCTGACCCGCGATATGGCGTGCACGAGAGACGAATTCGACGCCCGCGAGTTCCTGCCCGGCGCAGCGGACAACGGCAGAGTCCCGCAGCAACTCGGGCAGCAGAGCAGGTGGTGGACCCTGCGAATCCACCGCGAGCAGAGCTTCCTCTTCGGCGGGCGAGAGCACTTTCAGGTCCGCGAGCGGCAACCCGTCCGGTGCCGCGAGAACGGTACGCAGCAGACCGAGGAACCGCTGATGGTGCGTGCTCAGTTCCTCGGTGCTGTAGATCGCGGGGTTACCGAGGAAGTCGACGCGGGTACTGGCGCCGGCGACCCCCGGGTAAACATTGACCATCATGTCGTCGATCGGACCGCTGGAGAGCACACGGTATTCGCCGATGACGTCGCCGAGCCGAATTGTGCTGTCGTACATCATGATGTTCACGGTCGGGCCGAAAGCTCCGCGGCCGGCGGAGGTACTGCCCTCGAACCCGCCGTCGGTTTCACGCTGCATGTCCTCGACGCGGAACCGCTGATGCCGCAGCGCACCGGTGAGCTCGACCTGGATGCGACGCAGTAGTTCCTCGATGGTGACGTCCGGGTCGACACCGATCCGCAGCGGCACGATATTGGACATCATTCCGGAGGAGTCACGCAGTTTGGTGGTCGCACGGCCCGAGACGGGGAGGCTGAGCATGACGTCGTCGGTGCCGGTCATCCGCGCGAGGTACAGCGCGAACGTCGCGAGCACGACGGGGACGTCGGAGGAGTTGTAGCGCTGGGCCAGCGCGGCCATTGCGTCGGTGAGCTCGTCGTCGAGCACTGCGCCGACGCTGATCGATACGGCACTGGGCACCGCCGCACCGGAATGCGGGGTGCCGGCAAGACGTGGCGCATCGGCGTGACCGTCGAGTCGGCCGACCCAGTATTCGCGGTCGGCTTCATAGCGCGTGGAACCGACGTAGGCGGTTTCGTAGTCGTAGATCGCCCGGACACCGACGGCGCGGGTCTTGGGTACGTCGGCGCCGGTCAGCAGGGCCGTGTATGCCGCGGCGGTGCGCTCCTGAACCGAAATTGCACCCAAGCCGTCCATGACGACGTGGTGAGCTCGGCTGTACCAGAAGTAGTGTGCTTCGCCGACCTGCATGATCTCCGAGGCGATCAGTTGATCGCGGACCAAGTCGACGGGCTTTCTGTATTGCTCGTCCATGTAGTGGTGGGCGTAGCCGACGGGGTCGCTCTCGTCACGAAGGTCGCGATAGATCATCGCGTAGGGAACGTTGAGGTCGAACCACTGGTATGGCTGGCCGTCGTTCTCACCCAAACGCACGCCAGGCGATTCGAGCTCGCGGCACGCGATGTCGGTTGCCCGGATCAACGTGGCGGGGTCGATCTCGCCACGGATCTCGACGAACTGCGCGATGGTGAACGGAACTCCCGGCGCCAGCTTCTGCGCGAAGTAGATGTTGAGCTGAGCGGGCGACAGCGGGAACCAGTCGATCCCGCTGGGGGCACCTTCCACTGACGACACTTCTGCTACCCCTCCTCACGGTCCTCTGCGCCGGCGGCACAATCTTCACTCCGGAAGAACGTTGCGGAAGCAACGTCGATCAGTAGCGCCCAATTACAAACTAGTGGACCGGAGGTATTTGCTCCACTTATCCAATGCGACTTCCGAGATATTAACCGTTGTGGACGCAGTGC
This sequence comes from Rhodococcus sp. H29-C3, assembly GCF_030063405.1. Lineage (NCBI taxonomy): Bacteria > Bacillati > Actinomycetota > Actinomycetes > Mycobacteriales > Nocardiaceae > Rhodococcus > Rhodococcus sp. H29-C3. The sequence continues at coordinate 53,580 of NZ_JASITC010000012.1, read as the reverse complement.
ATTTCGGCGAAAACTAGGTGACTCGTATTGAAAAGCGCCATTCCGCTTGTTTCTGGTTACTTCCCTGAATATTTTCAGCCATTCAGGGGCCGTACCGTACTGCGGCAACTGTCCGGTACAGGATGCGGATGTCGCGGGCGAGCGACCACGAGTCCACATAGCGGCGATCGAGCATCGCCGCTTCCGGTCCGGAGATGTCCGCGCGGGGCGCCAACACCCAAAGCCCGGTAATCCCCGGACGGCAGTCAACCGGCACTTCCCCCTCGTGAATGTCGGGTCGATCCGCGGCGGGTCGCGGTCCGACCAAGCTCATGTCGCCACGGAGAACATTGATCAGCTCGGGCAGATGGTCCATCCCGAGCCTCGTCAGGAGTACGCCGAGCCGCTGCTCAGGGGATGCCCTGAAGCTCAGGAGCCGAAAATTGACGCCCCGGCGACCGATGCGCGTCGAGGACGCGAACGTCGGCTCACCCTCGGCCCCACTGGTCAGAATCACGCATCCGAGGAATACCGGCGCCAGGACTATCAGAATTGTTGCGGCCAGAACCCTGTCGAATATGACCTTGGTCGCAGATTGCACCGGATCGAGCCGCGCGGGACCCGCCGATCCGCCCTGCTGTGGTATCGGGGAATCCGAACCGCACCCTCCCGAACTACCGCGGATCACTCTCCCGACTCCCCTCTCCGAACGAGACGATCTTCCCCGAGACCGACGAACTTTTATCGTCGGTAACCATCATTACGTTACGATCTCGGCGCCGACAAGTCCCTTCATTTACACAATCGTATTAATTGCCGACACCGTCGATCATTCAATCGAATTACCCACTACCTCAATACCCACTGCCGACGTCGACGCACTAGTCTTCCCACGGGCGTGAATATCTTCTTTTCGCAATACCTCGCCCTTCACTCGAACCATCCCTAGCATCAGGAGCCCCGTCGACATGACCTCTGGCACCGAGACCCGCCCGCCGTCGCGCAAGAACAAGCGCCCCGTCCTGTTGGGTGTCGGCATCGTTCTGGTCATCGTTCTCGCCTTCCTCGCGTGGCTGGCATACGAGGCCGTGACGGCGAAGTCCAATTTGGAGACAACGCGGGACGCCGCGAACTCCGCCAAGAACGCGCTGCTCGACGGCGATGTGCCGGGAGCGCAGGCCGCTGCCGCCGAGGCGAGCGAGTCCGCGGACAAAGCCCAGAGCGCGGCGTCGTCGCTGCCGTTCACGATCGTTGCAGCAATCCCAGTGCTCGGCAGTCCCCTCGAGACGATCGTCGAGATCACCGATGTCGTCCGAGGCCTCGCTGTCGACGTTCTCGAACCTGCGGCGCAGGCGAGTGCAAGCATCTCCCCCGACAACGTCATCGAGGGAGGCGGCCGAGTGAACTTGCAGTCGCTCACCGACGCCGAGCCGATCCTCGCGGAGACATCCGCCGCGGCACAGGACCTCTACGCGCAGGCTCAGGCAATCGAGGCACCCGCTTATCTCGGTGTGGTCGACGACGCCCGTGTGCAGCTCGAGAATCAGACCCACGACCTGTCGGGGTTGCTGACCAACACCTACACGGCGAGCCGGATCGTGCCTTCGATGATGGGTGCCGACGGTCCCCGCTCCTACTTCCTTGCCTTCCAGACCAACGCCGAGGCACGCGGCACGGGCGGTCTACTCGGTGGATTTGGAATTGTGCGCGCCGACAACGGAACTGCCCGTGTCGATACCCTCGGCAGCAATCGCGAGTTGGAGTTCGCGGAGCAGCCGATCGACCTCGGCCCCGAGTACACCGCACTGTGGGGACCACGTAACACCACGACCGACTTCCGCAATTCCAATGCGAGCCCGCACTTTCCGTACGCCGGCCAGATCTGGACTTCGATGTGGGCCGAGCAGACCGGTGAAAAGCTCGACGGCGCCATCGCTACCGACCCAGTCGCACTCGGCTACATCCTCGACGCGACCGGCCCGGTCACGCTCGCCGACGGCGAAGTCATTTCCGGTGACAACGTGGTCGAGGTGACGTTGTCCACTGCATACGCCCGGTTCGGCGAAGATCAGCTCGCCCGCAAGAACTACCTGCAGGAAATCTCGCAGGCTGTCGTATCGAAGATGACGACCGGTGTCGCTCCGACCCGCAAGTTGCTCGACGCGGTCGGCCGGGCAGGCAGCGAGGGACGCATCTCGGTGTGGAGCGCAGATCCCGCCGAGCAGGAAATACTGGCGGGGACGAAGGTCGGCCATACACTCCCGGACGATCCTGCACCGTACGCCAACGTGATCGTCAACAACGCAGGCGGAAACAAACTCGACTACTACCTGACCCGCGATATCTCGTACACCGCGGAATCGTGCACCGGACCGACCCGTAAGTCGACGGTGACCGCGACACTGACCAACACCGTGAACTCGGACGGACTGACCCAGTACGTGGCCAGCACTTTCCAGCCCGGTGTCCCGTACGGTACCAACGAGTCGATTGCCTACCTGTACGGAACGCAGGGCGCCAAGATCACCGGTATGAAGGTCGACGGCGTCAACGCCTTCTCGGTCCAGAAGGGTACCGAGCTGGGTCGACCCGTCCAGGCTGCGTACGTCACGATCCCGCCCGGTGAATCCTCGACTGTCACTTGGGAACTGGAGGAGCCTTCCGTTTCCGGTGAAGCTACGGTTCCGGTCCAGCCGCTAGTGGACACTCCTACTATCAGCATCGATCTTCCCCAATGCTGATAGTAGGAGCACTGACGGCCCCGGATCTGTAGATTGCGCGGGCTATGCCGGCCGATGGTTCACCCCATCGAGCCGGCATAGCTCGTTCATCAGCTGGTTTCGCGATAGACCTCCACGATCGGCGCGAGCTCCTGCGGAGTTGCGCCATGCAGGATCACCGCATCTGCGCCGTAGTCGAACTCCTCGCGTATACGGTCGACGCACTGTTCTGCTGTACCGGTCGCAGATGGTTCCAGCCACTCCTCGGGCAACAACGTCGCGATGTGTTCCAGCTGATCCTTCGTGGCTTTGCTGTCGATGCCCCCGGCGATCGAGGTCACCACCGAGTCGGCACGGAAACGTTGCAGTACAGCCGGATCCCAGTTGTTGGTCTTCACCATGAGATCTCCGTAGCCCTGCAGGTAGGTCGCCAACCGAGCAACGGTCTTCTTCACACGTAATTCCTCGGGTAGGTGATCACCGACCGTCGCCAAGCACGACCACACCCTGACACTGTCCGGATCTCGGCCGGCCTGCTCCGCTGCCGTCTTCACCGTCTTCACCGCACGTTGAAGTGTCTCGGGAGTGAAGTAGGTATGCAGAACGACGTCGTCGAATTCTCGGCCGCCCAACTTCAGGGTGTTGGGGCCGAAAGCGACTATCGCCAAGCGGATGTCTTCATCGAAATCGGAATCCAGGAACAGTACCGGCCATTTACCTAGCGGCCCATCATGATTGACGATGACTTCACCGTGCCACAGCCTTCGGGTGATCTGGGCCCAATCCTCCATCATCGCCGTGGTCACTGACAGCACCCCGAACGCGCCGCCCATCGCTGCTATGCCGCGTCCGATCCCGAGCGTGAACCTCCCACCCGAGAGTCGGTGCAGAGTCGTCGCCCACGACGCCGTGACGAGTGGGTGCCGTGTGTTGTGATTGGTCGCTGCGGTGCCGATGCACATTCGGTTGGTGACCGCGCACGCAGCGCCGGACAGTGACGACGCTTCCTTCACATTCCAGCGTTCGGAGATCCAGGCGGTCCCGAAGCCCATTTCCTCGCCGAGTCGGGCCTCGTCCATCAACGTTGCGGGCCCGTCGCTCCCGGCACCCGCCAGTAAGTAGTAGCCCAGTTCATCCAGGACTCGTGCGCTCGACGCCATACTCGATTCTCCGATTCTTGCATCAGGCGACGCGGACCATCCACAGGATTCTTGCCGCTCGACCAATGGATTTGACGGTCGTCAATTAAGCTAGTTGCCCTAGGTCTCGTATGCAATACCCTTCCGGCCCCGAACTTCTTGTCCGACTCTTCCGGACGTGCACCGTCAGACAACAAAGACACCCTTGCCTATTGGCCGATGCTCATCTAACTTAATTGACGAGCGTCAAATGTCACATCAAACCCCATGCGCCGGTTGCGATTCACGCCAGTGCGCCCAGTAGACACCAAGAGCCAGTTCCGTGGAAGGGACCCACAGTGAGCACACCCGTATCGATCCCCCGCTTTCCAGACGAGGTAACCAGCACCTGGCTCACTGGCGTGCTCGCCCCAAGGGATGAGGAAATCCGGGTAAGCGATGTCATCGTCGATCCCATCGGCACAGGTCAGACCGGTGCTACGTACCGAATCTCGGCAACCTATTCAGCCAACCCCGCCGGATTGCCGACCACGTTCGTCATCAAGTTGCCCGTAGTGGACGACGAAAGCCGCGCACGGGTAGCTCTCGGCTACCGAAGCGAATGCGCCTTCTACGCGTCGGTGGCCGACAAGGTGCAGATCCCCGTGCCTCGGTCCTTTCACTGCGAAATTACCGACGATTCGTTGAACTATGCACTCCTGCTGGCAGATCAAGCGCCCAAAGAGCAGGGAGATCAGATCGCGGGCTGTAGCGAACGGGAAGCGAAGCTTGCCGGTGCTGCAATCGCCGGCCTGCATGGCCCGACGTGGAATGCTCCGGAATGGCTTACATTCGATGGGCTTGCCATGACATCGCTCGACGCTGCCGGCGCGAAAGGACTGGGCGACGTCTGTGTCATGAGTGCGGGCCTCACCGCCGAGAAGCTGGCGGCACGACTCAGCAGTGCGGACGTCGAAACCCTCACCGCGGCAATGAGCCTGGTGACCCCATGGCTGCTGGCAGACTTCGGACGCTTCAGTTTGCTTCATGGTGACTACCGTCTCGACAACATACTTTTTCACCCCGCCAACGATGAGATTTCAGTTGTGGATTGGCAGACCCTGAGTGTCGGGCTACCCGCGCGGGATCTCGCCTATTTCATGGGCACCAGCGTTCGAACCGAGCTGCGCAGGTCCATCGAGCGCAACGTCGTCGATACTTATCACGCCGCGCTGAGCGGGTACGAGATTCCCGGATTCGAGCTCGAAAGTTGCTGGCAAGATTACAGATTCGGAATGATTCAAGCATTGCTGATGCCCTCGCTCGGATGCGCCTTCGCAGTCGACTCCTCTCGTGGTGACGACATGTTCGTGTCCATGATCGAGCGCGGTTGCCAGGCAATCCGAGATCTCGACACTCTGAAGTTGGTAGCAGAGAAAAGCGTCGACAATTGATGCCCTAGGGCGACTCAAATTCTTGACGTCCGTCAAATTAGCACCTAAAGTGACCGTTGTCACCCCCTTGAAGTAAGCGAGTCGATCATGACCACAAAGTTCGATAAGCCCACCACTGCGATCATCGGCGCAGGGATCTCCGGACTCACCGCAAGCAAGATGCTCGACGACTACGGCGTTCCGCACACCTGCTTCGAAATGTCCGATCGTATCGGTGGCAACTGGGCCTTCGGTAACCCGAACGGCATGTCGAGCGCCTACAAGTCTTTGCATATCGACACCTCCAAATACCAACTGTCGTTCCGGGACTTTCCGATGCCCGAGAGCTACCCGGACTTCCCACACCACACGCTGGTCAAGGAGTATCTGGAGGACTATGCCGAGGCCTTCGACCTGAAGAAGAACATCGAGTTCTCCAACGGCGTCCGCAGTGCGCGTCGCAAGCCTGGCGGCGGATGGGAACTGGACCTGCAGGACGGTTCGACTCGTGAGTTCGACTTTCTGGTGGTCGGCAATGGTCACCACTGGGACGCTCGGTTGCCGGAGTTCGACGGTGAGTTCACCGGGGAGAGCTTTCACTCGCACCACTACGTCGACCCAGAACAGCCATTGCACCTGCGCGGCAAGCGAATTCTGGTGGTCGGCATCGGCAATTCGGCTGCTGACATCGCCGTCGAACTATCCAGCCGCACCCTCGACAACGAGGTCGTGATCTCCACTCGCTCGAGTGCGTGGATCGTGCCCAAGTACATCAGGGGAAAGCCCGCGGACATGGGCTTCAAGACCTCGCCGCACATTCCGCTGAAGTGGCAACGCAAGGTCATCTCCAAGGTGGCGCCCATGCAGAATGGATATCCCTCGGACATGGGGTTGCCGGAGCCGAACCATAAATTCATGGAGGCACACCCCACCCAGTCGGTGGAATTGCCGCTGCGTCTGGGATCGGGCGATCTGACCGCCAAGGGCAATCTGAAGCGTCTGGACGGCAAGACCGTGCATTTCGAGGACGGCACCAGCGCTGACTTCGACGTGATCATCTACGCCACCGGCTACAACATCACGTTCCCGTTCTTCGACCCGGAGTTCTTCTCGGCCAAGGCCAACCACATCAGCTTGTACAAGCGGATGTTCTCCCCCGGCATCGACGACCTTGCGTTCATCGGATTCGCGCAGTCCACCCCGACGCTGTTCCCGTTCGTGGAGGCCCAGACCCGAATTCTCGGCGCCTACCTGGTCGGCCAGTACTCGCTCCCTTCGGTCGCAGACATGAAGCGGGTCATTGCGCAGGACGAGGCTCTGTACCTTGGGCACATGGTTCCAACCGCGCGTCACACTCAGCAATTGGACTACTTCGTCTATGAGCACCAATTGCGGACGAAGGAACTGCCGATCGGCCGGGCCCGGGTTCCTCGATGAACGCTCGGATCGCTGCTCAAAGGAGCCTGTCGAAAGGAGACGCGCGCCGAAGTGCGCTGCTGACGGCGCTCGATGATTCCCTGCGGGAGGTGGACAGTGTCGAGTCGATCAACGTCGCCGACCTGTCCCGTCGCGCCGGGGTCACACGCTCTGCGTTCTACTTCTACTTCGAGAACAAGGCGGCTGCGGTCGGCGCCCTGATGGAAGTCATCTACGAGGAAGCGGCCGAGGCCGGAGCCTGGTTGACCGACGTCGCTCGCGACCCGAACGAGCGCATCAGTAAGAGCATCTCGCACCTGTTCACTGTGACCGAGCGGCACGAGCATCTCTACCGCGCCGTGCTGGAGGCCCGAGCCACCAACCCGTCCATCCGCAAGATGTGGGAGGCCGACCGGGTCTCGTTCGAAGAGTCCGTAGCCGCCATGATCGAAGCCGAACGCGCTGCCGGCCGGGCACCGGACGGAGTCGACGCACGAACGTTGGCTGCGGTTCTGCTCGACGTCAACGACCGCAACATGGAGCGTCGAGTGATCGGCTCGTGCCCCGACCATGACCTCCATGTCGAGGTGGTCACCAGCATCTGGGTGCGCTCCATCTACGGCACCTATCCCCTTTCCTGAACCGCGAACCCGTGCACATTCACTCCCGTTCAACACCTTTGGAGCCAGGCATGAATGAGAACGACACCACCATGACCGAAACCTTGCCCGCCGCAGCAACGAGTGTCGTCGGCTTCACGGTGGCGGGTACACGCTGCGAGGGCACCCACTTCTCGGCTCGCAGCGACGCGTTGGCATCGGCGGCCGGTCGCCCGGTCGTCGTGTTGGCCCATGGCTTGGGTGGCACCCGAGATTCAGGTCTCGACGGCTTTGCCGAGGCGTTCGCCGCAACCGGGCTGGACGCCTTCACCTTCGACTACCGCGGTTTCGGCACCAGCGGCGGCGACGAGCGCCAGACCGTGTCCTTGGCCGGTCAAGTCGAGGATTGGATGGCGGCGGTCGACGCTGCCGCGCAGCTCCCCGGCGTCGATCCGCAGCGGATCGTCCTATGGGGCGTCTCACTGGCTGGCGGCCACGTACTCCAGGTGGCCGCCGACCGTGGCGACATTGCGGCTGTCATCTCTGTGGTGCCGATGGTCGACGGTGTGGCGGCCATGCGGCACGCCCTTGCCGCGCACGGCCCATTGAACCTGCTCAAGGCCACTGGGAAGGGGATAGCTGCGCGCGTGCGGGCCAACGCCGGCAAACCCACGATGCTGCCTGTCGTCGGCAAGCCGGGGCAGCCCGGCGCGCTCACGCTGCCCGGTGCTTACGAGGATTACCACTCGATCGCAGGTCCGTCGTGGCGCAACGAAGTACGCGCCGACGTCGGGCTGGAACTCGGCACCAGGGCACCAGCACAGGCCGCCTCGAAGATCAAGGTCCCGCTGCTGGTCCAGATCGCCGATTTCGACCAATCAGCGCCGCCCCGCGCGGCGGCACTGGCAGCCTTCGCGGGCCGCGCCGAGGTCCGGCATTACCCGGGCGACCACTTCGATCTTTTCCCGGGCAAGCCTTTCCACGGACCTGCCGTCGAACATGCGGTGCTTTTCTTGAAGCGCCACCTGACCCCTAGAGCGAACTGAGACGTTGCGGCACAGTGCAATCCGCTGATGTCATCGGCGGTCAGCGAGCGGCCGTCTTCTCCGCCTTGTGGGCTCGCTGAGCCTGCCACTTGCGCTGTCGAGCCACGAATAAGATCGACGAGCGCTGCATCAGTCCCGGCGCGAGCCGGTTGAACCGCCATGCCAGGCGAGCCGATCGCGGCGCGACCAGGATCGCCATATTCCCGGTGACGGCCGCCAGCACCTCATCGGCGAGCTTCGCCGGCGAGTACGGGGTCTTGATGCGCTGACCCTTGAGGTAGTAGTCACGGCCCACGAAGTCGTCTATCGAACCCTTGTCCAAGATCGGGGTATCGACCGCCCCCGGACAGATAACGGTGACACCCACGCCTTTGGCCGCCGCCTCGGTACGCAGCGCGAGCGAGAGTCCGACCACTGCGTGCTTCGTGGCGACGTAGCTGGTGATCAGACCGGCTGCCATCAGGCCACCAGCCGAGGCCGTGTTGACGATGTGACCATGGCCCTGGGCGATCATCTTCGGATAGGCCGCATGGATGCCATGCACCACGCCACGCAGGTTCACGTCGATGATCTGATTCCACTGGGCCAGGGTGAGGTGCTCGGCCTCGCCGCCGAAGTTGATGCCGGCGTTGTTGAAGATCAGGTCGATCCGACCGTGCTCGGCGACCACCCGGTCCACGGCTGCCAGCACCTGCTCGGGGTCGGTGACGTCAAGCGCCTCGGCACGAGCCCGCGGCCCCAGTGCCGCAGCAGTGCGTCGCGCAGCCACCTGGTCGAGGTCGGTACAGACGACATACGCGCCAGCCTTGACCAGCGCTGCGGCCAACGCGGCCCCGATGCCGGACCCTGCCCCGGTCACCAGCGCGGCGCGCCCTACAAAACGGCCTCGGTAGGGATCGGCGCCGTCCGCGCCCGCAGACCCAGTGCGGCTCATCCGAAGGCCTTCTCGATGAGACCCAGCAGGTCAGGGTAGCGCTTCAAGTGCGCACCGCCATTGACCTGCATGTCCTCGCCGGTTGTCCACGCCGCACCGTCGGACAGCAGGTACTCACACGCGGCCGCGATCTCCAGTCCCGTCCCTGAGCGTCCCAGCGGCGTGTTCTCGACGTAGTCCTCACGCACACCGGGGATCTCCATGGCCGGCGAGGTCAACGGCGTGACAACGAGACCGGGAGAGACCGTGTTTACCCGGATCTGCCGCGGAGCCAACTCCAGAGCCGTCACCTTCGAGAGCATCAGGAGCCCGGCCTTGGCTGTGCAGTAAGCCGCCAGCCCCGATCCGGGTTGGGTCCCGTTGAGCGAGGCCAGGGTGACCAACGATCCGCCCTCGGCAACGCGGCTTCCGGCGTGCTTGAGCACATGGAATGCGCCGACCAAGGAGATGTCCAGGATTCGCCGAAACTCGGCCGAGTCGTGGTTGACCACGGGCGACAGAGTGCTCGTGCCGGCACAGTTCACCACGCCGGTGAACGAGCCGCGTTCATCAATGATTTTCTCGAATAGGCCCTGCACCGTTGCCTCGTCGGCGACGTCCACCGGGAGTATCGACTCACTGCTCACCAGATCGGCGCCAATGACGTGGTGGCCATGTAAACGCAGGTGCTCGGCGATCGCGGCACCGAGACCGGAGGCGGCACCGATCACCACCGTGGTCTTGGCCGTCTCGGATGAGGGGGACATGCGTACTCCTGACAGGTATCGAAACTTGTTGACGTGTGTCAACTTAGCTTCCAGAGTGACCGCTGTCACCCCCTTGAAGTAAGCGAGTCGATCCAGTGCTTTTCTTGAAGCGCCATTTGTCCCCGGATCCGGGCAAATGAGGATGTCAGGTCCTCGTCGAATTGTTTTGCAACGCTAGATCGTGTACGCGTACCAATCGCCTATTCGTCGAATCGCCTGTCTCACAGTCTTTCTATGATTGTCACGTTGGCTTGACCGCCGCCCTCACACATGGTCTGGAGGCCGTAGCGTCCGCCGGTGCGTTCCAATTCGTGGAGAAGGGTGGTCATCAAGCGTGCGCCGGTCGCGCCGAGTGGATGCCCCAGCGCGATCGCACCACCATTGACATTGACTTTCGACAGATCGGCCCCAGTTTCTTTCTGCCATGCGAGAACGACCGAGGCGAAGGCTTCATTTATTTCGATGAGGTCGATGTCATCGAGTGTCAGGCCAGTAAGTCGCAAAGCGTGTTCAGTGGCAGGAATCGGCGCTGTCAACATCATTACCGGGTCCGCACCGCGACCGGACATGTGATGGATACGAGCACGTGGCGTAAGTCCGTACCGGTTGACCGCCGACTCGCTCGCAACGAGTAGCGCTGCAGAAGCGTCGGAGAGCTGGCTCGAGACCGCCGCCGTTATCAGGCCTCCCTCGACAACAGGGGGAAGCGAGCGAATTTTCTCCCAGTTCGGTGTGCGCGGACCCTCATCTGCCGTCACCTCTCCGACCGGCACAATTTCTCGCGCGAATCTACCCTCGTCTCGTGCGCGGATGGCACGCGTGTGGCTTTCCACGGCGTAGGCCTCCATCTGAGGTCGCGTGATGTTCCATTTTTCCGCAATCATCTCAGCGGCACGGATTTGTCCAATCGGATCAGTGCCGTACCGCTGGACCCAACCTGTCGATCCCAGGAAGGGATCGTCGAAGCCGTATTGTTGTCCAGCCCGCATCGCTGCACCGATCGGAATGGCACTCATGTTCTGAACTCCGCCGGCGACAACGAGTTCTGCGGTCCCGGAGAGAACCGCAGCCGCCGCGAAATGGAGGGCCTGTTGGGAGGAGCCGCACTGACGGTCCACGGTGACGGCCAGAACATGTTCAGGGAGCCCAGCCGCGAGCCAAGCGGTCCTCGCGACATTGCCTGCTTGTGGTCCCACTGCATCGGCACATCCGAATATCACGTTGTCCACGGCGCCTGGGTCGATCCCCGTTCTCGACATCAGCTCCTCGAGAACATGTGCTCCAAGATCTGCCGAATGACAGCCCTGAAGCCCACCGAGCCGCCTTCCCACCGGTGTCCGGACGGCGTCGACCAAATATGCAGTACCGATTCCTTGCATCTCGTAGCACCTCTGTTCTTCTCGAAAGCGATTCGTCAAGCCCGCGCTTCTACCGCTGTCGATCGACGCAATCCGTCGGTCTCACTACCGTGTGAGGTCACTGTGCGCTGATGTCCACGCTGGGGTGGGCGGGGCTAGGTTCGACGTCGATCGTGGTGAGGTCGCGCCCTCGGGTCTCCTTGATCATGGTCAGTGCCCCGATCGATATGCCCGCGGTGACGACGATGATCAGGCTCAGCGGGACGCTGGAGCCGCCGAAGCCGGCGAGCAGGACGCTGGCGATCAGTGGGGTGAAGCCTGCGCCGATGAGGCTGGCGCCCTGGTATCCGAGGGAAGCGCCCGTGTAGCGGACGGTGGTCCCGAACATCTCCGACAGCAGCGGGACCAGGGGTGCGAACATCATGTTCTGGAAGATTTGCGCGATGACCAGGCCACCCGCCATCAATGCGATGGAGCCGGTGTTGATCAGCATGTAGAGCGGGAACGCAAAGATGATTGCGCCTGTAGCGCCGATGAACACGACCGTACGACGGCCGATTCGGTCGGACAGCGTGGATGCAAGTGGGATGGCGACAAGCGCGACCACGGACAGGAGTATGAGTACCCGGATCACTTCCGACTTGTCGTAGCCGATGCCCGTCGCATACGCGATGATGTGTGAGGTCATGAGCGCGGTGAGCGCGAAGGGAGCAATACCCGCAGCACATGCCAGCAGTACGGGGCGAGGACTGCGGATCAGTCGGCTCAGTGGGGTGCGTTCGGGCTTTTCGGTTTCGGCGCGTTCGGCTGCTTCTTGGAACACTGGGCTTTCCGTGACCCGCGATCGGACGTAGAGGCCTACGACGACGAGCAGTGCACTGAACAGGAACGGGATACGCCAGCCCCACGATTGCAGGCTCTCGTCCGGCAGTAGAGTCACCAAGGCGACGGCGACCGTCGACATCAAGAACCCCAGCGGTGACCCCAAATTCATGATGCCGGCCCATTTTCCGCGATTCTCGGCATCGGCATGTTCGACGACCATCAGTGCGGCACCGCCCCATTCGCCGCCGACTGCTACACCTTGCAAGATTCGCAGGACGATGAGCAGAATCGGGGCCGTGACGCCGATCGCGGCGTAGCTGGGCAACAGTCCGATGAGGAAGCTCGCAACGCCCATGAGTGCCATCGTGACGATGAGGATGTGCTTGCGGCCGAACCGATCACCGAAGTGCCCGAACAGGATTCCGCCCAGCGGACGCGCAAGGTAACCCACGGCCAGGGTGCCGAAAGCAGCGATGGTGGAGACCGCTTGAGATTCCCCCGGGAAGAACACGTCACCGAACACGAGGGCGGCCATCGTGCTGTACAGCAGGAAATCGTAGTACTCGAGTGCTGTACCCAACAGAGACGACAGTGCAACCTTGCGTAGCTGCGTCTTCGACGTGTCGTTCGGACGATCATGAACGCGCCCGGCAACCTCATTGCTATCCATCAAGATCTACTCCTTTTGCAGGCCCATAGGGCCAAGACTTGCCTCTGGACGCCGCGAAATTGCAACCTCTGACCGGCCGGTAGCCGACACCGAGGAGTGATCTTCGTGGCGTCCATATAGCCAGCGCGTATTGAACAAAAACATAAAACCAAGCATTCGCTTGGTGGGAACGATAGCGATATGGCGGCGGTCACGTCAAGCGCTCACTCGGTCCAGGACAGAAGGCTGCAAATAGTCGAAATGCACAGATATAACCAGTTGAAAGGCCCGTAACGATTACATCCGCCAGTCCGACCGTCAGAAGTCTTCGATCGCCATCGGTTAAGAACAAGCGTTTGATACGTACGTTTACTGAAAGCACTTTGCCCTCTGTTGCTTGGTAGAACAGACACACACCCGTCCACCACTGGTGGGCCGCGTTACCCGCCAGGAGAAGCAGATGGAGGCCAACGAACGCACGACAATCCCCAACCACATCGAAGTTGTCGACGCACTCCCCCGCAACACCTCCGGCAAGGTCGATAAGCTGCAACTGCGGCGACGTGGATGACCCCACTGTGCCGCCCGATCAGGCCACAGTGGCCTACGCAGCAAGACCCGACCAACTGGCAGCACGGCAGCGATCATGGCCAGTCTTTCGGGGTACTCGACAGGTAACGGGGGATCATGCCGACGAATGCCACAGTCAATGCCGAGCAGCGGAAACAGCAGGTGCTGCACACGGCAACGAAGCTGTTCGCAGAGAACGGCTTGGCAGGTACTTCGATGCGCATGCTCGCAAGCAGCATCGGCATCCTTCCGAGCAGCCTCTACCAATACGTGCCCTCCAAGGAGTCGCTTCTGGAGGAGATCGTCATCGGCCACTTACGTGCGATGAATACCGAATTTCATCGGGTTGTCGACCGGTCACTGTCTCCGGAGCTCGAACTCGGTGAGCTGATTCGTAGGTCTCTGACGCTGATCGACGAGGATCCGCACTCGCCGCAGATTTGCCGCAACGAAGAAAGCACCATCCGACAACTCGGCGGTCACGACGAGATCCGCGCACTCGCGGTGAGCAACCACAAACTATGGATCGCTTCGCTCGAACGCGGAATCAGTGAAGGCGTCTACCGGCGATCGATCGCCCCGAACGTTGCATACGAATTGATCAAAGATGGCCTGTGGCTCACCGGACGATGGTTCCGCCCCACCGCCGAGTACACACTGGCCGACCTCTCGGTCGAATGCGTCGAGTTCTACCTGAACGCACTGATGCCGAAACAGAGCCCAATCGGGTCCACTGCCGGAAATCCCTGAGCCGATTACTGCACCGGCCCAAGAATTCTGGTGCACGCTACTTGAACGTCTCGTACATATAAGGAGTGCCGATCATGACGCAGCCGCCCCGCCTTCACGCCTCGGAGTCGATGCAGTCAATCACCGATGCTCTGCAAGAGCACGGCGTCGTGATTGTCGAAGACCTGCTGGACCAGGACCTCCTCACCCGTTTCAATGCCGAACTCGACTGTCACCTGAGTGAGAGAGCGCAGGGTGCGGAGCGTGGGTTCGTCAATGCCGTGGTGGCGGACTTTTTCGGCGAACACACTGAGCACCTGGCTGGGCTGGCGGCAAAGTCCACGGTTTTTGCCACCGAGGTGCTCACCCACCCGATTTATCGTGGAGTGTGCGACGCGGTGTTGCTACCGAACTGCGCGGCCTATCAGCTCAATCTCGGCCAGGTGCTCAATCGCGGCCCCGGAGGGACTGCCCAATATCTCCACCGCGACGAAGCCGTCTGGGTCCATGTACCCAAGCCGCGGCCGACCCTTCAGTTGGCGTCCGTGGTGGCGCTGCGGGACTTCACTGCGGAGAACGGTGCCACCCGGGTTATCCCGGGCAGTCACTTGTGGGATCCGCAGCGCCAACCGACCGACGCCGAGGCGATTCCTGCGGTGATGAAGGCGGGCTCGGGGATCATCTATCTTGGCTCGACCATCCATGCCGCCGGCGCGAACACCACCGCCGATCAGTGGCGTCGCGGGTTGCACATCAGCTACTGCGTGGGGTGGCTGCGAACCGAGGAGAACCAGGTCCTGTCGATACCGATGGAGCAGGTGCGCGCCTTGCCGCGCGAGTCGCAGAATCTTTTGGGATTCGGCGTGCATGATGCGGTCGCGCAGCGCGGCGGCTACCTCGGCACGGTCGATCTTTCCGATCCGGTCGAACTGATCGCCGCGGGAAAGCTCTGAGTGCCCACCCAGTCGCTGATTCTCAGGAGAGCCAGACTTCGTCGAGAAGCATGATGTCGGCGAAACTGTGGGATGCGCCCTGAACTTCAGGCTGCCAGACCACCAGATTGTCCTGCGCTGCCAGCGGCAGAGTAGGTACCGTTTCGGTGGCCAGCGACTCGATATCGTCGATGGCTGATTGGATTTCCTCCTGTGTACCTGCCTTTTGCAGTGTGCCCAGCAACTCGTCCATTTCTGGATTCGAGTACCCGGAAGCGTTCCCCGTCGAGCCGCTGTGGAAGACCGAGTAAAGCTTGAGGAATGGGGCCGAATCGCGGATGCTGAGGGCGGACTGGCCCAGGTCGTAATTCTTCTCGACGTTGATCACTCGGATGATGTCGCTGGTGGAATTCAAGAACTCGACCTCTGCGTCGAATCCGACGGCATTGAGCATCGCCTGGATCGCGAGTGCCCGGGCCTGCGCCTCTGGTGCCTGGCGCGTTGTGAACGTGATCTTGCCGTCGTAGCCGTCTGCTTTGGCTTCTTCCAGTAGCGAACGAGCACCTTCGGGGTCGTACTTCGAGGCCGGGGCGCCTGTATTCCAGCGTGACGCCTCCGAGAACAGCGCGACGCTCGGACGGCCGATCCCGTCCTGAGTCCGCTCATCGAATGCGACCGGGTCGACGGCTTTGATCAGTGCCTGCCGCACCCTCAGGTCCGACCCAGGGCGGCCTTCGGCGTTGTTGATCAACACGTCGTTGCCGGCATTCATCACATTCAGATAGCCGGGGTTACCAGCTCCGACGACGTCAGCGACGATGCCGGCCTCGACGGTGAAAAACATCTCCAGCTGGCCGGTGTTGAACATGTCCAACTGTTGTTGGCCGCCTGCCGAGGGGAGGAAACGTACGCCGTCGAGTTTCGCGTCACCACCCCAATAGCCCTCGCGTCGTTCGAGCTGAATCTGCTCGTTCGGCTTGTTCGATTCCAGCACGAAGGGTCCGGCCCCGATCGGGGTGAAATTCTCCGCTTGATCGGACTGCGCGGCCACTATCATGCCCGGGCCCATGGCCAACATATTCGGGAATGTGGCCCAGGGACTGGACAGTTCGAAGATCACGGTCGAGTCGTCGGGTGCCGATATCGACGAGACAGCGTTCTTCCACAGCTGAGAGTCGGGACCACGATTGGCGACGTACCGATCGATGCTCCACCGAACCGCTTCGGCGTCAAGGCTTTCGCCGTTGCTGAAGGTCACCCCGTCCCGCAAGGTCAACGTCCACGTCTTACCGTCTTCGCTAGCGGTGAGGTCCTCGGCGAGTTGGGGTTCGAACTCGCCGCCTTGACCGTCGAAGCGCACGAGCACGTCGTAGATTGCTGCCATCTCGGTGCCACCTGTCGAACCGGTCGCCATGGTGCGTGCGGGGTCCAGGGTTGCGGGCAGTGCCAGCGAGCCGAACGACAAGGTGCCACCGCTTACGGGTTCGCCGGCATCGGCCGAGCTTCCGACCGGCCCGCTCACGCCGGCCATCGCGTCGCTTGTAGCTGCTTCTTCACTCGACGCGCATGAACTCAACAAGAGTGCGGTCGCTGCCGCGAGCACGATGGCACTGCTCAGTCGAGGCGTAGTAGATAGCGTGCGTTCCGTCACCGGTCCTCCAGTATTCAGGTGTGGCAGCTGGTGTCCGCGCCACAAGATTTTTCGGTTCACTGCGATACCGTTTGCGGCTCGGTGCTGGGAACTACCGTCACCTTGGGCGGCAACCAGTCATGAGTGTTGACGCTGACGTGTGGGAAGTAGATGCGCAGGGTGATTCCGAAATTCTCGGGGCGGACGGGCAGCCAGTTGCGCTCACGACCGTCCCCCGGATTTGTACCGCTGATCCAAAGATCCAGTGAGCCATCATCGTTCAGCGTCAGGTCCTGGCTGTCATCGATTGCATAGCGATCGAGTTCATTGTCGAACAACTGCCCGGACGCGGAGTAAGCGGTGAGGGACCACCAGCCCCAGTCACCGTACGGCGGCAACTGGCCGGGCTCGAAATGAAGATTGTAGGTCTTTGTCCCGGTGAGCGGCTCTCCGCCCGAGTCCACCTGCGTCGACGGATAGGCCGTGACGTCAACGGGATTGGCGAATCCGCCGTGCGCAATTCTGGCACGGTACAGGTATTTGGTGCCGAAATTTCCGATGGACTCGTCCAGATAGATCCAACCATCGATCGCGGTGACTCGGCGGCTCTCGTTGACTTTGCTACCGCCCATGAAGCCAGGCAGCTGACCGGCCCGTTCCTGGACTGATTCCGGAAGAGATGCCAGATCGAATGTCAATCCGGCGCCGATGCCCAGTGCGGCGAATCGGTCCAAGGCCGGCTGATCTTCTGGGGCACCCGGGTTGCCGGCTGCCAGCCTGTTGAAGCGATCGAAGTATTCGCTAGCCTCCATCTTCTGAAGATGTTGGACGGGAACATAATCGAGATCCGGTGTGTAACTCCCGCGTGGGTAGGTGTGCTCTTCACCATGCTGCGACAGTGGATACAGGTCCATCGAGTCTTGGATTTTGCGCGGCTCCTCCAGGTCCTCGGGCCCGTAGCACCGTACGCGCAGGAGTAGCCAGACGAAGTCGGTCGATACCGGGACAGGGATGACATCATCGGGCAGCACCCCGTCGAATCGTGGACCGATCAACGCATAGGTGACTGCGTCGTTTCCACCGACGCCCCCGGTGCCGAGCACCGCCGGGTTGTTCGAGTAACCATCGAACGGCTGAATCGAGCAGTACCGGTCAGTCTCCGGCTTGAACAGCAGGTACGGCTCTTCTCCCAGGTCAAGGTAGGCCTGGGAGTACAACGTGTCCACGTTGGGCCGGGTGAGACTGTGGAGGGCAGGTGTCGCCAAATCTCTGGAGTGGAACAACTGATTGAGTGGCGCACGATCTGCGGTGGGGGTCTCGGTATTGGTGACCATTGCGCGAATGGTCTCCATCAGCACCAAGGGGTAGGCGTATACATACGCATCTTCGAGATCCTGGGCAGCGTCGCTGGACATATTTTCAACAGCCATGAAGAGTGCTCCATTTCGAGGTAAGAATGACTAGACGTTCGATAGCGGTCGTTCGATCAATTGATGACACGGGTGATGAGGAAGTCGTCGATGCCGGCACGGCCGCCCTCGCGGCCGAAGCCGCTGGCCTTGACCCCGCCGAACGGGACGTTCACGTCGAGGGCGTTGTGCTTGTTGATCCACACGGTGCCGGCCTCGATTCCCTCGGCCACCTGCCGGGCCCGGTCGGTGTCGGCGGACCATACCGACGCACCGAGACCGAACTCCTGGCTGTCGATACGCGTGAGGACTTCGTCCAGGTTGTCGTAGGCGATAATCGGCAGCACTGGACCGAATTGCTCGAGCCTGACTACATCGGCATCGTCACCGAGGTCCGTCAACACAGTGGGTGCCAGGAAGTGGCCGGGCAGTTCACTTTTCGCAGCGGACGGACCACCCGTGACCACGCGCGCTCCGCCCGCGATTGCGTCCGCGATCAGCTTCTCGACGAAGTCGCGCTGTGCCGGGTTGTGGAGAGGACCCATTGTGGTGCCGGATTCCAGGCCGTTGCCGACGACGCGCTGGCGGACGTGTGAAGCGAGCGCTTCGGTGAAATCACTGTGCTGTGCGCGCGGAACGTAGACGCGCTTGGGTGCGATGCACATCTGGCCCGCATTCATGAACGCCCCTGCAGCCAGTCGCTCTGCTGCCTGAGCAATGTCGGCATCCGCGAGCAGGATCGCGGGGTCGTTGCCTCCGAGTTCGAGCGTCAGCGGCGTGAGGGCTTCCGCGGACTGACGAATGATCTCCCGGCCGATCTGCGTCGATCCGGTGAACGAAACCTTGCGCACCCTGCGGTCCGTCACCAATGCCTGCCCGACGCTGGGCCCGCCGGCCACCAACCCGATCACACCCGAGGGAAGGACGGAGGACAGAATCTCGACGAACTCGGTGACCACCCTCGATACTGTCTCCGCCGGCTTGACGATGACGGTGTTTCCGGCAATCAACGCCGGTGCAATCTTGGCTGCTGCCAGGTAGATAGGAAAGTTCCAGGGCACGATCGCGGCGATAACGCCGTACGGAGCGTGCACCACGGTGGCGTGGTGCCCACCGAGCACCTGCTGGGTCCGGCTGGTCTCCCACTCCACATCCGCGGCCGCGCGGAAAGCCTCGGCGGCGATCCAGATCTCCTGCTTGGCCTCGGCCAGCGGTTTCCCCTGCTCGCGGGTAAGCAACTCGGCCAACGCGTCGGCGTGTGCGTGGATTTGCTCGGTGATGAGTCGAGCCAGGTCCTGCCGGGCGGGAAGGCTGCGTCGCCACGTGGGCAGGGCGGCGGTTGCCGCGGCGATTGTTTTCTCGATCTCGACCGGGGTCGAGATGGTGGTCTCAGCCACGACCTCGAGGGTGGCCGGGTTGACCGAGGTCAAGACGGATCCGATTTCCTGTGTCATGTGTTGCCTCCCAAGGGGTTCATCAGGGTGAAGATCTGCGCGCCGTAGCCGCCGTCGACGGGTAGGTCCACGCCGTTGATCCAGCTGGCGGACGCTGAGGACAGAAACACGATGGCGTCCGCTATCTCGCCTGGATCCGCGTGGCGGCCGGACCAGTCTCGGGCCCCGGCGATCGCGTCGGCACCCATTGCCTCGGTGAAATCCGCCAGCAGTGGGGTTTGCACCGTTCCCGGCGAGACCGTGTTGGCCCGTAGCCCGGTGGCACGGTTCGCGGTGGCGGTAGCGAGCATATTCACCACCGCGGCTTCCTTCGATATTTGGTAGCAGGCGTCCTGGATGTTCGGGTGGGAGTCGAACATGGCGTATGCCTGATCCCAATCCTCCTGTGCCAGAAATGCTTTGGCGCGTGCATAGTTGGTTCGCCAGGCGAAGCCGGCCTGGGATGCCGTGGTGACCACGGCGGCCGACTCGCGAAACTTGGGTAGCAGTAACCGCGTCAGATCCCGCGGTGCCAGTGCGTTGACCGCGAGCACCTGCCGCCACGGGCGGGTTGCAGCCACTCCTGCGTTGTTGAGCAGGATGTCGATTGGCTCGTCGATGGCATCGGCGACCTCGCGCACACCGTCCCGTGTCGACAGGTCGGCCTGGATGAAAGTGGTAACGCCGGGCATCGTGGCCGCATCCGCGTCGGCGATATCGACGCCGATCACTCGGACCCCCGACGCGGCCAACTTTGCTGCGGTGGCGGCACCAATTCCTGTTGCGCAGCCGGTGACTACTGCCGTGCGCTCGTGTGTCGCAGTCATTTCGGCTGTACCGGGCATTTCCCGTAGCTCACCGGTAGCGATTTCACACTGTTGATGAACGAGGAGTTGAGCCGGTTCGGGGGCCCGATCACGCTGATATCCGGCATCTGTTCGGCGATAGCGTCGTAGATCAACTCGATCTCCATCCGGGCGAGGTTTGCACCGATGCAGTAGTGGGCGCCGGTGCCACCGAAACCCAGGTGCGGATTCGGGTCGCGGCCGATATCGAAGGTGTGGGGATTGTCGAACACGGTCTCGTCGTAGTTGGCCGAGGCATAGAGCATCAGTAGGCGATCACCCTTGCCGATGGACTGCCCGCCCAACTCGGTATCCCGGGTGGCGGTGCGCTGGAAGGAAAACACGGGGCTGGACCACCGAATGATCTCGTCGATGGCAGTCTTGGGCCGTTCGCGGCGGAACGTCTCCCACTGCTCGGGGTTGTCTTGAAAAGCCATCATGCCGTGGGTGATGGCGTTTCGGGTGGTCTCGCTGCCGGCGACCATCAGCAGCACCACGAAGTAGCCGAACTCCAAGTCGGTGAGCGCACCGTCCTCGTCCTGCGCGCGGACCAGGGCGGTCGCGATGTCCTCTGCCGGGCATTCCCGCCGGTCCGCCGCCAGGCCCATCGAGTACTGCATGACCTGGCCGATCGCGGCGACGGGATCGCCGATGATGTCCGGATCATCGCGGCCGGTCATGATGTTGGACCATTCGAAGACCTTGTGGCGCTGCTCCTGAGGAATTCCGATGAGTTCTGTGATCGCTTGCAGCGGAAGCTCGGCCGCGATATCTGCGACGAACTCTCCAGTGCCATCAGCTAGTGCGTCGGCAACGATCTTGTTGGCGCGGGCGGACAACGCATCGCGCAGCTTGGCGATAGCTCGGGGCGTGAAGCCTCGAGAGATGATCTTCCGTAGCGCGGTGTGCTCCGGCGCATCCATGTTCAACATGATTCCGCGATTGGCATCGATGGCTGCGCGTGGGACGTGGTCGGAGTAGCGAGCGATGGCGGTGTTCTCCCACGAGGAGTACAGGTCACTGTCCCGGGATACCTCTTGAACCAGGGCGTGAGTGGAGACAACCCAGTAGCCCTCGTCCTCGAAGCCGCCGATCCCACTGGGCTGCTCGTTCCACCACACCGGATGGTTCTTCCTCAACTCAGCGAAAAGCTCGTGGGGAATCCCGTTGTTGTACAGCGTGGGATCGGTGACGTCGATCCCCTTCGGCAGGTTCATATCGAATCCTCACGGGCAGATTGGTAGACCGGCCAGTGCGCACCAGGCACCGACCCGAACTAATCCCAAAACGTTAACGAGTTTCGTTAACTAGGTGATGTACGTCATAGTAACGGAGTTCGTTAGGCTGTCAACCATGAGCATTCATCCACTGAGTGTCGAGCCTGATTCGGCGCGTGAGCGACTGATGCGGGCGGGCGAGACTCTGTTTGCGGACAATCGTCCGAATGGTGTGCGTCTGCGCGAGCTGAACACGCTCGCGGGCGTGCGGAACGACTCCGCGGTGCACTACTACTTCGGCTCCCGCGAAGGGCTGCTCGAGCAGATCGTGGCTGCGCACATGGCGGATGTCCGGCAACGGGTGGACGAGTGCACCCAGCAGCTGTGCAGCGGCGATCAGTCCTCGCCCGCCGCCGTGCGGGACGCGATCGCAGCCCTCTCCATCCCCTACGCGGAGAAGCTCAGCTCGGAACGGGGGCGCCGGTTCATCCAGATCATGGCCCGCGTATACGAAGAGCCAGGCAGTATGCCGGAATTCCGCTACATCCCGTCGAGCGCCAGCGCCATGAACCAGATCCGCCGCAGCCTTCCCAACGTCCCCCCAGATGTGCTCGACGAACGTGTTCGGCTGATCACCAAATTTGTCATTGCCGCATTCGCTGCGCGCACCAGAATGCCGGCGGACGCCCCAGGAAGGCTCGACCTGAACTCCTTCATCGTCAACCTGCTCGATATGGCCACCGCCGCATACTTCGCCGTAGTGCCAGAACCGGGACACTGGCCAGAGAACTGGCCGCGGGTGCACGCCGAGACGCTGGATTGACGGTTGCTACACGCGCCAGAGCCCCGATCCGGCAGGATGGGGACTCGGTCTCGAAATGTCAGTCTCGGAATATCAGCGGCAAGAGGGGTGAATGCAGATGAAGCGCATCCTGAACGTGCTGATCTTCCTCGGCTTCTTCGCGGTTGTCTTCATCGTCTTGCTCGCGGTGATCAATTCATCCCGGGACACCACATCGCCCGCCCTCGCCGATGAATCGTTCGTGATCCAGGGCCAGCCGACGACGTGCAGCTCGTTGTTCGGGCAGCCGTGCGACTTCGACCTTCAAACCGAGTACAACATGTGGGGGGAACGGACTCGAATCCTTCGTCGACTCGGGCGTATTGGGGCCCTACGCCGCCGATATCGGGTTCGTGGATTCCGCGAAACTGAGTTTGCAGGCGTGCGGAGTTGCCCGCACCGCAGGAAAAACCGTCCTGGAATTCGAAGACCTGGCCCAACGCGATCACCCTGACGCCACCAGTGCGCAACTGTTCCCGTTCTGGAACCAGACTCGGCAGGAGCTGTGCCCGTAGCACTGCAGGTGATCGTGGTTGCGGCATCGATCGTTTCATCCGACAGACCACTCCCCCAGCCTCCCTTGTCGTTTGGACCGTACCGGCGGGACCGAGGTGGTTCAATCTTGTAACGTGCAGTGATTCCGCGCGATAGCACCAGCATGAACAAGTTGAGAGTTGCCACAGTGGCGGTTTCGGTGCCGTTGATCTTGTTCGTCACTTCGGGTGTAGCCAATGCAAGTCCCGGCAGTGGTCCGGTTACGCCTGAGTGGGTGCCGAACTGGCTGTACCCGGTCTACTACGCGGTCTGGGGATTCTTCTATCAACTCCAGAACGGCATCAATCCGTTCAATCCGGGCACCTAACGATTACAAGGTCTCACCTGATCACGGCAGCAAAAGAGCCGATCTCAGTGTGAGTCTCGAGCGCCAGTGGACGCTGCGCTCCATCAACCCTCGGACCACCGGCGCCTCGCGTCGGTGGTCTCGTCGTTGAGCGTGGCGGTGAGTTTCGAGTCGTTCTGCATCTGACTGAGGTCGTTCGCAAATGGCGTACCAGTTTCCAAGTAGGACTTGAGGTTTGTCAGCACGGTCGGCCAGCCTTGCGCGATACCGTCGAGCATCTCCCTACTGGCAAAGTTCGTGTGGCTGACGGTCAACTTCACGGAGTCTTTGACCGACTCGATCTGATACTTCACCACCGAGCCTGCCTCTTCGAGTGCCTGTGCTGCGGGTTGGAAGGTGAACACCAGGCGATTCGGTGGATTGGACTCCAGGACTTTGCCCCAGATATCGTAATGGCCTGTCCGGCCGTCGAATCGGTGTGTCCACGAAGCTCCGACCTCCCAGCCGGAGACGTTGGCCATCCCGCCCCAGTAGATTGCGGTGATGTCGGCGTCGGTGAGTGCCTCCCACACCTGCTCCGCCGAAGCTCGGATGTAGGTGACGTACACGTAGTCGGGGAACTGTTCGGCTTCCTTCATGGCGTTGCCCTCTGCTCGTTGTTTGACAACGTCTAGGACGTCGAGGTGTGGGAGGTCGAAATCACGGATCCACCGGCGTTCGATGTCGTGAATCGGCTCGGGATTCAAGAAGTGTCGACGTTCACGCCCCTTGCGGACGACAACGACCAGGTTGGCCGCGACAAGTAGATCGAGGTGCTTGGTCACGGACTGGCGAGCCGTCGAGATGCCCTCGCAGAGCTCTCCGAGCGTTTGCGCATGCTCACGTCGCAGAGCGTCCAGAAGTGCACGCCGAGTGGGACCGGCGAGTGCCTTGAAGACGGCGTTGACATCAGGTTGCGGGAGCACCAAACCAATGTGCAACCAAACGGCTGCATATGCCAAGAGATATTTACCCGGCAGCTCGGACCGGCTTTATGCAGGCAGTTTCTGCAGTGTCAGCTTCGCTTGCTTTCGCACTTCACTGTCCAGATCGCCGAGGTACCGCTCGACCTTCGGCTTCAAGCCGTCGGGCAGGGACTTGAACTGACGCAGGTACTTGATGTCGAGGGCTCGCACACTCGGGTCCTCGATTTCCCCGACGACGATCTCGAGACCATCAGGTCTCCCCTGCTTTATCAACCATTCCAAGATCGCCGCCCGCCCCGAACTCAACGCCCGATCCGTAGCGAGAGCTGCCATCCAGTCGTAATCCGAAGGCACAGCGAGATGCAGCAATGCATTACTCACCGCATGGCTGTTGATCGGTGGCAGCGGCAGGTCGAGGTAGAACTGGTCGAACTGGTCGAACAGCACCGGCACAGCTTCGGTCCCGACGGCATCGACGGTAGTGAGGGCGCGAGACAATCCCTCGCGCAGGTTGGCGAGAACCTTCGGCTCGGTTGCTTTGCTGCGCAATTCGACGTGGCGCAGCCAGTCGATGAGCAACGGAATCAGGTCGGGGTACCGCTGGCCGGTGTTCACCAGATCGGTGAGCGTGCGGAACGGCAGCTTCGCCTTCTTGCTGACGCGCGTGATCTCGGCGGTGAGGAGTTCGTGTGCACGTCGGTGCTCCGGTGAAGGCGCCATGGTTGTTCGAAGCCGTTCTCTCGGTGGCTCGCCAGGGAAGAATGGACGAGACAAGACTCGACGACAGTCTGAAACTCTTTGACATCGAAGACAGCCACTGGCGAATACCGAGAGACCGCCAATGACAGATCGTGACGGCAGAGTCCCGCTGCGCTACGCCGCCAAAGACAACGCCTGCAGGAAGGATGACGCGGGACTCGCTGCTGGAGCGGACGCGAATGCTGCGGACAACCCAGGGTTCACGCCGTTGCACTTTGCGCCCAGCAGGGCTCAGTGGCGTCAGCTCGCCCACGGTGCACGGGTCGACACGGAATATGCTTACGGGAACTCGCCGTTGCGGGTGACTCTCCTGAACCCGTCGGGTCCTCCAGAGATTCTCGAACTGTTGCTCGCCCATGGCTCAGATGTCCATCAGAAGAACACGTCTGGCTGACCCGTGATCGACCTCGCCCGCGTTCTGGAGAACAATCCTATGCACCAGGTATTCGTGGAGTTGCTAGGTGCAGGTGCGCTAATCCTCGACGGACTACCTCACCCAGACTAGTGTGCATCCCAGTATGCCCACAACCCCATCTACTGCACGACACAGTGATCGACCGGACTCACAATCGCCATTCTAAAACGCGGGGGTCCGGCTACCGTCGACCTGTTCGCAACACGCGGCCCGTCTGCCGAATTGAGTTAATAGTTGCGGACACCGATCGTTTGCAATGCTTCTAGCACCCTATCTGCCACGTAGGCATGTCCATCGGAGTTTAGAAGCGATCCGCCGGGGTCGCCATAATACTGTTGGCTGTTTTCGTTCGTAAACCACTTTGCTCCCAGCGGATTGATAAACGGCACCTGAGCGTCCAGGGCTGCCTGCGCGATCGGCGTAGAGACACGCTTCAATAAGTCACCGCCAGGCATTGGTCGCGACGGGCCCATGACCACAATCTGTACCCCAGGCCACGTATCACGAGCGACCCTGATCGTCTCCGTAACTCTGTCTCCAAGAAATTCGGGGGCCGCCAGATGGTCGCTCTGACCCCCCTGAATAAACAGAATATTTGGCGCGAAACCACTCGCTCCAGCACGCCTACCAATGCGGCTTATGTAGTCGTTCCGCTCCAAACCGTCTGGCCCGCCACCCCAGGTGAATCCCGTCCCGCCAACTCCATCGATCTCGGTGGGCCAGCCCAGTTGATCAGAGACTAACGAGGCGAAACCTTCTGATCGAGGGTGGGCGTTGATTCCTTGCGTGTATGCGTCACCTATAAAAAGCAAACGGGGATCCTCGGGGACAGTAACTGTTGGACGATACGGATCATTCGGCGCGACGTATGGTTTTGATGCCGATGCTCGCACGTCGCTGGTCCGCTGGTTGTCATACAAGAAGGCGGCTAAAACCGCGATGACTGTTAGAACCACGACGCTCATTACTAGGAGCAGCTTGTCTCGAGATCCGAAAAATTGCCGGGGAACGCGTCCACGTTTAGCCATACTTGGCATTGTGCCTTACAGTCGCAACCGCCGCTCGCTTGCATAAGCAGGAGCGCTGTTTTGCCCAAACCTGCACATCCATATCGGCATCGACCCAACGCGAACACAAGTACCTGACTTATGCGGGTCCGCGACACCCTTCGACTAATACGGTTGCCTCACCCGCGAACCAGAACTATCGAGTGGTTCTGAACGCCCAACAGCCGATCCTGGGGCCGCCGCTTGCGCTCGAAAAGTTTGGAGCTAGTTCCGAATGGCGACCCCAATAGACAACGACCATCACTCGCGAAGCACTCCAGGTACCTGAGACGACGATTAAACGATCCCACTTATTCGCAGAATTCTACAAAGATTTCTGAAAGCCAAACAAGCCTCGGGAATCACTCTCTCAGATCATCCCCATTCTCCCTATACCACTTGACCGTCGACGCTATGCCCTCCCTCAATCCGATCTTTGGTTCCCAACCGGAACCCCTGAGCGTGGAGACATCCAGCAATTTCCTCAGTGTGCCATCAGGTTTTGACGTATCCCATTCGATATTGCCGGTGTATCCAACTTCTTCGGCCACCAACTCCGCAATATCTTCAATCGTCTGATCTTCGCCCGTACCTACGTTTACTTGCTGCGGTCCGTCATAGTTCTCAAGAAGGTGAACACATGCAGCAGCCATATCGTCAACGTGCAAGAACTCACGTCTGGGTTGCCCCGATCCCCAGTTTGTAACCGTCGATGAACCATCACGCTTGGCGCTGTCGAAGCGTCGTATCAGCGCGGGGAGCACATGAGACCCTGCTCGTGAGAAATTGTCTCCAGGGCCATATAGATTCGTCGGCATAGCCGAAATCCACGGCAGCCCGTACTGTTTGCGGACAGCCTGAACATGAACAATTCCAGCAATCTTCGCGATCGCATATGCATCATTTGTGGGTTCAAGATGCCCCGTCAACAAGTAATCCTCTTTGATCGGCTGCGGGGCCAACTTTGGATAAATACACGAGGATCCCAAGAATAATAGTCGCTCAACACCGTGCTCCAATGCTGCGTCCAGAACATTAACTTGGATTTGAAGATTTGATGATATGAAATCGACAGGATACGTACTATTGGCGAGGATTCCGCCGACCTTGGCAGCGGCGAGAACTACGTTCTTCGGTTTTGTATCAGCAAAAAAACGGTGGACTGCATCTCGATCAAGCAAGTTCAGCTCACCAGACGTCCGACCAACCAAATTTGAAAACCCGCGCGCCTCTAACTCTCGCCAGATCGCCGACCCAACCAACCCGCGGTGGCCTGCCACGTAGAACGGGGCACGCCGATCCAGTGGGCCCTTCCATGCACACGACTCAGACATCTTCACACCCAATCCTTCAATATCGGACGATCAATCCACGGGCGCCCCTCGTGCTCAAGTGCCTGAATATCTGCGTCAACCATTATTCGCGCGAGTTCTGGAGTATGCACGGCTGCCTTCCAACCAAGAGACCGTTCAGCCTTACTGGCATCCCCGATCAGGGCATCAACCTCAGTAGGGCGAAGATAGCGATCGTCAAAGCGTACGTGCTTCTCCCAATCTAGACCCGCATGCTCGAAAGCGATTGTTAAAAAGTCTTTGACCGAAAAGTTCCCACCCGTGGCCAACACATAGTCATCTGGTTCGTCTGCTTGCAGCATGCGCCACATCCCCTCCACATACTCTGGCGCATAACCCCAATCACGGATTGCGTCCAGGTTCCCCATATAGAGTGTCTGCTCTAGCCCAGCCTTAATTCGAGCAACCGCACGCGTGATTTTCCGAGTCACGAAGGTCTCTCCCCGACGCGGCGACTCATGATTGAACAAGATCCCGTTGACAGCGAAAATCCCGTAGGCCTCGCGGTAATTACGCGTGACCCAATACGCGTAAACCTTCGCTGCACCGTAAGGTGACCGTGGGTAGAACAGTGTATTTTCGTTTTGAGGCGGCGAACTTGCACCGAACATCTCAGAACTAGAAGCCTGATAGAACCGACATTGCAGTCCAGTCAACCGCACGGCCTCAAGCAGACGGATCGATCCGATTCCAGTCGTATCTCCGGTATGTTCCGGCTCATCAAAACTTACCCGCACATGCGATTGAGCTGCCAAATTGTAGACTTCATCCGGGCGGATCTGGGCCAGCAATGTAACCAGCCGCGCTCCATCGCTCAAATCGCCGTAATGGAGAAATAGTTTGGCCTTGGGGTCATGCGGGTCTACGTACAGGTGCTCGATCCTTGAGGTATTGAAGGTTGACGAACGGCGGATCAGACCGTGCACTTCATATCCTTTGGCCAGCAGCAGTTCCGCTAGATAGGAACCATCCTGCCCAGTTATCCCGGTCACAAGCGCACGCTTCATATTCTCTCCGCTTCCATATCTCAAACACTCGACTTCAGTATGCTATCCGGTGAATGTCAACTCCGCGACCGAGTCGAAACCGTCAACAAACCTATATTTTCAAATCAACTAACCCTAACGGCCACTTTCGCATACAAGAGCAGTAACACGGACTGATAACTTCCGCAGACGTGAACGGCCTCCTGTTTCCCTTTGGTTAGCGTACAGTCATCACATCTAATAAAATCGACACAAGCGGTGTAGATGAAGCAGTCACACTCACCCACTATTTTTGGAGCTTATTCGATGCAACCTACATATCCTGATCAAATGCGAGTTCGAGTCGGAAAAATACCCTTCCTTGCCTTATCTCTGGCAGAGGCGGTCGATCGAGTGATCGACGCAGGCCGACGAGCAGAGCCTATTTCCATCCGACTATCGAACGCGTACTGTGTTGCGCTCGCCTCGCGAGACGCTGAGTATTCGCACATGATGAACCGGAGTGGTCTGAACTTTCCTGATGGTGCTCCAATAGTGTGGTTCATGAAGGTGCGGTCCGGCCATGGCAAGGCAAGTCGCGTGAGGGGTCCCTCTCTTTTTAAAGAGACTCTAAAAGCATCACAGTCCACGGAAATTCAGCACTTCTTACTCGGCACGACTACCGAAACACTAGACAAACTCACAGATTCAATTAATATGAATTACCCTGGCGTAAAAATCGCAGGAACGTTTTCACCTCCTTTCGCACCAGTCAATAACGCGATGATCAAAGAATGCTTAGTTGCGATTGAAGCTACTCGCGCCAACATAATTTGGGTTGCACTCGGCACTCCTAAACAAGACTTCCTAGCGAACGAACTAAGTATGAAATCTGGTCGACCGTGCATAGC
The DNA here is from genome assembly GCF_030063405.1 of Rhodococcus sp. H29-C3. NCBI lineage: Bacteria > Bacillati > Actinomycetota > Actinomycetes > Mycobacteriales > Nocardiaceae > Rhodococcus > Rhodococcus sp. H29-C3. Next base: position 23,897 of record NZ_JASITC010000012.1, on the reverse strand, counting down.
AGTGGGAGCCGCTTTCGACTTCGTCGCCGGCACCGTGAAAGAAGCTCCTCCACTCATTCAGAATTCCGGCTTCGAGTGGGCCTATAGATTCGCTATGGAACCCCGAAGGCTCTGGAGACGATACTTAATTGGAAACATGCACTTCTTATACTCAGCATTATTCCAGTCTGGAAGCAGAAACGTTTAACTACGCAAATCTACGCCATTTTTGGCAGAGCATTCCTCCTACTTACCTTTCCAAAACAAGGCGGTGTCCAGAAGTCTTCTACTAGCCCGCGCTCTTCTTCTTTCGAGGACTCGATGCGTCTGAACGCGCATCGCAAAGTCTGCTTCGCTGACTTCGCCTCCCAACGCCGCGTAAGCGTTGATCACCGAACCCTCTGCTTCTTTCGCCATCCCCAGAGAACGGGCCACTTCCTCAGCCCCTAGGGCACGACTCATCTCGATGGCTCCGCCCACTGCCGCATCAATGTCTTGAACTCGCACCTCTGTTGGCATTGGGTCTCCCCAACTTCGCGCATAGCGACCAACCTTCACCAGTTCTAGTCCTACCCGGGGGCGGCCAAACGACGACGATATAATCCATCCATGTAGCGACGTACCAATCCACACTCCGCACCCAGCTATTGATTTTGCTTTATCAATCGGAGAAAGATCTTCCGGAAGTAAGAGCCTTCCCGAGGAATCCATCTTATGGAAGGCATCCGAAACACGTTGATATAGTTCAAGCGAGTCATGACCAGTCGCATAGCCAGCTGCAAACAACTGGATCGTCATCCCTTTCAGAGATTGCGAAGAATTTAGTGCTTCTGCAAATCTATGCGGTCCGATCTGTGCGAGACTGCGTGACTTTACCTGCACCAATGCAACGTCGGGCCTGAGGTTGGGTACAAACTCACTGTCCAGAGCCAACGTGTGTACGACGTCTGGTGCCAAAACATGGCTGATACCTGCGGATTCAAGCACACTGCTAGACTCGTTGTCCCGAACGGACAGATAAGACGATTCCCTTACCGCATTCCACGCCTCATCCCGTCGACTCCCCATGAGCTTTCCCAATCCACTCAAGCCTACCGAGTTTATTGACAAGCTCAGCCTAAGAGAATCCTCCGACCCAGACATTCGCGGAAGATAGGGCGACGAATAGGCGGAACTGCCAAGTTCATCTTCAATCCTATAACGTCTCTTACGTAACGGCTCACTCTCCCACAGTCGATAGTCCTCTGATGAAGACGACATTCGGTAGGCGTCCGACGCCGAGGTACCGCCCACTTCGCCTCCAACTACGAGGATTCCCTGTAGTTCTCGACGGACAAGCGCATCCGCGTACCGTTCAACTTCTACGGTTTGCTTGATGTCTGCACCCATGGCGCGGCGGTAAGGCGCTAAGGCAACACTGTCACGCTTTCCCAAATAACGGTATGCCCGTTCAAGAAATAGCACATCACCAAAGTTGTCCCGCTCATATGCACCAATCAAACCAATTTTCCTACATGACGACATGCTTTCCCCATTCGATAGATTTGATATTCAGCAGGATGAACTTTGAGCAAGTGAAAGATGTGACTAAACTGGGCTTTTTCTGAGAGCCAGGCGAAACAGACTATAGATTCTCAGGAAGTCTTGTCGAACTATGGGAACGGTCAGCACAAGCATTGATCCAAGTAGCACAGAGGACAAGATCGTTGCGCTAAGAACTCCAATGTTCGAGAGTCCCAGCGCGCGTGAGAAACTGTCGACCAACAAGCCAAATAGACCAACCGGAATCACCAGAAAAAAAAGGCCTCGTGCCGCATCCTGCAATATGGATTTGAACGGTAACCCAACGGCACGAGATAATACCCAAGTTGACAGCGGCCATGCCATTAACCATGCCGCCGAGTTAGCCCATGCGACGCCAACGACTCCCCAAGGGATTCCACATAGGGAGATTGCAAGAACTGCAGGTTGAAGAAACATATTCAGCTTTAACGATGCAGCAGTCTGTCCAACCCCAATGAAAACCCACTGAGTCGTTTGAGCTAAGGCTCGTACTGCGGCACCAACTGAGAGTGCCTGGAGTGCGGTACCGGCCTGGGACCACTCCCGTCCGAGCAATAGTTCGACAAGAGTGGGTGAAGCTGCTGCCAAAATTGCGAACAACGAGCCAGTCATGTAGACGACACACAATTGACCGGCCCGATAAAAAGATGAGATACTTTCTATATTTCCTTTTAGCCTTGCCAGTATCGGAACAACTACCCGTTGCAATTGATCGACAGTCAAACTTACCGGCACTACCGCGATTTGCTGCGCGCGATCAAAATTTCCGAGCGAAGTAGGGCTAAACTGAAGTCCCATTAATGGCACAAGAGCAGAACGTGATCCATCTCGAAGTACATTTATTCCAAATATGCGGAGTCCGACAATTAGTATCCCTCGGACCTGAGTGTTCCAGTCTCCCAATTTTTTAGGGACCCAACGAGCGGACACTCCCACTACTAGAAGTTGGACTACGACGACAGTTAAGCCTTGAGAGATAATCGCCCAAAGTGCATAGCCGAGATATGCCAGCGCTATCGATAATATGGTCGATGCCACCTGAGCTGCGACATCGGCGGACGCCAACACGCCGAAACGTAATTCGCGCACTAGCCTAAGTCGAAACTGGGACTGAATACCACTGATAAGCGGAACAAGCGCGATCCACTTTAAAATATAGCCCAAATCCGAACTTGAGTATATATTTGCTACAAAATCTGCCGTTGAGGCGATTGCAATGCAAAGAATTATTCCGAGGACCGTATTTATCCAAAATAATGTCGACTGTGCGGCGTTTGAAAGCTTCGGCGCCTGGGCGGTCGCCATGGGGAGGCCAAGGAAGATAATGGCGCTTGCAAAAGTCGAAATTGCAACTGCGATCGCGGCTAGACCGAACAACGAAGGTTCCAGTAGCCTTGCGAGTACGACCAAGCCTGCTAGCCGAAACACTACAGATAGTGCTTGTGCCGCGACCGTTACAACACTACCGCGAATACCGGATCTTGCGAGTTCACCACTCTGTGCCTTAGTCATAGATCGGCACACAGAGGATAGTCGAACGTCCGCTCTGGAACTCTTACATCAAATATGCTCATCTCGCGCTATTCGCTACACTTTCGTATATTGCAAGCAGATTCTGGGCTAAAGCCGATTCCGAAAACTTGGAAATCCAAAGATTTCTCGCAGAGGCTGAATAGATTCGCAGAACATCTTCATCCAGTTCGAGCAGAGCATTTAAAGCTGTGGTCCAAGCTCCAGTATCTGATTCGCTCACTATAGCTGCATATCCGATACCCTGAACAACCTCGGGAAGCCCACCGCGGTCCGCTACTAAGGGCAGAGTGCCGACGCTGAGTGCCTCAGCGGCAACTCGACCGAACGGCTCCTCCCACCGTGATGGAGCTAGCAAGACTTTAGATGATTCGATCACATTCATTGTTTCATCCCGCGTGCAACCCCCGAAGTAGACAACTCGCCCGGGGTATTTCGCCGCGACATCGGCGACCATAGCTGACTCCGATCCGGTCCCAACAAATGCAATTCTTATATCGGAGCCTTGCGCAATTTCTATTGCAGTCGACACCCCCTTTTCTTTAGCTAAACGACCGACATAGCAAGCATCAAACTCGCGCACTGTTGGATCGCTCGGCATGCTGTCGGCGCAACCCGACACTGCATTGTAAACAGTATGAGTAGGCACGCCAAAGATTAGGTCGGGAGCTATCCGCGATCGAAGGGAATCACTGACCGTGATGTATGCACCGGGGGGATAGGCCAGTTCAGCGGATGATTCACGGGCACGAAGTACAGTTGCGCCGGCCGAAGAAGATTTACTCGCCTTGTAACAACTATGAAGGACACCTTGAAGGCTAAATGGACTACCAGAGCATAAGGTACACGTCTGGCCCGCTCGTTCAAAGGTTCCAGCGATACATCCCTTCCGATAATTCCGAATAGTCCGCACCCACGGCAATCGGTGTTTTCTTAGAACATCGATTGCGGTAGCACCAAAGCGCGGGAAGAGGTTTTCAGCATGAACGACATCCGGATTGAACTCAAGAATTTTCTGCGTTAGCGCGTCGACGATCGACCGACTTTCGATTAGCATTCGGACTCTCTTAGCAGACCCTGCAACCTCAAGATCATCGTTCGTCAAGACTAATGAGTCAACTGTCGCACCAGCTTCGCGAAGCGCTTTGATTTCGGTGGCCACCGACTGCCGTTCGCCACCTGCTTCAATGTAGTCGTTGAACAAGACTAGGATTCTCACAGAACTCTACCAATCATTCCACGCGTCGCGAGTTTTATTTCCGGTCGAATTCCACTTGGCAGTGTCCACGTTGAACGGGCTTCGAGACGGTGTGGGCCTGAACGCCGTTTAGATCGGGACCCTCCATACTCTGGAAATCCGTAAGTTCTAATTCGATACGACATATACGCACTTGCGATCGTGTAAACACTAATCATATCTCCGAATTGTAGCGAGTTCATCAGAGGCCAGCCTTCGATCGTAACGCGTTTTCGCATGCCCCCGCGAATGTCTTGGCTACGGCATCAAGTTCAAACAATTTTATAGCCTGCTGCCGCATGCGTTGTCCACATAGATTTCTGAACTCCGGATCCGACAGGTCTTTGAGAATGTCGATGAGTCCCGCAGTGTCTTCGGGCTCGAACACTAAGCCGTGCTCACCTACCGCCCACGGCATTGGATCGACGTTACTAACCACTACCGCTCGGCCAGCGAGCATCGCGTCTACCAGCTTGACTGGTAGCTGTCCGATTGCGTTCTTGGACAAGCGTGATGGGAGAACGACTATATCCGAATTTGCAACGAGTTCGAGCCCTTCACTTAGTGTAGAGTTTCCGATCCATTCTTCCCAGGGACGAGCATCGCCAGGCTGCTTCTCCGTAACAACTAGCCGGTAGCCTCGGCTGCTCAGGTACTCCACAGCCGCCCGTAGAATATCGACGCCCTTATGATGCCGGACCGTCCCAACGAAAACGATTCTTGGGTTCGACGACGCATGTTCGGCGCCGAAGCCCGGATCCGCGCGCGCGTGGGGGACCAATGTTCCTCCGTACCGCTTTTGCAGAGTTGGATTGCTAACCAGAATGGCTTCGCCATCAGGGACGGCTAATTTCATGGTCTGAACCCATAAACGGAAGTGCTTGATTCGCCATAGGAAAGCTCGCCACAGAGGAGTGAGGCTCAGTCGTGCCTCTAAGTCTGGGTCGTCGATATCCAAAAGTAAGGGAAATTCTGCTAATTTCATAGCGGACACACATAGTCCGTACGATCCTTCTAGCGGTTTAATCGCGACGGTGATTTCGTAGTCCTGTGCGGTTTTCGCGAGATGTTCAACACGCGATCGTCGATTCTTAAGAGTTACGCTTTCAACAACCTTCTCAAACTCCGTCCCTCTTAGCGGACTCCAAAGACTTGAGCCTTGATATGAAATTACCTTCACATTCCAATCAAGGTGCCTGACGAGTAGCCATATCGCGTAAGTTCTACCGATTGAGTTGTCTTCAATGTCGGGGGTAACTAGAAGAATAGATTTTGTCATTCGTACTTTACACCAGCCTTATTTTTGCGGGTTTTAGTTTCAGGACCGGTTCCGCAAATGTTGATTCGTTCGTTGGGCCCACTTGCCAAGGCAAGCGACACGCCGAAGGTAAACGCCATATATCCGAATGGCGACTCGAGTATTACTCCACCTAAAGCACTCAATACTAGTCCAGTGGCGAGAGATACTCCGACGAGTGAGTACTGACGCGGTGTACGAAGTACGAGTAAAAAGCCAACTAGAAGCACGCAGCCGATCAGGCAGATTAGCGCGATCCCAATTAGACCGAGAAATGCGTACCAAGTTACAAGAAAGTTGTGAGCGGCTCTAACTTGCGAGTCACCAGAAAGATAGCGAACCGCTCCGCTGTCCCCAATAGGATTGGTTCCAAATCCGAGTCCGTGCAGTCGGCCGTATCCCCCGGCCGAATCCACATAGTCTGTTACTAACCGCCAAGCGCTGATTCGGGCGTTCCAGGTGTTCTGGCCTGACGCGTACTCGTCCCCGCCATTTGGTAGGAGCTTCTGTAGACCCAGGGCCCACTTGGGTGGATTATCTCTAACCATGACAAACACTGGCAGCAGGACGGCAAATGAAGCCGCAGCCAGACTGAGCCTTAGAGGCCCTTTAGCGTTGTCTTGAAATGGCCTCATTCTCAAAATATAGATCACAATCACGACCAGACCTGCAATTAGGCCTGCGCGGCTACCACTTAGAAACATTGAAGCAAAGTTGGCGATTATCAGTACCGCGGCAAGGGGCTTGTTTAACCGCTTGTCAGTTGCAATCAGAACTACCGCCAAACCGCAGATTAAGAGGTCGAAATCATGCCTCGGTGTAAAGGCAGGAACACCGCCAAATATCGGAATTTTGGTTGGCTTCAGTAAATCAAACATAACTGGTGCAATCCAGATCGTATGCACAATTACTGCGTTTCTCAGCCACCTCATTACTGTGGCAATACCAATATCTTCTATTGCACGAATCATCACTGGCGCCAAAGCGACGTACACAAACGGCATTGCGTCGCGAATGGTGAGTACCGTCATCCCGGTACCGAAGGTTATACCTACTAGGACGCATGCGACGGCAAGCATGGAAGAGAGCATAGCCAATCGGTATGGCAAGCCGGAAGATCTCTCACCAGTCTGTCGCGACATTCTGTGGCTCGGTGCAAGCAGAAATAGTGCTATTCCCATTCCGACTGCGATGTCCGGGATATAAAAGGGTCCAGCGGGTAGCTTCAAATAGCTTCCCCATCGCCCTAGCGCTATCACGATCAGCGGCCCGAGCAAAATTAGCCCTGGTCCGCGCATGAACACACTATCGATATGCCGCGCAGATGTTAGCTGTGTAGTCAAGATCAGATCCTGCTTCGCTGATTCTGTAGTATTTTTCTGCGTTGTTTGCCGCACCGATCCTGCAAAGGCTCTGGCGATACCGTTTTCCCCCAACTGGCCTCAGTAAGCTCCATCACTTCCAGCCACAGCCTTAACCGTCTTCGCAATGATCAACAGGTCCCCAACCATCGACCAATTCTCGACATAAGAGAGATCCAGCCGCACAGTTTCTTCCCATGACAGATCTGATCGCCCACTGACCTGCCAGAGTCCAGTGATACCAGGCTTCACTAGCAGTCGGCGGCGAACTTCGCCGTCATAGGATTCCACTTCGCGACGCAGCGGCGGCCGAGGGCCAACTACGCTCATCTCACGACGAAGGACGTTCAAGAACTGTGGCAGTTCGTCGATGCTGAACTTCCGCATGAACCTACCGACCGTCGTGACCCGCGGATCTTCGCGCATCTTGAACAGCACGCCACCAGAACTCTCGTTCTGGGCGAGCAGAGAATCTACCTGCGTGTCAGCGTTCTGGACCATACTGCGGAACTTGATCATCGGAAACGGCTTGCCGTCGAGACCCATGCGCTCGGACCTGTAAAACACCGGCCCACGGCTGGTCACCTTCACTGCAACAGCTGTAGCCAGCAAGATCGGCGAAATCAGCACGAGCACCACGGTGGCAAATATGAAGTCAAAGGCAGTCTTACTGAAGCGTGTGGCACCGTTGTACTGAGGCTTTTCCACGTGAATCAGAGGGAAACCTGCGACCGGGCGCATCACTAGGCGTGGGCCGGCTACATCTACGACGCCGGGAGCTACCACGAGGTCTACATTCTTCTTCTCAAGATCCCACACCATCTTGCGGATGCCCTTGGTGCCAAGATGCTCGGTGGCAGTCACAGCGACGGTGTCCGCACCGGATGCCTCGATCGCTTCGACAACACTGTGCTCGTCACCAAGCACCGGAATCTCGTAACCATCGACGATGGCGGAATCGCGCTTGGGTTCGAAGCCTGGCAGGCACATCCCGACCACGCTGTAACCGGCCGCGGGTGATCGCTCGAACTGCTTGGCCATCGAGACTGCTGCTGTTCGGCTACCAACTATCAGCACGGCAGTCTGGTACTTCCCTTTGCTGCGCTTGGCTGCAACACCCTTGCGCCACACCCAGCGACTGACTAGTAGACCCAGCAAGCCGACCGGCAACGCGATGGCGAGATAGAGGCGGGCAATGTCGATCTTGAAGAGCAGCGAGAGAATCGCGATGACACCGAAGAGCCGAAATGTAGCCGAGACGATCCGCCGGTACTCCTCGGCACCATTGCCAATCACTCTGGTCGAGCGGGTACGGAAGATTGCGAGGAATGCAATCCAGAGTCCGGCTACAGCCACGGAGACTCCTGTGTAGCTCAGCATCGCAGTCGTCTCGGTCTGAAGTTCGCCGAAACGGATGAGCTGCGCCAGCGCTACGGCCATCACAACCACGATGATGTCGGTTACCCGGAGTCTGTCGATGTACTGGTGCTCCCACACCCGGCGAGAAGTTAACCGGCGCTCCCGCCACGCTTGTTTGCCCGGCGATGCTGCCTGCGAAGCCTGCCGCACTGATCCCAGCGTTGCCATCGACTTTCCCTCCTAACGGTACTTCGACAGCCATGGGGGCGACTGTCAACGATTGCCTGCGAACTCCGACGATTCATATCCACATTGGCTTGAAGACACTTACTGCAGCCCGACTGTTCGAGCTTTTAAATTTTCGCACGTTGCCCGACAATCGACTCTTCGAGTGAGCCAGATCACAGTTTACTTACGTGCCCTAAATGGTGTACCACACCGAGCATGTAGACCGCGAGCATAGCGCGTACAGAAATCAGCCCACACTACTCATCGAACGAGCGCGAGGTCCTGTTACACCCACACACACCATCGGCTCTATCCATCAATCTTGCAGCCTGACAAGCATTTTCCTGAATGTGGCTACAGCAACACATAGCCACCCGATCCGTCGAAGTCGCGACAAAATTGAGCGACGACCGCGGTCCCCTCGATAAAGTTTCATAACTGGAAACATTGACAATGCGGTTGAATAGCCAGATTAGCGGTCATTCTGACGGTTTCCATGCAATCGAAAACAGTCTCGACGCCAATTCATACGATTGAATGACGCAAGTTGTTTTCGCCTTCCACAGACATTGTCGCGACTGTTAAATCACTATAAACAATGTCAGCTTTCCTTTACGGACGCCCGAGCCCGCGGTAGGTCCAGCCAGCGTTGCGCCACTGCACCGGGTCGAGGCAGTTTCGGCCGTCGATCAAGGTTTTTACCCGAACCACGCTGTCGAGGTCCTTGGGAGTCAACGCCTTGAACTCTTTCCATTCCGTCAGCACCAGCACTACATCCGCGCCTTCGCACGCTTCGAGCGCCGAGGTGCTGTAGCCGAGTGTGGGAAACAAAGCGCGTGAGTTGTCCATCGCCTTCGGGTCGTACACGTTGACCGCAGCACCCTGCAGTTGGATCTGACCAGCGACGTTGAGGGCCGGGGAATCACGCACGTCGTCAGAATCAGGCTTGAAAGCGGCCCCGAGTACTGCAACCCTCGCCCCAAGCAGGGACCCGCAGGCTTCTCTGGCCAACTCCACCATGCGGGTGCGTCGGCGCATGTTGATGTTGTCGACCTCGCGCAGGAACGTCAACGCCTGGTCAGCGCCTAACTCACCGGCCCTGGCCATGAAAGCGCGGATGTCCTTGGGTAGACACCCACCACCGAAACCGATGCCGGCATTTAGGAACTTACGACCGATGCGATCGTCATGGCCAATGGCATCAGCGAGCACTGTCACGTCGGCCCCTGCAGCTTCGCAGACCTCGGCGATCGCGTTGATAAACGAGATCTTGGTAGCAAGGAAGGCATTGGCCGATGCCTTGACCAGCTCGGCCGTCGCCAGGTCGGTGACAAGGAAGGGGATCTGCTCTTCGAGCAGCTGCGCGTACACCTCGCGCGCCAATTCCTCAGCGCGGCCGGGCCGCGTCTTGTCCACGCCCAACACCAGACGATCGGGATGCAAGGTGTCCTTGACGGCGTAGCCCTCACGGAGGAACTCCGGGTTCCACGCCACCTCGACCTCATCGCCCGCCGGCGCAAGTTCACGGGCTCGCGTCGCGAGTCTGGCAGCTGTCCCGACCGGGACCGTCGACTTACCGAAGATGACAGCAGGCTTGGTGAGCAGGGGTGCGAGCTGCTCGATGACTGCGTCGACATAGATCATGTCGGCGGCGAACTCACCCTTCTTCTGCGGTGTACCGACACCGAGGAAGTGGACTTCGGCGAACTCTGCAGCCTCTTCATAGGAAGAAGTGAACTTCAGACGGCCCGCCGCGATGTTGCGCTGGAGGACCTCTTCGAGCCCTGGCTCATAAAAAGGCACCTCGCCGGCCTCGAGCTTGGCGAGCTTGGCTGGATCGACGTCGACTCCGAGGACCTCATGCCCCAACTCCGCCATGCACGCCGCATGGGTCGCACCGAGATAGCCGGTTCCGAACACGGTAATTCGCATGGTGAAGTCTTCCTATTTCAGAGGCCGAATGTGAATCGCGATCTGTGTGAAAGCGAAGCCGAGCGCATGCCGTCAATGACTGGTCATTGCTCTCACCCATACTAAGGGCCCGGTGTGACAAAGTGCGCGCCGGAACGACCACTGCAAATTGGCGGGCACGATGCAACCGACACCTCGTGTTACAGCGAGATCACCAGCGGGGCAACGGGTCAGAATCAGTGAAGCAACCGGGCGTCCCACAGGTTTCACCCGTAGTTCAATTGAATGAATTCGGTTCCAATTTCGGCTTCAGCATTTACATGTAACAAAAATCACACATTCGTACATCGTTTTCTCAATACCATAGTTCGCCTGGCGACCACTCACTACAGTGCGATCGCGGGTTTGACGTCCACCCGAGGAACCCCGGGGTCGCCTCACAAATCGATGAACGAAAGGCAATCTGCCATACATTCGTTCAATTCGACTGAAACAATCCATCTACCCATCGAATCCCCTGTTCATTATCAGTGGCGGAGAAGTTGTGACGAGTAGACGCAAAGCGAGAGACCGGACTTGCTCCGACACTGCCCCCCTCACATGATCGGCGAGGGATTCAGCCGATCTTCGAGGCGGGGGTACAGGCCGTCCACCTGCCCCCCACATATCGGTGCCAAGGCAGCGGTCGGCCCGGTCACGACATCACAGAGGCTTGGGGTATCGGTGATCTGACTAGCGGCCAACTGATCACATTGCATTGCTATGCAGGTCGGGTGAACTCCACCCGACCTGCCAAACCATTCGAGGGCTCAGCTCAGCGCAGACTCATTGCAATCAGGCCGGCCGCTACGATCCCGCCACCGGCGAGCCCGATGTACAGATCGATCATGCGGGGCCTGAGGAAGACGCTGCGTCTACGGACTTTGTACATAAGAAGTCATCATGCCGGTGCTTAAGCCTTGAACCAAGTCGTTCAACCGACTTATTCTCCTGAAACTGTACGAACGTTACTTTTCTGGAGCCCGCAAGCCGCGCTGGTTCCCCACACTCCCCCCGGTAGATCCCCTTCCGGGTGATGAGTCGCTGGAGGACGACTTTGGAAGCCCCTGCGGACACTCGGACACCTCGACCGGTCGGCGGGAATCTTCTTCGCCCTCTCCAATATCGAAATTGAGCAGACAGCGACTTTCAGTGCGTACTTGAAATCTAAACAATCCAAAGGTGCATTTCATGGACATTTCGTAGGCCGGGAGATTGTCATGACGGATCTGCACATCGACACGACTGCGGTACAGCAGCGATCCAGTGCCCAGAGCTCAGTAACCGACTTCGTTATCCACTCTCGACGTGTCGTGCCCCTGCTCGCTGGTGTGCTCGTGTTGGCCGTACTGGTTTTGGCGACGGGCTCGGTATTGTCCTTGTCTCCGGTCGAATGGGTGGCGTTGACTGCCGTGGCACCGTTGACCGTGGTTCTTGTTCGCCAGATCCAAGCCGCATGCGTAGACCACTTCGCCAACCGTCGACCGCCGTCTGCGTCCACCGACTAGATTCTCCAGCGGACCGCGCCCCCGGACCCACGACGCTCATCTCCCGAGCGCCGAGGCCCGCTCCGTCCTGCCACAAACTGGGATACCGAGTGTTGATTGCATCCATGCCTCCGTCCGCCACGGGATCGGAGACCAAGATGTACCCGATGTGACTCGCTGCGGGGTCATTGAGAACCTCGAAGAAATCGAAGTCGCTGGTGATCACGAATTGGTCCGGCCGGTTCGACGATAGCCAGATTCCCCAACTCTGGAAGCTATCCGAAAGGACCGATCCCGCCGGCAGATTCTGCCGATCCAGCCACTCGGCGATCGCCCGGTCGTCCTGGAACAGTTGAAAGTAGTACTCCTGGTCCATCGGATGCGTCGAAGGCGACACGACCGACTGGAAGCCGAACTGCACACTCTGATTCCCCACTGCCGGGTTCAACATCGATATCCAGGTGAGGGGAATGGACGTCACCGCGACGACGAGCATGGCCACACCCGGGCAGATGCCGAGCCCATCCCGACGCACCCCGCGCATGCTCCGTTACCGGTGACCACCACGTCAGCACCGTGATGACCACAAGCGAAATGACGAAGATATAGAACCTGAACCGCCCGAAGGTGGTACCCGTGATCTGAGCAGCGGCCTGAAAGATGATCACCGCGCCGAACAGGGCAGTCGGGACGAAGGAGCCGAGGCGTCGATGTCGTTGTGCGACAACAGCTGCAATAGCCAACACCACGAGCAGCAACGGCTGCATGCCGAAGATTCGAGCGAGAACCTCAGCACCGGCCGCCGCCAGGTCTACACCGCTTCCGCCCTGATTCACCGCAGCCACCGATACCTGCGAAGAGTTTCCGTAGGGGGAAGTGATCTGCGAAATTGCCTCTCCGGTCAAGACCCACCCGGCGACTGCCCAGACCACAAACGCTGCCGCCGCGGGCAATCCCACGATCACCCCGTCGTGCAGAGCTGTCCCCAGAGCCCCCTTGTTTCCGGCGGTACCCCGATAACGCAACCCGGTCACCAGAAACACACCCACCACTGCTGCTGCCGCCACGCTGAGCGCGTCGTAACGCACCAGATAGCTCGCCTCCGATCGCGAAACCCGCCCACGCCAAATCGAGCACGTCGTGAGTAGTCATCCACAACAGCAGCCGTCGAACGGCAACGACGACGAAGAAGATGAACGCTGCCTCGCTCAACCGCCATACCCGAGGCACTTCCCGGTCCAACGCAATACGCCGAACGGCCACCACCGCGAGCGCCATGAACACCGCACTCTGCACCACCCCGGCCAAACCCAGCGTCTTCATCTCCGGCCACACCGGAGTCAGCAACAGCAACGGAATCTCGACGACGCTCGGAAGCGGATTCCACACGAACCCGATAGCACCCAGATGCGGGTCACGGCTCAAAATCGTGTAGCCCGCATTGGCCACTCGAGACGGGCCGTCGCCGTCGATCAGGTTGTATGTCGATGCCAGCAGGTAGCCGACGACGCCGTAGAGCACCGCACACGGGAGGAACCGCGCATAGGTCCAGACACGCTGATACCGAGCAGGTTCGGCGATGATCGGGGTCTCGGATCGCCGAACGTCCGTCACCGTCACTACCGGGACGCCGCTCGTTTACGACGTCGATCCATCCACAACCCGGCCACCATCACCGCCGCAGCGACGACGTCGCCGGACAGCGGCGCCGATATCCCCGCCGATCCCGAAGAGGATTCGTGCCCGCCCGGTGCCGCTCAGCCACCACCCACGTATGCGTCGTCGGGGCGGCTCTCGGCGCTTCGACCACTGGCAGTGTGGTAGCCGGTCCGCGCGCGCAGATCGCAGCTCAAGAAATCCGCAACAGATGCCGCAACGGTGGGGCGAGCCCACCAATAGCCTTGTCCTCGAACCGATCCCAACGCTGCAATCGCGCGAGCCTGCTCCACTGTCTCGACGCCTTCCACCGTGAGTGACATGCCCAAATCCACCGACAGGGAATGCAATGCTCGCATCATCGCGTCGCCGGCGGTGGTCCCCAGACGATCGGTGACAGCTTTGTCGACCTTGAACCCGGTCAGTGGCAATTGCAGCAAACGCTCCAAACCCGACCACCCGGCACCGACGTCATCGAGGACGACGCCGAAGCCGATACGACGCAACTCCCCGACGAAGTGCGCGCTGGCCGAGTTCACCGTGAAGGCGACCGACTCGGTGATCTCGAGGACTACCGACCCAGGGTCGACGCCGGCTGCCCGCACCACCGACGTGAGGCGATCCACGCAATTCGGGTGCGCAAAATGCGCACCGGACAGGTTGACGTGCAAAATCAACCCTGGATCGGCTGGCAGCCAAGCCCTCAGGTCCACCGCACCAGCGCTGAGTACGGCGAGATCGAGGTCGATGATCAACTCGCTCGTCTCGGCAACTGCGATGAAACTGGCGGGGCCCAGAACACCACGGCTGGGATGATTCCAGCGGGCCAACGCTTCGACGGCGACAACGGACCCAGTGTCGAGGTCGACGATGGGTTGGTACCACGGTGCGACTTCATCGGCGGCCAAGGCCGCCGCCAGTTCGACGGCGTCGGTAGGACCGACAACCGGCGGGGTGCGGTTTCGGTGGGAATCGAGGTGCTCCTCGACCATCACCGCCAGCAGGGGCAGCAGTTCCCGCTGCGAGTCGGTGATCGGATGCGGTGCAGTGTCGAAGACGCACAATGCTCCGATCGGCAGCCCCTCGCGTCCGGTCAGCGCGATACCGACGTACGCGGCGAGCCCGGACTCGACCAAGAGTTCCTGCGGTGATCCGGGCCCCAGGTCGACAGAAGAGCCGTGCACAGTCGCGTTGCGTGCACCCACCTGACTATTTGGAGAGTATGCGTCGGCGATCTCCACGATGCGGGTCGATTCGACGGTATTGGCGCAGACAGTTCGACTACGAGGCACCACGTTGCGGGCGTGGGCGGGTGAGCCGAATTGGGCGAGGGTGTATTGGGTGTCGCCGTCGATAATGTTGATCAAAGAGATCGGGAAACCGAGGGAGAGGGCCACGAGCTGTGCGGCCGCATCCAATGCTGGCGAGAGGGCCGAGAAGTCGAGGTAGGTCCTAGCCGACTCGGACTGGCGATTGGTGACGGATCGGAGCATTGACCCTCCTTCTGCCATGCACGGTGGCTGATTGCGTAGTCCGAACAGAGCCGATGCCGGGTGCCGAACACCCGGCACAAACAAAGGACCGCGTTCGAGAATAAACGCGCGACCGGTCGTTTCGCACGATGTCGCGGAATGTCTTCTACATATGGTCGGCATTCCACGCCCGTTCCAACCTGACCTTTGTCGACGTTGAAGCGCACTTCACGACGCCCGCGTAGTTGAAACTTGCATTCGAAGATGTTGCTGGCTCGAACTTCGGATCGTGATGTTTCGGTATGCACCAGGTTAAGCGAGCAACGCAAACCACCATTTGGCTGAATTATTCAATTGAAACAAACCTTCTGTTTGAAGTGCATTTCGTGTTGAATCCTGGGCAATGCGCGCTAATGTCACATACGCCACACGTCGGATCTCACGCGGCAATCTTTTCACTGGCAAAGCGTATAGCTGCACAATTTTTTTCTTTCAGGCACGTTTCGGACTCGATCAGGGTCGGACTCGTGCCGCTGCAGGTCAGCACACGCGGAACCGCGACTATCATCACCTCAAACAGACGGGGTGGCGAACCGTCGCCGGCCGCGGAGGCTCATTTAACGCACATATCCGGCAGCGTCGGGGGACGCCGGTGTGCGACTACAAACGTCGCCGCCCAAAAGGACCACACATATGCCACAACCACATATGCCACAACCAAAATCTGCACCGAGCTCGCATTCCCCGAGACGAATCCGATTTCTCGCCATGCCGTCGGTCGGCATTCTCGCATTGGGCACCGCTGCACTACTGGTACTCCCCAATGCAACGGCAGGTGCAGCCACCGCGCCGGTCGGCTTGGGAACTGCGGAAAGCTATGCGGTGCTAGCCGGCACTACGGTCACCAACACAGGCCCATCAATCGTCTCGGGTGATCTCGGAGTCAGCCCCGGCACCGCCGTCACCGGATTCCCCCCAGGCCTGGTCAACAACGGCGTAATTCACTCTGCGGACGCCGAAGCACTGCAAGCACAGGCGGACCTGACCACCGCCTACAACGACGCTGCAGGGCGGACACCACCAACGTTGGTCTCGACCGACCTCGGTGGACAAACCCTCGCTCCCGGGGTGTACAAAGCGGACTCTGCGCTCGGACTGACCGGGACTGTAACCCTTGACGCCCAATCAGATCCGGCCGCCGTCTTCATCTTTCAAGCAGGTTCGACGTTGATCACCGCGCCGAACAGCACGATCAACCTCATCGGCGGCGCTAACCCCTGCAACGTGTTCTGGCAGGTCAGCAGCTCCGCCATACTGGGCACCACCACCACGTTCGTCGGTACCATCATGGCGCTCACCTCGATCACCCTGCAAACCGGAGCCACGGTTGCCGGCCGAGTCCTGGCACGCAATGGTCAAGTCGCGCTGGACACCAACGTCATCACACGTCCGACGTGTTCCACGCCGCCGACTACAACCACCGCGCCACCGACCACAACCACCACCGTGCCGCCCACAACTACGACCACCGTGCCGCCCACCACCACAACAACGACACCCCCGATCACGACCACCACAACGACACCCCCGATCACCACCACCACAACCACCACACCTCCGGTGGTCATCGACATCCCTACAATTCCCGGCCTACCTTCGATTCCCGGTGTCCCACCGGTGATCACGATTCCGCCGATCCCCGGAGCACCGAATGTGCCGGGTGTACCGAATGTGCCAGGCGTACCCAACGTGCCAGGCGTACCCAACGTGCCAGGAGCCCCCAATGCTCCGGGCGTACCCAATGCTCCCGGCGCACCCAATGCTCCCGGCGTTCCGAACGCACCGGGGACACCCCACGCGCCAGGAACACCTGGTGCACCGCAAGCTCCAGCCCCTAACAATGGCCCCAACAGTGGACCCATCGGTGGTCCGAGCACCAATGCACCCGGTGGCCAGATCACGCAGATTCCCAACGGTGGAGTCGATACCGGTGACGGCAGTACCGCGCAACAGAGTGATACGCGTCGATCGGCACCGATGTGGACGGCAGCGGCGGTACTCGTCGGTGGAGCCGGACTGATAGTCGCTCGGCGCCAGAACCGAAACATCAACGGCAGCTGATGTTCTCCCACCACCACTCGGAATACAACGATCGTCCCACCGCGCCTCGACATCGGAGCGCGGTGGGAGGGCTCGTCACTACAATTGCACTCGCGATAGCGCTTATCACCGGATGCGGCGCGTCGACAGATACCGATACGTCGATGGTCAACCAGCCGCTATCGTTGGCCGACTCCCCCAGTTCAGCTTCGTCAGCCACATCTCAACCAGCCGCACCTCAACTCGAACCTTCGGAAGATGCGCAGGCCATCGATACGACGGTTGCTGTCGCGCCGCTCTCGGCGTCGACGCCGGTGCGGATCGAGATTCCGGCAATCGGTGTCGATTCCGACCTCATCGGATTGGGGTTGCAAGCCGACGGCACCATGGAGGTGCCGTCGGGTGGATTCCCTGGCGGCTGGTACAACGGTTCACCTACCCCGGGTGAAATGGGCCCCTCCATCGTCGCCGGGCACGTGGATTGGGGCGGCGACCCTGGGATCTTCTATCGTCTACGCGAACTGAACAGCGGGGACAGTGTCATCGTCAGCCGTCAGGATGACAGCGTGCTGACCTTCACCGTCTCGGACATCGAGCAGTATCCCAAAGCCGAGTTTCCGACGGCATCGGTGTACGGCGATATCGATTATGCCGGTCTCAGATTGATCACTTGCGGCGGTGCGTTCGACAGTGATGCCGCGAGTTACGACGACAACATCGTCGTGTACGCAGCTCTCACTTGAACCCAGCAGAAGAGACAAATTCGTCACCGGCGGGATCTTCACTATGCGGCAGCGAAGGCATCGCTGCCGCATAGTGGTTCGCGGACAACGCCATCGGATCGGAGGACCGCGCCTGGAGGCGTGGTTACGCGCCCTGTTCAGCTACTTTCGTGGTCCTCGCTCGGCCAGAACACACACGCGATGAGCACGAGCGCCCAAATTCCAATCGGAAGTCCCGGCCAGAACTTGATCGCAGATCCCTCCATCAGGCTTTGCACTCCCCAGATACCTACCATCAGCACCGAACCGCCGAGCCAGTACTGCCACTCTCTGAGCCACTCGCGTAGATCATCCCGTGTACGTTTTTCGCTCGCGGTGGTGACTGGTAGCACAGGAGGCAGGTCGACCAGCGTGGCGGCAACCTGGTCTATCGATTGAGCACTGTTTACGTCTTCGATCCGATCGTTGTACTCCTCGCCGCTCAAAGCACCTCGGGCCAGTGCATCCGTGAGGTGGAGAGTTGCATCGAGGCGCTCTGCGTCGGTGGCTCGACGAGTTGGCAGGTAGTCGGACATGTTTCGGACTCCATTCGATCGACACTGACAACCTCCAGCATAGAATACGTTTGTATTCTATGCTGGGCGTTGTGCCCCCGACCTACGACCCCAGCGAGCGACGACGACATGTCGGAAACATGCTGCTGGAATTGATCGCCGACGAAGGTCTCGCCGGAACAAACATCCGCGCAGTCGCTGAACTTGCCGGCTGCTCCGTCGGGGCAATCCAGAAGTACTTCCGCACCAAGGACGACATGCTCGAATTCGCACTACAACTCGTGGGCGAACGAGTGGAAGCAAGGCTCCAGTCGGTCGATCGCACCGGCACCCTCGTCGACGTCGTGCGGAATTGGTTACTCGCCACGCTCCCACTCGACGCCGAAAGAAGAGCCGAAGCCCGAATTTGGGCGGAGTTTTCAGTCCGAGCGATCGGACATCGCCCCTACTCCGAAGCCGCCATTGCAGTCGACAACGACATCCGTGCAGCACTCACCGAGTATCTCGAGGAGGGGCGCCGACAAGGCGCCGTTTCTGCAGACATCGAAACTTCAACTGTGGCAGATGCATTGATCGCAACCAGTGACGGTCTTGCGCTGACGATGCTCTACGACGAGGGCAGAGAAATGGAAGCGTTGGCCGCATTGGACGTGGTCATCAACCGGCTCCTCCCACTTCCCGGACCCACACTGCACACCCGCAGGACTGGATGACAGCGCGATATCGGTCATGGATTCGCTCCGACTTGCTCGTCGATGAAGATTCCCGCCTTGGACATCGAGTCCAAGGCGGTGTGATGTGCGCTGGCAGTTGTTCCCGCGCATCCAGTTGCCCCCACTGTCACTCGGTAACCCAGTTGAAGGGCGGTACGGGCAGCGAGATCGACACCGAAATCGGTGACGAAAC
Source organism: Rhodococcus sp. H29-C3 (assembly GCF_030063405.1). Classification (NCBI taxonomy): domain Bacteria; kingdom Bacillati; phylum Actinomycetota; class Actinomycetes; order Mycobacteriales; family Nocardiaceae; genus Rhodococcus; species Rhodococcus sp. H29-C3. The sequence goes on along the minus strand of NZ_JASITC010000012.1, from coordinate 4,496 downwards.
CTGTCACTACAATGTCGCTGATCTTCCTCAGCCGTAGTTGAACATCCAGATCGAGATTGCTCCAGATGTCGCGGTCGAACTTGGTTGCAACTAGGTCACCGGCTTGCGGTTCCATCGAGAAGTGAAAACGAGCACCTTCACCTTTTGGGTCCGATCGCATCGGATCGTCGGCATCGCGGCTCAGATAACGTGTACAAACTACAAGCGCGCCCTCGCGTCGAAATCTTTCCCGAATTCGTTTTGCCCGAAGGACCGCATCGAGGTCATGTCCAAGCTCGATGACCCACGGTTGAAAGTCGATTTCGAGTAACGCTGTCGAATTCACCTGTTTCATCTCAGTAGCGTGGGCCGACAGCAGCAGGTGCACCGTCGAGGATCCCGAGATCCTCTGCAGTAAGAGTGAGCTGCGCAGCAAGGAGATTGGCGTCGAGGTGAGTCGCCTTCGTCGTCCCCGGGATCGGGATGACGTGCTGCCCCTGCGCCAATACCCATGCCAACGCGATAGCTGCCGGCGTCGTGGCGTGGCGATCGGCGACTGACGCGAGGGCGTCGACGATCGCTTGATTTTGTTGCGCCGCCGAACCGGTGAACCTGGGAAGGGTGGTCCTGAAATCGCTCGACGGCAGGGCCGCAGTATCGAGACTCCCGGTCAGGAACCCGCGCCCCAGCGGTGAGAAAGCAACGAACACTGCGCCTCGGTCACGGGTCCAGTCGACGATGTTCCCGACAGCGGCGCCATCAGGAGTATTGCCCTGCCCCAATGCGTCTCGGGTCCATACCGATAATTCGGACTGAACAGCTGCCACCGGGTGGATACTGTGCGCCGCCTCGGCTTGCTCGACGGTGACTTCACTCAAACCCAACGCTCGAACCTTGCCTGCAGCAACAAGATCGGACAGTGCTCCCCACGATTCCTCGATCGGCACCTGATCATCGACGCGGTGCAGGTAGTAAAGATCGATACTGTCGATTCCAAGGCGCCGCAGACTGTCATCGCACGCCTTCCGAAGGTGATCCGGGCGGCCGTTACGTGTCAGTGTCGGCTTCCCACTGTCCATGGAACCGATCAAGCCCGCCTTCGTCGCGATGACGACGTCGGCGTCAGCCACAGCGTCGCCGACAATTTTTTCGTTCTCTCCGGCGGCGTAAGCGTCACTGGTATCGAAGAAATCGATACCCGCCGCGAGTGCGTGAGCAAGAATCTCCGAGCCCTTGCGAGCCGAATCCGCGTCGTCGCGCGCATAGGCCCAGTTGATGCCCATGCAACCGAGTCCGATGGCACTGACGTCGCGGTCGAGGGCAGGGATTCTACGAGTTGGAATTGACATGTGCGTTCCCACTTACTGGTCGTTGTCTGCTGGATTGGGGACTGCGGCTCCCTCGCAGTCCAGCCCCTCCGAGATGAGGAGTTCGTAGTGTGAAATCTTCGACTCCAAAGCGTTGCTGGCATCGGTGAGGTGCCGTTGACGCTCCGCGATACGCGCGCGGTGCGCGGAGAGAATAGCGATCCGCTGACGATGCGTCGCCGGACCGCCGTCGATGAGCTTCACGAAATCGCGCATATCAGCAGTCGGCATACCCGTCGACCGAAGGCGAACAAGCAAATTCAGCAAGGAAACCATCCTTGGCGTGAAAACGCGTCGACCATTTGCCGATCGGGGAATGTCAGGAGTCAACCCCTCTCGCTCATACCACCGAAGCGTGTCCTGGGTCAGCCCCGAGCATTCCGCCATCTCGGCAATTCCGATGCCCTCAGGTCGGCCGATCGATGTTTGCCGTGCTGGTGCACTCATGAATGCGACAGTACGTCTTGGAGTGCACTCCAAGTCAACCTTCGATTCCGCGCTCCCCGTCCACCCATACTCCGGGCACAGGTTCAGTCATCGACGACAGCTAGTCCCCGCCTCCTGAGACCATCCGAACGATCACGCATAGTGCGCTGTCGGCGCGGTCACGACTAACTGAGATTGAGACATCGGCGGGCTACCGGGCACGAAAACACGACGACAGTGGCGATCAGTTCAGCGCAGACTCATCGCAAGCAGGCCGGCCGCAACGATCCCACCACCGGCGAGCCCGATGTACAGATCGATCATGCGGGGCTCGAGGAAGACGCTGCGTCTACGCACTTTGTACATAAGAAGGCATCATGCCGGTGATTCAGTATTGAACCAAGTCATTCGACCGACTTATTCTCCCAAAACTGTACCAACGTTACTTTTCGGGCAGCGGGAGGCCGCCGTGGGCTCTCCGCACTCCCCCGTAAATCCCCTGCCGAGTGATGCGCCGCTGAAGTACGAACAAACCAGCCCGCTTTCACGCTTTGACGTGTCCACGGCAACAGAATGCCTCTCATGGACGCTAGCCTGTCCGTGTCTATCAACCATCGGGAGGCAGCACGTGCACGCATCCGGCAGGGTCAGTCCGATACTCATCACGGCATTGTTGCTCGCCTCAGCAGTTGGCTGCAGTACAGGACCGGAGGAGAGTCAGGCCCAGGTGGACCGGCGCCCAGCTCCCACCACCCCGCATAGTGACGGCCAGGGCAGCTACATCCAGTTCGAATCAGGTTGGTTCGGAGCCGCAAATCTTCCGGCCGGCACCGAAACACATTGCACCACCAATTCCGACGGATCCTCCCGCGCCTTTCTAGCTGCCACCAGCGACTTCGCCATGTTCGATGAAGGCAGCGCCCGACCAGGCGAGGACTTCTCGCTCGAACTCCTGTTCGGCCCCACACACATCACAAACGAGGCAGGACAAAAGACGGACTACATGTCGCTGCAGTACGTCGACCGCGAGGGCATCCACCATGACTTGACTGCCTTGGACCAGCTCGACATTCAAGTGGTCGACACCGACATTGTCGGCGCGGGATTCTCGGCAACAACACGCTCGATCAAACCCGACTCGACCACCGATGTCACCGTCACAGGCTTCGTCAAATGCTCCTCAGTCACCGACGGCCCAGTGTTCTGATGATGCACACTCCGACACAGACACCCGCGGCCACGTACTGGCCATGCACTGTTCGCCTGGGCCCGGTTAGCAGCTTCACCAATGACAACCGCCGATGGCGTCTCGAACTGGCGCCTCACTAACAGCGGGCCACCGGACGGCCGCGGTCAGCGCGAAGCGCTTCTGAGGTCGTCACGGACATACCAAGCAACCCAAAACAACGGAAAGCATGGAACGGCCAGCACCGCCAAGGCCCATTTACCCGTACGACGGTATTCACCGAGGCCGGTGAGAACCGCCAGAAACGCAACCAACACCACAGGCGTTGCGAGAACAAACAATGCAGCAGTCGTCATGTGGCGCTCCTGTCTGCACGGGGCGTCGTTGGCGCCGCTTTCGGTGGTAGATCCGCTCGATCCATGTCACGATTGCCAGCCGTAGTTTCCTCAGCTGGTGTCGTCGAAATCCAGGATACTTCCGCCGCCCAGCGAAGTGTGGAAATTCCGGGGCCCGACGCTGCACAACCCAGTGCCATGCAGGCAATGCGGGACGCCATAGCGAATCAGAGGCCTTTCGGAGACGAAGCTACGCGCCCAGATCTGCCTGCTCCGGATTCACTGCCCACGGATCTGAATGGCCCCCGGTGGCCCCACCAGTGGAGGGAACCACTGATTCGCCGACGCCGACGCCGGTTACGGCAGTGCCGCGTGAGGCGACATCCCAAGCGTCGCAACTGGGAGCAGGGACGAGTACGGCTGTGCCATCACCGACCAACTGAGCGACCCCGATAGCAGCAAGTGAAACAAGGCCCGTCGACGGGACTGTCTGAATAACGGTGGATCCGGTCCTTGGTTCGACACGCTGAGCTGAGCTTGGCGGGAAGGATCGACAATGACCGAAACACTGGATCCCATGGCAACGACCGAGGTGGATCAGAAGAAGTTGGCCGAGCAGCTCTTGGCTCAGGCCAAGGAGCAGGGCGTAGAGTTGATGGGCCCGAACGGCCTCCTCAATCAGCTCACCAAGAACGTCCTCGAGACGGCGTTGGATGCGGAGATGACCGAACACCTCGGCTACGAGAAACACGACGCCGCCGGCCGCGGCAGCGGAAACTCCCGAAACGGCACCCGCTCGAAGACGGTGCTGACCGAGATCGGGCCGGTGGAAATCGAGGTACCACGCGACATCGATTCCTCGTTCGCACCGCAGATCGTCAAGAAGCGGCAACGCCGTCTGACAGGTATTGACGAGATCGTATTATCCTTGACTGCAAAGGGTTTGACGACTGGTGAGGTGTCCGCGCACTTTCAGGACATCTATGGCGCGACGGTCTCGAAGGACACCATCTCGCGCATCACAGACAAGGTCGTCGGCGAGATGACGGAATGGCAGAACCGGCCACTCGAACGCGGGCGGATTCCACTAGTCGTGGCGAATCATCGGGTAATCATGCAGGGGCCACCATCGTCGCACAGCCTGGTTCGGCGTGAGGTCGTTCAGACATAACCTCGGACGGTCGTTGAGCTCGGCGGCGACTT
>NZ_JASITC010000011.1:0-113237 GCF_030063405.1 Rhodococcus sp. H29-C3 | reverse complement strand
CCTGCCGCCGAGTGCTTGATCACTTTCATACCGGACTCCCCTCAGGTTGCCGGTATCTACTGCATCACGCAGCGACTTCCAACTCGTGCAGGCTGGAGTTCCGGTGTGTCGAGATAACTGAGAATTCGGCCATCAAGCCGAGCATTCCGATGAACATTTTGCCCATCGGGTCTGTCGGGTCGTAGACCTTGCCGTCTATCGACAATGCCACCCCGCGCGCGGCCAAGCGGTCGACGGTCTCGTGGAGATCTCCTGCCGACCGGGAGAGCCGGTCGAGCTTGATGACGCAAAATTCGTCACCTTCGCGGCTGGCATTGATCGCGTTCTCGAGTCCGGGCCGCTTCGCTTGCCGGCCGCTGATCCCGTGATCGATGTAGATGTGATCGCGGTGTACGCCGGCCTTCGTGAGCAACCCGACTTGAACGGCCGTGTCTTGGCGGACGGTAGAACAGCGTGCGTAGCCAACTTTCATGCCCACTCCCCCTTGTACGTCCGATCTGTCCACTAGAAACAGCGGACTACTGGACTTCAGCAAATGGACTCATAACGGACGATTTCAGAGGCTATATGTCGACGTCGATCGCACACAGACGGCCGTTCCCGTCCGTCCGGTATGACGATGGTCAAAACGCACACCCGAAGCCGCAGGAAGCTGCTCAGCTCCACATCGGCTCGCTGATGTCTCCAAAAGCGTTGACGACGGTCTCCGGGACAGACGTGAGGCCGTGGAGCGCTGCGGTGCTATCAGGCGGCCTGAAGCAGCACCGTCCAACATCCGGTCGGCGAATACGTGGTGCAGTGCCTCCGTATCACGAACGGCGCAGATACAGCGAAATTGCGGACCTTACCGCCTGAGCGCCGAAGAACGGTTCACCCAAGCGTGGTCGAGGGAAACAATGCATGTCCCGAGATGTCGGGACATGCACAAACCTTCCGGTCCTCATAGCGTTGAAGTTGCAGCTGACGGGATCCAAAGACCCACGAAATCACTGAAACGGGAGCGTTTAGCGAATGCAGAATGCATCAGAACCTCTAGTAGCGACCACCGTGACCGGAACGGGTTCGTACGTGCCCGACACATGCGTGTCGTCGACGGAGATGGAAGCGCGCCTCGGTCTGCACGACGGCTGGATATTTGAGCGCACGGGAGTGCTCGAACGCAGAGTCGCCTCCCCGACACAGGCCACATCGGACCTTGCGACCATCGCGGCAACGCATGCCCTGACATCCGCCGGGGTAAGCGCAACCGACATCGGCCTGATCATCGTGGGCACCTCGACACCGGACAGTCCACTCCCCTCGACCGCCTGCATCGTGCAGGCGCAGCTCGGTGCCGCCGCTGCTGTCGCCATGGACATAGACGCAGTCTGCACCGGCTTCGTCTATGCACTCGATGTCGCACGGAAGATGATGCAGGGCGACCCCGAGCTCGACCATGCCCTAGTCATCGGAGCTGATGTCTACTCCCGCATCCTCGACTACACCGATCGACGCACCAGCGTGCTGTTCGGAGACGGCGCCGGCGCCGTCGTATTGTCACGCTCGAATGCCGGTGCGGCCATCAGCCATTCGAAGTTGGGTAGCGACGGCACCTTGTCCGACTATGTCGGGATCGTCGGCGGCGGCAGCAGACGGCCTTTGACCCCAGACCGTCTGTCCGATGGAGAACAGTTTTTCCGGATGAACGGTCGCGCGGTTCGCGACTTCGTCCACGACCGACTCCCGCAGATGATCCATGAAGCGCTCGACGCTCGAGGACTCGTCGCGGCCGACATCGACCTGTTCGTTCCTCACCAAGCCAACGTCCGCATCCTTGAGGAGGTCAGCAAGCACCTCGGCTTCGCCCACGACCAACTCGCTATCACCGCGGACAGATTCGGCAACACCGGAGCAGCGTCGATACCCATCACGCTCGACTACGTGGTGCGACAGGGGGGGCTTGAGCAGTGGCGGCAGAGTCCTGCTCGCCGGATTCGGAGGCGGCATGACATGGGGCTCGATCCTGCTCGAATGGCCGGCATCCCCTCGTCCCGCACAGTCGACCACGGGCGGTGAATGACATGACTGTCATCGAGACCTATCAGCAACGGACTCCGTTGTCGCGGAGACACTTCGACGCGGCGTCGCTCGCGATCCCCGGAGGGGTGACCCGCAGTCTGAATGCCTGGCCGCCCTACCCGACCTACATCGATGCGGGAGATGGAAAGCACCTGCGAGATCTCGACGGCAATCGGTACCGCGACTTCCTCGGCAACTACACGGCACTGCCGCTGGGCAACACCAACGAGGCGGTCCGAACCGCGGTGACTGACCAACTCCGAACCGGCAGTGTCTACAGCTTCTCTGGCGACCTCGAAGCTCGGCTGGCGGCCATGATCGTGGGGCGCATTGCCGGTATGGAGAGGGTTCGCTTCACCGGCTCGGGAACGGAAGCGGTGATGTTCGCGCTGCGCCTGGCGCGCGCGGCGACCGGGCGACCGAAGATCGTGAAGGCAGAGGGCGGCTATCACGGCACTGTCGACGACGTGATGGTGTCGAACAGGCCACCCGCCGACCTCGCCGGCCCTCGCGACCGGCCGAACTCGGTACCGGAAATGCGCGGCATACCCGAGAGTCGGGTCCACGACACGGTGATCGTGCCCTTCAACGATCCGGAGGCGACGGAGGCGATCCTCCGCCAACATCACACGGAGCTCGCTGCGATCATCGTCGAACCCATGCTCGGCGTCGGCGGCATGATTCCGGCCACCGCCGGTTATCTGCAGCGGCTGCGATCGATCTGCGACGAACTCGGAATCCTGCTCATCTTCGACGAAGTCATCACCCTTCGACTCGCAGTCGGGGGGGCTCAGAGCTTCTACGGCGTCACTCCTGACCTGACCACCATGGGGAAAGTCATCGGCGGCGGGCTTCCGATCGGAGCGTACGGCGGTCGTGCCGACCTGATGGCGCTCCTCGAACCCGGCCGAGGAACAGACGTCTACGATGCACGCTCCGGCGGTCCCGTGCTCTATCAAGGGGGAACATTCACCGGAAACGCCCTCAGCCTCGCAGCAGGAATAGCAGCGCTCACCCAACTCGACCATCCTGCACTCACCGCGCTGAACGCACACGGAGACCATCTCCGCGACACCCTGAACAACCGACTTCGAGGTGCACGACACCAGGCCTGTGTCACCGGTAGAGGGTCGCTGTTCAATGTGCACATCGGGCCCACCACCGTCGACACCTTCCGCGACACCCGTTCCGTCAACGCTTCCGGTCAACACGATTTCTTCCTCGGAATGCTCAACCGCGGGTTCGTCCTGGCCGCCCGAGGCATGGGCTGTATCTCCACCGAACACGACACGCTCGACATCGACGACTTCGTCGATGCCGCGATCGATGCGATCGCCGACCTCGCACCCCGCCGCGCAGACATCTCGTCAGGCTCTGACGCCGCGTCAACCGATCTCTCCCCTCAGCCGTTGGAGGCCACCCAATGAACCTCACCTGGACACCCGAACAACTCGCGCGACGAGAGAAGTACCGAGCCTTCGGGCGAACCGCAGTCGCACCCGGCGCCGAGGACCGAGACGCGACCGGCGACTTTCACCGCTCCGCGTGGAAGGAGTTAGCCGCGTCGCAGTTCTGGCTCTCGCATGTCAGCACCGACGTCGGTGGCCACGGCGGAACACTGTGGGATTTCCTCGCCAATCTCGAGGGTCTCGCCACCGGAGCAGAAGACTCCGGATTCGTCTTGAGCGCCGTCGCTCACGCGGGTCTAATCCACGTCCTTTCCGAGCACGGAACACCGGAACAGCAGCGCCGCATCATTCCGGCACTCACCGGTGGGGCGCTGGGCGCGACGGCGGCGACCGAACCCCAGGGCGGCTCCCACGTGGCAGCGGTCGCGACCACCGCCAGACCCGCCGCTCACGGGGGGTGGACCCTCACCGGACACAAGAGTCACATCACCAACGCCCCTGCGGCGGACCACCTGCTGATCGTCGGACGCATGCCCGAGCTCGGCAAGAGAGACATCACACTGTTCGTCGTCGAACGCGGACGCGCCGGGCTCAGCACCGGAGACCACGAGCACCTGCTGGGACAACGCACCAGCCCCACCGGGCCCATTTACTTGCAGGACGTCGCCGTGACCGACGATGACATCGTCGGCGAGCCGGGTAATGGACTGGCGACGCTCTACAGCTTCCTCGCGTTCGACCGCCTCATGTACGGCATCGTCGTCGCCGCCCAACTGGAAGCGGCCTTGCCCGGTGCCATTGCTCGCATCACCGACCGCCACGCCTTCGGCTCCCCTCTGGCCGAGCACCAGATGATCCAGGACAAACTCGTCACCGCGCGGACCACCATCGAATCATCCCGGCACCTGGCCTACGCGGCGGCAGACGCCCTGATTCGTGGCGACGATCGTTTCAGCGTTCTGGCCTCCTGCGCGAAACTCGCAGCGTCCGAGGGCGGGGTCCATTCCGCACTTGAGCTGATGCAGATCTTCGGACACTCGGGCTACGAGCGGACGCAGCCCCATGAACGGCGCCTCCGCGATGCTGTCGCGATCCGGATCGCCGGCGGAACAACGGAAATGCAGAAGAAGAACATCTTCAAGGACACCGCTGAGCGCTTCGCGCCGGCGGCGACATGAGAATCGGAGACTACGCCATGAGAACAGTGCAGATGCGACAGTTCGTCGAGGTGAGGCCGGAGGATTGCGCCACCCAGTGGGGAAACGACGGCCTCGACGTGCTGTCGACACCCACGATTCTGGGAACGATGGAACGGTTGTGTGTCGAAGCGTTGGCACCCGCCCTGAGAGTCGGGGAGATGACGGTGGGCACCGGAGTGGAGATGTCGCACACCGCTGCAGCGCTTCTGGGGGAATTGGTGAGCTACGACATCGAAGCTGCCGTCGACGGCCGGCGCATCGACGTCACGTTCACCGTGACCAGCAGCGACCAGACCGTCATCAGCCGAGGCCGTCACTCACGGGCCACGGTCGACGCCCGGCGCTTCAAGCAGAAGCTGGGACTCATTCCGGACTGACTGTGGACCGGGCGCGGTTGGTCACCGGATGGGGCGCTGCCTCGCGCGGTGGGCGGTGACTTTGGCGATGGTGCCGCACGCACGCCCCTCGGGGCCGTTCGCGTACATCCCGCACCACACTCGACTCAGGTTCGGGGACCGGTCGTAGAACACACGCTCACACCCGTGGCACGCCCTCAGCCGTCGCCACTGATCGTCGGAGACGGCGTCGACCACGATCGCCACGACGGTCGCGGCGCAGCTGCCATTGCGGGCGCGGTGCCGAACGGTGCCCGATTCGGGATGCAGGTACGTCTCCACCGGGTGCGTGTCCAGCCAGCACTGCAACCCCGGGGGGTGGTGTCCGCCGAGTTCGCGTCTGATCTCGTCCAGGAGCGCGCGTAGTCGGGCCAGTTCGTCTGCGGCCGGACGAGGGAACGCACCGGAGAACTCGGCACCCCACCGCTCCGGCGCAGAAGCGATCTCGGTGAGGTGGTCTACGGGGACGCGGGTGTCATGGGAGATCGTGCAGGTGTTGAGCAGTGTGCGAACGTCGTCCAACGCTCCGGGCGCGGGGTTGCGCGCGTACTCCTTCACCACGGTTCAACGGTACACCTGCACATGTAACCTTCATAATGGAGTGTGATGGTTACACATTTGCCAACCAGGGGGACGACGCCATGCGTACGACATCGACCGAGACAGTGACCGTGATCAGGGCGCGCGGATTCAGCGCGTGGTTACTCGCGACAATCGGCGCCCGCCTTCCGATCGCGATGGCGCCGCTCGCGCTCGTCGTCGTCGCCGAACAGGCGACCGGCTCCTACGGGTTCGGCGGCGCCCTGGTCGCGGCCCACACCGTGGGCGAGATCGCCGGATCTCCCCCGATGGGAAGGCTGGCCGACCTCTGGCCCAGCCGGTGGAACCTCGCGGCCGTCCTCGTCCTGCAGGGCGCCGGGTTCGCGGCGCTGTCGTGGTCACTGACCATGGAGCACCCGCAGTGGTTGCCAGTTGTTCTGGCGGTAGCAGTCGGCGTGATTGCCGCCGGGGTCCCAGGGGCGCTCCGGTCTCGGCTGACTCAGATGGTGCCCGCACCGGCCGTGATCAAAGCGCTGTCCATCGACAGCGCGATCAATCAAATCTGTTGGGCTGTGGCTCCGGTCGTCGTCGCCCTGCTGGCCGTGACCGCCTTTTCGTCGATAGCGCTGCTGATCGTGGCAGTTTCCCCGCTTCTCGCAGTTCTGGCCTGTATCGCCCTTCCTGAGTCAGGATCGGCACCCGAGACGGCCGCCGGCGGTTTCGTCTCGCTCGCCCGCCTGCTGCGCACGACACTGGTTCTCACGATTGTTCTTCGGTTGGCTCTGGGAATCCTCGCGGTCGCCGCGATACCGGTGTTCACCGATGCAGATCACGCCGGTCTCGCCGGCCTCGCGCTCGGGTTGTATGCGGCCGCCACAGGAACCGGCGCTGTGACACTCGGGGCGCGGCGGCCACTTCATCGGGATGCGCAACGAGACGTTGCGTTACTACTTGCCCTGCTGGCAGCAGTGTTGATTCCTACGCTCCTGCTCGCCTACAGTGTGGTGGGGCTACTCGTGGTGTTCGTGCTCGCCGGTTTTGTCGAGGGGCCCACCGTGGTCGCATTGTCGGTCCACATCCAGGACAGCGTGCCCGTTCCGTGGCGCGCCACCGGGTTCTCGGTGCAGTACGCCGCACTGGGCGTCGGGTTTGCGCTGGGAAGCCTCGCACTGGGCCCACTACTCGATGTCACCTCCCCCGCCGGCGCCGTCTCGGCCGTCGGAGCAGTCATGTTCGTCTCCGCATGCACAGTTGCTCTGCTTCGCGGACGCGAGATCACGCGCTCACAGCGGAACACCTTCCCTGCGAGTACCCACTCCGAATAGTCGCCCTGTCGACGTAATAACAGGTTGCAGCGCCGGATCGTGGCCGAAGCCTCCACTAATACGGCCGGCGGTCGCTCCTCGCTGCCTCGGCCCGGCGGTCAGCTACACGACAACACCCTTACGATTCGACACCGGACGAGTCTCACATGCGATTGACACGACTCGTCATCGCTGCTGACCGCCTCTCTCCGGCGCGGCCGTGAAGATCGGAGTGGTTATCGACCACGCTGTCCTTCTTGGATATGTGTTGTCAGCGATCCAGGAGACGCGCCCTCTGATCGCGGTGCATTCGCACAGTGCTCGACACCTGCCCAGCGACATCCACCTCTTGGTCATGGAGTACACCAACGAACGAACCTCGCTCAGCGACCAACCCGATCACCTGCGAATTTTACTGGAAGTCTCCGCGACCGGGCGCGTCGCCCGCATCGAGGCCACCGACACAGTGCCGAGAGCGACTACAAAACTCGTGTGGGACCTCGGCCACCGGATCCACGCTTTAAGCAATGGTTGCATCGACAGCCCAGTCCCCAGCAACCGAACGAACCGAGGTCAGTTTTCCCAACGTGAGCGTGACGTCCTCGCCGGCCTCGCCGCAGGCCTCACACGCCGTGAGATAGCGCGCAACCTCGGCATCAGCATTCACACCGTCGACACGTACAAGTACCGCGTAAAAGAGAAGGCGCGGGCCGAAACGATGGCGGATCTCGTCAGAACTGCCATCGAGCTGGAAGACGCCAGCTGAAGAAGACCCTCCGGTCGGGCGGCGATTTCTAGCCTGGCGGGGTGTGCCACATCCGATCGTTTCTGGCAGCTGCCGTGCTGACATTCAACAGGCCCGAAGGGATTGCTGACTCGGCGATGATCGCCGAGGCTGTCGGCGGCACCGCGCACGGGGTTTAGGTGACATCCGGTGACACCTTGACCGCAGTCCTCGGTTTCAAGGACCACCTAAAAGATAACGGGCGCCGGTTAGTGCAGTCAGCTCTTGAAACTGACGGTGGTGTTTGACGATGGTCAAAACGCACACCGGAACCCGCAGGAGCGATCTGAGGGTGGTCCGGGCAATAGGCGTTGACTCAGACTCAAGATTCCTACAAGCGCACTGGACAATGGGGCGATGGGATCAAAACCCGGCGATTTCGCCTTGACGATGGACGAGTTGCGCGTCGTTGCGCGTTTCGCCGCAGACAGCGCAGAGACGGTACTGTCGATATCTTGATCGTGAATGCTGGCCGTTCACCGAGCACTCTTACTTCGCTGCGGCCGATGAGGACTGGATTGACATCTACACGACAATCGCCCCGGCGAGAAGCCGCACGAGCTTCGCAGCGATGAAATCCGCACGTATGCAGCCGATCTCGATCGCACGCTCGGCGAGTTCTGTCGCCGACGATGAATCTCATCTCGGGACCTACCGTGGCCACACGGATGTGGGCACCGGACGATCTCGTCGACCGTGCCCGCCGCCACAACTCCGCCTCCTCATTATCCGACATTCCTGGTCGGCCGATCTTCGACACCCGCACCCTCCTTCAACTGGACTGTTGCGCTGACCCTTTGATTGAAAGGATGCTTTTTTCAGGAATGAGATGTCTTTCTCCTGGTCAGCGACCTGCTTGCGGAGACGGGAAAGTTCGGTGCGCTCGGCAGCAGCCAACGGTTCGTCGCCGGTGGCAGCTGCGGCGTCCCTGCGCCGACGCTCGTCGGCGACCCAACGCCCGAGCAGTGCTTCGTTGATGCCCAGTTCACGGGCGACTTCGGCGATTGTGCGGCCGGAATCGATAACCCGGCGGGCGGCCTCGACCTTGTACTCGGTGGTAAACGACCTACGCTTGCCGGATATGAGGACCTCCTTCCAACGAAACCATCGGTCCCGCTATCATGCTGTCCACCATCTGGGGTGAGCCTCAGAAAGTCATCAGTACCGTCGGGCGGTCTGCTCGAGTAGTTGTAGCGTCCTGCTGATCAAAGGTTGGCGGCTGCTACCCGCTCGAACACACGTCAGCACACGGCGTATCGGAAGATTTGACCCGGATAGAACAATCCGATGGACACCGGGTGTATTGAGCGGTGCCATGCGTGGGTAAAGGCACACACCCATGCCTGCTTTGACCAACGCCAGGACGGCATTCCACTCGTTGGCCTGGTGCCGAAAGTTCGGTACGAAGCCTTCCATCGAGCAGGCGGCCTCGATGAGACGCCGTTGATCTATGTGAGGCTCAATCCAGTACTCACGATCAGCATCCTGTAATCGCCCTGTCTCGAGCTGACCCAGCGGACCATTGCTCGCAGCCACGAGGTCCTGAGGATCGTCGAGCAGGGTTTTCTGCTCGAATCGGGGATCACCGAACGGCAGGTTGGTCGGTGCGGCGATAACCGCCACATCGACGCTTTGCTGCAGCAATAGGGTCAGACTCTCGGCAGTGCTCGCCTCGCGAACCGAAACCGTAACCCTATTGCTTTCCTTTGTCAGCGAGTGCGCTGTTGGTGCCACGAGTGACGGTATTGCGGTAGCAAACCCACACATTGCCAGGTGGCCAGTTAGTCGTTCATCACCTGTAACGAGGAGGTCGAGATCTGCGCGAGCCTCCTCCCAGACAGCAGCCGCCCGGTGTGAATACCGCAACAAGGTATGAGCCGCTGGTGTCAATCGCACTGACCGGCCTTCGCGTTCGAGTAGGGATGCTCCGACATCGTCCGACAGTTGGCGGATCTGTTGCGAGATCGCTGATGGTGTCAGATGCATGACCCGTGCGACTTCTGCTATCGAGCCGTGGTGTTCGATCGCTCGTAGCGTCTGCATCCTGCTGGGATCGATCATGTAGCTCACTCTTCACTATTTCGGTAGCAAAGACTCGCTTGACCTTACGAACAGCTCGTGCGGAACTGAAGTCATGTTTGAATTCATTTCTCGGACAACAGAGCTGCGTGGAACGCCGCGCACTCTAGTTCGCCGACTTCGTCGCACACCCGCAGTGGTACTTGTGTTGTGCAGCGTGTCGAGCGTTCAGTTCGGACAAGCGCTTGGCAAACGATTGTTCGACACAATCAGTTCCGAGGGGGTCGTAACACTGCGTTTGGTGATTTCGACAATACTTGTTTGTGCGGTCGTTCGCCCTGCGCTACCCAGGACCAGGCGCGATCTGATCTTGGTGGGTTCATTTGGAACGGCTATCGCCGGCATGAACATTGTCTACCTCGCATTGCAGTATCTGCCAGTGGGCGTGGCCGCCACCATCCAATTACTCGGCCCACTGACAGTCGCGATCTCGATGTCACGCAAATATCTCGACATCGGGTGGTCGTTGCTGGCAGCAATAGGTTTGGCGTTGTTCGCCGTACCGTCCCTCAGCAGCAGTGTGGGTCTGCCCCTGACGGGAATATCTTTAGCAGGGTTGTCGGCGGTATCGATGGGCGCGTACGTCCTGTTGAGCAAGAAGGCGGGAGCCGCTTCGCTAGATGGTAGGTACCTCGCGCTAGCGCTGGTGTGGGCATCGGCTCTGTGGTGCCCTTTCGGGATCGCTGCCGATGGTGTCGGTCTTGTGCACCCCGGTACCTTCGCCATGGGATTTGTCGTGGCCGTCTTGTCCGCCGCGGTGCCATATTCATTGGAACTGGTAGCTCTGCGCAAGTTGAGTCCACGCATCGTTGGCACTTTGCAGAGTCTGGAACCGGCGGTTGGTTCCCTGGCCGGATTGATTGTGCTCAGCGAGTTGCTGACACCCTCTCAATTGATTGCCGTGGCGTGCGTCACTGTTGCATCCGTCGCCTCCGTCTCGACCTCTCGTCAACGACGATCTAAAGACGACCAGATAGCCGAGATAGACGAGATTAAATATGATCTTGACTCGGCTGGAATCGAAACAATTGGCACTCAACGCAGCACAGAACCCCGTGCCCCCAATCGTCCGGATTGGGCCAATCGAAATCGACCCAGAACCGCAGGCGCACGCCGCAGAAACGAACTCAGACGCGATCGCCGACCGAACGCCTGACCAAGCGCGAACCTCGCCGACAGACGAGGTTACGAACCACAAGCAATCGGATGGGTTTGCCACACTCGCGAAGTTGATCGATTCATGCCCCGAAATGCAGCGTTTCGTGTTTGAACAGCGATTAATTTGGACTTGGCTTCGGATTCCTACAAGCGCATAGGACAATTAGGCGATGGGACCAGTATCCGGCGATTTCGCCTTGTCGATGGACGAGTTGCGGATCGTTGCGCGTTTCGCTGCATACAGCGCGGAGGCGGTACTGCCAGATTTTGAAGCCGAACTACCGGACGACCCGCGCCCACGCGCAGCGCTGGCCGCAGCACTGACGTTCGCGTGCGGAGCACCACGAACCAACCTTCAACGAACGACCGCGGTCGCTGCACACCGCGCCTCGAAAGAAGCAACTAGCGAGGCCGCGCGACTTGCAGCACAAGCATGTGGCGACGCAGCCGCAGCCGCGTATCTTCACCCGATCGCCAAACCGACTCAGGTCGGCCACATCTTGCGCTCCGCGGCATGCGCGGCTCGCGTGGCTGAGTTGAAGGCGGGCGGCGATGAGGCCGCGGCCATGAGCGCGATCACCTCAACGGCTCACCATGCCACCCTCAAACTGAGAGACGTGCTGAACCGGTACCCGCTGGCACCTAGTGGAACCGGCAGACTCGCGCAGATCATGAGCGCACTTGACGTCTTCCTGCGGCACCAAATCTAGGACCGAAGCTGGTGTTCCCGAATCGACGGTGTTCCGGTCCGGTATGACGATGGTCAAAATGCACATCCGTAGCCACAGGAGGCAGCTCGGGCTCTGCTGGAAGTTCGGCCGAAAGACGGCCCACCGAAGAGCTTGAGCGCTGAGCTTCTGCTGCCCACCTGTCAGTTTCAGAAGACGACTGCACTTTTCAGAAGACGACTGCGCGATCGGCGGAAGTAACTGTGGCCCAGACACGCCACCGTCACTTGTTGTTTAGTCGGTACTGGTTGACGCGATTCGGACGGCGTGGTTTGCTTTGGGTGTTCACACATGATGCCGCAGCATTCCTGCCCGTCCGGGGATGTAGGCACTTGATTCCGACAGGGCGACCGCGAGGGTTGCCATGTCTGTTCCCGTTCGTACCCGCCGTCAGACGGTGGCGTTGTGGACTATTTTCTTCGTCAACGGTGCTGTTCTGGCAAGTTGGGCGCCCCGCATCCCACAGGTCAAGTCCGAACTCTCGCTGACCGACGGCCAGATGGGGTGGGCGCTGCTCGGGGTCGCGGCTGGTTCGGTGCCGGCGTTGATCGGTACTGCACGTCTGCTCCGGTCGGTATCGGCACGATCGGTCTGCATCAACTCCTCCGTCATTTTCGCCGGCGCGTTGCCATTGATCGCTCTCGCGCCGAACGGATGGTCTCTCGGTATCGCGCTGGCTGTGCTGGGGGCAGCCAGCGGATGCCTGGATGTGGCAATGAATACTGCTGCGATCGAGTACCAGAATCGCGAGGGGAAACGGATTCTCTCGCGACTGCACGGCGGGTACAGCCTGGGAGTTCTCGCCGGAGCTGCGTCCGGTGCGATCGCCTCGAAGTTCGGGATCACTGTTTTCGAACACTTTGCGGCCGTCAGTGTCGTTCTGTTGGCGTTGGCCGTTTCGGTGTCTGTATCTCTTCCTATATCGGCTTCGCGCTCTGCTCCGCCTGCAGGTTCGGGGAGGGCAGCAGACCCAGCCGGGGATGGTCTGCGCTCGGTGTCCGATCGGGTCGCCCACATGCTGGCGATTCCGGCGGTGGTAGGTCTGATGGCGATCGCGGCCTTGCTGGTCGAGGGGATGGTCACCGATTGGTCCGCTCTGATGGTCTCCCGGGACTTCGCCGGCGGCGCCACGGTCGGTGCCACCGCAATCGTGGTGTTCAGTAGCGCGATGTTCCTCTCGCGTTCGTTCGGTGACTTCGTCATCGAACGACTCGGGTCACAGATGACGCTGGTGTACGCAGCGCTGGTTATAGCAACGTCGACACTCGTGGGAGTGGTTCTCCAGCAAGGCCCGTGGGGCGTCGTGGTGGCCATGGGCTTGATCGGTATCGCTCTCGGTCCTCTGTTCCCGCTGCTGATCACCGAGGCGGGTCGCCGCAGCCGTGCAGGTATCGCGACCGCGACCGCTCGTGTCAGCGCCATCGGATACGGCGCATATCTCGGCGGGCCTCCGCTCGTAGGTTTCCTCGCCGATCACACCGGACTGCCCAGTGCCTTCGTTCTGGTCGCCTGTACGTGTTCGATCGTCCTCGTGGCTGCATCGTCATCACTGCGGCGCCACCCATCTCCTGTCCCTTCATCCAGCCAGTTCGCCGAGAGGTAACTCATGCCACACGTGACCGAAGTCGCCGTAGCACCATACGATTCATCGGCTCTCACATCCGAATTACCTCCAGGACGGTGGAACTCGCTGATCGAGTCAGCTGACCGATACCCCGGTGGGGCCACGATGTGGCACATCAATTCCACATCGGCAGGAGGAGGCGTCGCCGAGATGCTGCACCCCATGATCGGCTTGGCCACGGCTCTCCGAGTACCGGCGCGGTGGCTGGTGATCGATGGGCCACCGGAGTTTTTCGAGATCACCAAACGCATCGACAACGGAGTGTCCGGTATCGCAGGAGACGGCGGACGGCTGGGAGAACCGGAAACGTACCTCTACGAACTGGTTTCAGCCGCCATCGCTGATGAGCTGGCAGCGTATGTTCAGGCTGGTGACCGCGTCGTCCTGCACGACCCCCAGACCGCCGGGTTATGCGCCGCTATGCGCGAGCTCGGTGCGACGGTGGCATGGCGAGCGCACAACGGCGCGGACCGAGCCAACGAACATTCCGTTCGATCCTGGGAATTCCTCCGCCGGTACATCGGCAGCGCCGCCGGCCTGATTGCAACAACCGACGAATTCCGCCCTCCCTCACTCGACGCTGTCCCCTACAGGAGCATTGCTCCGTTCATCGACCCCACCGCACCGAAAAACCGCGCATTGACCGAGTCCGATGTACTCACCCGCCTGGAGCACTGGGGCATCATCGAGGGCAACGCCCGACCTGCGCGCATACCACCCGGCTACGAGCTCTACAGGGAAGGACCACCCCCCACCGCCCGCACTCCCATGATCGCGCAGATCTCGCGGTGGGATCGAGTCAAAGACATGGCAGGTGTCATCGACTCCTTCGAGCGCAGCATCGCACCGTACACCGACGCCCACCTCACCCTGGCCGGCCCCGAAGTTACAGGCGTCGCCGATGATCCTGAAGCCGCCGACTACCTCGCCCACTGCGTATCGCGGTGGCGCCAGCTTCCCCGCGAGATCCGCCGGCGAGTCCAGCTGGTGTGCTTACCGATGGCTGACATGACCGACAACGCCCTCACCATCAATGCGCTGCAACGACATGCACTCATCGTCACACAGAAAAGCCAGTCCGAAGGATTCGGACTCACTGTCGCCGAGGCGATGTGGAAACGAACAGCAGTGGTCGCGACCGCCGTCGGAGGAATACGCCTTCAGATCCCCACCTCTCAGCAGGGTGCAACCGTGGCTGTCGACACCCCGAATGATGCGTTCGGCACAAATGTTCGCACGCTGCTCGAACAACCCGAACAGCGACGCAGCATCGGTGAACACGGACGTGAGCACATCCGTACTCACTTCCTGCCCGACACTCAGCTGATCGCGGAATTCGATTTCTTCGAACAACTCTCGATGGAGGTCACGGTATGAGTTTGCGCATCATGGCAATTGGAGCCCACCCGGACGACGTCGAGATCCTCGCTGCGGGCACACTCGCCCGATATCGAGAACGAGGACACGCTATCGCGGTCTGCATCCTGACCGACGGACGCCTGGGCGCGCCAACAGGTGACCCAGACATTGTTGCCGCAACCCGCAGAGAAGAGGCCCAAGCAGCCGCCGATCTACTCGGTGCTGAGCTGTTCTGGATCGGGCAGCCGGATGGGATGCTCTACGACAATCCAGAGACCAGGACTGCCGCCGTCGAAGCTGTACGCACATTCTCACCGAACATTCTGTTCGCCCACGACCCGAACGACTACCACCCCGATCACCGCGCGGCAAGCACGATCGCGATGAGTGCACGCCAGCTCGCCACTGCCCCGCTGTTCGTCACCGACGCCCGACCCCTGGCAACAGCACCGTCGGTCTACTACATGGACCCGCTTGGCCTCGTCGGCGATGCACCCGAACTATGGGTGGACATCTCCAGCACCGTCGACATCAAACGCCAGATGCTGTGGTGCCACAAAAGTCAGAACGAATGGCTACAGAACACCGACGGCATCGACTACGTGACCTTCATCGACAGGCAAGGGCAGATTCGCGGGCTCCAGTGCGGTGTCTCCTACGCCGAAGGATTCCGCGCCGCACGTACCTATCCCATCGAAACAGGCTGCAGCGGGCTACCCGGGCTCTGACTCGATCACGTTCTCACTTCGACAGCTAAGGACACCACATCATGTGCGGCATAGCAGGTTACGTCGGGCCAGGGCACGCAACCACAGTCCTGCTCGACGCGCTCCACGTTCTCGAATACCGCGGATACGACTCGGCCGGAGTCGCGCTGAACTGCGGGGGCGAACTCGTGGTGAGCAAATCGGTAGGGCCCGTTCAAAGCCTCGACGATGCCCTGACACCCCGGCCACACGCGAACGCGGGTATCAGTCACACGCGGTGGGCTACACACGGTCCGCCCAATCACGCCAATGCACACCCTCATGATCCATCCCGGCATTTCCGGAGAGCTCACTGCGTGAGTGCCTCCTCCGGATCGAGGGTGCGCGTCCGAGCGTAGTGGAGTTGCTCGGCGTGGTCGGGTGTGAGGTCATGGCAGTAGCTGTGGGGACGCTCGCGGTTGTAGAACGCGACCCACTGCGCGGTGGCCAACGACAATTCTGCGACGCCCGGGTAACGAGGACCGTTGTCGACGAGCTCGTTCTTGTAGTCCGCGTTCACCGATTCGGCGAGAGCATTATCGTAACTGTCGCCGACCGTTCCGATCGACGCGGCGATGCCCTCCTGCGCCAAACGGTGCCCGAAGGCGATCGCAGTATATTGCGATCCGGCGTCACTGTGGTGGACGAGATTGCTGAAATCGATTACACCGGAACGCTTTCGAGAATCAATAGCGTTGGTGATAGCTGTATCGACGAGACTGGTAGTCATCTCCGATGCCACTTTCCAACCGACGATCTTGCGGGCGAACACATCGACGACGAATGCAGTGAACGCCCACCCCGACATCGTGCGGCAATACGTAAAATCGGCAACCCACAGCCGGTTCGGTGCCACCGCACTGAACCGGCGCTTCACCAGATCTTTGGCCCGCTCCTGTGCAGGATCGGCGACCGTGGTGCGGACCCGCTTCCTTTTGAGCGCACCGTGCCATCCCATCTCCCGCATGAGGCGCTCGACGGTGCATCGAGCTACGTCAATACCGCTGCTGCGCAACATGATCCACGTTTTTCGTGAGCCGAGCACCCGTGCCAGCGGCTGCCTCGCCCGCAGAATGTGAATGGCATCGATCACCGATGCATCCAAATGAATTCGGGCACACGGCACCCGAGTGACATGGTCGTAGTACGTGGACGGGGCGATATGCATCCCGTGCTCGGAGAGCACGCTGCACATCGAGTCGACACCCCATGCAAGACCATCGGCACCCACCCGGTTTCCCTGGTGAGTGCCGATGAAGTCCACAATTATCGGTGTGGCCGGTCGATTTCGGCCGCGAAAAAAGCTGACTTAGAATCAAAGGGTCAGCGCAACAGTGCAGTTGAAGGAGGGTGTGGGTGTCGAAGATCGGCCGGCCGGGAATGTCGGATAAGGAGAAGGTGGAGTTGTGGAGGCGGTGGCGATCCGGCGAATCGATCAGCGTCATATCCCGCGGACTACGCAAGCCGCCGGGATCTGTCTTCACGGTACTGAAGTATCACGGCGGTATCGCGCCGGCGGAGTCCACAGTGCGGGCTGGTTCATTGACTCTTGTTGAGCGTGAGGCTATCTCGCGGGCAATTGTCACAGGTGACACAGTTCGATCGATCGCCTCTGCACTCGACCGTGCGCCCTCGACGGTGAGCCGTGAAATCAACAGAAATGGCGGGCGTGGCAGCTATCGTGCCGCCGCTGCGCAGGACCGTGCTGGGGCGCAGGCGAAGCGACCCAAACTGTGCTTGCTGAAACGGAATCCGGTACTGCGCGACAAGGTCGTGTCGATGCTCGACGACGAGTGGTCGCCGGAGCAGATCGTCGGGCATCTGAGAATGCGCCATGCGAATGAAACTGAGCTGGCGATCAGTCACGAGACGATCTATCGCTCGATCTACACCGCACGCTGGGGCGTCATTCCGCAGAAGCTGTGCAAGAAGCTTCGGACCCGTCGACCGATCCGAAAGAACAAGCGGCACAGCGTCAAAGGTCAGTGGTGCTCCCAAATCGTCGATGCACGACCCATCGAGGACCGGCCCGCCGATGCGCAAGACCGCAGCGTAAGCGGCCACTTGGAAGGCGACTTGGTCATTGGTTCGAGAAACAGTCAGGTAGCGACCCTGGTCGATCGCAAGTACCGCTATCTGACCATTGTGCAGACACCAACCCGGCATACGACGTCAGTTGTTCCTGCGCTGGTCAGGGAGTATGCACGGATGAATCCGGTGATGTGCCGGAGTTTGACCTGGGACCGAGGGATGGAACTTGCCGGCCACAAGCTGCTTACCGCAGCGACAGGCATCGAGATGTTCTTCGCTGCACCGCGCAGTCCCTGGCAGCGAGGAACGAACGAGAACACCAATAAGCTCTTGCGCCAATATCTTCCGAAGGGAACATACTTAGGAGATTTGACTCAGCAAGACCTCGATTCTATTGCAGCCAAACTGAACAACCGTCCACGAAAGTGCCTTGGATTCAGGTCACCCGCAGAGTGCCTTGCCGGGGAGCTTGTTGCGTTGACAGGTTGAATTTAAGGACGCCGCCTTCAATATCCCGTTCGCCCGTTTGAGTTCGGCGTTCTCCTGACGCAACTTCCGGATGACCTCTGCGTCGGCGCGTACCTCGACAGTGCTGCCGGGGCCGTCGACGGGCACCTTCCGGACCCACTGGCGAACGGTCTCCGCTGCGCCCACGCCGAGCAAATCTGCGGTCTTGCGCATCGCGGCCCACTCGGTATCGCCCTGTTCAACCAACCGGGCCACCATCTCGACGGCGTCCTTCTTCAATTCCGCCGAGTACTTCTTCGATCGTGCTGCCATGAGGTTTCATCTTTCCCTGAGACGAGCCCTCCGGAAACACCGGGACGGATCACAAAGCGGCCTCGATTCTCCACGCTCACCCCGACACACGGTGTGAGCGCTGCACGCTCAACTCCCCCACCCACCGAAAGGAACCAACGACGATGCACGACGACATGATCACCGCTGGAGATGACCGGCAGATCATCGACAGCATGCTGGACCGCAACCGACAAGCCTTGATCGACACAGCCCGGGGCCTCTGCGAATCCGATGCCCGCAAACGGTTGGTCCCGTCCCTCACGACACCGATCGCGTTGATCAAGCATGCTGCAGCAGCGGAACGCATTTGGTTCCAGAGGCATTGGGCCGGGTTCGGCGAGTCCGACTGCGACGGCTACTCACGCCGCGACGAAGGGACGTTCACCGTCTGTGACCATGAGACGTTGGCCGATGTCATCGCCGAGTTCGAGCGAGCCAGCAAGCGATCACGCGAGATAGCTTCGCGGTTCGAGCTCGACGACACCATCGACCTGCCCACCGAAGGAATCATCAGCATGCGATGGACACTGCTGCTGATGATTCAGGAATTCGCCAGGCACGCCGGCCACGGTGACATTCTCCGCGAGCAGATCGACGCCGGCGGTCAGGTCGACGGCACTCTGTCCTGACGAACACCGACCGACCACTGGGTGCACTCGTCTTCTGATAACGAAATTCCAGAAGACCACTTCACTCAGTCGCGAATCGCCTGGTCGATGTGCAGTCGACTTCTGAAACTTACACGCTCTCGATTGAGTGGATCGCGTCGTAGACGGTCGATCGCTGTTCTTCGCAGTGGGGCCGGCCGCCGTGACGATCTGTCTCATCGTCCGGCAGACTGAAGATATTGACCGATTCGGGGACATGCGGCCGCGCACTTTTCCGAAGTTCACGGCAACGCAGGTGCGTACTGCGGGCTCAATTCGACCGTTGTCAAGATCATGAACGCCCGATCCTGGCATAGCAAGGTCGGAGTGGACGGTGTCGACAATCGCTTGATTGCCGCCCACTGGGGCCTGGCCCGACCTATTCGGCGTGTGCTCAGCTCGCCATGTCGAAGATCGACAATTGCTGAGGGTCGTGCTGGCGCCGCCTGCTCGTTCGGCGTTGCGGCCGCGCCGACGTCGCTGCAACCGCGGCATCACCCCGGTCAGCCGATGCGGGATCGGCAACACCGGCACGGCGCGCAAGTTCTGCGCGAACAGCCCCGTGATCGACCGAGCCTGCTGTGCCCCTGCTTCCACGGAAGTCGGTACGCCACTGACTCGAGCCTGCCGGCGGAACGACCAGCAGAGAGTCGGTCAATCGATCGAGAAGAACATCGACTTTGTCGTGCAGCACCTCAACAGCCTCAGCGAATGCGGCATCGGAAACCGTCCGCAATGCAACCGAACTCGACATAGTCGCCATCGTAGTCTCATACCACCTCGGGTGCGTTTTCATTCGCGGCCCCTCGTAATCGTAAGAATCCCTGCGTTCAATGGTTTTCGGGTAGGGGCAGCATTCTTTGTAAGAGCTCCTCTGCCTGCTCTTCGGTACCGTCGAAGTGCTGTGGGTCATCGGTAAGCGCTGTGTGAGAGGCTAATCGAGCAGTGATTCTGAATTGGCCGTAATTGACATCGGGGATGGTCCACTGCAGATGTGGGCGCCGGACTCGGATCTGGCGACGTGGAGTTGGGATGCCGGGTGAGGTGAGCACCAACATTGCCCGATTTCGGGAAGCGCCTGTTCCGAGGCGGCGGCACGATGGTTTCATTGTCCGGTCGCTCACCGATAACGGGCTGTTACGTCAGTTCCCCTGCCGATTGCTTTCGGCGTCACTCGTGCCGATCGGTGGCGTTCGTGTGTTGTTCGAGCAGGTCGAGCGTGCGGGCGAGGAGTGCGTCGATGCGGTCCTCGACGTCGTCGTACAGCTCAGGTACCTCGGTCAACAGTGTGTGCGCGGTGCGGCGCGCCGCAATGCCGGCCTCGTAATAACCCGAACCGAGTTCGGCCGAATCATGTTCCGGCACAGACGGTACGGCGTCATGTGTGTCATCGGAGCGTTCGCGGCGTTTCTGTGGAACGGATCCGCGGCGCGGCGGCAATCCCGTCCGGTGTGCATCGACGATCTCGGCGATAGCGGCCGGAGACATCGCATCGGCGGGTAGCGGCATGTGGCCCCACCGGTCGATCGGTACCGCCACCGGGCACGCCCGCTGCGGCCACCCGGACATGTCCGGAAAAGTATCGCCGCGCAGGTGATCGAGCACCAGCGTGGTCGAGGGGTACCGGTCGGCGAACCGCAACACTGTGTCCCACCGGGACCACACCTCGCCTGGCCGGAACCCAGCAGGATCGTCAGCGGTGAGCCGAAGCCGATGGGTGCCGCCGATCCACACACTGCCCGCGGCGCCCGCGGCGAGGTCGGTACGGTCCAAGGCCGCAATCTCGCGGTAGGACAACCCTGCGGCCGCGAGGATCAGCAGAACCGCATCGCGGCGTCCGAACAACGCCTCGGTCTACCCCACAGTCGGCAGGCCGCCTGGAGCAGCGGCCAGCTGCCGGGGATGGCGGTGTCGGCGCTGCGCTCGGGCGGAGTCGAGGGCCAGACGCAGCGCCGTGGTTCGCCCGGGCGGCGGGAGGCCGGCATCGAGGTGGGCGCGGTTGATCGCCGAGATCCGGCGGATCTGTACCCGATCGCCGGCTGGGTTGTCGGCGAGAAACTCGGCCAGCGCCACCGGGGGTGCGGGTAGAGGGGTCAGGTCCGCGGCGGCGCACCAGTCGGCGAACAACGCCCACTCGTAGCGATACGACCTGTTCGAACCCGCCGCCGTGCCCCGCATATGTTGAACGGTATCGGGTGGCTCCGACATCAGCGGGGTCTCCACACGGGACCTGGTGCTTCGATTCGCGCCGGCGGACATTGACATTCCTGATCGCTCACGGACCCCCAGCCGAAATCTCCACGCTCAAGATTTCGTCAAACAGCATTTCCGAACCGTCAAGGAGTCTTGACGGTGGCTTCGGAGCTTTCATTCGTCTGCGACCCGAAAATGGCTGCGTGGTTGCCGACCGACGTGTTCCTGGTCGGCAACCACGCGCTCACTTGCGTCTACTCGGAAAGCTTGGTGATTGCCTGCGCCCACAGGAAGTACTTGTTGCTTCCGAGATCGCCGATGGTCTTGATGTTGAACGCGGCCTTGAGGTGCTCGGCGTCGCCGGCGCTGACGCCCTGCAGGGCTTCGACGGGTGCGTCGACGAGTTCGGTCAGCGGCTTGTCTTCGTATGCCTTGTCGAGCTTGTCAGCGATTCCAGCCATGGATAGGCCTCCTACGTCTCGAGTATCGGTGCCGGTTCGGCACCGTCATCCGAGGGTACGGAATCGTCCCTGAGAGCAGGGGGCGGTTTCCACTGATCGAAGCGAATCTTTGCCCGAGAGGATTCCGATGCCCAGGTGCGCGTGGAACAAGTCACCACAGGAGAGCAAACGCCGCTACTTCGAGCTGATCAGACAAGGCCACTCAGGATCGAAGGCGGCATCAACGGTCGGCGTGTCGCTGAGCTGTGGGTCGCTGTGGTTCATCGACGCTGGCAGTGTGACCTATGTCGAGAGTCCGATCAGTAGCCGCTACTTCAGCCAAGACGACCGCATCGAGATCGCCGATGGGCTGGCCCGCGATGAGCCGGTCAAGACGATTGCGGAACGCATCGGCAAGAGCTTCCAGTCTGTGTACAAGGAGATCGCACGCAAATCGAAAACCTGATGGTCGATACCAACCGTGGTACGCCCACAACCAGGCACACCAGCGTCGACGACGTCCGAAAATGCGCGTGTTCACCCACGATGACACGCTGTGCCGGCTCGTCGCCGCCAAGCTCGGTAAGCGCTGGTCACCGGCGCAGATCAGCCGGTGGCTGCGGCGACGCTACCCACGCCGCACAGCGTGGCACGTGTGCGTGGAGACGATCTACGAAGCGGTGTACCGCGGGCTGGTCCTGGCTGCCACTGGTGGGTCTTTGCGCACCGGCCGGACGTATCGCCGGCGCCGTGGACGTGGACGGTCCCGGGACGGTTCGCTCAAGCAATCTACGAATATGACGCCTATCGCGCAACGGCCAGCCCACGTGGATTCACGTCGTCAGGTAGGCCATATCGAGGGCGATCTCATCATCGGCGCCGGGCAGAGATCGGCGATCGCGACACTCGTCGAGCGCAAGACGCGATTGACCATCCTGGTCGCGATCCGTGGTGGACACTCCGCGCACATCGTCGGGGATGCTCTCATCGAGCGTTTCACGCGAATGCCGGTCTCGCTGCGGCGGTCGCTGACCTGGGACCAGGGCAACGAGATGTTTCATCACGAGCGCATCGCGGCCGCTACGGGACTGAAGATCTACTTCGCCGATCCTCACTCTCCATGGCAGCGAGGCACGAATGAGAATACGAATGGTCTTCTGCGGCAATACTTCCCGAAGGGAACCGACCTGAGCTGCTGGACCCAGGACCAGTTCGATGAAGTCGCCGCCGAACTCAACGACCGTCCGAGGTTATGCCTGAATGACCTCACTCCGAACCAGGCTGTGCGACCATGGTGGCCCCTGCACGATTACCCGATGATTCGCCACGACTAGTGGAAACCGCCGTTTCGGGACGGTCGACGTCGTCGTGAACAACGCCGGCCGTGGGCTCGTCGGGGCGGCAGAAGAAGTGACCGACGACGAGTTACGAGACCCGATGGACCTGCACCTGTTCGGGCCGGCGGCGCTCGTACGAGCGGTGCTCCCGGTCACGCGTGAGCAGGGGGTGGGGACGATTGTGCAGATGAGCAGTCAGGCGGGACGGATCGCGTTCCCGGGCGTCAGTGCCTACTCCGCGACGAAGTTCGCGATCGAGGGCTGGTCGGAATCGTTGGCCGGTGAGGTCGCACCGTTCGGCGTCCGGGTCATGATCGTCGAGCCAAGCCGGTTCCGGACGTCCTTCAACACTGCCGAGGCGTTGCTGTTTGCGCAGGAGTCGTCGACCTACGGCGCTGCTCTGGGGGCGCTGCGTTCGGAGATGATCTGTGCCGACGGGCTGCAGGAAGGCGATCCGGTCAAGGCGGCTCAGATCATCGTCTCGCTCGCTCACGGTGATGACGTCCCGTTGCGGTTGCCGCTCGGGCGTGAGGCCGTTGGTCGTCTACGCACGGGCCACCTCACCGGGCTGGCCGAGCTGGATCGCCTGCACGACCTCGCCATCAGCGCCAACTTCGACGACCCTGCCTCACCGCCACGATCGTTCTAGGCTGGGCAGCATGGCGACCGAAGACCTGATGAACAAGATCCTGAGCAACCTGGGTGAGATCGACGGTCCGATGTCGATCGAGGAGATCCACCGGCGCGTGGATGCCACCGACGTCGAAGGACCATGACGATCACCCAGGTCGCCAACCTGCTCGACCTGTCAGCCCACACCCTGCGTTACTACGAGCGGGTCGGGCTGCTCGCGGTCGGCCGGAACGCCAGCGGCCACCGGGTCTATGAAGCCGACACGCTGCGGCGGCTGGTGTTCCTGGCGCGGATGCGGTTGTCGGGGATGGCGATGCGCGATCTCCAGCACTATGTGGAGCTGGTGGACGTGGGGGAGGCGACCGTGCCGGAGCGGCTCGACATGATGCTCGAGCACCGCGACACCGTCCGTCGGCAGATCCGCGAGCTCACCCTCTCCCTGGCGGCGACGGAGTACAAGATCGCCACCTACGGCGGTGGGGCGGCCCCCGCTTTAGGTGATGACAGTTACTGACGCCGGGTGGGAAGATGTGAACTTGCCGGCTGGCTCGACGGGCCCTTCATGACGGTGCCACACCGCGCCGGCTGGGGATGAACGCAGCGAATGCGAACCCTGCGACGAGCCGATCGTGATCGCGGTGATGGCGGTTCGTCTGGCGGCGCCTGACGCGATCTCGATGAGGATGGCGAGGCCCGCTGCGACGCCATCGTGCTTGGCCGAGACGTCGGTTCCGGCGGTGATGAACATGATGGTCCTGGTCATGCCTTGGCCGATGCTAAAGACCACCAGTGCGGGCACGAGACACCGGTAGGCGGTGTCGGTGGTGAACAGCGTCGCGAGCATGGCGGTGCCCATACTGCCGGTCGACCAGACGGCCAGCAGAGCGGTGCGCCCGCCGGGTACTCGATGCAGCGACGGCACGCGTGGTCAAACTGAAGGAGGGCGTAACCGTTGACTCTCGGGATTCTTGCCGACTCACACCGGGTGAGCCCTGAGCCACTCCGCGACCTCGGTGGCGTGGGTGTCGGGCGGGAAGACCGGATAGAAGGCGTGCTCGACCTGCGTCCCGCGTAAGACCAGCGTCAACCGTTTGTATAGCCGTTGCGGCCCGCAGTGTTCCCGCGGGACTGTCTGGGCTGTGAAGGTGGGCAGACCCATCTCGTCGGCCAGGGCCAGGTCGGGGTCCGAGAGCAGCCGGTACGGCAGGTGCAGCCGGTCTGCGAGCTCGTTGATAGGCGCTGGCGTCAGAGGACAAGGCGATGACGTGCGCGACACCGGTTTCGTGCAATGCCGCCAGTTCATCGCGGAAGGAGCAGGCCTCCTGGCTGCATCCCCGTGCCCCGGGAATGTCATCCCAACCCTGGGGGACGTCGACCCCGGGCTCTCCGGTGAGGGGATAGACGAAGAGCACCCAGCGTCCTGTGGCGACTGCGCTCAACGAAACCCGCGTCCCGTCGGTGGCGACCAAGGAGACGGAAGGAACGGTGGAGCCCGGCAGGTGCTCTGCAGCACCGTCGTCTTCGGGCGCGACCAGGCCGTCGGGCAACGGGCCGGGCTGCGGTGCTGTCATGGGTTCCTCCACAATGTTGTTATCGGTTGGCTTGAGGTCGAACCCTCTGCGAGCGGCGCCGAGCATCCTCTGTGTGAGCTCTTCGCGGGCGTGCGTCATGCGCGCGATCATGACGTCCATCTGATTGATCTTCTGCTGGTAGGCCGCGATCGAGTCCGCGCACTCATCAGCGGCATCGTGGCCGGCGCGCAGACACGCCACGAACGGCTCGGCCTCGCGGGCCGACAGCCCAAGCTCCATCAGCCTTCGGACCTCGACCACGGCCTGTACGTCCGCGTCGGTGTAGACCCGGTACCCGTTGCTCGCGCGAAAAGGCCGAACCAGATCCATCCGCTCGTAGTAGCGCAGCGCCTTCACGCTGACACCTGCAACTGCCGCCGCCTTGCCTGCCTTCATGGATCGGACGCTACAGCCGGACCCGTGGGGACAGGTCAAGCAACGTGACCAAGACCACTGTGGACGGACCAGCCTCACGATCTTGAGGTGGATCACCTACGCAACGACTCCCCCGCGAGATCTACCTCACGCCGGTGACCCAGGTCGCCCTGCCTCAGACAGACGTAACGCTGAGGCAGCTCAACGGTCTCGCCCATCTGATCAGCGAGCCAGAAGTTCTCATGGGGCCCTTCCTCACGAAGGAAGCACTGTCGAGCTCGAGGATCGAATGAACACGTGCGTCGCTCTCGAATGTCCTCCAAGTCGAGGCAATCGGCGAAGATACCCTTCGAAGCGACGACGTCGCGGAGGTTGAGAACTACCTCAAGGACAATCGCCTCGCCGTGCACTTGACCAAGGAGCCTCCCATCACCCAGCGGCTGATCAAGATGATTCACGCTGAGCTGATGACCGGAGTCAGGAGCGAGGAATGGCTGCCAGGCAGTCAGAGAGCTGCGTCCATACGTTGGGTGCCGACGACCGAGAGGAGGCGCATGGCCTCCTCGGCAGGCGTCCCGGGTGTGGCCGTGTAGATGATGACTCGTTGGTCGCGATCGGTGATGTCGAGAATGTCGCAGTTGACCGCGATCGGGCCCATGAGCGGGTGCTCGAAGGTCCTGCACAGTGTGGGGACGGCGGTGACGTCATGCGATTCCCACAGTTCGGCGAACTCCCGGCTGCCGGCGAGGAGATCAGCCACGAGGCTGATCACCCGTGGGTCGTGGGGGTACCGAGCGGCGGCCACTCGTAGGTTCTGAGCTGAGGTACGGGCGAATTCGTCGCCGTCGGACACGCCATACAACCGCTTGCCGTCCTGGCGGCGATGCAGGAACGAGCGCCTGATGAGGTTGCGATCGCGCCTGGCGAGGGCGGAGAAGTCCTCCAACAGTGCAGCCGCCAGGTCGTTCCACGCCAGAATCTCGTAGTCGGCGGACGTCACGATGGCCGCGGCTTGGGGAAGGCGTTGCAGGAGGTCGAGGATGCTCGGGTGCACGACGCGGGACGGCCCAGGGGGCGGGGCAGGCGGAGTGCCGGCGAGCTGGTGCAGGTGGTCGCGTTCGGCATCGCTGAGGCGAAGTGCCCTGGCCAGCCCTGTGAGCACCTCGCGCGACGGGTGTGGCCCGCGTGCCTGTTCGAGCCGGGTGTAGTACTCGACGGAGATGTAGGCGAGCTGTGCGACTTCTTCGCGGCGGAGGCCGGGCGTACGGCGACGTGTTCCAACGGGTAGGCCGATATCGGCGGGTGTGATTCGCTCACGCCTGTTGCGCAAGAAGTCCGCGAGCTTTTGTCGGTCCATTGCTCCAGTGTGCCCGGGTGAACCGGTCGCAGGCAGGTACAGACGGTTCCTGTCTATGTCTGTCGACCGACACGACCATGGAGGACATGACCACGACATCGGCACATGACTCATCCGTCCACCGCGGCCTGCTCGACGGCAAGGTCGCCTTCATCGCCGGAGCCGGACGCGGCATCGGCGCGGCCGCAGCACGCCTGTTCGCCCGCGAGGGTGCGACGGTGGTGCTCGCAGCCCGAACGGAGTCCGAGCTGAAGCGGGTGATGCAGGAGGTCAGGGCCGCTGGCGGGACCGCCGACTACGTGCTGTGTGACCTCGCTGACGCCGAGAGCGTGAGCGCCGCCGTGCAGCACGTTGTGTCGCTTCATGGGCGGCTCGACATCGCGTTCAACAACGGAGCCACTCTCGTGCCGCCGGGACCGATGGATGCGGCGACCGAGGTCGACTTCGACCACATCTACGCCGTCAACCTCAAAGGTCCGTGGCTGGCCATGGTCGCGGAGGTCACGGCTATCCGTGCGACCTCGGGCACCGGTGCCATCGTGAACACCTCCAGCATCGGGGCCCTGATGGCCAATCCCGATCTCCCGGCCTACGGTGCGATGAAACGGGGGCTCAACAGCCTCACCGCGTCGGCAGCGGTCACCTACGGACCAGAGGGCATCCGGGTCAACGCGATCGCTCCCGGTACCACCACGACCGAGATGCTCGGATCGTGGGAAGAGGCCTCACCTGGCATCATCGACAGTCTTGTCGCTTCCACTCCGCTGCGTCGTGCTGCATTGCCCGAGGAGATCGCCGAGGCAGCAGCGTGGCTCCTGAGTGACCGAGCCTCCTACGTGACCGGCACGATCCTGCGGGTCGACGGCGGCGCGCTGGCCTGACGGAGGACGTATGGGTCGAGGGGTCCAGCCGAGGAAAATCGCCGACTGCGTCCGTGCTAAGCATGGGTGTGCTGACGACTTCAGAACACGGCCCGATGGCGGGCGCGCTCGATCGGGCTCTGAACGCCCTCGAATGGCACCTGCACGGTGCGCGACGAGATCGGTTGGTCCGCGACGAGCAGTTGAGCGCTGCGGGCGACGGCGCGGGGTTCACCTACGTGCTGAGCGGACGGGCTGAGATCCGTATTGGCACGACCTCCACGGAGATGGCTGAGGGCGACTTGATGTTCTTCTCGCGGGGGATCCGGCGTCAGGTGCGCGCCCTGGCCGAGGCCGAGTTGCTGAACGTGACGTTCGAGCCGTCGGTCCGGGAGCGACCGTCGGTCGAGACGTTGCCCGACTGGTTGGTGGTGTGGCGGTTCGACGAGCACGAGCCGAACGTGGTTGTCCTCGTCGAGAACATGGCCCGCCACCCGTGGCTTGCCACGGACCCGGCGCGAGTGGGGGACGGCGTGATCTGTGGTCGTATCGCGCTCACGGTGGTGTCGGCGGCGGTCCGCTCCTGGTCCGAGCTGGGGTGCGCGCCTGAGCGTTGGCTGCAGCGGGTCATGAACCCTCACCTCGCGCGTGCGCTCGACGCCCTCCACGCCGACCCGGGCGAGCCGTGGACGGTCGACAGCCTGGCCCGTGTTGCCGCGATGTCGCGGTCGGCGTTCGCCGAACGGTTCCGCGTCGCGATGGGTCAGTCGCCCGCCGCCTACCTGGCTGCCGTGCGCATGGATGCCGCCGCCGACTTGTTGACCGGTGAGCAGCTGAGTGTTGCCGAGACGGCGCAGCGTCTGGGGTATGAGTCCGAGGCTGGGTTCAGTCGGGCGTTTCGCCGCCACACCGGGTCGACGCCCAGCCAATGGCGCCTCGGGTTTGCTGCGCCTGTCGTGGCCGCGGTCTGAGCACCATCACCGCGCGCCGACAAGTGATGAGTCTGTCCGTCCTTCGACCAGACCGAACAGCAGTCCGCCGACGAGGCTTGTGCCGGCAGCGATGGTCAGTGCCAGCTGGATGCCGCCGCCGTCGACCAGCAGGCCGCCGAGCCCGGCGCCCAGGGTGATCGCCAGCTGGAACCCCGCCACCAGCAGCCCGCCTCCGGCCTCCATCTGCTCGGGCGCGTTGTGTCCCATCCAGGTCGCGGCGACGATCAGCCACGCCCCGAACGCGAACCCCCACACGCCGACAGCGATGACGACGAGCCACGTCTGACCCGGGAAGGCGGCCAGACCGGCGATGCCGGTAGCGATCAGAGCCGGAACCAATATCCGCATGGACCGTAGGTGCTTGTCGACGAGCAGCCCGATCAGCAGGTTGCCGAGGAAACCGCCGAGGCCGAAGACCACCAGCACCACGGCGACGCCCCCTGCGTCCAGGTCAGGGACGAGTCCCAACGCCGCCCTGACGTAGGTAAACGCAACGAAGTGGCCCAGCACGACAAGCACGTGACCGGTCAGGGCGACCCGGGTGCCACGGATGGCAAGGGTCTCGCGCAACGCCCCGAAGCCGGTGGCCGCTGCTGGTGCGACCGGGGGCAAGACCCACAGCACCATGGCCGCGACCACGAGGGTGAGGACCGCGACCCCGGCGAACACTGTCCGCCAGCTCGTCAGCGATCCCAGATAGAGGCCGAGGGGTACCCCGACAACGGTGGCGGCCGTGGTGCCGGTGTTGACCAGCATCAATGCGCGCCCGAGGTGGTGCGGAGCAGCCAGCCGGGCGGCCACTGCAATCGACATGGCCCAGAAGCCGCCGATGGCCGCACCGAGCAGCAGCCGCGCGACCAGCAGGACGACCAAGTTTGGCGCCACTGCCACCAGGATGTTCGACGCCGCTGCGGCCACGGCCAAGGCGCCGAGCAGGGTCCGGCGGTCCAGGCTCGGGAACAGCATCCCGATCGTGGGAGCGGTCACGAACCCGACCAACGCGGTGGCCGTGACCGCTTGGCCGGCCTGCCCCTCGGAGATCCCGAGCGACGCTGCCATCGAGGGCAGCAGGCTCGGCGGCAGGAACTCGGCGACGACGAGCACGAAGCTCGTGGCCGTCATTGCGACGATCGCACTCCACGACGTACGGGAAGGGGTGGACGTCCTGATGGGGTTGTCGATGGCCATGTATTCGAGTCTTGCTGGCACCAACGCTGCGCGGGTGATCCATCGTCCAGAGCACCCGACCACTCGTCCACACCTGCTCGGTCGCACCGTCCCGGCCCGGGCGTCGAGGTCCTCAGGGACAGGAACGGGTCGCGATGTCGGCAATGGTGGTCAGCTCGGCTTTCGTTGCGCCTTCGCTCGCTCGCTGGGCCAGGCCGCTGATGACCGTCATCACGTATCCGGACAGGCCGTCAGCGTCGGTGTCTTCGGGTAGTTGACCTGCAGAGATGTCGGCTCGGATCCTGTCGCTCAGCGACTGGGCCTTCTCCGAGCGAAGGTGCTGCAGGGAGTCGTGGATCTCGCTGTCGGTCGTCCCGGCGTCCCCGCTGGCGACCAGGCACCCGTGGGGCAGTCCGTGGCGGGTGTATCGGGCTGGTGCTTCGAGGAGGATGCGACGGACCGCGGCTGCCGAGGTGGGGGCGTCTTGGATGGCGGCCTCGATGAATCCGCCGTACTCGCGGTCGTAGATGCTGACGGCCTCGGTGAACAGTGCTTTCTTGTCGCCGAACGCGTTGTAAAGGCTCGGCGTCCCGATCCCGAGCTCTTCGCTCAGGTCGCGGACCGAGGTCGCCTCATACCCCTTGCGCCAGAACAGGCGAATCGCCAGGTCAAGGGCGGTGTCGCGGTCGAAGGACCGCGGCCGACCACGCGTAGCTGAGGACACCATGACAACGATTTTATACCAAGCGCTACACAACATGCTAGTCTCACATTCTCTAACGATCGCTACAGAAAGAAGTCGGCATGGTGGCACGAACGGATAAGCTGCCGCGCGCGGTCTGGGTCATCGGGTTCGGAATATTCGCCCAAGGCACCAGCGAGCTGATGCTCGCCGGCCTGCTGCCCGAGATGGCAACCGACCTGGGGGTGAGCATCCCGCGGGCCGGCCTGCTGATCAGTGCATTCGCGCTGGGCATGCTGGTCGGCGCGCCGGTCTTGGCTGTCGCGACGTTGAACTGGCCCCGCAGGCACGCCCTGCTGGTTTTTGTGGCGGTCTTCATCCTTGGACATGTCGGCGGCGCACTGACCGACAGCTACGCCATCCTCTTCATCACACGGTTCGCCGCAGCGTTCGCCTACGCGGGATTCTGGGCGGTCGGAGGCAGCGCCGCCATGGCGCTGGCCGGCCCCGAAGCGCGGGGACGTGCGATGAGCGTCGTCGCCGGCGGGCTGACCGTCGCCACCGTGCTGGGGTTACCCGCCGGAACCTGGGTCGGCCAGCACGCCGGATGGCGCGGAGCGTTCTGGGTCGTGATCGCCCTCTCGACCGTCGCCGCAGTCGTGATCGCGGCAGCGATTCCCGCCGGCCGTCCGCAGGTGCAGCCCCGGCTGGGGGTCGAGCTGCGCGGGCTCAGGGTCCCGCGGCTCTGGCTCTCCTACGCGATGACAGCTGTTGCCACCACAGCACTGCTGGGGACCTTCTCGTACCTCTCAGCAATGCTGATCGAGACGACCGGCCTCATGTCCGCCTGGGTGCCAGCCGTCTTGTTCGGCTACGGCCTCGGGGCCCTCATCGGCGTCGCCGTGGGAGGCAGAGCGGCCGACCAGTTCCCGCACGCGATCCTCGGAGTGGGATTCGCGGGTCTGCTCCTCGCCTCCGCCATCTTGGCACTCTCGGCCCATCAGGTCGGGCCCACTGTCGTCGTCGTTGTGGTGCTCGGGCTTGTTGGGTTCAGCACCAACCCCGCCCTCAACTCGCGCATCGTCGCGCTTGCCCCCACGTCACCTACCCTCGCGGTCGCCGGCAACGTGGCAGCCTTCAACATCGGCATCAGCCTCGGCCCCTGGCTCGGCGGACTCGCACTGTCGGCGGGCTACGGATATCCCGTTGTCGCCTGGATCGGCGCGGCCCTCGGCGCACTCGCCCTGCTCCTCTGGTCGGGAGACCTTGCGCTCACCAAGACGGCCCCCGCTGCCGCGGGAACGCTCGTAGCGAGGAGTCGTGAGTGAGGCTCCCCACGAACCCGTACCCGGGTTCTCGTAGTTGAGGTCAGTCGTCGAAGCAAAACCGTTCTCGCGAAAGGAATGTTCATGATCGTTCTTGTCGTCACGGCGCACCCTGGAGAATGTTCGCTCACTTCAGCCCTGTCTGCGGTGACCCGCACTACGTTGGCGGATGCTGGACACATCGTGATCGAATCCGATTTTTATGCGATGGCCTGGGGTCCAGCGCTGCGGGAGGAGCAGTTCGGCACCGAGACCGTTAAAATTGAGCGACTCCCCTGACAGAGAATGGTTCGGCACCGGTGGTCAATGATGGAGTGGTGGACGCGCTAGCGGAGATGGTCCGTCATGCGATCACATCCGGATGCCGGATGGGTCGCAGTGCTCCAGCCCACTGCTCAAGATCATCCAGCGCCCGGGCGAGATCGGCTTCACGCTCTACTGCCGGGGTGAACGTTGCATATCCTTCGAAGTCGGTTCCGAATCTGAGCGCGACACTCGCGCGCACGTCGGCGAGCTTCAGTTCGCCGCAGACCTGCCGCAGCTGCTCTGCTGCTCGGATGCCGCCATCGACGCCGTAGCTGACGAAAGTGGCGGCCTTGTCGTTCCACTCCGCGAACAGCAGGTCGAGCGCATTCTTCAACACTGCTGGAGGCGCATGGTTGTACTCCGGGGTGACGAAGACGAACCCGTCGTACGGCTTGATTATCGAGGCCCATTCCACGGTGTGAGGCAGGCTGTACTGCCCGGCCATTGGCGGGAGCACCTCATCGATGAACGGTAGGTGGATTTCGGAGAGGTCGATGACTTCGTAGGTGGCTGCGGGGCGGTTCTTCGACGCGCTGGCGACCCAGTCTGCGACGGTTCGGGAATGGCGGCCGGGGCGAGTTGATCCCGCGATAATGGCGAGACGAAGTGGGTGAGGTGAGATGGTCATACGGGGCCTCCGGAGGTTCGATATCATAGGAAAACGATGATGGCAGAAACTGTACATGGGCACGCCGGACCGACTCCTCGGGGCGGTCGGCCGAGCAAGCGCGCGCAGATCGAGACGGCTGCCAAGGAAGTGTTCGGGCGAGTCGGGTTCGCGGACGCCACGATGGATTCCATCGCAGCCGAGGCACAGGTCTCGACCAGGACCCTCTACCAGCACTTCACGTCCAAGAACCACCTCTTCGCTGCCGTCCTCACCGCCAGCGCCTCGCTGGTTGCGGACGATTTCTCGCGCGGAGCGGAGCATGCCTTGCGCGCGGCCGACGTGCGATCGGCACTGATGGTGCTGGGCCATGCGTTCGTCGACCAGCGGGCGAGTCACCCGCAGCACTTCGCCATGGTGAACCAGCTCAGGGCCCGCGCTGTCAGCCTCACCTCGGAACAGGCCACAACATGGCATGACGCAGGCCCGTACCGGGTGCAGGCCGAGGTCGCCTCGGTGCTCGACGAACTCGGACAACGTCGATGGCTCGGTGTCCCGGACGTTCGGCAAGCAACGTTGCACTACATCGCGTTGACGACCGCCGAATCAACCATCCGACCCTTCGCGGCCGAAGCACTCACACCCAGCCAGGTCCAACCGATGGTCGAAGCCGGTGTCGACGCCTTCCTTCGGGCCTACGGAACGGACGGGACGACGATCCGTCCCGGGCAGCGCCGCATGGCTAGCGGCAGAGCATGACCGGCGACCGCCTGTGGCCAAGCAACCGAGCCTCTCGGCAGGGTCTGGGGCTCATGCGCTTGCGGGACGAAAGGTGGGGCGACGCGGACCGCGATCCGGCCCACCTTTTCCAGGCCGCAGTCGATTCTGGTGTCACCATTTTCGACACCGCGGAGATGTACGGCAACGAGGAGGTCGTCGGGCGAGCACTCAGCGGGCTTCACGACCAGGTCACGCTCTGCACGAAGTTCGGCGTCTACAGGGGTGCATCGGGCGATTTCGACGATTGGAACGTCCGCGCCGACGCGGACACGGTTCGCACCGCAATCGAGGGCAGCCTTCAACGGTTAGGAGTAGAGGCCATCGACCTCTACTACCTGCACCACCGCAGCGACACGACGCCCATCGAAGAAACCGTGTCCGCCATGGCAGAGCTACGGCAGGCCGGCAAGATTCGAGCACTAGGTCTGTCCAACGTCACGGTTGATGACATCAAACGGGCACACGCAGTCCACCCGATCGAAGCAGTCCAGGAAGCATGGTCGTGGGGACGGCGCGACGTCGAGGCAATACTCCCTGTGATCCAAGAGTTGGGCATCACACTCGTGGCCCACTCTCCTATGAACCACGGCGACGTCCAAGATTCGACGCCCGGAGCCC
The DNA here is from genome assembly GCF_030063405.1 of Rhodococcus sp. H29-C3. Lineage (NCBI taxonomy): Bacteria > Bacillati > Actinomycetota > Actinomycetes > Mycobacteriales > Nocardiaceae > Rhodococcus > Rhodococcus sp. H29-C3. The sequence goes on along the minus strand of NZ_JASITC010000011.1, from coordinate 79,132 downwards.
TCAGTGTCGCCGCCGAACGCTACGGACTCAACTCGAACCAGGTCGCGCTCGCCTGGGTGCACAACCAGGCTCGCCGCCGCGACCAATTGGTTATCCCGATCCCCGGAACCACAAGCATCCAACATCTACTCGACAACAACGCCGCCCGTGACGTCCTCCTCGACGACGACAGCATGAACGTCCTCTCGACAAGCAGCACGCAACAACTGCACCCGGCAGGTCGGAAACGATCATGATCGCTTCGATCCGACACTCCATCGCCGTCGGATCTCACTGCACGCCGAAGCTGTCGGACAACCCGAGAGATACGAGCCGTCTCATCGCGGCGGTGATTTGCCAGGAGCTCGGCGACACATACCGAGAAGGGACTGTCTGAATAACGGTTGATCCGATCCTTGGTTCGACACGCCGAGCCCAGCTTGGCGGGAAGGATCGATGATGACCGAAAAACTGGAGCCCATGGCGGACGAGGTGGATCAGAAGCAGTTGGCCGAGCAGCTCCTAGCTCAAGCCAAGGAGCAGGGTGTGGAGTTGATGGGCCCGAACGGGCTGTTGAATCAGCTCACCAAGAATGTCCTCGAATCCGCGTTGGATGCGGAGATGACCGAGCACCTCGGCTACGAGAAACACGACGCTGCCGGTCGTGGCAGCGGCAATTCCCGTAACGGCACTCGTTCGAAGACGGTGCTGACGGAGATCTGGCCGGTGGAGATCGAGGTGCCGCGGGATATCGATTCCTCATTTACGCCGCAGATCGTCAAGAAGAGACAGCGGCGGCTGACGGGGATCGATGAGATCGTATTGTCGCTCACGGCAAAGGGATTGACGACCGGCGAGGTGTCCACGCATTTTCAGGACATCTATGGTGCGACGGTATCGAAGGACACCATCTCCCGTATCACCGACAAAGTTGTTGGGGAGATGACCGACTGGCAGAACAGGCCACTCGAGCGGGGGCGGATTCCACTAGGGCGAGTCTCCTAGATGTGAGTGTGGTTGTGCTCGAGAATGTTTCTCGTGTCGAGATTGCAGATGTTCACCGATGAGCAGTGGGGTCTGATCGAACCGTTGTTGCCCTCGTCCGATGGTCTTCGGGGTCGGGCGTTCCGGAACAATCGGCTGGTGGTCGAGGGGATCGCGTACCGATATCGGGCAGGGGTGGCATGGCGTGATCTGCCCGCAGAGTTCGGTCCGTGGCAGACGGTGTGGAAACGTCACCGCCGCTATGCCGGTGACGGGACGTGGGATCGGGTGCTCGCAGCGTTGTTGAGCGCCGCCGATGCCCGTGGCGGGGTGGATTGGCAGGTGTCGGTGGATTCGACGATCAATCGAGCGCATCAGCACGGTACGAACCTCGCTCGTTCCACAGGGGGATCTGTCGAATTGCATGAATCTGCTTGCCGAGCCCGATGATCACGGTATCGGCCGCTCTCGTGGTGGATTGAGCACCAAAATTCATCACCTCACCGATGGGAACGGTTTGCCGTTGGTGGTTCTTGTCGGTGCCGGGCAGGCGGGTGACAGTCCGATGTTTCCGATCTTGCTCTCGCACTTGCGGATCGAGCGCGAGGGGTCGGTGCCGCCGCGTATTCGTCCGGACGCGGTACTCGGTGACAAGGCGTATTCCTCGCGTGCAATTCGTGCGCTGTTGCGGTCGCGGCGGATCGAGGCGGTGATCTCGGAGCCACGAGATCAGCAGGGCCACCGGCGTAATCGGGGCAGCGGTGGTGGTCGGCCTCCAAAGTTCGATGCGCAGAAATACAAAGGCCGCAATGTAGTCGAACGTTCCTTCAATGCCGTCAAACAGTGGCGAGGACTTGCCACCCGGTACGACAAACTGGCGTTGACGTACCGGGCGGGTGCGCTCCTACATGCGGTCTTCCTGTGGTCGCGCCACATCACCCTTTAGGAGACACACCCTAGGCGTCCTCGGTTCACTCGACGGGCTTGTCGGCGTCCTCCATCTGCCGGTCCCGGTGATACTCGGCGTGAACGCATTTCGCAACGCAGGAGCGCGCGGCCGTGCCAGCCTCGACAGCAATGCCAACTTCGTCACCGCGCAGTGACGACCAGGTCCGTCCAGTTCGTGCGATCCCGGTGATCACAAAGCCCACGTCGATAGTGCACCAGGCACCAGGCACCAGATACCCGGTCCTCGCGCCGCGGCACGTATTTCACAAACCACTCCCCCGCATGTCGGGTCTACCCATTGAGCTCGGCGCGAAGTGAAGTCACCACATCGTTCGGGTCCACCTGCTCACGTGCTGTGAGATCTGCAAGCTTGCGGATCATCACCACCAACGATTCCGGCAGCGGTGACGCACCCGCCGCCACCCGCGTCCCGGCGCCGGTGCGAGATGCGACCAACCCATCTCGTTCCAACTGCTTGTAGGCCCGCGCCGCTGTCCCCGCGGACACCCCGAGATCGGCCGCTGTTTGACGCACGGACGGTAGCCGCTCCCCGATACCGAGCCTGCCGGATGCGATGAGTCCGCGGAAGTGGTCGTAGATGACCGCAGACGGGTTGGGGTGGTCGACTCTGTCCGTCTCTCGGGCAGTCACGCGCGAACCGTGATGTGGGCACTGCTGTTCTTTTGTCGAAGTCCACGCGCGATCATCAACAGCAGCAATGTTATTGCTGCGGTTTGCAGTGCCCAGCCGATCACAGCGATTGCAGGCGCCAGCGAGGAGTACCCGACGCTCCACATATACATCTCTTCCCCTTCGCCGAATCCTGCAGACCCCCGCCCTGTGCCTGCTACGAAGGACAGCGCGTATCCCAGGCTCAGAACTACCGCACCCAAGGCGGGAAGAAGGACACTCGAGGCGGTTGCACGGCGGGTCAGAGTGCCGGCAGTAACAGTGTCAGGTCGTGAAAATGGTTTCGCTGCATCGGCATTGAGCACATAGATACCCAGTCCCGACACGACGACGACCGTGATAATGACCGGTACCGCGTAGGCCCACCCGTAGAACGATGCGATGCCTGAACTGTCGCCTGCCGTGATTGCCGCGTATGAGCCGGTCGGCGACGGGATCGACGCATTGCCGCAGGCGATCGACAGCGCCAGCAGCGATACCGCCGCGGCCGCATACAACCGAAGTTGGATGGGATCAGCGAAAGTGCGCCAAGTACGACGCACTACCGGAACCACCGGAACTTCGACGTCGGCCGCCTTTCTGGTGACCCGAACAGCCAGCACAGCGAGGCCGACGACGGCGCCGAACATCGGTGCTGCATGCCGCCACCACGGTGCATCCCAAGGCCCGGCGCACAACCTCGTCGCTGCGATGGCGACCGCCCAGCCGATCAACGCCAATACAGAGCCGATCGCTGCCGAGCCGTCCGGAAATCGTACCGCAGCAACACTGTATGATTCCAGCGTAGATAGCGCACGGCGTCGGCGGCGGATCATCGGTGCGACCACCGAGGCAGCGACGACACCGCACACAGCAGCCGATTCATCGGTGGCAATCAGCATTCCGAAAACAAAGTCGAGCGCATCCATCAGGTCCTCCAGTCGGTCGCTTGTACCAAGAAGCTAACACATTTTGTATCCGCCGGAAGGTACAAATCTAGATTCCTGAAAAGTTGCGGCCCTGGTCAGGGCGCGTCGATACCGAATGGCTAAGTCAGTCGACGAGGGCATTGAAAAATCGGCGAGTCCGAGTCGACTCTCGAGCGCACGCTGTCCGCGCGGAGTGAGCGTGATGGCTCGCTGGCGCGGCGCCCGGGTGAGCCATTCGGCTTCGAGGAACGTTCGGCAGATCTGCGCACCGAGAGTTCCCGCGATGTGGTGGCGCTGTTCGGTCCAGTCGAGGCATGCACGCAGCAGAGGACGTCGCCCGTGAATCTGTTGCACCGCAACGATATCGATACCGATGTCCGCGAGGACGCCTCAAGAGTATGGTCCGAGTTCGTACGGGCAGTTCGCGCAGGAGCCCGCCGACAGTGGATCGGTCTCGGCGCGTCCCGTGCCGGCCCCATCGTCGGTACGGACGAGGGCCTGTGTGCGAAGCAGTGCCTCGGTGATGGCCACCCCGAGTTTCCCCGCGACGTGGTCGTAACACGTTCTCCCCTGCCGCAACCCGTGCGCCCGGGTGCCTTGTCGGAGACTGGTGATCTCGAACGGCTCTGCTATCGACGCCAACGACGCCAACACCGACCCGATCTCAGGCCCGGCCAGCGTGTAGTACCGATGCCGACCGGACGCCGCAACCCGCACCAACCCACCTGACACCAGCTTCTCGAGATGGCCCGACGCAGATTGCGCACTGATCCCGGCTTCGGTCGCCAACACGCTCGCACGCAGAGTCCACCCATCGGCAAGGATCATCAAAATCCGAGCCCGGTAGCTGTGGAGTGAGGCGCTGGGCATGGCGGGCCGCACGGTTGCCTCGGGTCCTCATCTCTTGGGACGGAATCACCGATGCTGCGGTACGCGATCAACGCTGCCTCGTCAGTCACCGGTTCGTATAAGGACGGGTGACGGCTCCTGTCAACGATTTAGATGACGTGTGGCGCGCAGTCAGGAGGCCGCTGACACGCTGGTCAATGGCACATATGTGAGAATTTTCAAATGCAGGAAACTATCGACCTCCCCCGCGTCGAGACACGGCACGCTCTCACCAATTTGTTGTCGCGACGCCGTTCGACGAAAAAATTTGATGCCGCGCGGGATCTCGATGTCGAAGGCATTGCGGCGATGGCGTGGGCCGCCTCTGGAACGACAACGCCGCCGCACCGCGTATCTCCTTCTGCGCGGGCCAGCAACCCGATCGCCATTACGTTGGTTACCGGAAAGGTGAGCGGTATCGACGCCGGAAGCTATCGATATGACCCTCAGGACCACACGCTTGTTCTAGCACGCATTGGTGACCATCGGGAAGATATCGCCAAAGGGACGTTGGACGCCGTCGACTGGCTCTGTGACTGCCCGGCGCTGCTTCTGATGACCGCGGACATGAGTGCAGCCCGTCAACGTTTCCCTGGTCAACCAGCTGATCACGGCGAGCACTTCGTCTGGATGGAAGCGGGTCATTCGGCCCAGAACGTATATTTGTCGGCCGCAGAACAGAACATCGGCACATGCCTGGTGGCAGGGTTCAATGATGACGCGATGAGGTCCACGTGCCGCTCGCTGATACCACAGCGCCACCAAGTCCTCGGTATCTTGGCACTCGGGTATCCCGCCGCATGAATAGGTAGCGGGCCCTTGCGAGGTTCAGTCTCTATCTGGCAGGAAGCGCCGGCGCAGCGATCTGGATAAATATCCGCGGTGACCGCACCCGCGTGGATAAACCTGGATGCACCGATCAGGCGGGAGCTGAGCGCGAGTTGGTAATACGAAATGCCCTGTCGTGGTGGAGAATAAGACTTCTCACAGAAAAATTCTGACCACACAGAAAGGGCATCTCGCAGATGCAACTATCTCACACCCGTCCCGTCGCTTCGGCGAGGTTCGACGACCCGAACCTCGTGTCCACCGCGGGCCTGGTCCCGGTGATGGCGTTGGCGCAGCGATCCGGACTGCTCACGTTGAGTCAGGAGCATCTGAGCGTGCCGACCGACAAAGGTGCCAACGCCGGCCGCAAGATCGGATCCCTCGTCGCCGGCATGGTCGCCGGAGCCGACAGCATCGCCGACATGGCGATCCTGCGGCACGGTGCGATGAACACCCTCTTCGACCACCCGTACGCACCCTCGACACTGGGGTCGTTTCTGAGGGAATTCGCCTTCGGGCATGTCCGCCAACTCGGCGCGGTCGCCTCCCGACTGCTGTGCGCCCTGAACGAGCACACCCCGGTGCTTGCCGGGATCGACACCGAACGTGTGATGGTCGACATCGACGACTCGATCATCGAAGTCCACGGTCACAGCAAACAAGGTTCCGGATACGGTTACTCCGGCATCCGCGGTCTGAACTCACTGATCACCACCGTCACCACGACCACTGCGGCACCGGTGATCACCGGGCAGCGACTCCGCAAAGGAGCATGCGGTTCCGCCCGCGGGGCAGCGCGGATGATCGCCGACACCCTCGCCACCGTTCAACGGCTCCGCGCAACCGCGCATGCAGCTTCCGATCCCGATGTGGCAGCGGCACAGTCGAAACCATTGGTGCGGGCCGATTCCGCATACTTCGGGTACCCGACCATCGGTGCAGCGACCGGTGGCGGCGCCGACGTCTCCATCACCACCGGACTCAATTCGGTCATCCGGGCCGCGATCGCCACCATCACCGACGACGCCTGGACGCCGATCCGATACACCAACGCCGTCTACGATACCAACACCCAGCAGTGGATCTCGGTGGCAGAAGTCGCCGAGATACCGTTCACCGCGTTCGCATCCCAGAAGAAAGCGCACCACGTTCCGGCAGGCTCGTCGTGCGACGGATCCTGGACCTGCGACCGAAAAAGATCAAGGTCAGGGGGAATTGTTCGATGTGTGGCGGTTCCACGCCTTCATCCGCCACCACCGACCTGGACGACCTCGACACCGTCGCAGCCGACCAGGTCCAACGCCGGCATGCGATCATCGATTATGTCGATGTCCGGGTTATGTCGATGTTTTTCCTGAAGCGTCTGGTCAGGGCGGTATTCGGCTCAGATAGTGCGACATAACTATTCGTAACTGTTCGATGCTTATTCTTCCAATTCTCTCTGGAAGGACGAGACAGATGAGTGACCCATCGAAAGTTCGTATTACCGGTCCGCTGGACTGCTGGCAGGACGACCTCACCGCGGAACTGACCCGTTTGGGGTTTGCCCCGTCGGTGACCGCTCGTCATTTGCAGCTGTTGGCTCATCTTTCACATTGGATGGCTGATCACGACGTCAGCGTGGAGGGGCTGTCGTGGCCGCAGGTCGAGCGTTTCTGCTCGAATCGTGGATTGATCGGTCAGCGCCGGGTGGCCCCGCAGTCGGTGATGGTGCTGATGAATCTTTTACGGCCCGATTGTGTTCCGGCGAAGAGTACTGGTCTTTCGGCCGGCATAGAGGAGTTATTGAACGGTTTCACTACCTACCTACATGAAGAACGCTCGCTGGCAGATCAGACGGTAGAGGGGTATCGCTACCACGTTCAGGTGTTCGCGTCATGGTACGTCGAACGCTGTGGCGAGGATCTGAATGCGGTGACGATCGCCGATGTGAACCAGTTCCTCATCGGGCATGTGGCCGTATGGTCTGTTGGTACTGTCCGGGCGGCCACGACAGCTCTGCGTGCGATGTTTCGATGGATGTTGTACATCGGCCGCTTGAACAACAATCTGGCCGACGGCATCGTTCCTGTCCTCAGTCATTTGCAGGCTGGTGTCCCGAGGGCGTTGCCTGCCGAGGATATCGAATCGCTTCTGGCTGTTGAGATGTCGACGAGGGACCGTGCGATAGTCCTACTTTTCCTACGTCTGGGACTGAGGGCGGGCGAGGTGTCCAGTTTGAGCCTGGACGACTTCGACTGGCGTGCTGCGCGGGTGCAGATCCACGGCAAAGGCCACGACTGCCAGTTCATGCCGGTCACTGTTGAGGTCGGTGAGGCCGTTGCCGAGTATCTGCTCGAGGACCGGCGCGTAGATTCGCCCTATCGCCAAATATTTCTTACCGCGAACGCCCCGCATCAGCCCCTGACCCGCGTCGGGGCCTCCGGCGTGGTGACTTATCTGGCCCGCCGAGCGGGAATCGAAGGACGTGTCGGGGCCCATCGGCTTCGCCACAGTGCCGCGACCGCGGTTCTGGCAGGTGGGGGAACGCTCGCAGAGGCCGGGCAACTGCTACGCCATCGTAGTGCGCAGGCCACGGCGATTTACGCCAAAACCGATCAGTGGGCATTGGCTGGACTCGTGCGGCCCTGGCCGGTCGACGGGACCGCTCATGAGTGAGGACCTGCGGGCTCGTGCCGCCGAGTATCTGGCGTTGCGCCGCGTCATGGGATATCAACCCTGCGATCAGGAATGGCTGATCCGAGAGTTCCTCGATCATCTCGAAAGTGAGCACGCTTCGACGATAAGCGTGAGCCGCGCATTGATATGGGCTTGCCTGCCGCAGGGTGCGACACCGCGGTGGCGACACCGCAGGCTTGCTGTCATCCGGCTGTTCGCGGCCCACGTTCATGCCTGCGACCCGCAGGCCGCCGAACTGATTCCAGCCGGCATGTTGCCTGCCCGGGTCGAACGGGCCATCCCCTATATCTATACCGCGACCCAGATTGCCGACCTCGCCCGTCGTGCTCGGGCCCTGCGCCCGGTGCTGCGCGGTCACACGCTCGCGACCATCATCGGCCTCATGGCCGCGACAGGGATGCGCACCGGCGAAGCGGTGGCCCTGAATACGACCAGCATCGACAATGCTCGTTCCACAATCCTCGTGATCGGTAAGGGCGGCACACAACGCCTGCTGCCCGTTCACGCCACGACCTTGATGGCATTGACGAGCTATCTCGAAACCAGCCGGACAACGCTCGGACCGCCGCACGATGACGCACTCTTCCTGGGCCCGAGAGCATCCCGAGCGCTGGCAAACAGCATTCAAATCGCATTCCGCGCCGTGGCACAGGATAGTCCCCTGCCCCGGGGATCGGGCAACAGGGCACCCCGACTGCACGATCTGAGACACACATTCGCCGTCAACACCCTCATAGACGCCCACCGTGATGGTGTCGGCGTGCAGGCCCGCATAGCGGCGTTGTCCACATACCTGGGCCACGTCAGTCCAGCCGACACCTACTGGTACCTCACCGCCAGCCCCGAACTTCTTCACCTGGTCAGTGACCGGCTCGAGAACTACCGTCGACAAGATCTACCATGAGTACGTTCACGGCGTCGCTGCAAGCCTATTTCACAACATTTCTCACCGGCCAGCGAGCCACCAGCCGACACACCATTGCCGCCTATCGCGATACCTTCAGGATGCTGCTCGTCCACATACACGAGACAACCGGCACAGCTCCGGACGCGGTCGAGTTCTCCGACCTCAATGCCGAAGCGATCACAACGTTCCTGGACTATCTGGAAACCCAGCGGCACAACAGTATCCGAACTCGAAATGCCCGACTGGCCGCCCTTCATTCATTCTTCGCCTATGCGGCCTACGATCACCCCGAACACGCTGACTTGATCGCGAGAGTCTTGGCCATCAAGACGAAAAGGACAAGCGCATCCGTCCTGACTTACCTCACCCTCGCCGAGGTCGAAGCACTCCTGAGCGCACCCGATCAGACGAACAAGATCGGAAGTCGCGACCACACGATCATCTTGACTTTGATCACCACAGGCCTGCGCGTCAGCGAATTGACCGCGTTGACCCATCAGGATCTGCATCTGAGCAAACCGGCGCATCTGCTCTGCCATGGGAAAGGCCGCAAGGACCGGATCACTCCGCTCGACCGGCTCACAACCACGACTCTGCAGCAATGGATCAGGCAGAACCCCGACAATCAGCCGCACAGAGCAGTTTTCACCGCTCAGGGCAGTACCGAGTCGATCAGCCGCGACGCGATCGCAGCGAGACTGCGCATTCACGCCGCCACCGCCGCAAAAACGTGCCCCAGCCTGACCTCCAAAACCGTCACACCCCATACCTTGCGCCACACCACCGCCATGCGGATGCTCGATGCGGGAATCGACATCACCACCATCGCCTCTGGCTCGGGCACGAATCCACGCAAGCAACTCAGGCCTACCTACATGCTGACCTGGGCATGAAGGAACGCGCGCTGAGCCGGCTCACGCCACCGGGGACCACGAGCAAGCGATACGCTCCAAACGGTCAGCTGCTGACGTTCCTGGAAAGCCTCTAGTTATGTCGCACCATCTGAGCCGAATACCGCCCTGACCAGACGCTTCAGGAAAAACATCGACATAACCCGGACATCGACATAATCGATGATCGCATGGCCGCGGTGAAGTTTGTCGGCGGCGACGGTACCGAGATCGGCGGGGTCGGTGGTGGTGAAGAACGCGTGGAACCGCCAGACGTCGAAGAGCTGCCGTTGGCCTTGATCTTTCTTTGGTCGCAGGTCCGGGATGCGCCGCACGATCAACCGGCCTGGAACGTGGCGGGCTTTCTTCTGGGAGGCGAATGCGGTGAACGGTATTTCGGCGACTTCGGCGGTGGAGATCCAGTGCTGGGTGTCCTCGTCGAAGAGTGCGTTCGTGTATTTGATGGCCGTCCAGGCATCGTCGGTGATGGTGGCGATGGCTGCGCGGGTCACCGAGTTGAGGCGGGTGGTGATGGAGACGTCCGCGCCGCCGCGCAGCGCAGCTCCGATGCTCGGATATCCGTAATAGGCTGAGTCAGCGCGTAACACTGGCTTCGACACTGCCTGTGCTGCTGTGCTTGTCGGGGCTGTGTCCGCTGCGGCCCGGAGTCGTTCCACTGTTGCGAGGGTGTCGGCGATCATCCGTTTCGCGCCACGCGCGGACCCGCACGATCCTTTGCGGAGGCGTTGGCCGGTGATCACCGGGGCGGCAGCGGTGGTGCTGACTGTGGTGATCAGCGAGTTCAGGCCGCGCACCCCGGAATAGCCGTATCCGGAACCTTGCTTGCTGTGACCGTGCACTTCGATGATGGTGTCATCGATGTCGATGAGTACTCGTTCGGTGCTCAGGCCCGCGAGTACCGGAGTGTGTTCGGTTAGCGAGTGCAACAGTCGGGATCCGACGGCATCGAGTTGTCGGACGTGCCCGAAAGTGAACTTCCGCAGAAACGAACCCAGCGTCGAGGGAGCGTAGGGGCGGTCGAAGAGGACGCCCATCGCTCCGTGGCGGATCCGGTGGAGGTCGGTGATGGAGTTGGCGCCGGCGATCATGCCCCCGACCAGGGATCCGATCTTGCGGCCGGCGTTGGCGCCTTTGTCGGTCGGCACCGATAGATGCTGATCGGCGAGGGTGAGGAGTCCGGACTGTTCGGCCAACGCCATGATCGGAACCAGCCCGGCACACGACACGAGGTTCGGGTCGTCGAAGCGTGCCGCGGTGACGGGATGGGTGTGAGATAGTTGCATCTGCGAGATGCCCTTCGTCGAGGCCGAATTGTTACTGTGAGAAGTTCAATTCTTCCACCACTACAGGGCATTTCGCGTATGTGGCGCGCGTTCAGCTGTCACCGAATCGGTGCATCCAGGCTTAGATCTCTGCGGCTCCGGCTAATTGGGTCCCCTTCTGCATTTGTGCGGCCAGCGTGCGCACTCGGGGTGGTGGCTTGTCCAACGCGCTCTCTGCATGGGCAACCCCCTCGGCGCGCGACGCTCGTCAACGGTGTAGCTCGCCCGCTGGCTCAGCGGCGTGAACTGAGATGTCTGCCTCTAAACGTTGCCGAATCCGATGTCCCGGGCCGGGCTACAGCCGTGGTCCTCTGCGGTGCGTTTCCTGCTCGACGACGGCTTGGTCGACCGTGCGGTGATGCTCGACGGTGTCGCGTTCGTGCTGGGCGCGGATCTGTTCTTGCCGTTGCTCGGCCCTGTGGTGCTCGATGGCGTCGGTACGGGCCTCGATGTGGTCGTGGACGGTGTTGAATGATGTGCGGTCGGCCCGGTTCACTGGTCGATTGCCGATGATCGCGGCAGTCCCGGGCAGATGGGCCATGATGAGACCATGCCAGGCTGGATCCACCGCTCCCGACTCCGCCGCCGGAGCGCACACCTGACCGCAGTGCGGCGCCGCGAAGCCCTCGCTCACGACACCGCCCTCGTCGACACCGCCGCCATGCAGCACTGGGCCGACCGTTCACTGCACCCCATCATCGACACCGACGCCCTGACCTGGATCGACGACGACCGTCTGCACACCACCGGCGCTGCCCACCGATTCGACGCATCGGTGCGGCTCCGCAACCCCGACGACGACGAGACCATCGGTGATCTCCCCGAGTCTGTCCGGGCCCGCCTCGCCGCCGTCCTCGCCGCCCACACCTCGACACCGAGCGATGCCCACCTGCTGGTGTGGGAGGGATACGGCTACCCGTGGAACGGCAGCCCATCCTCGCTCGGATTTTGCGCCGTTCCGGGCGACGACCCCGGACCGTGGCCGTGGCCAGCCTTGCCGTCGTTCATTCGGCACGGACCCACAGCAACCATGGACGGTGGCCGCGGCTTCGTCGTCTTTACTGGCCCCGTCGAATCGGCGGCCCGCGTCGAGTGGCAGATCAGGGGCACCTGGTTTCAGCACCATTGGCCCGACGTCGCCTACCCCGACGACCGAGCATGGCTGGCGTACTCCGACATCGACGAGGACACCCTGGACGTACACGGGACTGCAGCCCTGATTCAAGCGCTCCGCGACCTCGACGGCGTCGATATCGAACCCTTGTAATAAATCCCGCATCGGGTCGCGACATGGCTCGCGCCGCCCGCGACGTTGCACGCGTACCGATGAAGACGAGCGACAGTCAATCTCGCTGCCTCGGGGCAACTGCGTAGACGTTCAGGCGCGCCCCAATGCTGCCGAGAGGCAGCCAGTTTCCGCACCGTCAGGACAATCTGACGAAAGATCAGCCGGTCTTTCTCAAGAGTCTCATCGTTCAACGCGCTATCGGATTTGCCGAGCAGCGTCAGCAGAGCGGCCTGCTGGGCCACTGCATTGAACCGATTCGAGCGCGGCATATCAAAATGCATCCGCATCTCTTTACACATATGCGACACGGAGATACAACACCCGCCATCTCGACTTGTTCAGGCCGAACAATTGCCGGAGCTAAGACAAAAAGCCTTACGACTGAGTTCGATCCAATTACACTCTTAACGGGCGCTACCTCGCCAGGTGTGCGGACCGCCATCTAGCAACGGCGAGCCGGCCAGGCCATGACCGCGGTCTAGCATGGCCCGCATGGGAAAAGTCTTCGACGGAATTGACGACAACCTCAAGGCGTGGATCGAGGCGCAGCCCATGTGGTTCGTCGCTACCGCGCCTCTCTCGGGCGACGGACACGTGAACATGTCGCCACGTGGACACGACTCCTTCTCCGTTCTGGGCGCCAACCGGGTGGGGTGGGTCGATTACACCGGGAGTGGGGTCGAGACGATAGCCCATCTGAGAGAGAACGGTCGCGTCTGTTTGATGTTCAACTCGTTCGATTCGAGGCCCCGGATCGTGCGACTTCACGGCACTGGCGTCGTTGCAATGCCGGGCGAAGCGGCATTCTACGAGTTGACGGCGCTTCATCCCGAACATCCCAGCACTCGCGCCGTCGTGATCGTCGATGTCACTCGGGTCAGTGACTCCTGCGGTTGGGGCGTGCCCGTTATGGAGATGAGCGGCGAGCGCGATCTTCTTCGACTACAGGCCGAGAAGAAGGGCGTCGACGGGATGTCGCAATACCGAACGGAACGGAACTACGAGAGTATCGACGGCCTGCCGGGGCTCCCGACCTGATGGCGAGTGCCTCGAGGAGCCCTTCGGGGTCGGTTGCATTCCGCACCGTCAAAGGGACCTCGGCGGTGGTCGGATCCATGTCGCACAGGTGGATGTGCGCAACAATTACACCCCGCTTACTGCGACGTTGACGGCGAATGCGCCGAGAACGGCTGCTGCCGTTGTCCGTTGGATCTTCATTACGCGCGGGTGCGTACGCAGATAGCCCGACACCGATGCCGCGGCGAGAACGATCGCCCCGTTGACGGTGACCGCAATCGCAATCTGAACGGACCCCAACTGCAGAAATTGCAGAAGGGTGGAGCCGCGTTCGGGGTTCACGAACTGGGGTATGAGCGCGGCGTACATCAGGGCGATCTTCGGGTTCAGAATGTTGGTCACCAGACCCATCGTGAACAGGCGAAGCGGCGAGTGCGCGTCGAGTTCTCGTGCTTCGAAGGGCGACCGTCCGCCGGGACGAAGCATCCCCCAAGCCAGGTACAACAGATAGGCGGCGCCGACCAGTTTGACGACTGTGTACGCAGCGGGCACTGCAGCGAACAGAGCGGACAGACCGGCCGCCGATGCACACAGATAGACGACGAACCCCATCGCGATACCGCCCAGGGATATCAGGCCTGCGCGGCGTCCTTGCGAGATCGAGCGTGACGCAAGGTAGATCATGTTCGGGCCGGGTGTGAGGACCATCCCCAACGCGATGAGCGCGACAGCGAGTGCGGATGTGGCGGGCAGCAATGGGTTCTCCTGGCGACGGCTCTAGCTGGATGTACCGAGCATCGTGCAGATAACGTTGTGTGTCTATTACGTGTTTTCGGACAATTCCGTGAAGGAAAAGTGCATGGACGAGTTAGCAACGCTGCGTGCTCTGCAAGCAGTCAAAGATCACGGGACTGTCACCGCCGCCGCTGCGGTCCTACGTCTGAGCCCTTCGGCCGTCAGTCAGCAACTCAAGCGCCTCGAGCGCGCGACCGGTAGATCGCTTCTCGTTCCGAGTGGCCGCCGAGTAACCCTCACTCCCGAAGCGCACACGTTGCTCGACCAGGCCGGTCCGGTGGTGGCTCGCCTGGACGAGTTGTTGGGCATACCCGAACGTGTGGACAATGCAGTGGCCGGACATGTGCGGATAGCGTCGTTCACCACGGCTATCAGGCACGGCGCTCTGCCGGCGATCGCCGCTGTGCAGCAGCGGCATGACCGTCTGACATGTTCTCTCACCGAGATGGATCCCACCGAGTCCCACCATGCACTCGCTGCGGGCTCCGTCGACATCGCAATCGTTCATCACTGGCGCGGTCAACCGGAACCGGTGATGCCGTCGATCAACGCGGTGCACATCATCGACGACATCGCCGACGTCATCTGCCACCGAGACCTTCCACTGGGAAATTCGCCGTCGCTCGCCGATCTGGCAGGTCACGACTGGGTGTCGACCGGGGCAGGGTCGTTGTGCCATTCGTGGCTCACTTACATGTTTGCCACCCACGGCTTTCGGCCGCGTATCGCGATGGAAATATCGGAATTCTCGTTGCACGTCGAGTTCGCTGCCGCCGGTCTCGGACTTGCGCTCGTGCCTCGACTCGGTCGTCCACCACTACCCGAGCGCGCTCGCGCGATCCGGCTGGACTCCCCGCCGTCCCGTAGGGTCGCAATCGCCACTCGGTCAAGGCAGAGTACAGATCACGCGATCAGTATCGTGGCCCGTGCGCTCGGCGAATACCTGACCGCCGCAACGCCATCGGGAGCTGTGCATTCGAGATGACTTGCCTGATTCCGGCGAGGGCGGTTCCTTCTTCTGTCGAGATCGCCGTCGCTGCCGGATCCGGTGGCCGGCGTGCACGTAGTTGGAGCGAGCGTGCGTGAATGGTTCCCGCGCTCGGAACGTTCGTGGTGGAGGGTGCGGATTCGATGACGATGACACGTGTTCGGGCGGTAGCCAATTCGAGGGCGGTCATCGATCCGTTCCGCGGCGAAGCAAAGCGGCGATGGCGACGGCGACGGCGACGGCGACGGCGACGGCGGCCACGATCGCGGTCATCGTCACCAGGGTCGTGTGAAATCCGCTGTTGCACGAATCGACGACAGTCGTGCTGACTCGGTCGCTCGCGGCGTCTGGCGCGGTGCCGAGCGCGGTGTCGAGATCCCCGCTCGCGGCGGCAGTTCCGAGCGCTGCAGGGTCGGAGACACCGTAGATGGATTCTGCGGCCGAGGCGGCCCGGGCACCGACCACGCCGGTCAGGATCGATGCGTAGACCGCCACCGCGATCGCTTCGCTGCCGAGCCGGAAGGTGTTGACGACTCCGGCGGCCATGCCTACTTTCTCGACGGGAACCAACGCCAACGCTTGCCCGTCGACGAGCCCCCGCCGAGAGTCCCATTCCGCTGCCGACGAGCAGCAGCGGCACCGCGACCAGGCCACTGCGGTGTCCGGACTCGTCCTCACGGGCATTGTTCTAATCCTCATTGCAGTCGCGGGCAGCAGGTAGGCGCAAAGCTGACGACCCATGAGGGAACAGAGGGTTCGAGTCAATCGACGGTTCGCGAACCGTAGGCGTTCCGCCCATACGTACTGCAATCAGGGCATCGTGTGAGCAAATCATGCACACAACCGACGACGTGGGTGAGAAAGGTTTCCGCATCGTTCAGCTGCGCTTGCCGAATCCTGATCCGGCGTAAATGGGCTGCGATCATCTCTGCCCGCCCAGCTTTGCCTCGGTGCAGGACGCGTTTGATATCCGCCAGGCTCATTCCCACCGATTGACACGCGCGAAGCACCCGCAGTCGATGCACATGCTCCGCCGTGTAATCGCGGTGACCGGCAGCCGTGCGATCGGGGACAACGACTCCCATGTCGTCCCAGTGTCGGAGCACGTGATCGGGGACGTCCACGAGTTGTGCCGCTTCTCCAATTCTCACGGAAGCATTGTCTCAGATTGACTTCAGGTCGACCTGAAGTTTTAGCGTGGAATAATGACTGTGCCGACGCTCGAACTACCGGATCCGATCTTCGTGACCGTGGACGGGGTGCGGATCGCGACCTACGAACTGTCGCCCCGCCGTCCACGTGCACAGAACGAAGTGGTGTTGTGCCACGGAACTCCGTGGTCGGCACAGGTGTGGGCCGACGTCGCCACTCGACTGAGCGAGGGCAATCGAGTGTTCCTGTGGGACATGCCGGGGTACGGCCAGTCGGACAAGGGACCCGAGGTGGACACCGACTTGGTTTCTCAGATGTCGCGTTTCGCGGCGCTGCTCGAGCACTGGAAACTCGACGAACCCCGTGTGATCGCCCACGACATCGGTGGGGCGGTCACACTCGGAGCGCACCTTCTCCACGGGCGCAACTACGCCGGCCTATTCCTGTGGGACGTGGTTACCCTCGAACCGTGGGGTTCGCCCTTCTTCCAACTCGTCGCCGACCACAGCGAGGTGTTCGAGGCACTGCCTGCGGCGCTACACGTCGCCTTGGTCCGCGCCTATATTCGCGGAGCTGCAAGTCAGCCCATGAACGACGAGGTCATGGCGACGCTGACCGCACCATGGCAAGGCCGGAATGGTCAGAGCGCGTTCTACCGTCAAATTTCGCAGTTGCGTATCGAGGACACCAGGCCGGTCGCAGCGGCACTCAACCGAGTTCGCTGCCCGACCGCAATCGGGTGGGGAGAGCAGGACCCGTGGATTCCGCTAGCGCACGCCGACCGGCTTGCGCAGCTGTTGCCGGATGTCCCCCCACCGACAGTCATCGAAGGCGTCGGCCACCTCACACCCGTGGAGGCATCCGCGGCAATGCACCACGCAATCGAAAGCTGGCTTACGTACCTGCACCAGAAATGAAACAACCAAACCCCGAACTTCGACTGATCTGGACGCTCACTCGGCAGCGCCCTCGGAACCTGAGTGTTGATTGCTGTGTGGAGTCCTCCGCACCGTCAAACGAAGCAGTTTCCGCACCGCACCGCGCCGGGTCTTGGACATTATTTCTACGGACGTAGCGGTTCGGCGTGAGTTGAAGATGCAGTATCCGCTGATTCCGCTGCCAAGCTGTCGAGTAGGCGAAGGCTGTCTGCAGTGGAGCTGTCGGGGATAGCGGTGAGGACGATCAGCTCGAGACCGGGTTGGTCGGGTAGCGCCAGGTTCTCCTGATGAAATTCCAGCAGGCCGACGAGTGGGTGTCGGTAGGTCTTGCGTCCGTGGGTCCGCGCGCGCACGTCCGCGCGGGACCACAAACGCCGGAATCGTGCACTGCCGATGGACAGTTCGCCGATCAACGACGCCAATCGCGGGTCGTCGGGAAAGGTGCCAGCCGCCAGCCGGAGGTGACCTACGACGTCGGAGGTGCACGCATCCCAGTCGGCGTAGAAGCCCCGGTCGGCTTCGGCGAGGAACAGGTGACGGGCGGTGTTCAGACCAGGTATCGGCACCCCGTACAGCACCTGAGCGAGACGGTTTCCGGCGAGCACGTCGAGCCGGTGGTTCATGATCAACGACGGCGCACCGGCAGCGTAATCGAGCAGGCCCAGCAGCTCCGGCCGTAGCTTCCCGTTCGGCGTCTTCGCGCGGCGACGACGCTGCCGAGCGAGGCGGTGCAGGTGCTCGCGTTCGGTGTCGTCGAGTTCGAGGACGCGCGCCAGTGCATCGAGGACCTGCTCGGACGGCTCAGTGGCGCGGCCCTGCTCCAAACGAACGTAGTAGTCGACGCTCACTCCCGACAGGTGCGCCACTTCTTCGCGGCGCAACCCCTCCACCCGGCGGCGGCGATCGGCGAAGATACCCACCGACTCCGGGTCGACACGAGAGCGCCGGGTCCGCAGAAAGCTCGCCAAATCATCCACCGACCCAGTATGGCGCGCTGCGCAGCCCTCGATGGTGGTCCTGGTAGTACCAGGAAGTGCCGTCCCGGGAAGTGCGGCCCCTGAACAGGAATGTCGATGGCGCCCAGAATTGCAGGCACCACCGACACAGGAGCCCCCATGAGAACTCTGATCGTGTACGCCCACCCGGAACCGACGTCGTTGAACGGCTCGCTCAAAGACCTCGCGGTGACGACGTTGGAGGGCGCCGGGCACGAGGTGCGAGTCAGTGATCTGTACGCGATGCGGTGGAAGGCCGTCGTCGATGGTGACGACTTCGGTGTCCACGCATCGAACCCGCTGCAGATCGCCCGGAGTTCCGGGCAAGCGTTCGATTCCGGGGCGCTCACTCCGGATGTTATTGCCGAGCAGGAAAAGCTGCTGTGGGCGGAGACGATCATCTTCCAATTCCCGCTGTGGTGGTACTCGATGCCCGCGATCCTAAAAGGCTGGGTGGATCGGGTGTTCAGCTTCCACTTCGCCTACGGCGTCGGGGAGCACAGCGACACCAAGTACGGCGAGCGATTCGGGGAGGGCGCCCTCACGGGACGAAGAGCGTTGCTGTCGGTGACCACGGGTGGCCCGCAGTCGCACTACAGTGCCCGTGGAATCAACGGTCCGATCGATGATCTTCTGTTCCCGTTCCAACACGGAATCCTGTATTACCCGGGCATCGAGGTGCTGCCACCGTTCGTGGTGTACGGCGCTGACCGGATGAGCAGCGACGAGTACCCCGGCCTCGCAGACAAATTCACCGAAAAGCTGCTCACATTGGAGTCGACGGACCCGATCGCGTTCCGGCCACAGAACTTCGGCGACTACGACATCCCGTCGCTGCGCGTCAAAGACGGTCTTGAGTCGAACGGCCGAACAGGGTTCGGGTTGCACATAAAACACTGAGGACACTTTTTTGGGTAGAGAACCTCGCACCGCAGAGGCGTGGTGCCTCGTTGATCCGTCCCGGTGTTTCCGGAGGGTTCGTCTCAGGGAAAGATGAAATCTCATGGCAGCACGCTTTCACCGCTCCCCTGCCCTCTTGGTCGGTCTTCGACTTCCGTAACCGGATGTGGAGGCCGTCGTGCCGATGCACAGTGACGTCCCCACACACGAGATCGGAAAGTTCGCTGCGCCGGAATGCGCCGGCGAACCCGAGAAGCAGAATCGCCGAATCACGACGTTCGAGGACCTCGTCGGCCCAGCCGCGGCCCCCCGCCGCGCCGTCTCGACGAGCAGCTTGATGTCCTCGACAAGCAACGGGTCTCGCGGTGCGCGGGGCCGGTCCCCCGCCGCGGCGTACTCCCGTCTGATCCCCGACTGGGTCGCGGTAACCAGTTCGTGCGCGGACGGCGAAAGGTGGCCGGTTGTGCGGTGCTGGTGATTGATTGCGGCGATCCAGGTGCCGAAGGTGGCGACGGCGTAGGCCCTTTCCCCCGTTTCGGTGCGGGTGTCGGCGTCGACGAGGTAGGCGGCGACGGTGATCGGGTGCGCCGGCAACGTCACGTGACCATTCGCCTGGCACCAGTTGGAGAAGCGCCTCCACGCGGCCGCATACGTCTTGCGCGTTCCCTCCGACCGGGAGGACTGCACGGCACTCGCGATCCGCTTCGCGACGGCGGGCGGGATCTCCGGCTCGACAGCCACCGACCCGGCACGCTCCGGGATGCCCACGGTAGTGGTTGCCGAAGGTGTTCGGCCCAGTCGAAAGTCCATACGAGCAGCCTAGCGCAGGTCGCGGACACCCCTGCAGAGCAAAACTGTACTGAACTGCTGTTTTGTCAACGATGGTGCGGAAAATGCAATTTACATAGCTGCAGCCGGTGACGATATTTTGAGATGAGGTTGTTGAATTATATTGCACTGCAGATAATTACGATTCTGCGACGCTATGACGTAAGTCGGTCTATCGGCGTCGTGTTGAAGCTATTGCAGCGCAGAGTGTTTCAGTGCATGCTGCGGACTATTGCAAGGCAGCGACGTGCTGTTCGGGACGGCCATGGCGACTGGATGTGTGCAGGCGGTCGCGAATTATCTTCGCTGCTGCTCGTAACGCTATCGATGCCGGGTGCGGATCGCCCGCTGCGTGCACGATCGCAGTCCGTCGTCTGGCTGCGATGTCAGCTTCCGTAGTGGTATCGGCAGGCCGCGAGTCTGATTTCGTTCTCGTCGAGTTTGTACACAAGTCGGTGCTCGTCGGTGATTCGACGCGACCAGTAGCCCCGAAAACCGTGTTTGAGGGGTTCGGGCTTACCGATCCCCTCGTTGCCGTTACGTTCGATATCCTTGATCAGCGCGTTGATTCGCTTGAGTACCTTACGATCCTGGGTTTGCCACCAGAGGTAGTCCTCCCACGCGCTTTCGTCGAACACCAGCTTCATTCGAGCAACTCACGAGCACTCCCCGCACCGTGTTCGAGCCGATCGATCGAAGCCAGCAATCGACGGGCGTTCTCGGGGCTCCTGAGTAGGTAGGCCGTCTCCTTCAACGACTCGTAGTCATCGAGCGCCACCATCACCACAGGCTCGTGGCCGGCCCGGGTGATCACCACTTCTTCGCGGTCGTCGGTGACTGCATTCAAGGTTTCGGCATACCTCGCCCGCGACTCCGAGTACGTCATGGTCTTCACTGTTCACCCTCCAACATCTACGTACAACAAATTGTACGTGACCGGATCGCAGATGCAAGGCCGCGGCGCGATTCACATCAGACCCTGAGCGGGTACTGCTCGATCGAGGAGCGACTGCTCGATGGTGTGGAACCGATCGCACTCGGGACCATGGGTTCGAGAGTTTCGGCCGCGGTCGACGCTGTGATCCTTTGCCGTGTCCCAGTCGCGCCGTGGTCAGCGCATAGCTAAGCACTCGGAGGTGGGTAGCGACCAACTTTTTGACTTTCTGACTGGAAATGTACTCGAACCCATTTGTTGCGCTAGAATTGTGTACATGACGACTCTTCCTGTTGCCGACGCGCGAGCGCAGCTGTCGCGTTTGGTCGACGAGGCCGAGCACACGCACGAGCGGTTCGAGATCACCCGCAACGGGCACCGCGCTGCTGTTCTGCTGGGCGCTGACGACTACGACGCGTTGCGGGAGACGATCGCAGTGTTGTCGGATACAGATCTGCTGACTGCGCATTTCGCCGGACAGTCTGAGATCAATGGTGGGGACGTCGTAGATGCAGCAGGCTTGGAACGGCTGATGCGTAACGCGCGGCCCTCTGACGAGTGAGCGAGCCTGCCGAACGGTACCGGTTGATCATGGCGCGCTCGGCCGCGCGGGCATTGTCGACGACGTTGCCCGAAAAGGTCGCGACAGCGGTGTACGAGTTCGTCACAGGCCCGCTTCTGGACAGTCCGCGTCGGGTGGGCAAACCGCTCGATCCCCCGCTGGCGCTGGCCTACAGTGCCCGCCGGGGCACGTACCGGGTGCTGTATCTGATCAACGATAAAAACCGCACGGTGGAAGTCACCGCGATCTCGCACCGCGCCGACGCTTATCGCACCTGAGACATTAACCCTGAATGCACCGATGGACTGATTCGCTGAAGTCGGAATGCGTTGTGCGGTAACGGGTGGGGTGTGGACGTGGTTGGTCACCCGATCTCGGCTATCGGGTTGTTCCACTGAGCCTTTCGTGTTGCGGGCGGGCAGGGACGCTCTGGTTGGGTCAGGATATGGGCATTTCGCCCGAGAACATGCTGTCGAACAATGTGACCCATGCCCTCTCCCACGGCCACTTCTCAGGGAGGTGCAGGGTGAGCCTGCGTGCGGAGCAGGCGATGCGAGTCGGGACCGAGATCAGGGTTCCCCCGATTGTGCCGGTCGTTGCCTTGGCCAGCGACTTCTCGCCGGTCAGTGTCGTTGCGGCGCGGGTGAGATTGAACGCCATCACCGCGCACACCAGCCAGGCAGCGTTGGCGCAGAAATGTCCCGACGGCATGTGGGCGAGGGCGGAGTTCTCAGATCGGCGTGGACTTGATCGATGATCGCATGCCGGCGTTGGACCTGGTCGGCTGCGACGGTGTCGAGGTCGTCCAGGTCGGTGGTGGCGGATGAAGGCGTGGAACCGCCACACATCGAACAATTCCCCCTGACCTTGATCTTTTTCGGTCGCAGGTCCAGGATCCGTCGCACGACGAGCCTGCCGGAACGTGGTGCGCTTTCTTCTGGGATGCGAACGCGGTGAACGGTATCTCGGCGACTTCTGCCACCGAGAGCCACTGCTGGGTGTTGGTATCGTAGACGGCGTTGGTGTAGCGGATCGGTCTCCAGGCATCGGCCGGGATCGAGCTGATCGCGGTTTTGATCACCGAATTGAGTCTGGTGGTGATCGAGACATCTGCGCCGCCGCGCAGCGCAGCACCGATCGTCGGATATCCGAAGAAGGCGGAATCAGCGCACCAGAGACTTCGACAGCACCGGGCCGGTATCGAGAACGGTTGTCGCCGCACGCAGGTGGTCGACGGTGGTGAGGGTGGCCCGGCATCGCGGAGCAGGTGCAGGCACAGGTCGATGCCAGCCGCCACACCTGCACTGGTCATCATCTGCCCCTCGTCGACGAACAGCACGTCGGGATCGACGTCGATCAAGGGGTATCGGTCTACCAGCTCGGCGGCGCTGCTCCAGTGCGCGGTGGCCCGACGTCCATCGAGCAGACCCATGGCGGCAAGCGCGGACGCTCCACCGAGCAGATGGCGTCGAACACGTTCAGCGACTCGTGCCAGGGCAGCTCTGCTTCGCTGAACCGGGCGACGAGCACGTCGCCCACACCCTGCTCCCGAAACCCGCATCCTCGTCATCGAGCGCGCGGGGAGCGTTTGAGGAGTCCACCGCATCCATCGACGATTCGGCACGCATGGGTTTTGTCCTCCGTCGGCACTGGGGGCCGATGGCAACGGGCTACATGGGTTGCGCCGCGATCCACCAGTTCAGGCTGCCGTCGAAAACCCTTCCGGTGCCGCCAGCCTGGATCGGGTCTCCCGGCCAGTAGCCGGGACTACTGCACGGGTGTGCGCCGGGGGCCAGCCCCGACGGGCTTCGACCCATCAGGTGACTCGTGCGGGTGGGCGCACTCCGCGGATGACCAATGCGAGAGCCGCGACGGCGAGTGCAGCGGAGAGGACGGGTAGTTCGGCCGCGCTGAGTGGTCCGAGTGCTGCCGCCCCGGCCGCTGATCCGATGGCGATGCCGAGGGAGAACCCCACGACGTAGACGGCTGACGCGGTGTCGCCGTGATCGGGAGCGATACGAAGCACGGTGTCCTGCAGCACTGCCGGAGCCGCACTGAACGAGGCCGCCCACAACAACACTAGAACGACGGCGACCACCGCAGCGCCTCCCATGAGTGCCGGGCCGAGGCCCGCCAGCGATACCGCGAACACAACGAACAGGACGACACCGGTGCCGCGGTTGAACCGGTCGATGTAGCGTCCAACCAGGCGCACCCCTACCAGGCCGGCGACGCCATAAGCGGCAAGCAGCACCGCATAGCGACTGCCGGTGATACCAACTGGTTCGACCAGCAACGCGAAGTACGTGTAGCTGACGTAGTGCGCGATGGCGACCATCGCCGTGATGCCGCAGATGGCCCCGAGCCGTCGCCACGGCAAGGCTTGCGCGGACGAACGCGATGCGACGCTCCCAGAGGGGCGACCCGGCAGCCGCGGCAGAACCCTACGGATGAGGACCGCGACAACACCCGCAGAAATCGCCAGCACCGCCGCTGCGGCGCGCCATCCGAAAGCCTGACTCAGGGCCGCCGACACCGGGCTGCCGATGACCAGACCCGCCGCGGAGCCGACAAATACTGCGGCAGTCGCCCGGCCCTTCGCACCGTCCGGTGCCAGTGATGCAGCGGCGACCGGCACGACCGCCCACACGTAACCGTGGGCGACGGCCGCGACGACCCTGCTCAGCATGGCGGCCTCGAACGTGGGCGCTGCCGCCAACGCCACCTGCGACACCGCAAGCAGGATCATCGAACCCACCAACACGGTCCGTCGGTCCCTGCCAGACAGCCAGACCACCACCGGGATCGCAGCCAGTCCAGCCGCTATGGCGTACCCGGACAAAAGCAGGCCTGCGGTCGACTGGCGAAGGTCGAGCCCCGCGGCGATCTCGGGCAACGCGCCGACCGGAAACATCTCGGCCGTCAGGTAGACGAACAGTGCCAGACCCAGTACCAGCAGGCGTCCGCGCAGCTTCCGGTCCCACCCGGTGGCGACACTCACAGTTCGTGGCGGGCCAGGAACGAAGCCACGTCCTCGATCCAGCGGACGGTCTCGTCGGGGGTGAAGATGTGTCCGGCGTTGGGGTACTCGAGTACCTCGGCACCGGCGATGCCCGCGCCGAGCGCCCGGGTGGTGCTGGGCAGGACGATGCGGTCCTGACCCGCCACGACCACCAACGTCGGCACGCTCACCTGCGACAGCAGGTGTTCGACGTCGACCGACGCGGCGAGGACCGCCTGCTCGGCTCCACCCTCCGGGTAGTTCTCGAGTGCTTGCGCCAGTGCCACGGCTCGTAGCTCAGGTGTCAGGGCTGTCAGCACGTCTGGGGATGCTGCGTTGATCATCAGGTTCGCGAGACCGTCCCACTCCTCCAACTCCGCAAGCCGGCGCCATAGCGCCAAGAACCCGTCGGACTGTGCGTCGGACTTCGCGAGCCCGACGGTCAGAACCAGACCGGTCACCCGTTCAGGGTGGCGAACTGCAGCCGTCACGGCGACGGCGGTGCCGAGAGACAGCCCCAGCACCGGGAATCTCTCGTGCCCGGCGCGGACCATTGCCTCGACCACAGCGTCGGCCAGCTCCTCGAGGTTCAGCGGTGCCGTGGCCATCGGGCTGCCACCGGAGCCCGGATAGTTCATCCCGATCAGCGTTCGGTCGGACTTCGATGCCTCCATCAGTGGGGCGAAGTTGAGGTTGACTCCCCCGCCGGCACCATGGGCCAGAGCCAGGGGTGGGCCGTCGCCCTCGCGGACGACATGAGCGGCATCGAGCAGGGCAGAAACATCGGGTGAAGGAATCATTCTTCGACGCTAGGCATTGACGTTGGTGTGAAGGTCAAGCCCTAGCCCGAGAAAAGGTCGATCTGATGCTCATCGGAGAACTCGCCAGGCGGTGCGGTGTGTCGACGCGGTCCCTGCGTTATTACGAGGAACAAGCCCTCCTACGGTCCAACCGCGACACCAACGGATACCGGCATTACGACGAGTCCGCCGAGCTGATCGTTTACCAAATCCGCGGCCTGCTCGACGCGGGGTTCGGCACCGACGCCATCGCGATGATCCTTCCGTGCGCCACCGGCCCCACACCACACATCGAGATGTGTCCCCAGGTCGCCGCCGAGATGCGCCGCACCCTGACCAACATCGAACACGACCTCGGCAACCTGCAACAACGACGAGACTCGGTACGCACCCTGCTAGGGGCCTGACCTCGCCGGTTTCCTCTGACCCGCCACGTCGCCGCCCTCGAAGAACCCGCCGCGCTGATCGATAACCTCAGCGAAACAGCGATCCAGTGCCTCGTGGTGGGCCTATGCTCATAGCTGGGGCCATCTCCCCATTCCCGAGGCTGGCGGGGTCGGTCCCCCGCCGCGGCATACTCCCGCCGGACCCCCGACAAGGTGGCAGCGACCAGTTCATGCGCGGACGGCGACAGAGGCCCGGACCTGCGGTGCTGATAGTTGATCGCCGCGAGTCAGGTACCGAAGGTAGCGACGGCGTAGGCCCGCTCCCTCGATTCGGTGCGGGTGTCGGCTGCGTCGACGAGGTACGCGGCGACGGTGACCGGGTGCGCCGGCACCGTCACGTGACCATTCGTCTCGCACCAACTGGTGAAGCGTCTCAACGCGGCTGCGTAGGTCTTTCGCGTTCCTTCAGACCGGGAGGACTGCACGGCGCTCGCGGTCCGCTTCGCGACGGCGGCCGGGATTTCCGGCTCGACAGCCACCGACCCGGCAGTCTCAGCGATGCCCACGGCAGTGCTCACCGCGGGTGTTCGGCTGGGTCGGAAGTCCATACGGCAGCCTAGCGCAGGTCGCCGACACTTTCGCAGCCCAAAACTGTGCTGAACTGGCGTTTCACCAAAGATGGTGCGGAACATTTCAATTCACGTCCCTGCGTCCTACACGACTGTTTGAGAGTTTCAGAGGTTAATAACTCTGCAGCAACAGATTCGCGAACTTACGCGTATCTGACGAAACTCGTTCAGGCGTGATCGAACCAGAATTCATTGCGACACTAGGGCCCTTCAGGGCGCGCAACCGAACGCTCGACGCGACGGGCGAGACGCCGCCTATGCGAGAGCTGGTAGGCGATCACGTTCCTCGACCGCATACTTTTGGTTAAACGCGGCGGTCGTTTTATCGACGCCGCAATGTTTAGCGGTCGTCATCTGCAGGTCGAACCATTCGGCGAGATGGGCACTAACCATTGACGAATCAACACCTAGCTCGGTGGCGACATCATTGTAGGACCATTCAGGATGCTGAAGGTACACAAGCACTGTCGCCCAGATGACCGGGTCCAGTCCCCCGCTTTGCTGCTCTGTGGACGTGGTTGCCGCGGTGTCGGACACACCCGAACTCGGCTGTAGTTGCTGAACGTCGGACTCAACCACCGCCGCCTCCCACTTTCGCGGCGCACGCAGAATGACCGCAAGCACCTCGGTCATTCCGAGTAGGAAGACCGGTGCCACAGTGGCGATTCCGGCTGCAATGATAGCTGGTACCGCATTGGGGGTTAACGTTGCGTGATACCCATTGCCGAGAATCGATGCACCGGCCGCGACTACGAGGACAGTCAGCACGAATCTGCGGCCTCGAACTGTTCCTGCGTCCGAGTGATGGGACAAAGCGAGCGCGATCACCGTCGTGGCGACGATTGCACCGTCGAGAACGACGGGCAGTACCCATCCTCGCCTTGGCTCGGTTCCGGCCATGATCGCCAGCTCTCGAAGCGCGGCGAAGGACAACCAGAACGAGGATGCGGCGATTCCCACAGTGAGAGCAATGCCGGTCATTAGCGCGGCGAATAGTACCTGCGGATGGACCGTCAGCGCAGGCGGTGAGCCGACTGCACCGCTCTGATCGCTGCGAATGTCCATTTAAGACTCTTTCTGTGGTCGACTTTGAGCCTCTGAGGGACGCATCGGATCAACCCTGTCACTCGAGTTGCGGCGTTCGCGGCGAGCCGGTCCAGATGTTGTCGCCGAGGAACCTCCGTGCCTAGCTATAAGTACACTCCGGCTCAATCCAGACAGCTCAGCTGACGCGCAGGTATAGACGTAACGCCTGTTCGACAAGGGCACTTCTACTACCGGCACCCCAGTCGGTAGCTAGCTGGTCCAGGACCGCGACGTCAGAGTTGATGACACCGCCGAGCGGAACCCGAGATTGGGGCGCATTGTGTCGCCGGCGTGTGGGCCTTCCTGCCTCCGCCCTCTTGAATAGTCCCCCGCTCACGCGCGGAACAGCACTCGTCCAATGCTCCTTCAATTCGCCTGCATGCTCCTCGACGGCGTCGAGCACGACCTGCCCGTATGAGCGTGCCTTCGTCGGATCTACGCTCCGCTCTTCGAGCGTGAGCGACCTCAGGGCACGGTAGATTTCGTGCGGCAGTGCCACTTCGGGTGGCGCTACACGGTTTATGCTCGTCGCCAAGTCCCGTTTTGCGCCTTTACGTCGCGCGTCTGCACGACGCGACGAGCTCGGACTGTCGCCAATCTGGCTTGGTGCAGAGACGGTTTGGGCGGATTCTTTGACTGTCTCAGGGTCATCTTCGGTTGCGGTGACTGGCGAACGAGGCTGCTCTGCATGGGGCGCCCTGTCCGCGTCGGTCTCCTGAGCGGCCTCCATTACAGCACTGTCCCTGTCAGGACTACTGTCCTCAATACCTGCTGGAGCGTGAATAGGCGGCGATGTCCGTCCACTATCGGCACGAGGCACAGTATTTCCGCCCGCAGCTGCAGCATCTCGAACTAGGTTGAGCGGCGGGAGCAGGTCGTCCAGATCGTTGAGTGCGTTCGGATCGAATGCGGCACGGCGCTTCTTGGTGCTCACGCGACACCGCCTGCGACTCGATCACGTTCGGCGTTGGCGACGCGGTTGAGAATTTCGCGAGTCAAGGCCTGGTAGTCCGATGCAAGCCCGGATGCGTCCCTGGACCATAGTCGGTCGCTGGGCTTGCCTTTCTGACGCAATCTTTGCAGACGGCTCTTTTGATCCGATTCTGCGACTTCGACGAGTTCTAACGGGGTGAGATGGCGCGTCCGAAGATCGACCGCTGCGGCACGGTCAGATCGAATGAACGTCTCGAACGGGTCGGCGCCGCTGCCTTCAAGAAGATCATGCACTTGATCAAACACCTCACGATTTCGCGCTGTGGCACGAGGATTTGTGTCAAAGAGGACTACACCGAGTAGCTGGATCAGAGATCCCGCTTGCCGCGCTCGCAGATAGCGCATCGCTAGGAGTTCGACACCAGACAAGCTGGCATCGTCATCTTTGGTAGGTACGACGAGGTATCGAGCGGTCCCCAGCAGCGCCTCTAAGAGTGGGGCGTCGCCAGGGCCGGAGTCAAACAGGACCAGGTCGTAGTGCTCGACATCGTTCAAGTCATCCAGCGTTTGAGTCAGGTTGCGTCGCAGATCGATCCCTGTCTGCGACGCTGTGGCCGCCACGGACGCAACAACCGCGAGCGCCGGTCCGCCCGGAATTACATCGAGGTTTGGACGAACATCCCGAACAGGCGTCAGCGCGTGCGCGAATTGCAACGCCATACTGAGGCCGCGCCCGCCGTCGCCTTCGACCCCGAGATCGGACGAGGTGACGTTAGCTTGCTGGTCCGCATCCACGACGAGTACTCGCCGTCCTGCGGCGGCGACCATCCCCGCCACAGCTGACACGATCGAGCTCTTACCAACGCCGCCCTTCTGATTGGCGACCAGCACTGTCCGAGAAGTTCCGGTTGTCGTCACCCGTATGAAAGTACCGGATACGTGCCAGGAGTATGTCCCGCGACACGCACGTTGATGCAACCTTTCAAACCGTCTTTCTCAAGGCTGCGCTACCCGCTATGCGACCGGCTACCAACATTGCCTCACCACCAGCCGCTTACCGGCTCACAATTACGGCTGTTCGAAGACCTCTGTGCACTGCCTCTTAAATCGCGTTTGCTACAGCCTATGAAACAGCGATATGCAAAGCCTCCTGGACGGCAGAGTGTGTTGCGTAACATATTGCGTTGTGCCAGGCGACTAGAGCAGCTGGGCTAAGTGCTTGATAGGCCGCCTTATGTCTGGCTTTATACCTGGCCATAACAAGCACTTTCCGATGAGCGTAAACCAGACCCTTCTAGTAACTTGATAACCGACCTGGCATATAACAAGTCGATCGGCCACAGCGATGCACATATGTCGTTACTTTTAGAGGGGCTTATGCAGGCACGCAGTCACGTCCAGTCCAAATGCTGCCACTTCGGGCGGCTTGCAGTGCGGGGACATATCTTTTGCATCGTGCATTTGCAAGACCGATAACAAAGTCTGCTACCTGCCCATGCTTAAGCCCATACGCATGGGTGTACGTATGGGCTTAAGCATGGGCAGTCGCAAGTACACGCATCTTTCCGCTGTTCAGAGGCTCTTCTTTGAAGTCTAGCTAAAGCAGAAAAGCATCGAGCCAGGGGAGCCGCTTCGCCTTCGCAGGCAAACTCAAATCTCAGGCAACGGGGCGAGGAGGCATGTCGGGGACCACCGGAATATTCACACCGCAGTCACTTATCGCAACACTGGTAATCATCGGCAGCGGTGCGGCACGACTGCGCCACTGATAGTCGATTCGGACTGCATGTCGGCGCGCTACATCAACACATTCGCCGATACAATCAAAACTTGAGGAACCTGTTTGAAGCGGATTTAGCATCCACGCCAGGACTTAAGCTAAGCCCTGCCGAAGCTAGATAGCGCCTGCAAACCCCCGTTGCTGGGTTGCCGCCGCGCGGACAGTCCTCAGCGCTGATCGACTGCTGGTTTGCACGGTCGAAGCTGCTCAAGACTCATTGCTCTTTCTGTGCGCGCGTCGTGCTGCTCTCAACACCAGTTGCGCCCATTTCCGCTCCCGGATAAAGCTATTACCGCGGGATCGGCCGTGGAGTATCTCCTTTTTGAAGGCCTATAGAAAGTGACGATTCGTCCCGGCTCCGTTCTCGATCGAGCTGCAGACGGGATGAGGATGCATGAGCTCGCCGCGTGGGGGGCCTGGCATATCGGAATCTGCTACCTCCAGGTATGCCTTCACACGCCTCGCGATAGTGCCCGATGTCCGGCTTTACGTATGGCCTGCTGTATGGCCATACGTATGGGCTTATTTGATCGAGACACCCCGGTTATTGAGGCTTGCTCACGAACCATCGATTGACAATCCCGGGTTATTTCTAACCAAAACCAGCGTTCGGCTCGCAGGCAATTCACTGAGGCTATATTCGTCACTGTGACAGTTCAGCTGCCCGAGGGGGAAACGACCTGATCTCCAAGAATCTTGCGGTTGCCCCAATTGGGGCGGCCTACCCAGCCCGCGATGGTATGGGGGGAGCACCTTTTGGGCGCTGATGAGGCCGATCTACGTCAACCACGCCGACTCCGGAAAACGAAACACCAGAAACAGACTAAGCGGGCCCCATCATTGCAACAATGATCTTGCCGCAGAACCGAACGAACCGTCACATCGGACGGACAGCGCTAGGCGTCGTCTGATAGGAACTCGCCGATGACTCGACAGAGAAGACCCGATTCGCGACTCCTGACGGGTTGAATCCAGAAGCGCTCTTAAAGCCGACTGAGCAGCGTCATGTCGCCGGCCGCGTCGATGTCGTGCGGCCAGTTTAGGATGCCGTGAGCACGAACAAGCTTCGATGTAGCTCGTAAATTGCCTGTTCTCGGCTGGTTCAGGCTGGGTCGTCGAGGCCTGGGCCCTCAGTTCAGGACGCTGACATTTTGGTGGGAACTGTGAAGTGACACCGAACTTGTCCAAAAGGACAGGTAGTTGTCCACCGCGATGAGCGTGAAATGCCGGTCCGGTGTGCCAACTAGCCTGTCCAATGATCGAGATTTGTCGGTTTTCGCGCACGTTGTGCCATTGAAGTTGTCCAACGCGCAGGACTGGCCGATCAGGTGTGCCTTCGCGTGCTGTATTGGCCAGCGGTCGTCAATGACGAGTCGCGCGACCTTCAGACGGTGGCGCGCGGTGAGGGCAGCATTCGGATGTGACATGTCTGAGCTCCTGGACAAGGCGAAGGGCCGGCCATCGTGCGTGGCCGGCCCTTCGAGAACGAATGTAGGGGGTAAGGGTCGTGAAGCTCAGTCCACCGGGGAGACCCGGATGAGGTTGCCGTCGGGGTCCGTGATCACGAACGTGCGGCCGAAGACAGCGTCGTGCGGCTCCTCCACGACATGGACTCCCTTCGAGACCCAACTCGTGAAGACCTCGTCCACTGCGGACGCTGCTCCCGGCACCATCAGCCCGACTTCGCTCGTGCGAGGAGTGCTCGGGACCGCGTGTTCGCGGCCCCCCGTCCACAACGCGAACAGGACGCCGGGGGCTACCTCGAAAGCCACGTAGTGGGGACTGGTGAAGGTCGGTTCGATCTCGAACAGGTCGCTGTAGAAGGCCGTAGCGGCCTCGGAGTCGCGGACGTAGATCAGGAACAGGTTGGGGGCGGGCATAGAGCGCTCCTCAGATGTTGGATTCTCGGTACCGCTCCAGTTGATCGCTTAATCGCGACAGAACCTGTCACCTTTCTCTGAGAATATTGGTCAGCATGAAGGCTTCGAGGCTGTTGCACCTCTTGCTGCTCCTGCAGACACGTCAGCGCATCACCACCACCGAGCTCGCCGAGCG
Source organism: Rhodococcus sp. H29-C3 (assembly GCF_030063405.1). NCBI lineage: Bacteria > Bacillati > Actinomycetota > Actinomycetes > Mycobacteriales > Nocardiaceae > Rhodococcus > Rhodococcus sp. H29-C3. The sequence continues at coordinate 47,021 of NZ_JASITC010000011.1, read as the reverse complement.
TCTGGAGGTGTCCCGGCGGACTGTGCTGCGGGATGTCGAGGCGCTCTCGGCAGCGGGTGTGCCTGTTTATGCCGAACGTGGGCGCAGCGGTGGGATCGTTCTGCTCCCCGGTGCGCGGCTCAACGCATCCCATCTGGAACCACCAGAGCTGGAGGTCCTCTCCGTGGCTGGTTTGGACAGCACCCAACTCGAGCGCTTGGGTCTGTCGGCAGTGCAGGAGTCGGCCGCGCGCAAGATCGCCGCCCGCCAGGCCGCAGCAGCTGAGTCGCCGAGCCTGCTGCGACTGGCGGACCTAGTGCTGGTGGACAGCAACGCGTGGCTTGCTGACTCAAAACCAGCGGTGGACGTATCGGATCTCGCCTCGGCCCTACGACACCGACGCCGGCTGCGAATCCAGTACCGGCACAGCGCTGAGAAACAGGCCTCGGCGCGGGTGGTCGACCCCTACGGGGTTGTGGCGAAATCAGGCCGCTGGTATCTCGTTGCCGACGACCAGGGGACCGGTCGGCTGTTCGCTCTGGAACGACTCTCGGCCTACGAACAACTCGACGCGCCAGCTGTTCTCAGACCGGATGAGACCCTCCGCACCAGGTGGGCTGCGTTGAAGGAACGCACCGAGAAGCCAGGCCGCGTGAGTGTGACCGTCCGTCTGCGAGAAAATGGCCTCGACCTGGCACGGCGCATCCTCGGCACCCGCATCCACGATGTCTCCGACCCGGAAAACGGCTGGTGCACCATCGTCGTCCGCTACCCCGAAATCGAGTCAGTGCGCCAGCTCCTCCAGTTCGGCAACCACATCGAGATACTCACCCCAGAGGCAGCACGCACACGCATCAGCCAGCTTGCCAAGGACCTGGCTGAAAGACACTCGACCCCAGCCTCGTGACTGCTGAGCGGACGTCCCAACGAGCGCAGTCGATCTCTCGGTCAAGGGGGCTCCGGTCGCGTGGGGCGGCGGCGCGACTCCGCACTTGAACTGCTTGACCAGCGGAGCAGGCGTTGGACAAACCCTGGGCACGATTGGACAGAAAGGCTGTCAATTGGACAACCAGCGTGTCACTTCACAGGAACTCTCAAGATGGAGACCCTAAACGGTGTCAATCGCATCTGTATCCAGTCACCCACGAATTTGTGGATGTTACGCACGTAAATTGCATTTTCCGCAGCGTTGGTCGCGTTTTGCCAGTTCAGCACAGTTTTACTCTGCAGACGTGTCGGTGACCTGCGCTAGGCTGCTGATATGGACTTCCGACCAGACCGTGCACCTGCGGTGAGCACTGTCGCGGGCACCCCCGTGGGCGGCAGATCGTTGGCGGTCGAGCCGGAGATCCCGCCCGCCGTCGCGAAGCGGATCGCGGCCGCCGTGCAATCCTCCCGCTCCGACGGAACGCGCAAGACCTACGCGGCCGCGTGGCGACGCTTCACCAACTGGTGCGAGACGAATGGTCACGTGACGTTGCCTGCGCACCCGATCACTGTCGCCGCGTACCTCGTCGACGCCGCCGACACCCGACACGAAACAGGAGAGCGGGCTTACGCCGTCGCCACCTTCGGCACCTGGATCGCAGCGATCAACCACCATCACCGCACCACCGGGCATCTATCTCCGTCGGCGCACGAACTCGTTGCCGCAACCTTGTCTGGGATCCGGCGGGAGTACGCCGCCGCGGGGGACCGACTGCGCCAACCGCGGGATCCGCTGCTGGTCGAGGACATCAAACTTCTAGTCGAGACGGCACGGCAGCGGTGCCGGGGCTAGGCCGACGAGGTCCTCGAACGCCGCGACTCCGCGATCCTGCTCCTCGGATTCGCCGGGGCCTTCCGCCGCAGCGAGTTATCGGAGCTCGCGTGTGGGGACGTCACCGTGCATCGCCACGACGGCCTCCACATTCGGCTGCGGAAATCGAAGACCGACCAAGAGGGCAGGGGAGCGGTGAAAGCTCTGCCGTGCACCGACTCTCACGACACCTGCCCACCCTGCGCGTACGTCCGTTGGGTCCAGGTCGTCGCGGCCTTCGACGCAGGTGGCCGTCCGTCCGTGATCCGCCTACTCCGGAAGCGAGAACCGTTCGACGCTCACGTGTGTCGTGGGGGAGTGCCACGCAGCGCCGCTCGCGCGCCGCTGTTCCGGGCCATCGCCAAGAACGGCAACCTGGGAGCGACCGCGTTGTCCGGGGCAGCGATCCACCAGACCATCCGACGCCGCGCCGAACAAGCAGGCTACGACCCTGCCGCTCTCACCAAGCTCGGTGGGCACTCGCTCCGCGCCGGATTCGTCACCCAAGGCACCCGCAACGGCGCCGACGGATCCGCCATCGCCCGCCAGACCGGTCACGCCAGCCTCGACTCCGTCGAGGTGTACCGCCGCGAGCACGCGCCTCTTGTAGGGAATGCCGTCACCGATATCGGGTTGTAGGGACCGAATTGAGCGGAATTGCGTTGCCCGATGGCGCTGGTACGAAGCGAGGACGGTCTCGTATACGGCGACAATTATTACAGTCTTATAAAAAACCGAGGCCGGGTTCTCAATGACGCCGGTAACGATTCGACCAGACCAGATGGTTCAATAATCTCGCACGGTGCACATGGGAGCAGTGCCTTCGCTCCAGAACCTGAGGGGAGGCGGCCATGCGCCTGACCAGAATTAAAATCTCGAATTACAGTCGGATCCAGGACCTCAACCTCGAGGTGCGAAGGCATGCGGTCATAGTCGGCGCAAACGATGTGGGGAAGTCGTCGATATTGCGCATGTTGAACCTCCTGCTGGGAACTAGTACTGCAGCGATCTACCAGGCCCTCAAGCTAAGCGATCTGCGAGACGTTGAACAGCCACTAGTGGTCAATGCCTGGTGGTCGGAGTTCACAGACAAAAACCGTCGTCCCTTCCCCTCGGAGATCAGCATCGCTGACGATCAGGTCAGCGAGTACCTCTGGGTCCAGATGATCGTCGAGCCAGACCTTGAAGACGACCAGACGGTGACGATTCGGCGGTGGTTTCCGGAAAGCGGGCATGGGAGGGGGCCAAGCCGCGAACAGCTCGAGGTGTTTGGTTGGCGTTACCTCAAGGCGACGCGTGGGGCGTCGCTGATGGAGGGTGCCCACAGCCCAGTCCGGACGCTCCTCGCGGCCGCCGACCTCGGAACGAACGAAGAAGCTTTGAAGGGCCTGTTAGAACAGTTCAATGAGAAGATTGCTGGCAACGAGTCCGTCGCCGATCTACTCGGACGCGTAGCTGACCATCTCAGTCGTTCGATGCCACGCGCACTCGCCAAAGAAGACTTCTCGGTTCGGACGGTGACCGACCCGTCCAGTGACGTATTGCAGGATGTCACGATGTTCCTCAACCGAGGCGGCACCCATGTTCCGTTGGTGGAGCAGTCCGACGGCGTCCGCCAGCTCATGTCGATGACGCTTTTTGACCTCGCCGAGGGAACGGCCAACATCCTCGCAATAGACGAGCCAGAGATCCATCTGCACCCGACAAGCCAGCGGACAGCAGCGGACCTACTGAGCGGCGGCGGAAATCAGAAGATCATCGTTACCCACTCGCCATACATCCTGCACCGCTTCGAGCCCGCAGAGGTCATCGCAGTCGACCGGGATGGCAAGTGCCACCAGGTGGGAAAGGCGGAGCTGTCGAAGGTTGACAAGGTGAGAGCGCACTGGTGGTCGCCGCGGCTTCTGGAGGCGCTGACGGCTCGCTTCGTAGTAGTCGTCGAGGGTGCTGCCGATCGAGTAATTGTTGAATCGGTGGCCCAGCATTTGGGCGTCGACTTCGATCGCCTTGGTGCGGTGGTTATCGAACTGGATGGCGCCGAAAAGTTCAAAAACGTTTTTCCACTCCTCGGACCCGACGGTTTCGGGCCCACGCTGCTAGGACTAGTCGACGAAGCCGAGAGCGGCTCCTGGGTGGGCGCTTTCGGCGGCAGGCCCCGCGACGTCATCGACAAAAAGGTATTCGTCTCGGCAGCCGATCTTGAGGACGAGTACACCGCCGCGCTCGGCGGCCCAGCCGCGGCGAACGCACTCATCGATGGAAAGTTCTGTCACCACCAAGCACTACTGCAGTCCACCGGCGTCGAGACAATCGAGAAAATCGAGGCCACAGCAGTAGCGAAATTTTGCAGAAGCAGAGGCAAAGTGGACGCTGCAACCTGCATCGCTGAAGCCATGACACCGAACACAGCGAAAAAAATCGGCAGCGTGGCGCGTCTCGTGGGTGTTCTACGCGAACTGAGCAGCCAGTGAGTGGGTTTTCGCTCAGTAAGGAACAGCTCGATGCGGCCACGTCATCCAAAAACCATTTACTAATCATTGCCCCGCCGGGTTGCGGAAAGACAGAGGTTCTGGCTCACCGTGCCGCTCACCAGATCGGCCACCTTGAGCGAAATCAGCGAGTGTTAGCACTGACCTTCACCAAGCGGGCTCGTTCGAACCTCGAAGAGCGGCTTCGGTCAGTTCTCGGCCATACGAAGGCACGCCGCCAGATCGTGGTTCACAATTTGCACGGTTTCGCGACGCAGGTTGTCCTCGGACATGGCAGGACGATCGGCCTCGACATGAACGAATTGGTATTTCCGAAAACGAGTACCATGCGGCGGGCCATGGAAGCAGCGGGTCGCGGGTCCGCTATGTATGAGGCCGAGCGAGTCCTGAGCGAAATCAAACGGGCACCGCTCTCGGACGCCGAGGTGTTGACAGCCATTCGGCAGCGAGGTCCCACGCAGGCACTCGAACTTGCGGAGAGAGTCGAAAGATCGCGGCAGGAGACTAACCAGCTGCACTACGACGACCTACTTCGACACGCGCAGCGCCTGCTCCGCATTCCCGCAATCGCGCGGCTTTATCAGGCGCACTTCAACGCCGTTTTGATCGACGAGTTTCAAGACCTTTCAATGCAACAACTAGATCTCGCCCTACTGAGCTGCACGTCAAGACGTACTTTTGCCGGAGATCCTCTCCAGGGCATCTACTCGTGGGCAGGGGCCGCGCCGGCCGAGGTTGAGGCGGAAGTTCAAAGAACTTGCGGTCAGCCATTTAGGTTGCGCGAATCTTACCGTTCTTCGCCGAAAGTGCTCGATGTGGTCAACGCCGTGAGCGAGCAGGTCAATCCAGGTTCCAGTCTGGTGTCCGCGCAACCGCAGCTGTGGCCAGGCGGCGGATACTCCGCGGCTCTCGTGCTCCCGGACGGCGCGGCAGAGGCGGAAGTACTGCGGCGCGTCGCAAGATCGATTTTGGAACGGGCCCCCGAGGCATCCATCGGAATCATTACCCGGGCGGGATGGCGCCGCAAGAACATTGACGCGGTATTCGCCGAGGAGACAGCATTCCCTGTCCGTCGTTGGGACCTTGCGATCGATGACCCCGAAATAGTGGCGCTGATCCAGTCCACCGTTGCGACCCTGCCGCACGGGTCAAGCATCGGTGACGCCCGACTGGCGGTGCTCAAGTCCCTGGACCCTGCCGACGTCGACGCACGTGAGCTGGTCGATGACGCTTTCGACACTCTGGAACAGGGCGAGGCCGCTTCGGCGAAGGTCGCCGTAAGATCAATCAAAGCGTCCGATCCCAAACAATCGGTAGGTCCCGGCGTCCACCTGCTCAACGCGCACACTGGTAAAGGCCAGCAGTTCGATTGGGTGTTCGTAGTCGGCTTGGAGGAAGGGCATCTGCCAGGCAGGCGAAACAGTGCGGGAGACGCGCTAGCAGAGGAGCAGCGTGTCCTGCTAGTCATGCTCTCCAGGGCTCGTCACGGCCTAGTCGTCACAGGGACACGAATGACCGACGGTGCCTACGGGCCGTACCAAGCCACGCCGAGCAGGTGGTGGTCCGGGCTCGGGGTACAGCACTCTTCCACTGCATCGGATATTGAAGCTCACCTCGACGCAGATCTGGCAGCCGCGGCTCCGAAGACGTAGCGGCTGCCGATTATTAAAAGCACTGGCGAGCCGGCTTCCCTCCGCTCTTAAAGTGGCGAGTCTTGCGCATCGATCAACGGAATCCCGACAAAGTTCCGGATGAAGAGAGTTCCGTCGGCGCGCGTCGCCATCGGCAAGCCTCGCCTTGCGGTCAGATGTAGGTTGACCATCCTTGTTGCATGGCATCGAGGAGTGAGCTTCGTCGGCCGGGGTTTGGGGTCCATGCCGACGGCGAACCTGGGATGTTCATCCACCGCGGCAGCTCCTCGGCGCGCGGTCCAGGCCATCTGAGACTGAGCTCGCCTACTCGTTTGGCGCCAATATGCTCTGCAATGTCTCTTCCGAGTAGGAAAGCCGCGCCTAGGGATTCGTCCATTTCGAACTTGTCAAGGACCTCGTGTCCATCGTTGTACAAGCGTTCGGTGACCTTACTGGAATTGGTGTACCAGAAAAGCACCGTGGCGATGTCGCCAGCATCCTTGTATTCGTATCGCATGCTTCTATCGAGCCAGGCGGCGAGCTTGAGCGCGCAATACCCTGGGACTGCGGGGATCTTGATTGGTCCGACGGAGGGCAGGGGGAGTGTGTGAGCCCCATCGAAAACCTCCCGGAAAGCCCAAACACTGAGGTCTCGGTCAGGCGGGTCGGGTACCACCCCAATCGGGTCCTCGATGCCGCCGAACGGAACAAGGTCCGTAGGGACACCATCCACTTCATACCTGATTCCCGTGTCACCAAGCTTGGGGAGACCATCAACGATTTCTGCGTACGTTCCCCAGCCCGCAATCGCGAACGCAATGTCCAGGTCTTCCGTGGCTCGCAGCAAGAACTGATGGCCCAAGGAATCGTGAAGCAGGTTTCGGCTATGGGCACCGAGAAGCATCAGATCGGCCGGGCGCAAGTGATCGGTTTGGGCTAGCAGCTGTGCACTGACGCGGTCGACTATCTCAAGCAGCTGGGGGTCACACTTTTCCGGGTTGAACATGCTGGTCTCTCCATGTTGCAGCTACTTGGGCCAGCCTCGGGTCGTTGGCTGCGAGCAAGTCAGCGTAGACGAGCGGCCAAGGCGCGTTGGAAGGCCCCCCAGCTCCTCGGTGTTTATCCTTTTGACCATTCTCCGGATCTCGCCAAAACTGTTGCAGAACAGTGACATTAGGCGGTCTTTCAGGGTCGTTTCGCCATCTGTTGTCGAACGCCATTTTGCGGTCGTAGTGGTCCAAGTACACGGTCAGGGTGGCTGGGCGGTAAATCCCGACGCCACCTGCGGACTCACTACTGAGGTACGCCTCTTGAGGCGGCCGAAGGTCGATGACCGTCGGGTCGTCTGAGTGGAAGGTGGCGATTACGAGCTTTCTCCGCAGACCTCGCGAGTACTCCGCTGCCCATGGCTCGAGTAGATCTAGCGTCTGGTGATGGCGTAGGGGAGAACCTCTGTAAATCAATCCCGCATCATCAAGCAGCGCGAGGACGTTGTGAGCCTGGCCCAACGACACGCCTGCAACTGTTGCCACGTCTTGAACTCTTGCCATTGCAAGATGTGGCCACGACAGGAGTGCGAAGATTACCTGCGAGCGACGGGGACTGAAAAGGTTCTTTGGCGCAACTCGAAGTTGGGACTCGCTAGCGGGACGAAGAGCAACGCCTCGCTCTCTATCTCGAACGCTAGCTCGTCTACCCCGGATGTCGATGTAGACGTCGCCGAATTCGAGGTAGGTGTTGCCTAGACCGTCCACGTACTGGATTCGTAGGTCGCGTAATGAAGTTGCGCTCCGTTCAGTGATCCTCTCACCGATGGCCAGCACAGGCGTCTGTTCGTCGTACAGTCGTAGGTTAGAAAGTCCCGAGTAAGTCAACGACGGAGCGTAGACGACTCGATACCTCTGTAGGTTTTCGTTTCGGACCAGCATGACGATAGCGTCAAACCCCTGGTCGGGGGCGTCGGTCCAGCTGAGGCTGTTAATCGAGATCCCAACATCGGACAGGCTGTACAGGGTTTCCTCGAGCCAGTTTCGTTCTAGTGAGTTCACTTCGGCTGCCAATCGTAAATTTTCAGCTTCTTATGCTTTTCATTCTAAATGAAAAGCTGATAGAACTGAAAGTTCAGCGAAAACTTATCCGAGGTACTCGAAGAAGCAACGCAAAATCGTCCAAGAGCTGCGGTCCCGCTTGCCGTCGAACTTCGACGAATATAGGCGTGACGTCATGGGTGGCAGCGCTAGCAGTGTCGGCACGGCCACTAGCGCTGTCGCGGCATCCGGTGTTCCGGTCAGATGTCGGTCGTCCACCGTAGGCTTCTGCCAGCACGAAGGCACGTTCGAATGCACCATTCTTGGCCCGGCTCTAAGCCACCGTCCACCGTTCCAAAGACGCCACGCAGGAGCCTCCCGATGAAGATCAAGACCCTCTACGTCCGGTTCTACAAGTCGTTCAACTACGACTACCTCCGCAAAAGCCATCCGAAGGCCGTACCGGACGAGTGGGACCGACTGCCAGAGTCTGGGTTGTTCTACCCGTTCGTGCGCGTCCCCATGGAGCCAGGGATCACTACGGTGGTCGGCGCGAACGAGTCCGGGAAGAGCCAGCTGCTCGGCGCCATCAAGTGTCTGCTGACCGGCGAGGACATCGAGCGCCGCGACTTCTGCCGCTACTCACAGTTCTTCACCGTCGGAGGCGAGATGAAGAAACCAGAGTTCGGCGGCGAATTCACCGACCTCAGCGAGGAGCAGGTTGCCGCGGTCCGGTCGATCGCGACCCTAGGTGAGTCTGTCTTGGTCGAAACGTTCCATTTTTTTCGCATGAACACCGGTCCCGTCGTGTACGCGAAGAACGGGACCGACTGGACTGAGGTAAAGGTCAAAGCCGCCGACATCAGATCTTTGGGCCTACCGACCTTCTTCCTGATTGACGCGAACACGCCACTGCCCGACAGCGTCCCGCTGGCCTACCTAACCGCGACAGACAAGGCGAAGAAGGCAAGGCCACGCAAGAATATGCTGCGCTGGATCGAGAACATGATCACGAATCCCGATTGGTTCGGCAGCAAGGAGACAATCGATAAGGCGACACCGCAACTCATCGAGGACTACACGGCCTTCAATACTGTCGACGAGGTCGACGACAAGCATCTAATGAAGCGCCTCGAACTGGCCGAGAAACTGCTAGTTCAGGTCGCAGGCATCGGCAAAGACGCGTTCGAACAACTGAAGACCGCCGTGAAGAACCACGACGGCTACGCCAACGGCATCGTCAAAAAGATGAACGAGGACCTGGCAAAAGCGCTGAACTTCCCGAAGTGGTGGTCCCAGGACTCCGAGTTCTCACTGACGTTAACTCTGCGCGACTTCGACCTAGTCTTCACGGTCCGAGACCGCACCGGCAGCGAGTACGCGTTCAGCGAGCGCAGTGGTGGGATGAGCTATTTCCTGTCCTACTTCGTTCAGTACCTCTCACATGCCCCGACTGGGGCGCAGGAGATCCTGCTGATGGACGAGCCGGACGCGTACCTATCGATGCTCGGCCAGCAGGACCTGTTGCGGATCTTCGCATCATTTGCCGAACCAACGAACAAGTCGGTGAAGCCAATTCAGGTTGTGTACGTGACGCACTCACCGTTTCTCATCGACAAAAACCACAGCGAACGGATCCGCGTCCTTGAGAAAGGGGATGGCGAAGAAGGCACCCGCCTGGTCGCAAACGCGGGCCGCAATCACTACGAGCCTCTCCGTTCAGCCTTTGGCGCCTTCGTTGCCGAAACGACCTTCATCAGCAACTGCAACCTAATGCTCGAAGGTCAGGCCGACCAGGTGCTGCTCGCTGGGATCAGTTCACTGGCCCGTCGCGCCGAGAGCACTGGAGCCACGCTGAACTTGAACAGCTTGTCCCTAGTTCCATCTGGATCGGCTGAGCACATCCCATACATGGTCTACCTCGCCCGAGGCCGCGACGTCGACACCCCGGCTGTAGTGGTCCTGCTGGACGGCGACGACGAGGCTGACGGCATCCGCCAAGAACTGAAGAAGGGCTACCGTGACAAGAAATACGTAGACGATGAATTCGTGATCCAGTCCAGCGACCTCGATATCAACGATGTGTCGGTGGCATCCGACTCGATCCGCGAGATCGAGGACCTCATCCCGATCGACCTAGTCCTCATGGCGATACGACGCTACGCCGCCGAGGTCCTGTCACCCGAAGAGGCCGCCGAAGTTGCCGCGGCCGTCACGACCGTGCCCGTTGCGGCAGGCCAAAAAGTCTTCAAAGCAGCGGAAGCCGCGTGCAAAAAAGCAGGAACCAAATTGCGGCTCGACAAAGTCGGGTTCGCACGGGCTGTCCTGCACTGCCTAGAACACGAAGCAGACCAAAACCTGCAGGCGCTCACCACAGCGAATTTCGAGCAGTTGTTCGCTCGCATCGACAGAGCGCAACGCCAGGCCGTCCGCGTGAATGGTCGTGAGCGCGTCCGCAGGACGCTAACCCGTCACAAGGACGCGTTCCTGCGAGATCACCAAACGTCAGCCCTGCGGCGCGATGTAGAGGGTCTCTTGGAAGACATTGAGCACCAGCTGACAGAAGTCACCGACGAGACCGAGCGAGTCCGCACGGACATACGTCTGATCCGCAGGGACTTCGACCTAGCCTCGGAGCCCGGCGCGGTTGTCGGCAACTACGACGACTTCAAAGAGCGGCTCGAAGCGCTCCCCTATGGCGGAGTGCAGGCGGTCCAGGCCCGCTGACCGGCTGAGCCTTCACGGCCGACTCCCCGAGGTGTATTTGTCATCTAGTAGAGCCTCGTGACGGAAGAGTAGTCCAGGCGGCACTGCAGACCGACTGTCCGACGAATGCTGATTCGCCGCCGGCAGTCAGCAAAGCCAACGACGCGTCAACATGTCTTGACGGTGCGGAAACTGTCGTTTCAGAAACTTGACTGGTGGCGAGGCGGACGGTGCAGCATTGGCAAAGCACAGCCAGCGGTAAAGCGCGGGTAACCCGCTGCTTGCCGTTTGCGCGGTGAGGCTTCAGAAGGTCAGCACGCTCTTGCCTCGTACGTGTCTTTGCAGGATCGCCTCGTAGGCTTCGGCGGCATCGGCGAAGGTGTGGGTCGAGCTCACCTCCCACGTGAGGTCGCCGGCGGCGATGCCGGCGGCGACCCTGGCGACACTGGTGGGGTCTCGCCTTCTCCAGCGTTGATGAATGCGCCCCAGGCCACCGCCTCGGCTGCCGCGGCAATGTCGGCGTCCGCCGCGACGATGACCGGATCCTTTCCGCCGCATTCGACGACCACCGGGGTGAGAGACTCGGCGCACGTCGCCATGATTTTCGAGCCGGTTCTCGTCGACCCCGTGAAGGCGATCTTGCCCACGCCCGTTCGGCACAGCGCGGCATCGGTCTCGCCGTATCCGGTCACCAGCGACAGGATGCCCAGCGGCAGAGACGGATTGGCCTCGTGGAAGTGCCTTTCGGGACCACGAACACATTGTTGGGTCCGAGTACCACGTCCCTGTCGCGGATTTGAATTGTCAGCTGGCCTCGGGGTTCTCGCGATCCTTTATGCTGCAACATATCTCAGCAATTCTGGCAAACCAGCATAATCGATGCTGCCGTATTCTCCCCTCTGTGCAGCAGCGAATCGGGTTCAGTACGACGGGGGAGAGGCACTCACTTGCTGGTCATGTAGACGGCGAGGGCCGTGCCTGCCCTGGTCGCTCAGATGACGGCCAGCGCCTCGATCTCCGCACGGAACTTGGGGTTGATGAGCGCGCCCACCTGGAACAGCGAGGACGCAGGCGGTTTGTTGGTATCGACGAACTCGTCGCGAACGGTGCGGTAGACGGCAGCGTCACCGATGTCGGTGAGGAACACGGTCAGCTTGACCACATCTTTCATTTCCGCACCCGCAGCAACGAGCGCGATGGAGACGTTGGTGAACACCTGCCGCATCTGCGCCTCGACGTCATCGCCCACGAACTCACCGGCGGCGTTCAGCGGCACCTGCCCGGACACAATTACCTGACGTCCGGAGAACGCAACGGCGTGACTGAGTCCCGGCAGTGTGGGCAGACCCTCGGGCTGTGTGAAGTGTTCCTGCATGGTTTTCTCCCTTACTTATTTCGGTGGTGTCGTGCGTCGGTTGTTGTCGACGTACACGGCGAATAGGTCTCGAGCGCACACTCATGCTGTTATCCAGCCGTGAAGCAGCAAATAATTACCAGTACTGGGTGATCAAATTTTGATATCGGTTACGTCCTGGGTTTCCGCCCAGATGGCCAGCATGGCAACCGCGTCCGCACTCGGATCGCCGGCGGGTGCTGTGTACACAGTGAGGGTCAACCCGGGATCTGACGCCAATTCCATTGACTCATAGTCAAGATCGAGTCGCCCGACGGCGGCATGACGCAGACGCTTGCGGCCACTGCGGTGCACCCTCACGTCGTGCGACGCCCAGCATTGCCGGAAGAATTCACTCTGTGTGCTGAGCTCACCGATCAGGTCACTCAATGCTTCATCGTGCGGATTGCGACCGAGCTCGCGGCGCAGCATCGTGGCAGTTTCTCGCGCCGCGCTCTGCCAGTCGACGAATACGTCGCTGGAGTGGGGGTGGAGGAAAACGAAGCGAGTCAGATTGACGGGCCTGCGCGGGTCCGCGAGCGCGGGAGCGAACAGAACACGGGCCAGGTGGTTCATCGCGACGACGTCGTGGCGTCCATTGCGGATCAACGCAGGCGAGCCAGTAATGGAGTCAAGCACCTGGTGCACCGCCGGGCGCACCGGCGGCGACATGTCGCGTCGGCGACGTACCGGCCCGGCGGTCCGCGCGAGAGTGAACAAGTGCTCGCGCTCAACCTCGCCGAGCTGTAACGCGCGGGCCAGCGCGTCGAGCACGCTGTCCGAGGTGCCGGAAAGGTTGCCGCGTTCCAGCCGGATGTAGTAGGCGACCGAAATGCCGGCGAGCATCGCGACCTCTTCGCGACGCAGCCCCTTCACCCGCCGGTTGTCACCGTATGCGGGCAGGCCAGCCTGATCGGGGAAGATGCGTTCACGCCGACTTTTGAGAAATTCGCGAACCCCCGTCCGTTGCTCGATCTGTCCCATGTACCTGCTGCCGCCGTCACCGCGGCCGCCGTACTGGCCCTCGCCGGGTGCGGCGGGTCGAGCGATCCGGATCCGATACCCGAAGGCACCGACGCCCACGTGCAGATCGACCCACTCGACCCGGCCGGCCTCGACGCCCCCGGTGCTGCGACGACAGCGATGAACGCGATCCTGTCCTGGCAGCCCGCCGTCGACGCCAGCAAAGCCGACGCGCTCGCCCGCGCCCGGCCCTGGATCACCACACCGCTGATCGACACCCTCGACGCGCCCAGAGCACCACCGAGCTACGTCCGGACAGGGAGTGGGACGCCTGGGCTCGCTCGAAAGACACCCTCACCGCCACCTGCTGGCCCGTCGAGGGTGCCACCGCCCCGCCCGCCGGAATGAGGACGGTCATCGTTGACCTCGAGTGCCGACAACGAGTCCTCCACGCCGACGGGACCTCGACACAGCGGCCCGTCGAACCGTGGCGGGCAACCGTCATCACCACCCTGAACGGATGGAAACTGTGCCACTTCCGCTACCACAGATGAGGCGTGGGGCAGTACTGCTCTGCGCTTGTCAGGGGCCGGGCCGAAGGGTGCACGTGGGGCGGACGCACACACGTAGCCGAAAAAAGCGAAGGCACTGTTCACATCAGCCAGACGCGGTCAAAGGGCTGGGGTATCCCGGCGACAGCTGGAGAGTCTCGAACTACCGCCTCGCTGGCACCAACCACTGAGCGGCTTCAGCGCAGGACCGAGGAGCGAGGAGGAACAGTGCAGCTGGGCTCACGCTGTCGTCACACAGCCCGAAGACAATCTCCCGTACGCCACCCGTGGTCAGGAGCTGGCGACTGGGTGTCTCGCGGACAATCATGCAGTCTCGATCACCACGATCACTGGCTCGCTGCGAGGAAAGAGCGAAACATGCACCGCGATAATCGCTTTCAAAAGAAAGTCAGCTGGGCCTCGTCCAGGAGATGGCGACCGGCCCGTGCCCTGCGCCCTCGGACCACCGGCGTGTGCAGTGATTTTGGGGGTGATGGGGGAGAGGGGTCGACCATCCCGAGGCCGGCACCTGCGCGTCGCACCAATTCCGCTCGAACCCGAGACCGCTCGAAGGCGCGAGCTCGGCCGATCGCCGAATCGCGGTCGTTCCATTCCGATTCCCAGAAAGCAGACCCTGCTGTCGGTGCATCCAGCGCCCGGTCGGTCAACCGATCGAGAAGTTGATCGAGCCTGTCGATCAGAACCTCGGCGAGGTCATCGAGCACACGATCGGGCACCGGAACTACGCCAACGGAATCGTTCTCACTCACACACGACACCTTAGAGCTGGGCACTGACGCAATTCCGCCGCACGCGCCGTGCCCTTGAGACTGTCGGGTGGCCTTTCCCACTCCGACTGAGGCTCAGCGCAGGTCAGTGGGCGGCGTTGTACGCCTCTTCGATGCCGGCCGGAAATACGGCCCCGCTCGATGATTTCATAGCCCTGATCGAACGCCCACTGCCGTACAGCGCGTGTCCAATCTACATAACGGTATTCGCAATACCTGAAATTAGAAATTCGAGACCCAGCTCGAACCTACCGTCACTATCTTCGTCCAGTAACGCGTCTAAACTACTTGAGATAGAGGGGAAATCTGCAGCAGGTAAAGCTTCCAGGTACTTACGCACAGGACCAGCCCACTCGTCCATGTGACGACTGCGCATCTGCCATCCCTCATATACATCAGCGTTAGTGTATAACGTTATCCGGTGCAATCCCCAGCTGGCGACTTGCGGCGAAACACCAGCGCCGAGCAGTGCTGTAAGCAACCGCTCGGTTGTTGCAATACCTATTCTCGTCGGCGGAAAGGCCGCAAAATTAACTACCGCAACGTCGCCGTGCGCCGACAATTTAGACTGTAAACGCATAAAATAGCGCTTTACATCCAACTGCCAATCTCCCGTTAACTCGGGCAAACCCACTTCACTCTCGAGAACATGTTCCAAGACTAGATTCAATATGTCCTGCCGGTTTTGAACGTGAACATACAGCGCTGATGGTGCCACACCCAGCTTGTGGGCAATGCCTCGCATCGTCAAGGCGTCAGACCCCTCAACGTCGATAATTGCGATGGCCGCACGCACGATTCTAGTGACGGTTAGTGGCTCCCGCGGCGCTTGCGTTGACTTACGCTGCTTGCCCCAGGGAGGCATCGGAACATCTGATCCTTCCATCTTTCGAGTCACAATCCTCACCATAGCGTTCTCCAGGACTCGATACGCCGAACCGGACGGTGTACTGTCTGGAGACCATCGTTCAGTTCGCGAACGCTGTTCACTACGAACTGCGCCAGGGAAAGGTACCCCAATGAGTGGAGCCAAGTCGACCACGGACGAGGTCCAACAACCAAGTGACGGGAAGCAGCAGCAGGGCAAACAGGAAGTCCGACAGTACAAATGGGCCTGGTGCGCTGTCGCGGTGATCCTCGTCGGCGAAATTCTTGACCTACTCGACGCCTTGGTCACAACCACAGCAGGCCCCAAGATCATGGCCGACTTAGGCACATCGAACTCGTTTATCCAGTGGCTAGGCGCAGGCTACACCATTGCGATGGCCGCGGGACTCCTGATCGGCGGACGCCTGGGAGACATCTACGGTCGACGCCGACTTTTCTTGGTCGGAATGACCGGCTTCACCATCGCCAGCCTGCTGTCCGCTACCGCCATGTCTCCTGACGTTCTTATCGCTTGCCGAGTCCTGCAGGGCCTTCTCGGTGCACTGATGGTGCCTCAAGCACTGGGAATGATCCGGGAAATGTTCCCAGTCGAGAAGGTCGGAATCGCCCTCGGCCTGACCGGCCCGGTGATGGCCAGCGCTGGAGTCGCTGGCCCAATCTTCGCTGGCTGGCTTGTAGACGCTGACTACTTCGGATGGGGATGGCGAATGATCTTTGCCGTCAATGTACCGGTGGGAGTCGCTGCGCTGTCGCTCGGATTCGTACTTCTTCCCAAATCACGACCAGACCGCACCTTGCGGATTGATATAGGCGGGGCAGCCCTGGCCGCCCTCGCTATGGCAGCGATAGTGTTCCCTCTCGTACAAGGACGGGAACTCGGTTGGCCCTGGTGGATTTGGATAATGCTGGTCTGCGGACCCTTGCTACTACTCCTCTTCGCTCGTAGCCAAAGTCGCCGTGCACGCGCTGGACACAGCCCGCTAGTCGAACCATCTCTGTTTGGCAAGAAGCCTTTTCTTGCCGGGCTCAGTTTCGGCGCGCTCTTCTTCTCAGTGATGATGGGCGGAACCCTGCTTTTGTCGATGTACCTGCAGTTAGGGCTCGGCCTGAGCCCGCTACGGTCCGGTGTAACCCTCAGCACCCAGGCGATTGGCATGGTTGTGGGCTTCGGACTGTCTCAGGCGCTCGGCATGCGCCGATCTACAATGTACTGGGGTCTTACTGTGACAGCCACTGGCATTCTCGGAACGCTGGCCGCGATCTGGCTTCAGGAGGAACCTGTTACGGCCTGGTGGCTCTCGCTTCCGATTACTCTTGTCGGAGTAGGCTCGGGACTTGTAATTGCACCGTTCTTCGGAATTGTCCTATCAGGCGTAGACGACTACGAGACCGGATCCGCATCGGGTGCACTGACATCCGCTCAGCAAGTCGGTAACTCACTCGGTGTTGCCATACTCGGATCAGTCTTCTTTTCCTTCGCCGGAGCTGAACTAACTCCTGCAGGTAGCGCTCACGCAGCAGAGCTCGCTCTGTTCTGTGCCCTCGCCCTTGTCGCGGCGGCAGCAATCGTGGCAACGCAGCTCCCACGAAGAGACACTTCCGGCGACGGAGAAACTCTAGAAACGCAATAAACAGTTGGGGTCAAAGGTCGACCACACCCACTTCTCACCTAGATTTGAACCTTACAAGACAATCTCAGAACACTGCATACATACGCTACCAGCAGACGTCCTAAGACCTGAGGGAAATGGGGATCAAATCTTGTCAATACCAGACTTTCCAATCGAACGAAAATGCCCATTCACCGTACCGGTGGACTATACGAAGATCGAGTCCGGAATCGGCCGGGTCCGCATGTCGGATGGCCGGCTTGCGTGGCTAGTCACGTCTGGACGGTTAGCGCGACTCGTCCTTGCAGATCGTAGGTTTAGTTCCGAGAAACTTCGACCAGGTTTTCCTGAGCTGTCTCCTCGGGGATTAAAAGCTTTGAGCTATTTTTCTCCTTTCCTGGTAAATATGGATGGAGATGAACACGCAGCCGCAAGGCGACGATTGATTGGCGAGTTTTCGATACGAAAAATGACGGCATTTCGCCCAATCATCTCGTCTATTGTCCGCGAGGCAATGAACGATCTACTTGATCAGGATCCGCCTGCCGATTTCGTCGAACACTTCTCCAACGCCATTCCCAACCAGATTCTCAGCAAGCTGACAGGAATACCGGAGACCGACTTGATTCAAGTAGAGCGGAATACGCAGGAGATGCTCCACGGAACCGATACCGAGGAAGAACAACGCATCGCATCCGACCGCCTACACGCCCATCTAAGCGATGTGGTCGCCGCCAAAGCAAAAGCGCCATCCGACGACCTTCTCAGCCGGCTGATATCGGATTCCACCGATAGAAAAGGTGCAGTGGATTCCTTCGAAATCGCCAGCGTAATCCAGTTGCTTCAGGTTGCTGGGCACGCATCGAGTTCAGCGATGATCTCACTCTCCCTAATTACCCTCAGCGAGCACCCAGAACAGTTCGAAGCTTTGCGGCGAAATCCGAGATTGATACCCAGCGCTGTTGAAGAGCTGCTTCGCTTCCTATCAATTACCGACACCGGGCCGCTGCGACTTGCGGTCGATGACGTGGAGCTGGATGGATACGTGATCAAGTCGGGCGAAGGTATGGTAATTCCAACCCTACCTGCCAACCGGGATGGAGCGTACTACGACGAACCAGACACGTTCGATATAGCCAGGAAGCCAGCGCACCGTCATATAGCATTTGGATTCGGTGCCCATCAATGCCTGGGCCAAAATCTTGTCCGTATCGAACTTGAAGAGGTCCTCAGCAGCATCATCCATCAGTCTCCGTCACTTCGTCTGTACGACAGCCTCGACGAAATATCCTTCCGGTACTTTGGCCAATTCTTTGGGCCTGCTGAGCTACGTGTTACATGGGATCGGTAACGGATGACTACCAGCGCGTCCGTTTCTCGACTCACGCCTAGCGATTTAGTGATGCGGGCGTCGGGAAAGAACCCGCCTATTCAAATCCTCTGGGGCACGACAGATCGAGTACCTCCCAGGCAGATAGCGTCATTTTGCTCAGCACTCAACAACGGCCCTCTCCGACGTGCGGTCGCACAACCGTCACTTACCTCCGCCACCCCATACTGGACGGAAGGCGTCGAGTTCGTGCCGAGCCGCACCCCCGAACAGCCGATCGCGAGGGATCAACTCGGCCGGTGGGCCGACGATGTCTGCACCCAGAAACTTGACACCGATTCAGGTCGGGGTTGGCGACTGGACTCGATCGACCTCGCTGGCGGAGGGTCTGCCATTTCACTTACAGCCTCCCACGCCCTGACCGATGGACAGGGCCTCCTCGCTGCCATCCTCCTTGCCACGCAGGACGTACACACTGCTCCACCAAAGAAGCCGACCCAAATCGGTGACTTGTGGTGCGCGGCTCAAAATCTGATTTCGTCACCGGCACCGCTGTCGACGCATCAGGTGGCCCTGACAACCAGCACTAGCGACGATGCAAGTCGCCACAGCTTTTCGCGTGCTGCAGTGTCAGTGGACAGAGAAGAATTACTGCGGGCTGCAAAAGCACATGCCGGGTCTTTGTCCAGCCTTCTCGTTTCGGTGACCGCTAACGTATTGGCCGCATCACGCCCATCCCAGCACGCGGTACGTGATTTCACGGTAGCAATACCAGTCAGCCTGAGGAGTATCCGGGATTACACATCGGCCAACTTGATAGGTATGGCACAAATAGAGCTATCAATTGGCAGCGTAGGAAGGATCACAAATCTAAATCCGGTCCAGAATCGAATAACGAACGCGCTTCACCACAAGTCTGCCCGTGCTCACCTCACGGGATATCCTCCCAGCGATCTAGCGTTCTCGAACCTAGGGATTATGCCTGCCTCTTGCGCCGAAGCGTTCGGTCCGGTCGAATCCGTGCTCTTTCGCACCGTAACAGCCGCGCCAGCTCCCCAAGGTCGAATCAATTGCTTCTTGATGTCGCACAATCAGACCTCGACCATAGCCTTGCAAGCTGCAAACGCAGATCTGAACATCGAAACCATTCGGACCGAACTAGGCCGCTGGTCCGTCGGGACAACCTTCGACTGGTGGTGAGACAGAAAGGTCTGTACACTGTTCAGTGACTGAACAGTGTTCACACGAGCGAGGGGACTGACATGGACGCGGACGTAGTCATAGTTGGAGCTGGACCCACCGGGCTGCTAACCGCATACGAGGTAGCCCTCGGCGGTGCGAGTGTCATTATCATCGACAAATTGCCTGCGAGGACTGGGCAGAGCCGCGCGCTGAACCTGCACCCCCGCACGGCCGAGGTGCTGGAGCTACGAGGAATACTCGATGCCGCCCAAAAACAAGCACGGGCGAAGATAGGCACCACACACTTTGCACACATGCCAGTGGATGTCGCACTAGACGGTTGGTCGTCCCGCTACCCTTACCAAGTTGGTATTCCGCAAGCCGAGGTTGAGAACCTTCTTGAAAAACATCTCGAGAATAATGGCGTCACAATTCGGTGGGCTACCGAAGTTGTCGACATCGTCCAAGATCCAGACTCGATTAGTATCACCACGAACCAAGGAGTGCTGACCAGCAAGTACCTTGTTGCGGCCGATGGCGGGCGCAGCACAATCCGGAAACTACTTGATGTTGACTTCCCAGGACTGGATGCGCGATGGTTCGGCACCGTGGCCGACGTCACGCTAAGCGGTCTCGGTAATTCGATAAACCCACAGTGGGACAGCAAGGGCACACCGGTAATGCGCCAGGACACATCATTTGCCAATATCTTTCCGATTGGCGTAGATGGTGATATGACGTTTCGTATTTTCTACAGCGTACATGGGCAGAAGATTGGCGATCCTCGCGCACCAGTTCCCGCGGAAGAGGTTGTGCAGGTCATTCACGATTTCTACGGCACCGATGTCGAGATTGAAGATGTAATCTGGGGATCGCGCTTCAGCGACGCGTCACGGCTCGTCGATCGGTATAAGATAGGCCGCGTTTTCCTAGCGGGCGACGCCGCCCATATTCATCTACCCCTGGGCGGACAGGGTCTAAATACTGGCCTCCAGGACGCCTTCAACCTTGGTTGGAAACTAGCATCAGTACTGATGGGCAGAGCTTCGGACACCCTGCTCGACACGTATCACACCGAGCGTCATCCAGTGGGTGCGGCAGTCATGCGGAACACGCGTGCTCAAGTCGCACTAGGCCAGAAGGGCTCTGAACACGAGGCTCTACGCGACCTGTTTGCCGATCTAATGCGAATTCCTCAGGTGAACAGGTACCTCGGGGGCGCGATATCTGGACTTTCCGTCGGCTATCACGACGATCCCGATAGCGCCAGCGGGACCAGGCTCGTGGATTTCAAACTCGATGACGAACACTGGGCCAGTTCGCTATTCGTAACAGGGCACTTTGTGCTGTTGACTCACGCGAACGACCTCCGGATCAGTACTCCCTACCATACCGTTGTTCGCGTTGTCGGCGAGGAAGGCGAACTCAGCTCAGACGCCGTTCTGGTACGGCCGGACGGGTACATTGCATGGACCTCAGCCGATGGCGACCTTGACAAGGCCTTGCTTCGATTAGGGCTCCACGTGCCACAGGCCGTAACCGCGTCCTGAAAGCTTCTTAATGTAATCTCACCCGTTCGACCGAAAGGCTGACGTGTCAGTTCTAGTAACAGGTGCATCCGGAAAAGTCGGCACACAGATCGTCGACATCTTGCACAGCCGAAACGTCCGCACTGTAGCCGCGTCTCGCCAGCCGGATCAGCTTGCACTGCCCGAGGGCGTGGAGAGCACCCGTATAGATCTATCTGAAGATGCCAGCAGCTACGACGGAGTATTCGACGGTATAGATTCCGCATTCGTCTTCCCGAACTTCTCGGGGTTGGAGGGTTTCCTCGAGGCCGCCCGCCGCAGCTCTGTCCGACGGTTGATCTTGCTATCTTCAGCGGCCGTGCTCGCACAGAGTTCTGACACAAACCCCATTGCGCAGATGCATCGAAAACTTGAGTCCGAAGTCGAAGATTCAGGTATCGACTTTGCAATTATCCGTCCAGATGGGTTTGCAACAAATGCTTTGCGCTGGTCTGACCCAATCCAAAGATCCGGCCGCGCATCCATCGCCTATGCACAAGCAACCTCAGTGCCAGTGCATCCGCACGATGTTGCGGCCGTCGCGGTGTCGCTACTATTGGACACCAACGTCTGCGATGCATTTCGCGTCACCGGCCCACACGCACTTACTCAACGAGATCAGATCGACACGATAAGCCGGATAGTAGGTACACCTATCGAGGTAGAAGACCTCGTCGACGACGACGCACGACGCCAAGTGGAGGCCGAGTACGGTACTTCAGTCCCCGGCCTAGTCGACTCGATCCTGAACGGTCTCCGATCGACTATCGATAACCCGCCTACGGCCAGCACCGATGTGGAAACATTAACCGGTACTGCACCAATAAGCTTCGCCGACTGGGTTCACGAAGCTAGATCGGCCTTCCAGGCGAACCCCATCAATCCAGGTTTGGTGCCATGAGCTTCAGTCTCGCCTACCATATTCCATTTTTCGCAGTATCCGCTGCTCCTGACACGCTCTTCAATGCGATCGTCTCCCAAGTTGAGACCGCCGAAAGGTCAGGCTTCGATCTTGTCACCATGATGGATCACTTCGAGCAACCAAACTTCATTGGGCAATCAGGCTCTTCACTGGACCAGGGGTATACGACTCTTGAACCATACGTTACCTTAGCCGCACTTGCTACGAGGACGAAGTCGATCAAAGTAGCCACCATGGTAACCAGCAATACATTCCGGCACCCAGCGTTGTTGGCCAAGATGATCACTAGCCTCGACGTCGTCAGTGGGGGACGCGCGATCCTGGGACTCGGGGCGGGCTGGTATCAGCCGGAGCACGACTCGTATGGGATCGAGTTCGGCACAGTCAGCGAGCGATTCGACCGATTGAGCGAAGCGCTCCAGATTGTCGTTCCAATGCTCCGCGGGGACAGACCAACAGTTCGTGGCGAGTGGTATCAGACCACCGCGGCCGCGAACGAGCCCAGAATTCGGAACAACTTGCCATTGCTATTGGGCGGCTCGGGCGAAAAAAAGCTCTTCGGGTTGGCCGCAAAATATGCCGACCACGTCAATATCATCTGCAATCCAAGCGACCTACCAAGAAAACTGGATGCGTTGCGAAAACGCTGCGACGAAGCAGATCGTGACTACGACAAATTACACAAGAGCTTTGCTGTGCCTCTGATTATCGACACCGATGGGGATCGCGCCAGGACCGTCCAGCGTGAGTTTTTCGCCCTTCGAGGAATAGATATCGACGAGGTGGAATCAGAAAAACGGAAAGAGCTTACTGAACGACAGTTTGTGGGATCACCCGAGGAGGTCACTGAGCGGCTGAACAAGGAGGTGGTCAGCCAAGGAATCAACCGATTCGCTATCAACATGATCACCAACGGTGCCCTGCCCTCCGTCGACTTGATCGAGGCCGCAGGTCTACACCTGAGCAAACTGGTCCCAAAGCATTAGCCACATAATCGTAGCTCGGCCAGCCTTCGCAGATAAGGGGCAAACTGCAGCACCCACCGCAATAGAAGAATCACCTGAACTGCATTGATCCAACTAAGCAGTTCTGTCAAAAGTTACGCCTAGTGATTGGTGATGTCGTGAGTGAAATTAGTTTGGTACCCGAATGTGGAGAAAGCACTGGAGACTACCCGGGCTCAACCACCTCGGGCTCGTGGATACGCCACAGCAGGATCCTGCTCGCTCAAGACGAGTCCGAGGACAGGACAAAATTTTCACTCGATCTTTCCAGGTGCGGCAACACGGTAATTACGGCCGCCACATTGGAGGAGGCCTTGGATGCAACGGAGCACGCTGACGCCATAATCCTGGACATGAAATTTACCGATGCACACAGCCTACATGTTTGCACTGAGATTCGAAGTCGAACGCGAATACCGATCTTGTTGACTACAAGTAGCGCTTCCGAGATGGATTGCATTTTGGGACTGCAGGCAGGTGCCGATGACTACTTGGTCAGACCGATAAGCACGCTCGAAGTAATGGCCCGGATATCGGCTCGGATCCGGCGTGCGCAGGATACGCACACCCGAGATATTGAAAATACAATTACTCACGATAGTCTGACAATCGACTTAAGTGGACGGCAGATTCATGTTGCGGATCAAGAGATAAAGCTGACGAGGAAGGAATTCGACATACTGCGGTTGTTAGCATCGAATCCAACGCATGTTTTGACCCGTGAAACTCTTCTACGAGAAGTGTGGGGTGTTACATGGTCTCAACGTACTCTCGACACACATGTCAGTGCCGTGCGAGGCAAGCTCGGAAGCCCAGACTGGATAATTACAGTTCGTGGAATTGGCTTCAAAATGGGTGAACCACGACGGATTCCTCTACCTGCGCACGCATAGTTCCGATGACATACCATCTCGGACAGAGTGTGATGGCGGCCGAGATTGACCAGATTCCCCTGGGCGATTTTATATAGTCACCGCTCTCTACTTGACCGCTCCCATACAAGGGTCCTATCAATCGTCGACCCATCATCCTCAGTCCGATGCGCACTGACAGTCAGGACCATGCCGTCGACGTTCATCTCTCTGCGCTGCGTCTGACCTATCCAATCTGCGCGCGAGCATACGTCTATATGGTTCAAAACAACGCTCCCGTCTACCTCCCACCGCCCTGAATATCCCATGAACCCAAGTGCAGGATGGAGCATGCTTACGGAGACGAATCCGTCGTAGGTATAGATCAGAAGGCCGGTCGCCTCTTCAACCGCGCCCACTTCGGCATCGAGTTCCTTTTGAGACGACTCAAGAAATTTCCTTAAATGCCACACCCCGATGAAGCGGTTCTCCGATGTGCTCAAGCTTTCAGGCATACGGCGTCTCGGTTTCTATCCTCTTCGCAATAGAGTCCGCTGGCCTAGCCCACGTTTCAGGATCGTAGCGACGGATGTACGATTCGAGGTCATCACAAATTTTAATAAACCGCGAGTCGGAGTCACGCCAAGCTTGATTTATCACCTCGGTGCCCGCTGCTTGCTCAAAGTCTTGAAGATGGAAATAGACGTCATTGTAGTGCCAGAGTTGCCGCCGGCGTGTGCCCATTTTTTCGGGAAAGTCAGTCGTGTCCAGTTCAGCAAACAACTCAGCAATACGGCTCGCATCGCCTGGCGTCATCCTGTTCACGACCATAGTCGTGTGCCAAAGCCCAGATCTGATTGCGCTTGCAGTTTCAGTTTCCTCCTTACCGTTCCATAGGTAGAAACGTTCCGCGATTCCGAAGCCAACGTCATCTGCGGCGTCCTTATCCGAATCAACAACGGAAATCGTTAAGTCGTGGTACGAAAATTTTTGCCTGCGAAAGGCCGTTGAATCGGCCCTGCAATCGTCGCCTGCGTCTTTCAGGATTCTCACATTACATTTCATTAGAACTCCTCTCCCGAGCAAACCTGACCGAAAGTAGCGTACCCCCTACTGCGGATGGAGATGGTGTGATAATCGTGAGATTTTGGCAAGTATTGCGTTAAGTATTTGCCGGGCTATTTGACAATTCTACGACCGTTATCGAACGTACAGCCAGGCCTGCGGCACCAGCTCATAGGCCCGCAACGTCTTTGGCCCTATTACCACCTGAGCAGATCTCTCGCACCGAAGCTCCTATCCGGCGACTGCATAAACTTGACAAATATTTGACGTACTAAAAATTGCGCTTGGCACTTGCGCATGCGCACAATGATTCAGACAGAAACCGCTTCCTCCAATTCAGCCTTCCAGCGAGCCTCCACTAACGAGCCAACTGGAGCCGATCATTGCTGAAAGTCCCCAGAACTGTCGGGCGTTTCCATCCGTGTACATAGGACCGTCAGGGTGCGGTGGCGGCCAGCCGCATGCAAGCTTGTCGATCAGATCTCACCGTGGCCCGTACGAGAATCTTCCGATTCACCCACACGCAAGGAGAATCTTTTGAGTAGGCGAAGAGTTGTAATAACCGGAATAGGAGTCATGGCACCCGGCGGCGTTGGCGTGTCAGCATTTTGGGACTTGTTGTCCTCTGGCCGGACTACAACTCGACGCATCTCGTTCTTCGATCCGAGCCCATTTCGTTCGCAAGTTGCGGCAGAAATTGACTTCTCAGCGGAGGATCTCGGGCTAACGCCCCGTGAAATAAGACGAATGGACCGTGCAGCGCAACTTGCAGTGCTCACTGCGCGTCAAGCACTTGCGGACAGTGGACTGGACACCTCACTAATAGACCCCTTCCGAGTCGGCGTCGCAGTGGGAAGCGCGGTCGGTGCCACGATGCGGCTGGACCAGGAATACCGAATACAAACTGATTCAGGAACGCTCGATGCCGCGGACCACCGATATGCTGATCCCTTCTTCTACGACTATTTCGTACCAAGCTCCTTCGCGGCCGAGGTCGCGGAGACAGTCGGCGCGCGTGGGCCATCAACGGTGGTATCTGCCGGGTGCACCTCGGGCTTGGACTCGGTCGGCTACGCAGTCGAACTTATCCGCGAGGGATCCGCGGACATCATGGTCAGTGGAGCTTCAGATGCGCCGATATCTCCAATCACAATGGCATGCTTTGACGCAATCAAAGCAACTACACCCCAACGCGAGGACCCGGCCACCGCGTCCCGTCCCTTCGATGACACACGTAGTGGGTTCGTGCTTGGAGAAGGCGCTGCGATGTTCATTTTGGAGAGCTACGACTCCGCATTGCGACGGGGAGCACACATCTACGCCGAAATATCGGGATACGCCACACGCAGTAACGCCTTCCATATGACTGGTCTGCGCCCAGACGGGCTGGAGATGGCGGAAGCGATCACACGAGCGCTCGACGACGCGAACGTGAACCCAGAGGACATCGACTACATCAACGCTCATGGCTCGGGCACCAAACAGAATGACAGGCACGAAACCGCTGCCTTCAAGCGAAGCCTCGGTGATCACGCATACGCAGTACCGGTCAGTTCGATCAAGTCCATGGTGGGGCACTCTCTCGGAGCAATCGGATCGATCGAGATCGCGGCGACCGTCTTAGCTATGGCGCACAATGTTGCACCTCCGACGGCCAATCTGCACACGGCAGATCCACTATGCGACCTGGACTACGTTCCGATCACCGCCCGTGACCACACCATCAATTGCGCCTTGACCGTTGGTAGTGGCTTCGGCGGTTTCCAGAGTGCGATGTTGCTGACTGAGGCTGGAGGTACCGGGTAAAATGGTTAAAACAGTAATTTCGGGAATCGGAGTATTGGCCCCAACCGGCGTTGGCACCAAGGAATACTGGGACGCTACTAGGGTCGGAAAGAGCGGATTGGGTCCGATTTCCTCGATCGACGCTACGCAGTACCCGGTCAATGTGGCCGGCGAAATTCGCGACTTCACTCCCGAAGCGCTGCTTCCCAGCCGACTAAAGCCTCAGACCGACCGCGTCACGCGGCTATCCTTGGTCGCTTCGGACTGGGCTGTAGCGGACGCACAGTTGAATCTTGCAGAATTGGACCGCTTCTCCGTCGGCGTGTCGACGGCAAGTACGGCCGGTGGGTTCGGCTTCGCTGAACGCGAACTGAGGAATTTATGGCGGAACGGTAGCCAACATGTCAGCGCTTATCAGTCATTCGCATGGTTCTACGCAGTAAATACAGGTCAGATTTCGATTCGGCACGGGTTGAAGGGACCCAGCGGGGTTCTAGTATCCGATGCTGCAGGTGGGATCGACGCCCTTGCACAGGCACGGAGACAGATTCGCAAGGGCACCGATGTAATGCTCTCTGGAGCCATCGACTCCACTCTGTGCGCCTGGGGTCTAGTTGGGCAGTATTCAAGTGGCCGACTCAGTGAGGCGGCTGATCCCGACTCCGCCTATCTTCCGTTCGACCACCGCGCGACCGGACACGTGCCGGGCGAAGGGGGAGCCTTGTTTGTTCTGGAGTCGGAACAGAATGCGGTGTCACGCGGGGCCGAAATCTACGGTGTCTTGGCAGGATACGGTTCGAGTTTCGACCACTCCGGTAGTGCCAGATCCGATGGTCTTATCCATGCGATCCAGACCGCGCTGGCTGATGCCCATGTCGCGGCGTCAGACGTCGATGTAGTTTTTGCCGATGCTGCAGGGGTAGTCGAACTCGACAGAGCGGAAGCCGACGCGATTGGGAGCGTCTTCGGACGCAATAAAATCGCGGTTACTGCACCAAAGACAGCAACTGGGCGGCTCTATTCAGGCGGCGGACCACTCGATATCGCAACGGCGTTACTCTCGATGTCGAATAACGTGATTCCGCCGACCATCAATGTTGAGGTTGATGAAGCCTACGAAATGGACCTGGTCTGCCATCCGCGTGACGTGCAAATAAACACAGCGCTTGTCATATCGAGGGGCTATCGAGGGTTCAATTCTGCAGCTATTTTGACCAAAATTGATACAACCCACCACTAATAAGGAGATGCAATGGAACCGCAAGATTTTTCGATCGCCGACCTCAGGCGAATTCTGACGGAATGCGCCGGCGTCGACGAGACCGTCAACCTAGATGACGATATTTTGGCCGTCGAGTTCGACCAGCTTGGATATGACTCGCTGGCAATACTGGAGACAGCGAGTCGTGTCGAGCGTGAATACGGCGTCTCGCTGGATGAAACTGCACTGCAAGCCGCCTCCACACCTGAGGGGTTCATCGCGCTTGTCCGGTCTCTGGAGCCCGCTTCTCTTAACGAAAGGACCGCGATATGAATTTCGCGGACAAAGTCGTTTTGATTACTGGTGGTACGAGCGGAATAGGTTTGGCAACTGCCGAGCTTTTTGGCCGACAGGGTGCCAGTGTCTATATCGGCGCTCGATCGACCACGAACGTCACTGAGCAAGTAAAAAGGTACCAACAGCTGGACTTTTCGATCGACGGTGCGGAAGTCGACGTTCGAGATTCCGGTTCCGTTTCCAATTTTGTTTCCTCCGCTGTCACGACGTTCGGCCCAGTGGACATTCTTGTCAATAGCGCGGGTATCAGCGGGGGAGGGGTGACGGCAGATCTCAGCGAAGAAGTTTGGAGCAACGTAGTTGACACCAATCTGAATGGGACATTCCGGCTCACTCACGCGGTGCTGAACAACGGGGGAATGCGGTCGAAGCCCTGGGGACGCATCATCAACATAGCGTCCACAGCCGGCAAACAGGGTGTCGTGCTCGGTGCCCCTTACTCGGCGTCGAAACACGGCGTTGTGGGATTTACCAAGGCTCTAGGAAACGAGCTTGCACCAACCGGGATTACCGTGAATGCAGTGTGCCCTGGATATGTGGAAACCCCTATGGCGCAACAAGTCCGGCGCAACTACGCGGCGTTGTACGATATCAGCGAAGAGGCTGTGCTGGCCAAGTTCAACAGCAAGATTCCCATGGGGCGTTACGCAACCCCGGACGAGGTGGCCGGACTGGTCGGGTACCTCGCAACCGACTCTGCATCGTCGATCACAGCACAAGCCCTCAACGTCTGTGGCGGACTAGGAAATTTCTAGCCACGACGCACCTTGATACTGAAAGGACTTTCCAATGTCAGATCAAATTACCCATCGAAACGTGGAGCACAGCATCGAGGTCGATGCTGAAGCCGAGGCAGTCTACGAGTTGATTGAAGACGTTAACAAATGGCCGCAGATATTTCCGCCTACTATTCACGCCCAACGCCTATCGAGGTCCGGGAATATTGAGTTCATCGAGATATGGGCGACTGCGGTCGGCGAGGTTAGGCATTGGACCTCGCAACGGCAAATCGACTCCGCCGGATTGCGAATTAGTTTTCGACAGATGCCCAGACATGACTCAGGCGTCAATATGGGCGGAAGTTGGGTAATAAAACCATTGTCGACCGGACGGTCACTTGTCACTTTATTGCACGACTACTCGACGGCGGACTCATCGAACCTGGCTTGGCTGGACCAGTCGGTAGACGAGAACTCCAAATCTGAATTGTCTTCACTGAAGAAAAATGTCGAGCAAAATATTGCCAGATCAGACTGCTTGTTTTCGTTTGAGGATTCGGTAGATGTGACTGGCGATGCCAGCAGTCTATTTGATTTCATATACGATGCGGGTTCATGGCCTGAACGGCTTCCTCACGTAGCAGCCGTGAAGCTAGACGAGCCTAGTGAGGGAGTGCAATCACTAGAGATGGAAACTCGGAGCCACGACGGATCGGTGCATACGACGAAATCGTATCGCGTGCAAGTCAATGGACGAATTGCGTATAAACAATACACATTGCCAGCATTACTGGAGCTTCATACGGGAGTTTGGAGTTTTACCGAAAAAGACGGATTCGTTGAAGCCAAATCACAGCATACAGTTATTCTGAACAAAGATGCAATTCAGTCTACACTGGGCAAATCTGCGAATATTTATTCTGCAAAGGATTACGTACGAAAGGCGCTCGGCACGAATAGTCTAGCGACCCTGAACCTCGCCAAACAGCACGTCGAAACCTTCAGCTCTATTGAGGGTGCGTCCTAGATACTGACAAGAGTTTCGGCTCCGCCGTCTTCCTTTTCGATTTTTGCGCAATATCACGAGAGTATGGTCCCCATGGAAAATCGCATCAGTCCAGGCGAGGTGACCTGGAGTAGACGATTCCGCATTTGGTTGCTTTCTACCCAAGAGAATGACCTTACGGCTGTAGTACCGGGTGTATCGCATGACGGGGTCGACACCAATGTCTAGAGTCGAACGCGTAGATCTGTCAAGTGGAGATATCCGCCTCACAGGGCTGTTCGCGTCACCGACCACTTCGCCTCGGGCGACTATCGTGGCGGTACATGGCCTAGGTATGACAGCGAGATATTTTGATTACCGCGCACTGGCCGGCCAGTCTTTTTTGGAGTTTGCATCGGAATCAGGGTATAACGTTGTTTCGGTCAATCGACCAGGTTATGGTGGCTCATCCAGTTTTTCCGATGGCATGTCGACTATTGAAATGCAGGCGGATGCCTTGGCCTCCTG
The DNA here is from genome assembly GCF_030063405.1 of Rhodococcus sp. H29-C3. NCBI lineage: Bacteria > Bacillati > Actinomycetota > Actinomycetes > Mycobacteriales > Nocardiaceae > Rhodococcus > Rhodococcus sp. H29-C3. The sequence goes on along the minus strand of NZ_JASITC010000011.1, from coordinate 16,701 downwards.
TGTCAACTCATTTTTGGAGCACCGAGACGTCGGAGCTGGCGTGATTATGATGGCCCACTCTTTCGGTTGCAAAGTGGCTCTTTCGCTTTCCTCTCGGAGTTTATTAAGAGACTTGATCGGCATCGAGCTATCGAGCTGCGGATACAGATACGAACCCGGTGTGCGGCTCGATTTCTCGTCTCACTATCGAAACTGGGGCCCTCTGAGGCTGTACCCACCTGGCACGTTTCTCACTCTGAAAGATATTCTAGCCACACCCCCAGAACAGGAAATCGCCGAGGCCGCAAGGTGGACTCAGATATTTCCTACTTTAGCGAAAAACATTCGTGTGCCGATTAGGTTGACTTTCGGCGAATACGAGGGTTGGTGGCGACACGACAAAGATGCGTTGCTGGAGATTCAGGAGCTTCTGGATTCATCGCCGATGGTTGCGGTTGAACAACACCCGGATGCCGGGCACAACATTGGCCTTGGGATCTCGGCTCACGAATACCACCTCAAAGCCTTGAACTTCTTTGATACTCTTTCTTAGTTATAGATGAACATTGTTGATCAACCATTATCAGTGGCCGAATATGGTCGGGTCAGGTTCGTGGGCAACATTGAAATGCCCCAAGTAGCGATTCGGTCAGCCATCCTTAATAAGGGGGCGGAGAATCGCAGCGGGTAGTGCCGGGGGGCGTCACAACCATTCAGTTCAACAAGGAGTCCCAGTTGTTCAAGCGGATTGCAGTAGTCAACCGAGGCGAGGCAGCAGTACGGCTGATCCGAGCCGTCCGAGAGCTCAACGCCGAACACGATTACGGCATCCGCACCGTAGCGCTGCACACCGAGGCGGAGAAGCGGGCGATGTTCGTCCGGCAGGCCGACGAGGCAGTCACGTTGGGTAAGCCGGCGACCGGCTCGGCGTATCTCGACTACGGCGTCCTCGAGGCGGCGCTGGTGGAGTCGGGTGCCGACGCAGTGTGGGTCGGCTGGGGCTTCGTCGCCGAGGACCCCACGTTCGCAGACCTCGTCGCTCGTTTGAACATCACGTTCATCGGCCCGTCCGCCGACGCGATGCGTCTGCTCGGCGACAAGGTCGAGGCCAAGCTCCTCGCCGAGAAGGTCGGCGTCCCCGTCGCCCCGTGGTCCGGTGGCCCCGTCGAAACCCGCGCGGACGCCCGCCGTCACGCCGCAGCGATTGGCTACCCCCTGATCATCAAAGCCCGCTCCGGCGGCGGTGGCCGCGGAATCCGCAAGGTCTGGCGCGAAGACGAGCTCGAAGTCTCCCTCGAACGCACCCAGGGCGAAGCCGAGCGCTCGTTCGGCGATCCCGTCGTCTTCCTCGAACGGCTCGTCACCGACGCCCGCCACGTCGAGGTCCAGGTCATCGCCGACAGCCACGGCAACGTCTGGGCACCGGGTGTGCGCGACTGCTCGATCCAGCGCCGCAACCAGAAGGTCATCGAAGAGTCCAGCTCACCGCTGCTGACCCAGGAACAGGCCGACCATCTGCGCACCGCCTCCGCCGAGCTCGTCAAGGCGGCCGGCTACCAGGGCGCGGGCACCGTCGAATACCTGTACCAACCCGAGCAGAAGATATTCACCTTCCTTGAGGTCAACACCCGACTTCAGGTCGAGCACCCCATCACCGAGTACACCACCGGCATCGACCTGGTGAAGATGCAGATTCTCGTCGCCGACGGTCAGGCACTGCCCGGCGAGTGCCCCACCGAGTTCGGTCACGCCGTCGAGGCCCGCCTCAACGCCGAGGACGCCGACAACGGCTTCGCCCCCGCCCCCGGAACCGTGAAGCTGCTCAAGTTCCCCCTCGGCACCGGCATCCGCGTCGACACCGGCATCGCACAGGGCGACGTCATCCCGCCCGATTACGACTCGATGGTCGCCAAGGTCATCGCCTGGGGCCGCGACCGCAGCGAGGCGCTCGCGCGCTTGCGCAACGCCCTGAGAGAGACCACCGTCGTCATCGACGGCGGCACCACCACCAAGTCCTTCCTACTGAGCCTGCTCGACCGCGAGGAAGTCATCTCGGCCTCCGCTGACACCGGCTGGCTCGACCGCACCGAGGCCGGCTCGCAGGTGGGCCCGACGGCCGTCGCCGACATCGCCATCATCGCCGCCGCCATCGATGCCTACGACGCCGAGGAAGGCCGCGAGCGCGCCGCATTCCTCAGCTCCGCCCGCGGCGGCCGTCCCCGCGCCACCCACGCCATCGGCCGCACCGTCGAGCTGAACTACCAGGGCCGGGCCTACCAGCTCGAGGTAGGCCAGACCGGTACACACCGATACAGCATCGAAAGTGACGGACTGCGGGGCGACGGCGTCGGCGAGCTGCAGGTCGACGTCGAACGCCTGGGCACCTACGAGTGCCGCCTGGTCATCGGTGACCGCCGCTACCAGGTCGTCACCGTCGCCGGAGCCGCGCACTTCCTCGTCGAGGTCGACGGCATCAGCCACCAGATCTCCCAGGACGAGGCCGGACTGGTCCGTGCGCCCGCTCCCGCGGTCGTCGTCGCCGTGCCGGTCGCCGTCGGTGACGAGGTCGAGGCAGGCCAGACCCTCGTCGTCCTCGAATCGATGAAGATGGAAACCGCCGTCCGATCCCCGTACGCGGGCACCGTGCGCGAGGTACTCGCCTCGGTCAACGGACAAGTCGACGCCGGAGCAGCCCTACTGCGAGTCGACCAAGCCGGCGAACAGAAGGTCTCCGAACAAGCACCGCGTGTGCAGTTCCGCGGCATCGACGACGCCGCGCAGCGCTCACCGCAGCGCCGCGCCCTCGACCGCCTCGACGAGCTCGCCGCTCTCATCACCGGCTTCGACGTCAGCGGAGCTCGCGCTCGAAACCTGTTGTCCACCTACGAAACTCTCCGTGCAGACGTACCGCGAAACGATTCCGAACTGGTCAGCGCCGAACTGTCACTGCTGGGTACCTTCGCCGACATCTGCGAGCTCTCTCGAAACCGCCCGACCATGGACGAGGAGACGGGCGACGAACGCGTCCACTCCCCCCGCGAGCACCTCCACTCGTTCATGCAGTCCCTCGACGCGGACGTGCAGGGCCTTCCGGAATCGTTCCGCGCCAAGCTCGCTCGCGCGCTCACCCATTACGACGCCGCCATCGACGAGGGCCGCACACCCGAGCTCGAAGAGGCCGTCTACCGCGTCTTCCTCGCACTGCAGCGCATGGAGAACCAGGTACCGGTCATCGCAGCCCTGCTCGGCCACTGGCTCAGCGACAGCTCGCAGCAACCCGACGCCACCCAGGCCATGGCCGAGGTACTCGAACGACTCATCGGTGCCACCCAGGCCCGGTACCCCGTCATCGGCGACGTCGCCCGCAACCTGCGTTTCCGGTTGTTCGACGAACCGCAGATCCGCACTGCACGCGAAAAGATCTACGACGGCGTCCGCGGCAGCCTGCAATACCTCGCCGAGAATGCCGACGCCCCCGACTACTCGGCCCGCATGCAGGAGATCGGCAACGTCGAAGAGCCTCTGTTTGATCTGCTCGGTGACGATGTCGATCCAAGAGTGATGCTGGAAGCGATCACCCTTCAGTACTACGGAATTCACCAGTTCGAGAACGTCGAAGCATTCAATTGTGACAGTCATCGATTTGTCACAGGAGCGTTCGTGCTCAATAGCGTGCGCGTGAACGTCATTGCTACGAGCACCGACCGGTCCACGGTGCACTCCGCTCTGGCGACAATGGACGGGATCGTCGAGCACACATCTGAGATCCAAGTTGCCGACGTCTATCTGTTCTGGCCTGAATCTCCGACCGACGGCGACGAGCTCAGTGCGGAGCTGCAGAAGATCTTCGAACGGTCGCCCTCGCGAGCATTGCGTCGAGTCACGTTCACAGTTTTCGGATCTGGAACCCCACGCCAAATCACGTTCAGGCCAAACGGCGATGGAGGCGTGCTGCTGGAGGACACCATCATCCGGGACATGCATCCGCTGACCGGTCAGCGACTCGACCTGTGGCGACTGAAGAATTTCGACGGCGTTCGCCTGCCCGCCAGCGCAGGTACCTACCTGTTCCACCTGACATCGAAGACCAACCCGTCCGACGAGCGTCTGGTTGCCCTGGCCGAGATCCGCGGCGTAACAACACAGTTGGACGACGCCGGTAATATCGTCGCGGTTCCCGAAATCGAGCGCACCGTCGCCGCCTGCCTCGGTGGCATCCGCCGGGCCCAGGCCGGACGCGGCAAGAAGCGCCTCGACGCCAACCGCGTGGTGCTCTACGTCTGGCCGGTACTGAACGTGCCCGCCGACCGGATCGCCACCATCGCCCGGCACATCGCGCCGCTGACGATCGGTGCAGGCCTCGAGGAAATCACCCTCATCGCCCGACTGGCCGAAACACCCGGTGCGACACCACGCGAGGTCGCGTTGCGGCTGTCGTACCGATCCGGTGCCGGCATCGTCGCGAAGGTGACCCCGCCGCCGACGGAGCCGATGCGCCCGCTCGACGAATACACCCAGAAGGTGCAACGCTCGCAGGCCCGCGGCACCGTGTATCCGTACGAGCTGATTCCGCTGCTGAGCAGCAACGGCGGAACGTTCACCGAATACGACTTCGATGCCGACGGCGTGCTCGCACCGGTCGATCGTCCGTACGGCCGCAACTCCGCGGGCGTCATCGTCGGTGTGGCCACCACGCCGACCGCCAAGTACCCCGAGGGCATCACTCGCGTCGCACTGTTCGGTGACCCGACCAAGGCCCTGGGCACAGTAGCCGAAGCGGAGTGCTCGCGGATCGTTGCCGCCATCGACCTTGCCGAGCAGATCGGCGCCCCCGTCGAATGGTTTGCATTGTCCTCCGGTGCAACGATTTCCATGGAATCGGGCACCGAGAACATGGACTGGGTTTCGCGCGGACTGCGTCGCATCATCACCTTCACCCAGGCCGGCGGTGAGATCAACATCGTCGTCGCGGGCATCAACGTCGGCGCGCAGCCGTACTGGAACGCAGAAGCGACGATGCTCACCCACACCAAGGGAATCCTGGTGATGACCCCCGACAGTGCGATGGTGCTCACCGGAAAGCAGTCCCTGGACTACTCGGGCGGTGTCTCGGCCGAGGACAACTTCGGTATCGGCGGTTACGACCGCGTCATGGGCCCCAACGGTCAGGCGCAGTACTGGGCACCGAACCTGCGGGCCGCGTGCGACATCCTCTTCGCGCACTACGATCACGCGTATGCCGCACCGGGAGAACGCTTCCCACGCCGCGCCGCCACCGCGGACCCGACCGAGCGTGACGTGCGAACCTACCCGCACGTGCACCCGTCGAGCGACTTCACCACCGTCGGCGACATCTTCTCCTCGGTCACCAACCCGGACCGCAAGAAGCCCTTCGACATTCGCACCGTGATGCGCGCCGTGGTGGACCAGGACCACTCGGTGCTCGAGCGCTGGGTCGACATGGCCGACGCCGATACCTCCGTGGTGTTCGACGCTCACCTCTCCGGCATCCCGGTCAGCGTCATCGGTATCGAATCGCGGGCCATCCCGCGCAAGGGTTGGTTCCCCTCCGACGGACCGGATCAGTGGACCTCGGGAACTTTGTTCCCGAACTCGTCGAAGAAGACCGCCCGGGCCATCAACGCCGCCAGCGGTAGCCGGCCGATCGTGGTGCTGGCCAACCTGTCCGGCTTCGACGGATCACCGGAATCGCTGCGCAACATCCAGCTCGAATATGGTGCCGAGATCGGCCGCGCCATCGTCAACTTCGACGGACCGGTGGTGTTCTGCGTGGTCTCGCGCTACCACGGCGGCGCGTTCGTGGTGTTCTCCGGAGCGCTCAACGACAACATGGAAGTACTCGCAGTCGAGGGCTCCTTCGCCTCCGTACTGGGCGGCGCCCCGGCAGCGGCAGTGGTGTTCACCCGCGACGTCAACGGCCGCACCGCAGCCGATCCGGAGGTCAAGGAACTCGAAGCTCGACTGAACTCCGCCACCGGCGACGCCACCCGCTCGTCGCTACGGGTCGAACTCACCACCGTGCGAGCGAACGCCCGCAACGCCAAACTCGGTGAAGTGGCAGCCGAATTCGAGGCGATCCACAACATCCAGCGTGCGCAGAGCGTCGGGTCGGTGCACCACATCGTTCCCGCCGCCGAACTGCGCCCGCAGCTCGTTGCCGCCGTCGAACGCGGAATGGCGCGGTCTCTGGCTATATCCCCTGTACAGGAGACCACCCCGGATGAAGCTCATGTCGGACTCGTCGGTCCAATCGGAGTACCGGTAGCGACTAGATAGCATCCACCGGTCTCAGTATCGCGGTCGCTCCATTCCGATTCCCACATCGCTGATCCCGGTGTCGGCGCACTACAGTGCTGCGATAGCGGTGGCCTCACAGTCATGTCTTGCCGCTCAAAGGTGAACCCCGACAGTAACTTCCGCCTAGAGAGACAGTTGTCAGCGCGTCAGTGAGCGGTATTGAACGCCTCTTCGATGGCGGCCGGTATGCGGCCGCGTTCGCTGATCTCGTAGCCCTCGTCGGCCGCCCACTGCCGAATCGCGCGTGTCTGCGCTGGATCACGCGTGGCCGGTGTCCCGGTCTTCGCCGTCGCGCCGGCGGGGGAGGGCTTACGCTTGCGGCCACCGACCCGAGTCGAATGCTCGATGTAGTAGTCAAGCTTCCTGTGAAACTCGGTGGCGTTCTTCGCCTTCAGGTCGATCACGTACTCGACACCGTTGACCGCGAATTCGATCGTTTCGCCGGATTCGTCGTCGATGACCGACCCGTCGATATCGTCCACCAATTGGGTTGTCACTCGTTTGGCCACAGCCGGAAAACCTTTCGATCACACACAATGTCACGAACTCGATAGGTGCCCAGCCTAGCCAACGAACGAGCTGCCGAGCTGCAAACCCCCTGTCACCGGCGGAGGGGCTCGCAGCAATGTCCGTTCGGTTTTTGGAAGCACACGTTGAGCAGTCAATAGAAGCGGCGATAAAATCGTCCAGTCCGAAGCTGCTCATACATGCGCTACTCGCCGGAGGGATTCCAATGTCCGGACCTGCAACACCATCGACCGGCAACTACTGGCTCGTGGAGGAGCTACTGAGAATCAAGAACGAGTACGTTCATGACCCTAGCACTACAGCAGTAGTTCGGCTTGGGGGTCGTCTGACCTGCGACGATAGTGACACCGTTGGGCGGTGGCTTGATATTTTCGCCGCCAGGTCGACCACGAGAGTATGTGGTCGATGCCCGCAAGGGCTCCGAGGACGATGGCGTCGAAGAGTCTCCGTAATTCGTTGACCGTCAATGCGATCAGATCATCGTGCGCCGGTGTTCGCTCGCGCTCGGCGGCGGTGGTGACCGCAAGGAACGCCGTCGCCGCCATCGCCAACGTGACCCACCGATGCCATGATGTCCACCGCCGCACCTGGTGCTTGTCGAGACCCGCCTGTCCCTTCGCCGCCTGGAACGACTCTTCGATCCTCCACCGCCATCCGGCGACCCGGACGAGTTCGGTCAACGTCACCGGTGTCGGGGAAAAGCACCGGTAGTACGCCATCTCGCCGGTGGTGTCGTTGCGTCGCAGCAGCATCGAGGAGAACCCGCAGTCGTTGTCGGGCAGCGGGATCCACGCCCAGGAGTACCAGCGCGGCCCTTTGCATCCGGCACCGGCGGACCGTATTTGCCAACTGTCCTCCTCGATCCGGTCGACGAGTGTGTCTATACGTACCGATCCGGTACCGGTGGGCACCCGGTGGGAACAGGCGATTGCCATCACGTATCCCACCCGGCGGGTCTCGAGTTCGGCCCGCAGACCTGGGTCGGCACCGTACACTTCATCACCGGTCACCCACGATGCCTGAGTCCCTGCGTCGAGTGCAACGGTGATCATCGATTGTGCCAGAGCAGGTTTGGTGGCGAACACTCGCTTGTCGGCGGGGACACCGGCCGCGTCGCATCGGTTCGGGTCCTGCGTCCACGACGCCGGGAGATACAACGCCCGGTCGATCAGGGCGTGACCACGCCGACCGGCGTACGTGAGGTACACCGCGACCTGTGCGTTCTCGATCCGCCCGGCGGTTCCGGTGTACTGGCGTTGCACCCCGACAGTCGAGGTGCCCTTCTTCAGATCACCGGTTTCGTCGACAATGAGGACCCCGGCGGGGTCGCCGAACGCCTCCACGACGTAGTCGCGGAGATCATCGCGCACCAGATCGCCGTCACACTTCGATCGGGAACGCATGTGCTGCAATCCGTCCGGAGTACTGTCTCCGCGGCTCTCGGCGATGGTCCAACAGTTCTTGCGGTCGAGCCCGGACAGCAGTCCGAGCATCAGCGCGCTGGCGTGCCGCAGGGGTTCGTACCGGGAGAATCTCGGAGCGATGCGGTCGACCAGCGCGCCGAACTCGTCCCACCACCGATCAGGATCTACTCTGTGTTCCGCGGCCAGCGCGGAGTTCACTTTTGTCTTCACACCCAAAATGATCACGCGCTGGCCGCCCTGAGCAGCGCAAACACGCCGACAAGATCGATCAGAAGCGAACTACTGCTGTAGTACTAGAGACGATTGGCATACCGTGAACGACCTCGTGGAGATGGGCTACCGACGTGAGGCCCTGGTCGATCTTTTCGGAAAACCAATTCCAGGACGCGATGATCGGATGGACCGCCTCATCGGTATCAAAGATCGAGCAGACCCAGTTGGCTCCTGCCTACGAGCTGCTCGAGTCGGCTTTCGGCGCGTTCAACGACGCGGCCGACACCATGACCTCTCGCGTGATGTACAGCTCGTTCGATTCATAGCGTGTCCGAGCATCCGCTGCATGTCGGGCGGTGGGCCCACATCGCGCTAACATTCTTGCACGAGCTGTATGATCGGAATACGCTGTCCACCAGTGCTTTCAAGACATTGCTGGTAACCCTGCATATCGGAACTGGGCGTATTGCTCTACGCCCCGACGCGGGGCATGCGCGGGCAGCCGCTGTCAAGGTTCCCTGAGGGTCCCGGTCCATCGGGACTGCCCTCCTTGCCGTCACTCTGTACGCATCACCGACGAATTACTTATTGGTGCGTTCCATCACCGAAGATTCACCGCCGCTGGCGCTTCCCTCCTCACCAATGGGTTGAGGAGGCTGGTCTACGGTGTTCGCGTCCGGTTTGGAGTCCCGCGAGAACTCCTCGCGGGTCATTGGTTCCGGTCCGTCGATCGAGGGTTCCTCGAGATAGTCGATTGCCGGTTCCTCCATGACTTCTCGCAGATCGGGGGGAGTGTTCTCGCTCGTCGACATCGCTGGTCCTTCCTTTTCGTTCGGTTGCCCTGCAGTCGGTCCGCCAGTGAGCACCAAGATGACTGCGCAGGCGACAGTCACTACGCCCAGTGCCCCGCCAGCGACTGCGTGTCGTCGCATTCGACCTCCTCGAAGAGCGGTTACCGCGTGATCCGAGGGTACTTGTGAGGATCTGACATTTGGCACGATCGGTGGCAACGTCCCACAGGCAGCACCGATGTAGAACGCGTCATTGTCGATTCCCTGTTCGACCCGTAGGAGGCCCTGGGATTACAGCCAGCGCGGACGGCTGTCTGGAAAGCCAACGGTAGGAACGCGGCACCAGTGCGGTTAGACGGCAGCACCATCGTCGATGTAGCACGATAAACCAGACCGCTGGTCAGCGTCACCAGCAGTGCAGAGCACGATCGAGCGGCGGTGCTCCGCTGATCACAAGCCCCGCGACCACTGGGCTGACAGACTGACTCGGTGCGCCACCACGATTTGTCGAAGCGATTGATGAGTGCCACGTGGTCTCCCTCACCGGGGGTTCGGGTGGTGCACTCGGATTTGCCTGAGCCATGGACGTCGGCGCTGTCTCGATTGGGCCGCGACCTTCGTGTGCGCCAGTACGGCAACGGTATTGAACACGTCGATTGGGAGATCGACTACGACCCGGAGATCGACGGAGTGTTCCTGCTGAGCGCGGTGTCGGTTGCCGGCGTCGATCCGGGTGAGTTCGGTGGTACCTGGATCGGTACCCGCGTCGACTCGGCCGAAGAATTCGCGCTGTGGGCGATGGCCGATTCGGTCCAGGACGTTGTGGCCGACCTCGGTACCGCATGGCCGTGGGGTGACGGCGGTGGATTCATGAGCGCCCGACTCGTCGACGGTGTCGCAATGTGGAAGGACAGGAACGGTTGCACGATGCGCATCGGAGACCTGGCCGGCATCGTCTGACCAGCCCCGGGTCAACGACCCCCACGCAGCAGCCGCCGCCGTCGCGGCCGGAGACATCGACGCTACCTTCCGTACAGTGACGAACTCGGCCACACTTCCGCGGGACGTACACATGACCCACGTGCTCGACTCGCCGACGCAACTGCTCGTCGGCCCTCGTCATCCACTGGCAAAAGCAAAAACGCTCACACCACGACAGTTGAGAGGACACCGGATCTGGGTGCCGGGCATTACGCCTCGCAGCGAGTGGCAGCTGTTCTACGAAGAACTGGCCGAGGAGTTCGACCTCCACATCGACGCAGCAGGACCTCACTTCGGAGACGAGGTACTCCTCGACACCCTCGCCGAATCCGCAGAGATTGCTACCCTCGTCGGCTCACGAGATCGATACATCTGGCCGACGAAACACGATCTGCGCCGAATCCCCATCAGCAAACCAACCCTGGTCTACCCGGTCTCACTGATTCAAAGAACGCCGCCGCACCCTGAACTCGCAGCGGTCATCCAGCATTTCATGGCGCTCGAAGCAGCCGCCACGCCGAGCTGGCGTCCTTCCTGGACAAGCGGTGTCGGTGCCGACCGCTAGATTTGGGGATGGCCCGGTATGGCCGAGCCGGACCACATCGCAGGAGGTGTTCGATGGAGCCCGTAACCCTGATTGTCGCGGCGATCGCACTCGGCGCGTCGGACGGCGCGCGCGAGACCACGAAGCAGGTAATCGGTGACGCCTACACGGCCGTGAAGGGCTGGATCACGGACCGGTACAGCTCGGTGACCGCGGAGGTCGAGGGGCTGGAGCGGGAGCCAGATGAAGAACTCCGCCGCGCACTCCTCGCGAAGAAACTGGATCAGGCGGGTGCCGGCGACGACGTTGAACTGCTAGGGCTCGCGCAAGCGCTCCTGGTAGCCGTCGAGGATCAGGCTCCCGAGTTGCCTGCCACCGTCGGCGTAGTGATCCGCCGCGCATCGGTTGGCGGCGACATCGAGGTCGAAGACGTGGCTGTCGATGGCGGGAGTGGAGTTGTCGCCGAGGACATCGCAGCTGCAGGCGATCTGCGGATCGGCCGAGTCGCAGCGCGTGCTCATCGGGAGCCGCCAAACCCTACCCAGGCGCGGGAGCAATAGACGGTTCGTCTGCTTCCGCGCACAGCTTCACTTCGACCCAGCGCAACGTCATCGCTGGCCGGGATAACAACACATACTATTCGGTCGGCGCGACGGAGGCGGGAAACAGCGGTGGCCGTATCCGCGCAGTAACGGCGTCCATCAAGCCGCTGCCAATCGGTCAGGGGCTATGGACCGTCACCGTGAACAATGCAAGTTCCGGTCCGATCACGGACCTCGAAGTCGATGTGTATGCCGTTGATGGGGACGGCAACCGCCTGGAGGATGCGTGTCACCCGGCCAAGGAGAAGATCTCAGTGCAGGGGCTCTTGTCTGACGGGATGAGCGGAACACTGGATGCCATTGGCTCCCAGGCTAACTCGATGTACCCCCGGGGGATGTTCGGTGTGCCGGCAAACCTCGGTTCCTACGGAGAGATGTTGTCGGGTCAAATGATGAATGCTCCAAGCCTCTCCGCGCTTCTTCAGAACGCGCATCAGCAGATGGTCGACAAATACCCGCAAGTGATCTCACGTGACCAGTCAGTTGAGGTGGCCTACAGCGTTTCCGGAGCGGCCGATGTGCGGGTCGATCTCCAGTTCGCCGACGACATGGGCGACCTATGGCGTCGACGGCACGGTCAGCAACCCGAACCGGTGATGGAGGGTGAGTAGGTCGAACATGAAGTGGGCGGTGAATCGAACGACGCCGGTGAACGCGCCCGGCCACGTCTGTCGATAACGAAACTTATCGGTAATGCGACGTATCTAACGGTGACCAATTGGCCTTAAACAGCATGACCGTGCCGCTCGCCAACGACTTATCGATCGATACCGTTGTCGACAAGTTCGTCAACCGCATCCTCCCGTGAACCGAAAATATCGGCTCCACACTGCAACTCGCCCTCACCGGGGTCGATTCGAACTGGTCGCACGCCACCTAAACGCTGATTCCGAAGCTCTGTCCAGTTCCGTGACCAGCTCGTCGCTGATGAGACGTCAGTTCAGTTGGGATACACGCGCTAGGCCGCACTTCGCTGCGCCGATGAGGGCATCCACCGATACGGGTTGAGGAGACTCACCGTCCGAGAGCGGCCCTCGACGAGTAACAACGCGTGATCGAACACTGCCGACAAGCCCGACCGTGCCCCAAACAGAACAGACCGTCCCCGGCGCTCTTTCAATGTATAGCGCACAGGGGGTCTTGCGGCAAGACCCCCGTCGTAATGCAAAATGGCTCGGCCCAACAGATCCTATTGCGGCACTACAGGAATGGATCCGACATGTCGATATATGACGGGGCAAGCGCATGCGATCTGGATGAACGGAACAAGAGAATTGGAGCTGGTATGCAGGTCGTGTTGGCCACATACGGAACTAGGGGAGATGTCGAGCCGATGGTGGCGCTGGCAGCTGACCTCCGGGAACAGGGAATTGACGTGCGGCTGTGCGCACCGCCCGATGAAGAGCTGCGCGAGGTCGTCGGGCGCGCCGGTGTGCCCGTGCTGTACTTCCACCGGCCGTACCGCGATTTCGAGCAAGGGCTCGCGTCGGAGCAGCGTGTGCTCGGCGTCGACGGATTTGTGAACGCGCACATTTCCGCGACGCACCCGGTACTGGAGGCGGCGGTCGCGGAAGGCTGTGACGTCCTGTTGGCCACCGGAATGCTCCACTTCGTCGCTGGGTCGGTCGCGAAGAAAGCTAAGGTCCCGCACCGTTTCGTTGTCTTTACCGACTGGGTTCTCCAGCCACGGCCGCACCACCCACTGATCGTCCCGGCGCTGAATGCTTACCGCGGCGCCCTGGGCCTTCCACCCGTGCAGGACCCGCGGCACTACCTATTCACCGAGCACCCATGGGTCGCCGCCGAGCCGCTGCTGAGCGCGAATGCCGAGGTGCCGGGTCTCGAGATCGTCCGCACCTCGGCCTGGACGCTCAATGATCAGCGCCCGCTGGCACCAGAGCTCGAAGACTTTCTCGACAAGGGGTCCCCACCGATAGTCGTGGGCTTCGGCAGTATGCAGGTGCCTCCCGGGTTCGCCCAGCTCGCCCTCACGACCGCGCGCGATCAGGGCAGGCGGCTGGTCCTGCTATCCGGCTGGTCCGGTCTGGCCATCGACGAACGTGGCGACGACGCACTTGTGGCCGGTGAGGTGAACCAGCAGGCGTTGTTCGCCCGTGCGGCCGCGGTGGTCCACCACGGTGGTGCGGGCACCACCCTCACCGCACTGCGCGCCGGCACCCCGCAAGTGGTCATCGGGCAAGCTGCCGATCAGTCCGGGAACGGCAAACGTGTCGCTGAATTGGGCATTGGTGTAGCGCTGAAGAGTCCTGCGCCGACCGAACGAGACCTGTCAGCAGCGCTTGAGCAAGTTCTCGATGTCGACATTCAGAGGACGGCACGCGCCCGCGTAGGCCAGGTTGTCACGGATGGAACCGCGCGCGCCGCCGAACTGCTGGAGACCGCGGCAGGCTCAGGCGCAGCGCAGTCGACTGCGTAGGCGCACTCGGCCTGGCGCCGGTGCGCGGTACGACAGCGCCGGGGACACCGGCACTGCCGACCTCGCCGTCGTCGGCCCCATGGTGCGCACCGCCAACGACCTCACACTCCTGTTCGACATCATGCTGGGCCCGGATCCCTTGACGCTCGGAGTGGCGCACGATGTGTCTCTGTCGATGGCCCGCCACGACAAGATCCGGGACTTCCGGGTGTTGATCCTTGATGGGCATCTGCTCCTAGGGACGAGTGCAGCGGTCGAAGCAGGAGTCGATCGGGTGGGGGCCTCGCTCGCCGCCAGTGGCGCGCCTTGGTGCTGTACCTGCTTGAGACGAGACCATTGATCTTGTCAGGTTCTGCTTGACGCATGCGTGGGTTCATGTCAGGATATTCCTGACACAAGGAGGTTGTAATGGAGTACCTGGACATGGTCGAAGGTGTTGACATCACATCGGGAGTGCGGGCGGTCGTCACCGGGGCAGCTATAGAAGCCGGACGATTTGCAGATGCCGTCGTGGGTACCGGTCCTCTTCCCGGCACCCCGGAGTGGGAGTCGGAGCAGGCCACATCCATTCCGGCGGACCGGACTCTGGCCTGGCATCTCCTCAGCTTGCGCGTGCAGCATGCCGCCGGCCTCGATGGCATCGAAACGGTCATCATCCTGCGGGTGACCGGGGCAACGTGGGCGGTCATCGGTCGGATGGTGGGCATGTCGCGCCAATCCGCACACGAGCGTTGGAGTGCGCGCGCGACCGCCGTTCTCGACCCCGTAGGGGCTGGAATGCCCGCGATTGTCGCCGACGACTGAGGTGAGGAGGACGATCGAGATTGTCCTGGAGGCTGCGCGCGCACGACCCCGTCGGGTCAACTGTTCGCGTGGCGGTGGCAGTACTCGAGGCTGAGCCGATTTCTCATCGGAAGTAGCGCCACAGCCTCGGAGCTGCCGCCGCCAACCCCACCGCCAGGAGAAGAACAAGCATTTGACCCACTCGGCCAGCAGTGACACCCGGTTCGGTGACATGTGGCGGATAGTTCACTATTCCATTGGCTACGGCGTCGAGCGCCAAGACCCCGATCCCGATCGCGATTCCCACACGCCACTGTAAGGCAATCAGCAACGCTGCCAATGGATCCAGAACCACCAGAGCTACGAAAAAGACAGGAATCGCTGTAGGTGCACACGGGTACGGATCAGAACCGCCACCGACAATCTGGACCGCATGTACCACGGCTCCATATGCGAAAACCAGGAAGAATAAGCCAGTCAGCACCCGGACATCACGCGGCTGAGCAGCACTCACGACCCGAGCGTATCCCCCAACGGACGTCATCTCCCACGTGCACGGTGAGCCCGACCGGGTGGTGACCGGGCGGTGGTGGCTTCTTGTGGTCCTGTATGACTTGCATCGTGAGCGAGTTGCCCCGAGTCCGCGACCAGCTTCTCGCGTTGGAACCGATACTCCATCGGCTCCCGACCGGATCCGATCGCGCGGCCATCGACGCCCTCCTCGAACATGACTATTTCGAGGTCGGAGCGTCCGGTTCCGTCTATACCCGCACTCTGGTCATCGACGTTGTCGAAAAGCGCTACCGAGATGGCGAGAACCCCATGGACGCCGCCTGGTCCATCGACAACTTTCATGCCTCGACCCTTGCCGAACACCTGTATCTGGTGACGTACCGCCTGTCGCAGTCAGGTCGCGTCTCCCAGAGGGCAACTGTTTGGCGACGGCACGATTCGGGATGGAAAGCCGTGTATCACCAAGGAACCCTGTCCAGACACTGAACGGGCGTGGACCAGGTCACCGGCACCGCGCTCGGAGGCGGCGATTGCGCTGCAGGCACCTGGCGGTGCGGCGTGGGTGTCTTTGTCGGACAGATTAACTCAAACTTCGAGACGGATTACTGCTTCGGTTAATGTCTTGCTTTACCAACGTGTAGCGGGTCCAGTCGGCACCGGCACGCTCCGCGTGCTGCATAGCCGTTGTGGCGCTGATTCCGAGTGCATCGGCGAGCACTTGTGGTGGTGCTTGGCGGACGAGTTGTTTCCAGGTGCTGTTGCGAACGGCACGGTTCGGGATGCCGGCGTGGCGGAGTGCGTCGATGACGGTCTGCCGGTTGAGGTGCTCGCCAGGCATCGTGCCGGGGAACAACCACCTCGAGGTCGCATTGCCGGCGGTACTGGTGTTGGGTCTGTTCGTCAAATGATGGCGCAGGAGGTGCGAGATGGGTTCCGGTAGGTCGACCCAGGTATCGGCCAGCCTGACGCTGACAGCACTGTCTATGGCTCGGACGTCGTCGATGGTCAGGGCCACGATGCGTGTGATCGATTGTCCGTAGAGGGTAAGTAGGCATCCTGCGATGCGGTGGACGGCGGGGAGGTCGTCGTGCAGCAACAAGGCGCGGATGATGTGCAGGCGCTCGTCTTCACCGACCAGCTCGTATGTGCCCGTTGTGTGGCGGGGAATCGATAGCTGGGGTGTGAGCTTGTTCGAGCGTGCCCAGTAGAGGAATCGTTCCGCGTGTTGGCGGGTGGAAGGGCCGGATGCGTACCAGGCGTCGACGTCGTGCTGGCTGCAGTCGGCTAGCGTAGTTCCACGCTCGTTCAGCCAGTTGAGGAACGAAATCGCTACTGTCGTGGATTGTTTCGCTCGCAGGAATGGTCCGGTACTTACCGGACCTGTCTCAGCGTGTTCGCGTAGTTTGCGGAGGTGGTGCCACCGGCCGAACCGTTCGATGATCTTCCTCGAGTCGTCGTCGACGGTGGTTGTGAGTTTGTCGCGGAGCCATTGTTCGTAGGTGGCGAGCAGTCGGTCCCGCGGGGGCAGGGCTGAGTGTTCGACCATCAATGCTCGGAGGTACTCCACGGTGCGTGTGCGGGGCAGGGC
>NZ_JASITC010000010.1:0-121405 GCF_030063405.1 Rhodococcus sp. H29-C3 | reverse complement strand
ACCGGCCCTGATGGTGGACGACCGAACCCACTTCTCGAGCTGATCACGATCGATATCGGGAATCGACAACGGTGCTGCGCGCATGTTCAATTCAACCAAACATAACCGCCCAAATACTTCAGGCGCGGCGCACTAGGATGTAGCTGAAACGGAATCGCTGATTCTCGTGGTCGAGCAGCGCCGACCTTACGTCCTGGTCGGTCACGCCGCGTCTGATCGCCAGCGCAGCCTTCACCGCGCACTCGATGAGATGGTCTGTCACTTCCTCAGAAGAAAAGAAAGTCACAACAGCTTTATACGTTCCCTCGGCGACGATGATCTCAGTATCCGCGACAGTAGTTTTGGCCGTCGATGTCGACGGGAATCGGTCTCGATCCGGATCAGTCCCCAAAATCTGGCGAATTACTGTTGTTTTCCCAGCGCCGGTTGTCCCGATCATCAGAACGCGTCGATAGTCATCTTCGAGAGCGGGCAACGGCATGTGAACCTCGCGAAGGTCCCGCGAAGCTCCTGGAGCTGGTGGTTCTGCGCTGTCATAGAAAGCAGATATGACGGCCGGATCAAAGGTCCCCTCTGCGTATTCACGTGCAGCGGGATCCCACCAGTCCTCGTCGGACAGCAGCTTGTTGAGCTGTTCCTCCATGCGCTCAGCATGGTGCGCCTCAAGCACTCCAAGAGTCCGCCGCACTCGCCTGCCAGGTAGTCCGGTCGCCGGATCCACACGTGCTGGATGCCTGAACGACACCGAAAATGGGTCGCGTGCGCTGTTTCTGGAGATCGATGCGGTGTAGATGGTCATTCTGCCTTTGCCCGAAGTGATGCTGCTCGGGCATTACTATCTCTTGACCGCGCGTCCGGGGTCAATTGCACCCTGTAGTCAGCTGCTCTTCCATCGCAGGCGCCCATCCTTCGCTGGGCCGCACACCATGGCGGTACCGGCCTTGGTTACTCCCGGCGCACCCGGCACATCGCAGAATGACCCGGGATGGACGACGCCAGGAAGTGATTCGGACGGGTCGGGCACAGGTACAGCCGGCGGCGTGTATGCCGGTGGCGGAGGCGTGTACGCAGGGGGTGGCGGCGTGTATGCCGGTGGCGGCGGCACATACACCGGTGATTCTGTGGTTACCATCGGCGGGATCGTGGTAGCTGCCGTTGTGGTCGCCGTTGGAGTTGTAGTGCGCGTCGTGGTCGCCGCCGTTGTCGTCGGCGGTCGGGTAGTCGTGTCGACCTTGGGGAGGGGCGGGACGGTGACTTGCACCGGGTCGCTCGTTTCCACGTTCGAGTCGTCGGTCGAGCATCCCGCGAGCAGAAGAGCGCTCAGCGACAACGAGATTGCCAAGGTAGCCGCGCGAAGATGAAGCGAGGAACCACGAGGTACTTTACGGAGCTTCAAGTAAACGCCTGCATTCGACTCGGGCGGGACTAATTGGTGCCCACGCTCTACTCGAGGTTTCGGCCGCAACCCGTTGCGCGTTACACCGCCATCCTTTGAAACATATTGGAACAGTTTTCCGATTACCTGCCTGATCGACTCTGACTGAACAGGACAATGATGCTGCCACTGCTGTCGCCGAGCATGAAGGAAAAAGACGCTGTCGAATGGATGGCGTCCCTCGGCCGTATTGTCCTCGAGGGAGAACAAATACGTGCGTTTGCACGGGTCAGCTCGCTCAGACCGCTGGCCGACGGAATGGCCGTCACAAACCGTCGTTTGCTTCTCTTCTCGAGCTCGAGCCTGGATTCCAAGGGGCCGCTGGTTGAGATAAGTGCACTCGAGATCGGTGGCTGCGAGATCAAGATGCGTGCCGCAGGTCGCACTCTGGTGGTATACGCCGATGGAAGAGAGCCACGGACCGTCGCAACGGTGAAGGCTTCGGATGCAGACTTCGTCGTCGCTCGAGTGAACTCCATCGCCGACGCGCGGACAATCGAACGTCCAACAGTCGACGTTTACGACCCATTCACCACACCGTGGGTAGAGCCAACGGCTGCCCAAGGGTTCGGGCCGCCGGGACCGACCTCCCAGCCACCGCTTACATCGGAGCTCTCAGAGAACGTCGAAACCACTGAATGCTCGGTGAAAACCCCGTCAGCGGACGTAATCCTCGAGGGGCAGGCGCCTTCGCGGAAGCGTCTGGTACCACTCTGGAAGACGATTCCAGCCTGGGCTTTCATCGCGTTCTTTTCACTCGGTGTGGTGGCGGGTGCTTTTGCTGATAGTGACAACATCTCGCTGGTGGCGCTGTATCTGTCTTTGCTACTGATCCCACTCCTCGCCTTGTCGAGGGCACGACGCAACTCGATCCGGCGACGCGCGAAGTCGGCAGGCACGACTCCCAGGTTCGGGTTTGCGGAGAGGAACTGGCTTCCGGTTGGGATCGTTCTCGGTGCCGCTTTGTTTGTCGTGTTCGGCGTGACATCTTAGGGTCATTCAAACGGACTAATTGTGACTGTTCACAGTGTTCGCAAAGCATTTATCTGTTAAAAGTAAAGAGCTGTGCTCGTATGTAGTCCAAAACGATCGATCTCGATCTCTGCGTCGAAGAAGGAGTCGGATCATGAGCGTGACCTTGGCCAAGGGTGGAAACGTCTCCCTGAGTAAGCAGGCACCGAGTCTCACCGCCGTTACTATCGGACTGGGCTGGGATGTCAGGTCGACCACAGGTGGTGACTACGATCTCGACGCAAGCGCCATTGCTCTCGGGGGCAACAAGAAGGTTCTCAACGAGCTCTTTTTCGTCTTCTACAACAATCTGAAGTCGCCTGACGGGGCCATCGTGCACACCGGCGACAACAGAACCGGTGAGGGCGAGGGTGACGACGAAAGCATCGACATCGACCTCGCCGCATTGTCTCCCGAGATCGTATCCATTGTGTTCCCCGTTTCGATTCACGCTGCCGAAGAACTCGGACAGAACTTCGGGCAGGTAGTCAACGCGTTCATTCGCGTCGTGGACAAGGCGGACGGACGCGAACTGGCTCGATTCGATCTGAGCGAAGATGCCTCCACCGAAACAGCAATGGTGTTCGGTGAGCTGTATCGGCACGCTGAGGAATGGAAGTTCCGAGCCGTCGGCCAAGGTTATGCTTCGGGTCTGGCCGGAATCGCCCGCGACTTCGGAATCAACGTCTGAGGTAGGCCATAGGCCGCCGATGCGGTCGGCCGGCACTTGAAACGCCCGCCATCGCCGATGAATTCATTACGAATGAGTCTCAGCAGTAACGCAATAGATAGAATCGTCGATTCCTCGGGAAACGGTTCGCGTTGCGTCATCGTCTGCGAACCCGAGTCAGTCTGAGGAGACCACGCATTGGCTTCATCACCGGATCCGTTCGGTTACGGCAACGACAGAGGATCCGGTTCACCACCGCCTCTGCCGTCTCATCAGCCGGCTGGCGTCCAACCGAGCTCCTCGCTTTCGGTCGCAGGTCCACCCTCGGCCTACCTCTTGGCTTCCGGTGCACTTGCGTTGATCGGTCTTGTCGTGGGAGTCGCGCTCGGAGCCTCCGGCCCGCTGGCGGTAATCGGATGGGTGCTCGCCGGGCCAGCAGCGATAGGGGTGCTGTCGGCATTCACTCTGCTGGACACCAATCGGAGGGCACGTCCTGTCTACGCCGAACCAACGTGGATCCGGCCGGCGTACTGGGCCGTCCTGGCTATCGCGGCAATCGGAATAATTGTCTGCGCGCTGCGCATCGCTGACTGGATTGGTCGACTGTGAACAAAGCGAAAGCCAGCGCACTACTCACCGCTGCATTGGTAGGGCTCGGCGCCACGGTGGCGATCGCTTTGGCACCAGTGGCGGCTGCCGCTCCCGGCGGTGCCGCGGTATCGGACTTCGGCGCATGCCTCGCGGCGCAGCGCAGCGGCGACTTACTACTCATGATCGATGAATCTTCGAGCCTCCAAACATCAGATCCGGACGGCGCGCGAATCACGTCGGCCAACTATCTGCTGGATCAACTCGCGAAATTCCAAGATTCGTCAGGGATCGATCTCGATGTCGCGATAGCGGGGTTTGCCGATACCTACTCTGTCGAATCCAACTGGACACCCCTTGGCTCAGGAACTCTTCCGGCACTCAAAAGTTCGGTCGACGAGTTTCGTGATCGCACAAACGGAATCGACACCGACTACTGGTTGGCGCTGGATGGCGCTCGAGCGTCGCTCGCGGACCAGACTCAGGCCGCCGACGGGGTAGACCCCTGTCAAGCAGTTGCATGGTTCTCGGATGGCAAGATCGACTTCACCTCGCGCAGCGATACACGCAAGCCATACGCTCCCGATCAGCCGCTCGATACTGCTGAAGACGTGACGCGCGTGGTGGGGGCAGCCACTGAGTCCATCTGTCGCCCCGGTGGTGTGGCCGATCAGCTCCGTTCGTCAGGCGTTGTACTGTTCGGTATCGGCCTCGCCGCGGGTACAGCATCTCCAGCGGACTTCGATGTGATGCGATCGATCGCGACCGGTGAGCGCACCGGCTCGGCACTATGCGGCAACATCACGACACCCAGCCCTGGTGACTTCTACCTGGCTCAGAACATCGACGACCTGCTCTTTGCGTTCGATGCCTTCTCCACGCCCGGTCAAGCACCGCTCACTCGCGAATCCGGGGTTTGTGCCCTCACCGTGTGTGAAGAAGGGAAACATCGGTTCGTACTCGACGATTCGATCGATTCCGTATCCGTACTGGCCTCGGCAGATGTCCCAGGGTTGATACCGACACTGGTTGCGCCGGATGGCTCCGAGCTGCCACTTCCGACATCAGAGGCAGATGTGACTGCAAATGTTGCGGGTGTGGACGTCGCCTACCGCTGGCAGTCGGCAAGAACCCTGTCCTTCGACATGGCCAATCCAGGTGCCGAACAGTGGCAAGGCGTGTGGGCTTTGGCTTTCGTCGATCCGACGGGCGATGCTGCAGGAGCTCGCTCCAAATCGAATATCCATATCTCAGGAAATCTATTTCCCGAGTGGAAAGGGCAACGCACTACCGCTATTCACAGTGGCGAATCGGATGTGCCAGTCGATCTCGGTATCGTCGATGCGGCTCGAAACGAGGTAGATCCGAATGCGTTGCTCGGAACTGCCACCCTGTCAGCCACTCTGATCGAGAGCGACGGACAACAGACAGTCGTCGGTGCGAGCATCCCGAAGGACCAGATCTCCGAGCCCCTGCGACTGGACTTGACCGACGTTGCCCCAGGACAGGCAACCGTGCGCCTTACTCTCGATGTGACTACAGCGGACGCTACGACACCGAGTGGCGCCATCGAACCCGGGACGGCTCTCGCACCACAGTCCGTCGACATCCCGTTGGCCGTTGCACCACCGATCGGCTTTCCGGCCTTGCCGCGGACCGTCGACTTCGGCACCCTCGAAGGCGCAGGGACGTTCTCGGCTGATCTGCCGGTCACCGGTCCAGGGTGTGTCTGGCTGCCGCAAGAGATGACGGCGGCAATCCTCGGGTCGCCGGACGGTGTCGGGAGTGTCGGTGTATCGACCTCGGGAGCTGCAACCGTCGACTCTTGCCAGGAGCTCGGTGATGGCCAGGACGGTACATTCCCACTCGCACTGCAGGTGGAGAACGCAGCCAATGGTCCGATCAACGGAACCGTGCAGTTGATGGTCGCCCCCAACGGAGAAGCAGACCGTGCGTTGCCCATCGACGTCGAATTCCGGGCAGAACTGGAAAAGCCCCTCGATACCAGCAACGCTCTACTTGCCCTGCTCGTTGCACTCCTGCTCGGCCCGGGTATCCCACTGCTGATGTTGTACGGCGGAAAGTGGTACACGGCGAAAATTCCTGCTCGCACACTCAAAGGGCAGCAGTTCCCCGTCACGATCGCGGGCAGCACGGTCCTTCGCAGCGGTTCACCTTTTGCATTGACCGATCGCGACCTGATCGAGGTCGTCCGTGGTCTCGATTCGCCGGCACGATCGCTCGATGTCGCCGGCGTCCAGCTACGTACACATGTTGGATGGTCACCTGTCGGAGCGGGATTCGTGACGGTATCTTCGCCGGGGCGTGTAGGCGCCTCGTCCGTTATACCGGCGACACACGGCAAGAATTTAGAGGCAAGACTGCCTTTGGCGGTCCACAACACCTGGGTTGTACTTCATGATCCGCAAGGCCCCGCAGACTCGGCCACGGTCGTGTTGTTGATCGGTGACGACGCAGGCCCTACCGTTCGGCGGTCGGTCGTCGAAGACATGACGAACCGATTGCCCAATGTGCTGGCGACGCTTCGTTCTTCCATCAACCCTGATTCGAATCCTTCGGCACCGACGCCGCCGGCCGCCGGCCCGTCCGGATTCGATCCCTTCGGGGGCGGCAGCATCTCCCCGTCCAGCGCCGGTAACAATGACCCATTCGGTGGCGGACCCAGCAGGACTACGCCCACCCCTCGAACCCAGGAACCGTTCGGTGGACCTTCCGGAGGCCAGGGACCGACGCAATCGGGCCCGTCCAGTAAGCCATTCGATCCTTTCGGCGACGGTCGATGACAGCACGTACAAGAGCACCGAAAATGCGTAAATCAGCTAATGGAGAGGTAGACGAATGAGGCGTTTTCTCGTCGTCGGATGCGGCGGTTCCGGTGGAGCCACGCTGGCGTACATGATGGATCAGCTCCGCTCCGACCTCGCCTCCCACGGCATCGAAGGTATTCCAGCCGGATGGCAGTTCATCCATCTCGATGTTCCGACGGCTCCTTCGCCCGGGCCCGACGGAATGGGGCATGTCCGTGATCAAGGCGGCACCTACGTCGGAACGGGTCCACAGAGCGACAGCTACAGCGTTCTCGACAATGCGATGAGCCAACAATTCATCGGTAAACAGCGCCTCGACTCCATCGCGACCTGGGCACCTCGTGATCCGTCTGCGGTACACACTCCGCTGAGCACCGGAGCAGGACAATTCCGCGCTCTCGGCCGCATGATCACTTTGAGTCGTGCGGCTTCGGTTCGGGAACGGCTCGAAACTGCTTGGGGCAAGCTCAATCTCGTAGAGACCGATACAGAGATGCGAAATCTCGATATTCCGGGTGCCGGCAAGTACGACCCAGGTGAACGGCCTGTCGTTCTGGTTGTCTCGTCGATGGCAGGTGGTGCTGGGGCATCGATGGCATTGGACATTTGTCGCTTGCTCACCCTGATCACTGGAGTCGATCCGCGGCTCATGGGGGTGTTCATGGTCGCTCCGGATATTTTCGACGGTCTCGACGCCTCCGCCACTACCGGAGTCCGCGCCAATGCGCTCGCCATGCTCGGTGAAATCGTGGCCAGCCAAACGGGATCCGCACGAGACCACGATGTCTCGATTCTTCGCGCACTCGGACAGCAGAACGGTGAAGGGGAACTCATTCCCTTCGCCCGGGTGTTCCCAGTGGGCCGATACGTCGGTGCCGAACAGACGCTGTTCGGCGACGGTACCCCCAACGCGATCTACCGTGGTCTCGGCCGAGGACTGTCGGCGCTGATGATGAGCCAGTCGGCCACCCAGCAATTCGTCGAGTGGGATCTGACCAACGGTGGTGGAATCGCAGGCAGCCGTGAGTACCTCGGCTGGGGAAACAAGACCTGGAACACGTTGCCGTGGGGATCGTTCGGATTTGCGAGTCTGAGTATGGGCCGTGATCGTTACGCCGAGTATTCATCCCAGCGACTCGCACGAGCGAGCGCGGACAAGCTGCTCCGTGGACATGTGCAGCCGGGGAATCGCGCATCGGAGGATGAGCAGGCCGCAGCAGTTCTCGACAATCAGTGGGGCAACATCTGTGCAGCGCTGGGGCTTCCGACCGGGCACACAGACGCGAACGCTCTTCCCCAGGACATCGGAATGTGGATCACGACGACGGTCCTACCCCGGTCCGAAGTGTCGACGCTCGCAACCCACGTGATCGACGACTCGCTCCGCGACTACATTCCGTCCGGCAACGGTCTCAATGCTGCTGCGTGGGTCCCGGAGGTCCATCGGAACCTCAACGGCAGGCGATCGGCGTTGCTCTCCGGTGCCCAGAACGCCGCTTACTCGGCAGCGTTCCGTTGGCACCTCGACTTTGCGGACAAACTCGAGCAGGTCGTTGGCGACGCTGTAGCCGAACTCGGCCTTCCTTATGCGACGGCTCTCGTCAAGCGGGTGTCGAAGTACATGCAGAACGTGGTTTTGCCGACGGCACAGGACCTCGCGAAGCAGGCACCGGGAGACATCGCCGAACCACCAGAAGACGTACGTGCAACCTTGGCTGCGCTCAAGGGCACTTTGTCGAACGCCCAAGAAGTCGTCGTGAGCGTGCTCGACGGCACCCGCCGTATCGTAGAGCGTCAGATCTACGCGACGCTTTCGTCGCACCTGAGCGCAGCGTCGGGCGCGATGGTCGCCGAGGTGTTCGACCCCTTGGTAGCTGCGCTGAACGAATCTCACACACTGCTTCGGCAAGCATCGGTGGAACAACCGCGGGATCTCGGTCTGGCTCGATTACAGACCGATCAATATGCGGCGTGGCCGTCCGATTCGGACGAAAAGGTTCCGTCTCGGTTCGCCGAGGCGAACAACGAAGTGATGCTGACCAGTTCGAGCGACTTCAAGATGCGATACGAGCTGGATCTTCCTGCCGCGACCGGAAGCAGTGCAACGGATCGGCGAGCGTTCGGTGACTCCGTCGCTCGGGCGGCGGCTCAGTTCATCACAGGCCTGTGGCCCACCATCGACGGCAGTCGTGCACCGGGGGAGACAGTTCGGCTCGTCGAACGCACCGCGTCGTGGCGCTCACGGGTCTTTCCGACGAACCCAGCAAGCGGAGAGTCCATCATCTCCTCACCCGCGGCATACAACGTGCACACCCGGCCTCACGAGCTGCTCGCCAGAGCCCGCAAGTTCGTCAGCCGCACCGGAGAATCATTCGACAAATTCTGCTCGGTTTCCTTGCACGACTTCGTCACCGGGGGAGGTGCCGCCGAATCGGAACTGGCAGGTCGACGTCGAGACCTGGTGTCGAAGTTCGGTGAAGCCATCGCGCTCGCAAGACCCCTGGCCAGCGTCAACGAGACTGCGATGCAAGCGATTCACAACGACCAGCAGATGAAGTACCGCTTCAAGTTCTCAGCGATCCCGTTCGACGGACAGAGTATTGCCGACGACCTCTCCGCCGAACTCGAACGAAGTGTGCGGATAGACCAGACGACCAAGGACGTTCTGGTCAACGCACTGACCGATGAGAAGCAGATCAAGCGGATCGACATCTTCGGTTCGTACCCCAACTACTCCCCGCTCGCATACAACTCGGTAATCGGTCCGGCCTCCCGACAGTGGCTGGAGTCTTCGCCGTCGCAGCGTAAGGCGTTCTGGCACTTGCGTCGTGCACGTCCGTTGGCTGCCTCGTTGCCGATGCACCAGTCCGAGCGTCAAGCGATGGTCGGAGGCTGGCTGCTCGGGCAGATCCTCGGACGAATCTTCCTCCCGAAATCGCCGTTCATCGAACCGGCACGGATCTGGGACGGTGAGGCTGGGAGATGGCTCAACTTTCCGAACCCGTTGCTGACTCCACCATCGGAGTTCGCTGCCGACTACGATTGGCTGCCGGCTGTGATCGAGTCGGTTTTGTTGGCGATGGCTCAGTCGCACGAACCGCCGGTGATGTCGTCGATGCAGCCCTACCGTGCGCTCAGAAGACTCTACGACTCCTCGACCGAGGACGAGGTCAGCGGCATCTTCGCTTTGTCAGCAGCTGCACACCTGACCGACTGGCTCCGGACCGGAAACACCGGAACCGGTTTGGCCTCGGCAGTTGCCGATACCGGTGAATCTGTCACTCCACAGGATCGCGCCGCCAGAACGAAGGCCTGGCTCGAGGAGGAGCGTGCCTTCGTAGGCAAGCACTACATGCCTGCTGGCTCTGGCGGGGCCGTCGGCGAGGCAGGCGCCGTCGGTGGCGGAGTCTTCTCCAACATCACCGTTCGGGCGCAAGCAACGAAAACTCCTATCTACAGGGATCTGGCACCAGATGTGTTCTGGGGCACCGGTAAGTTGATTTCGCTGATCGACGAATGCCTCGCCGCTGCACTCGAACCGTCTCGAAGTACCGACACACCGCCTCCCGCGCCTCCGGTCGGATCGTGGTCGACCGGTGCGGACTCGTTCGAGATCCCACAACGAGGAACGAACTGATGGCTGCACTTACTGTTTTTCTTGCGACCCCCGGTGTTGCCGGTGGGATCAAAGATGTTCTGAAGGATCTCTCTGCAGTCGGGTTGATACGCCCGTTCCTATGGGTGGACGGTTCGGAGGCGGATCGTTCGCCAGTGGCCGCAACCAGGGTCGAGCACGGTCGCGAGTACGACACCACGATCGAGGAAGTCGTTGCTTCGCAACGGATTCTCACGCTCCGACTGTCCGTGCTCGTGCCTCTTACCGGACAGTCTCCGGCATTGAGCATCGATACAGAGCGCCGAGTAGCCGAGTTGTTGGCCTCGACCTCGGGTGGAGCTCGCGTCGTGCGGTTGCGGTTGCTCCTCGGCCGACCAGGTTGTGTACCGCCCACCAACACGGTTTTGGCGCTCGACGGTTGGCACAACATCCTGATCGCTCCAGAAGATGCACGCGGCCCGGGTATGGGGCACATCGCACTCTCCGCCGAGGACAACGGTCTCGAAATCGGACGCCATGCGGCGCCGGTTGTGGCGGCTGTGTCCGGGCTATGGGCCGACGTCGAACATGCCCCCTTCGATGACAAGCCCGTCCTTCCCGGCAACTTACTCAGCCTTACGCGCTCGTTCTACCGACGTTTGGACACTTCGGAGGTCGAAAATTCGCTGCGCAGACAGATATTCGAACAAGACGGCCAATTGCCTCTACCCCGCGAAGGTGGCGCGCCCGTCACGTACATCGATGATGTACAGCTGGCGACGCACACGATGGCCCGCAATCTGTGGGACAAGCATCGCGCAGTACTGATGGGTGACCGCGTCCCCTATGCCGTCGAGCAGACCCAGATCATTGGATTCTGGGCTGCTTTGAAGATGTTCTTTTCGTTTCTCGGTGCAGCGCTCCGCAATGCACCTGCGGCTTGGTATGCACGTGTAGTCGACAGCGTCTCTTCCTCCGTCGCCGGAGCCGTTCACTCAACGGTGTTCGGCGAGAATCCGTCTGCCTACGAGGTGGTGGCCAACGGTCGCACAACACAGGGGCGGTCGGCCAGCTGGTTCCAGGTAGGTTCGGCCACGCACCAACTGCGCAGTTCCATAGAGTCGATGGACGACGATCGACACCATGCTGCGCGCGCGGACCTCTCCGACCTTTGGCAGGACTACTCACGTGCTGCGATGACTCTTGCAGATGGGGGTGCAAGGTCCGCCGAGTTGCCGCCAGTGCAGATCGGCGCGAGCCGAGGTGTCCTACGACGGGCATCGGACGTAGTACCGGGGCCGGCCGAACAATTCGATCGCATCCCTGGTGTCGTTGCCGCGACGGTCGAAGTCGACAGTGTCGACGCGACCGACGTGATCGGTGCGAGCCAGCTTCGAAGCCGGTTGAGCGAATTCGACCAGGACGCGTCGTTGGGTATCGAAGCGCGCCGGACCGGCTCAGCACTCGACGAGTGGCGCTCGCGGACGGGCAATAGTTTCGCCGTTGCTGTGGGCACCACACTCGCGCGCAACTTCGACGACCGCCATCGTGAAGTCAAGGACTTGCTGGCGAGGCTCCGGGCGCACGCAGACAGACCGGCACCCGCAGAGAGTAAGGGACACAACAAACTTGCGCGGTGGATTCAGATCACGTCGGTGATCCTGGTGTTGGTGATCGCGGCGTCGGCGGTCGGGATCGCGCAAGCATGGTTCGACTGGTGGATCGGCGCCCTCGTCATCGTGGGATCGATTGTTCTGTGGATCGTCGTACTCGTGTCTGTGTTCCTGCGAGGGCAACGCGACCTGTTCCAGGACCTGAACAGACGTAAAACTGCAGCAGCGAACGAGCAGGCGGACGAGGCGAATCTCAGAACTGCACTACGCGATTTGGATCGGTTGAGCGACGCTTACTCTCAGTACCTCTCATGGAGTCGAGCGCTGGGCGCGTTCCTCGCTGAACCATTGGGGCCGAACACCTTTCAGCGGTCGCATGAGGGCAGGATTGCGTGGGGTCTACCCAAGAACACAGCCATCGGGTATGCGAATCCACACCCAGATCAGCTGGCGAGCACCGCGGAATACCTCCGGCAGGATCTGTTCGGTCTGGGCTGGCTCAGTACGCCCTGGGAGCGGGCAATGGTCAACGCCGGAGAGTCCTTGGGTAGCGATGGTCGAGATATCAAAGCCGATCCGACGCTGTTGTGGCGAGCTCCGGGAAGCGGATCTGCGTCCTCATTGGACCGTTGGTCGAGAGACTTCTTTCGAGGATCGTTCGCCTCTACCGGTGCCGCATTGATGTGGGACAAGGCGCGGACGAACCTGATGGGTCCGAAGTCGGAACTCGTGCAGTCGCTTACCGGACAAATCGAAGTTCTTCTCGACGGCACCAAAACATTCGTGCCATTGAACGACTTCCTGGCAGGGGTCGCGGACGCACCTGGCCAGGGACGAGTCGATCATTTCGATCGCGGAATGGTCACCGACCTTGCAACCACACAAGGTATGACTGCAGTCAAGGACGATGTCCGGCAGCGTGGTTGGGCCGGTATCGGGACGGTCAGCGTTGCAACACAGATCAGCGACGGACTGTCCGTCGACCAGTTGACCGTCGGATCGGGCGATACGACGGTTGTGGCCGCACAGGACTGGACGGTCCCGGAGATGCCCGACCGTCACAGCGTCGCAGAGTCGAGGCCGGTTGACGCTCCCGAAAGCTACGACCCACCGCAGAACAGAGAGTTCAGATTCTGACATGGCGACAGATAAGCAGGCTCGACGCTCCACGGCGTTGACCCAGTGGGCACAGGCCGCAGCAGGCGTGGGTTTCGGTGTTCCGACTGCCCGCGACATACAGACGATCTCGAGCGATCCCGACGGGTGGTCGAAGTCAGGAGTGTCACCCGCGGCGTCCGACTGGGCCGACACGATCACTCATATCAATCACCAGATCAAGTTCGGGATGGACCCGTTGGAGGTGCTCCGCCACCTCCCGGAGGAGCTACGAACTCCGCGAAGCGGTCCGGCCAAGCCCCCGATCGCCACCTCCAGCTCCACGTCCCCGGACATCGAGAAGCCGACTCCGAAAGCGCCGGACACCAAAGCAGGGGAGCGGACACCTATCGACGCGTTGTTGGCGTGGCGAGCGGACCGGATTGCAGCAGGCGATACCGCTGCAGCGTCGATCAAGGACGTCACGTTTCACAACCTGATCAAGTACGGCCATACCTCAGCGACGCAGATTCGCAAGCAGTTGCGAGGACCATCGGTGTCCTTGGCGGGGAGTATCGCCGAGGTCTTCTCGAACGCAGGTGCAAAGGATACGAAAGCGGAAGCCGAAGTGCCGAGTGCTGTTGCCCCGGTCGAGGAAAGCACCA
Source organism: Rhodococcus sp. H29-C3 (assembly GCF_030063405.1). Classification (NCBI taxonomy): domain Bacteria; kingdom Bacillati; phylum Actinomycetota; class Actinomycetes; order Mycobacteriales; family Nocardiaceae; genus Rhodococcus; species Rhodococcus sp. H29-C3. The sequence continues at coordinate 107,905 of NZ_JASITC010000010.1, read as the reverse complement.
GGGTGGATCCCGCCCCAACTTTTGTCGTCCCGCCGGGGACCGCGCGCCACGGAAGAAAGGACGAGCCGCAAGCGTCGACACCGTCGCCCGCTCTTCCAGACAAGTCCGAGTTCAGTGGTCTCGAGTCCTCGGACTTCTGCGAGTACAACTTCGAGAGCACGTTCCAACCCGAGCCACTGAAGGTATCCAACGCCGGTGACGGGCGCCGGTTGTCATGGTCACCGCACCCCGATGCAGACGGCTCGATCGCCATCTATCGTGTGATCTCGGGTGAGATCAACGCACCGTACAAGCCTGAAGCAGGTGAGCTCCTGGGCGTGACATCACTTACGACGTGGGTCGACGACCGACCGCCGACGTCTGCAGTCCGCAACTATCAGGTGTGGTGCCATCGCGGACATGATGCTGCGGACGCGACGAGGCAACAGCCCGACAAGATTGCGTACGGCGAAGCGGTAAGTCCTGTGACGGGATTCGAGCTCACCGAGGACGTGGGCCGGGTGATCGGCCGATGGTCGGCTTTCCAGGGGACCAGAGCTGTGCGTATCTATCGAATTCCCCTGGACGGTATGTCCCCGGTATCCAACGATCCCCGATACCAGATCGAACAACACGCCGACAACCTCACCGGCTTCGTCGACGAAGATGTGGTGCGTGGCCAAAGGTACTTGTATCGGGCAATCTCCGAGGTATCGGTCGCTGATGGCGTGCGACAATCCGCGCCGTCGCAGGGCGAGATTCTGGTTTCCGTCGTTCTCGAACCAGTGGAAGACCTCACAGTCCACCCGGACCAGGATCCGAACAAGCCCTCCTTCGAACTGGTTTGGACGACACCCGAATCCGGCCATGTTCTCGTTTATCGCACCGAGACTCCACCCGACGCTGGACTGCGTTTCGCAGTCCTGGCGGAAGGTTCAATCGAAGTAGAGGGCTTGTCTCGCCAAACGCAACTCGCTCAACCTATCGAGGCTGGTGAGGGTGGCACGTCGCGGATGCGGAGAATTCCCTGGCCTGCGGGCTGGGACCGCGCGTATCTCACACCGGTCACCCTTCTCAACGGTTCGGCTCGCGTCGGGAAGACGACCGTGCAGACCCGCCCGATCTCGCCGGTAACCGACGCGCGGATAGTGGAGCGTTGCGCAAACCAGCTGGTGACCTTTGGCTGGCCGAAGGCAGCAGCGAGTGTGTACGCGTACTACGGGCCTAGAAATCATGTGCCCGAAAATCTGCTGGAAAGTCAACCGAATCTGGAGATTTCGGCGACCCAGTACAAGCGCGACGGGGGTTTGTCCTTCAAGCGGCTACCACCCGGAGGTTGTTCTGTACATCTCGTTCCGATCGCGTACTCGCGCGGTGAACGGGTGGCCGGCACGGTAACCACTTTGGACTACAAAGGTCTCGCAAGTATTTGGTATCTGCTCAATCGAATTGTGACACCGAACGGTGGAACCCGTCTGGAGATCACAATGGGCGCCGATGGCGACCTGGAGCCCCCTGCCCCGTTCACGTTGGTCTACAACCACGAAAGGCTGCCCCTCAGCGCACGAGACGGTGAGGCTCTGCTGTTGAGCGATCAGAACGATCATTCCGGTCGCGAGATGCGGCAGTTTCTTCCCCCACGCTTGGTCCCACAGTGGACTCCGACCGGATGGAGTGCAGACGCAACCAACCGCCGCGGATATGTCAGATTGTTCTTGGACATCGATTCGGCGCGAGCGAAGTCGTATGCGTTGCTGGACCCGCCTGTCGCACAGCTTCTCTTGGAGACCGATGCGAGACCGGACCGGTGACACCGTCGGCTCCGACACGTTTCGCACACCTGATCTACACGTCGTTCGACGACGGCTCGGGTAGTGGAGGCGGATGGCAAGTCAAGGATGTCTCAGGAGACCTGGATCCGGCCGAGCGTGACGCTCTGACGGCCTGGGTGTCGACTCGATTCGATCTGCAGCCGGTGTTGGAACGGTATCCGACGCCGGAAGCAATCGAAGGCCGCGAGCGTCGGTTGATGTACGCCGCGGTACCGGGTGGTGCGGCCTACTGGCATATCGCCGAAGCAGGCACCGATGGATCTGGTCGTCCGGGAAACATCTTCGCGCACGTTGTGTTGGACCGTGCCATCGACGATCCGATCCCGGCCTTTCGGCCTATTCAACTGTGGTTGTCGCCCTCCTGGTCGATGCCGTACGGGCCGGCGGCCACGAGATCCGCAGTTGTGTCTTCGACGTCGCTTCCGGAACCTGGCAGTGCAATTACCCGCGAGAAGGTGCTTGCATTCTTGACAGACGTCCGCGTGTTTCGCCTCGGGGTGCTTCAGGTTCTGCTCGATGCCGTGGCACACGCGTGGGAAGGTGGACCACCGGTGGTGCTGCTGACCGAGAACTCGGAATCGGGCACCCTGTGGATCGGCGCTGTCAGCTTTTTCATGTCGCCGGCGACGAGCAGGCGATTCAACTGGAGCACTCACGATCGAGCGGGCGCGGTTGTTGAAAATATCGGGAGAAGAGTTCATCTCACCGTCGCCCCGGATTCCGAGAAGGAGTCCCTCCAAGCTCTCAGCGGCATAGTTGTCCTCGACTCACAGGACGATCCGATTTTGGGAGTGCTCGACGGAGTCCCGCATCGGACGCACCACGGGGTCTCGGTCGAGGTCACGCCGTGGTCGATGCTGGCACAAGCGTCGCTGAGCGACTACGCGACCGCTCTGTCCGTCGTCGAACTTCAGGACGCTATAGCGGAGGAGGCGGGTGGTGAAGGGTTGTCGCCGATGTGGCCATTGGCGATCGCAGTGCTGTCGTTCCCAAGCTTGGAAGACGTCAAGCGCGAGGCATCGAGAGTAGTCTCCGAGCATCGACCGGGATCGCTTCTTCCCGAGTCACGACTCGCGGAAGTGTCCGACGAGATCGATGCCGAATTCGCGCCGCAGTCCGCGGTCGAGGCCATGGCCGCACTTATTCGCTCGAAGTCGCACGGCCGCAATACAACCGGCGCTCTCAGCAGCCTGATCAGACTTGCAGTGCGCGACGACGAGTGGATGAGCCTGCATCCCGCCGGCGAGATCGGAGCAGAGTTCGCAGGTTTGGCTCCGTCTGTCTTTTCGACCGATATCAGTGCGCTACTCGGCGAACTCTCAGGCTTGGCGTGTGATCGATTCGCTAAGAAAGCTGATCTGACAGTACGCCTTCTTCGCATCGCAGACGTGCTCGTAGCGACCAATGCCGATGCGGCAGTGAGTTTCGACCTCGTCGAGCAGTTGTGCCAGGTTTTCGAAAATGTCGCAGCTGAATTGATGGATCCAGCAGCTGGACCGAGGATCGTCGCGACAGTAGGTCGTCGACTGGACGAGCGTACTTTGCGCTTAGTCGTCCGTCGGACTCTTGCGACCATGCCGCGGCTGAGGGAGGTTCGGTTCGGTCACCGATTTTCGGTGGAAGTCATCCGATGGGTCGCTCCATCGAAGTTGGACGTTCCAGCACTGTGTCAGATCGCCGATGAGAAGAATCAGCTCGAGTATCCCTACGACGTCGCGTTGTTCCTGGAGTATGTGTACAGCACGTTGATGCTTGATTGGGCCTCGCCTCCTGAACGGGCTCACGTGCGGGAATATGCCGGCCTTGCCGTGTGGGGAATCCTCGATGACCAACGGGAAAGGGCCGACCCGAGTGACCGATCCGAGGATCTTCGTGCGCTGTGTCGACTGAATGCGTTGTCGCCGAGTGACGTCGGTGCCCTGTTCAAAACATTCGGCGAATTCGTTCCGCCCGAAGCCGCGCGTCAAGTGGTTCTGTACGCGGAGGACACTGCTCACTTGGCCACGGTCCTGGCGCACCTCATTGCGGCGGGCCACCGGCCGAAACTTGATGGTCGGCGTGTGAAGTCCGACCAGGTGACCATAGCGTGGGGCGCGTTGCGTGGACTGGCAGATTGGGGTGACTTGACTCGCTCCGCTGTCGTGAATTTCATCGACACTTACTTCGATCCGATCATGAACGACTACAACGAACTCTTCGGTCGCAGTATTGCGGCATCAGAACTAGCGCAGGATCTTTCGCAGAAACTCGGACTTCTTTTCTATGTAGCACAGTCGATGGGGCATGATGTTTCAGCTTATACGGCCGAATGCCGTTCGCATCTGATCGCGACTGCCGAGTCCCAGTCCGGTCAGCTTCGTGCCTTGATGGCACGGAGTGTCGTCGATGTGTCTCGCATGGCAGGTAAGTCGTTCATCGATTTCGTCGAGCAGCGCTATCAGCGACCATCGGCACGTCCCTCCAGGGAGGACGAGTTCTTATCCGAACTTGTCCGGAAACAGTTGTATTCGGGACCGTCGGACTCGGATTCACTGCGCGATGCAATGTGGCCTCTCGTTCGTGACATGGCCGCACACGATGCCGAGAGAATCTTTGCGAACTACCCGCGTTGTGTAGGGGAGTGGTTGGAGGCACACGGTATTCGTCGATACATCTCGGATATCAGGCCAAGCGAAGATAGAGGGGCACAGTGGTAGACAATGTAACAATGCAGGATCATCGAAAGGACACCATCTGATGGTTACCTACGTGCTGGACGGCAAGAGTAAAGCCCACCTGCCGAAACGGCCACTGATGGTGTCCATGTCGGTGGTAGGTGTCGCAGGAGCCGCTGCACTCGACGTCCGTCACAGCGGCGTCTCTGATCCCACTGTGATTGCGCACAGCCCCGGGATGCTCATCCTTCCCAGGGTGGAGTACGAGATGCTGCTTGTAGCCGTTCCCGCGCAGGGCAATTCGACCTTCCCGAGTGGGACGACGATTCACGTTTCGGTCGCGGTCGATAGTTCGAACGAACCAGACCCTGATCGTGCGCAGCTCACCCCGCGCGACGTGTCAGGTTTGAGTTATCTCGAGCTCGCCACGATCGGTCCCGACGGTGATCGCATTGCCGTAGTCACCCGCTTGGAGGAGCCTGAGATCGAACTCGGGCCCTTGGCGTCGTCAGCGCGGGCCGCGGCCAGGTCGGTGCTCCGCGTCGACCAATTGTCCGATAGTCAGCAGACCATGCTCGACATCCGGGTGGACACCAGTGCGTCCATGTTGCCCGCGATTGCGGATGGCAGTGTGCGCGCGATCATGGAGATACTCGCGGGAGTTTCCACAGTGATTTCGTACGATCGAAATCCCGAAGTAACGATCGTCGGAAACACGTCGGCCGGTCTTCCGTACAGTGGACCCGGTGATTTGGGATCGACGGTCCATACGCATCTCGAAACAACGAAGCCAGGCATCGGCTTTGGAAATGGCGACCAATTCGACGCCGTGAGACCGGACTCTATGGTCGTCCTCGTTACTGATTCCCCATCAGACTTCGTCGCGAGTGGACGCGAGTCGGCTGATTCGCGATTCGCCTCGATGATCGCGTCGTCATCGCGAGCAGCGCAACGTTGCCGCGCTTTCGCAGGCGCGGTCGTAGTCCCCGCGCCGGACGGCTCCGACACTGCAGACTATCTGGTCTCTCGACCATCAGAGGTCGAGGAAATTGTTCGGTCGTTCCTCCGCCCATTGAACGATCGTATCGCCAACGATGCACGAGGATCCTCGATATGACCAAGTGCCCCAGGTGCTTCAATCATCTTTCCCCCGAGTGGTTTGCGTGGACGGCCGAGACACCGACGGAAACAGAATCGAATAAGCGCGCATCAGCGTACAGCGGCGTCCCCGTGGTTATGGGTACGACGATAGAGCTACGCAAGCCGGAAAACGGGCCTCCTGATTGGACTCCCACTCCTAACTACGCTGAGGAACAGCTCGGCCGGCCTGCTGTGGATTTGTGTCCGATCTGCCATTTCAAGTTACCGGCGTACTGGCGTTGGGGAAACGCCACCTGCATCACGATGGCCGGAGCTCGCGCAACGGGAAAGACTGTCTATATCGCTGTCATGATCAAACAACTGCAGCGTCTCGTGGAGCGGCAAGGGCAATCGGTCGATCCAGCCAATCAAGAGACCGAGCGTAACTATCGCGAGTTCTACGAACGCCCCCTCTATGAGGAGCGGGGCCTTCTCGAGCCCACTCCCACCGTCAACACAGCGAGTTCCTACCAGCGGGATCCGCTGATCTTCAGCTTGGGAATCTGGCAAGGAGTCAAGCAGTACTTGGTGATTCGCGACGTAGCTGGTGAGGATCTGGAGAACGCGAATACCGAAGGACATGCCTGGCACTTCTTCGGTCTGGCCGATGCCGTCCTGTTTCTGTTCGACCCGCTGCGCGTCGAGGAGATTGCGCACCAGTTGATGGATCTCATTCCCATGCAAGGCTACCGAGGCGGCGATCCCAGGGTAGTTTTTCGCACGGTCACCGACCTGATCAACCGCCAGACTCCGCGCATTGCAATGATCTTGTCGAAGTTCGATGCATTGCAAGCTCTCCAGAACGTCAACGGCAGCCAATGGAGTGAGATCATGTCCAATCCGGGTGCAGCATTCTCGCGCGACCCGGGCATGGACAGCCCGACATACAACGAAGACGATGGTCGGTTGTTGCACGAAGAAGTCAGTAGCTTGCTTCAGCGACTCGATGCGGGCCCTGTGATCCGATCAGTCACGAACACACAGACGGGGCAGGCATACCCTCATCGCTTCTTTGCCGTATCGGCGCTCGGAGATTCACCGGTCGGAAGTCGGCTCCACGACAACGGAATCTCGCCCTTTCGGTGCCTCGACCCCATTCGTTGGGTTCTCTCGGCTAACGGTGTGCTCTAGAACGGAGACGGTTTCATGACGCAGGACGACGACCCGTGGTTCAGCAGGAGTGCGCCTGTCAGACCGCAGCAGAGCGCTGATCCCTTCGGTCTCGCTGGGCCGGCCGAGTCGGTGCTCGCTTCGCGCAACTCTTCTGCGGGCTGGACGCCGCGGGGATCTGGTGCGCCGTTGGTTGCAAGACCGATACCCATGCATGTTGCTTTCGGTGTGTTGGCTCTGGCTGCCGTGTTGTCGTTGTTGACCGCGCTTTTAGGTGTGCTGACCATTTTGGATCTGCAGGGTCGCGTTCAAAACCTGGTCGGTATGGAGCCCTCGGGGGCGGCAACCTTGTATACGGACGACTACATCGACGGAGCCACCATTGCTTTGGTCTTCGCAATGGTCGCAGTTGCCGCTGCCTTCGCGTTCGGATATGTCACGTTCGCGCGCGGCGTGTACCAGGGGAAGCACTGGCCACGTGTGTGGGCGTCGGGACTTGCGGTGGTCTCGCTGTTCGGATTGCTCGGTGGGCCCTTGGTCGTAACAATTGTCTTACTCGGCCTCGTTGCCGTCGCACTACTTTGGTTGCCCGTGTCGCGTAGGTATTGCGACTACGCATCCACGCGCTGAGCTGGTTGAGAACACGATTGAGGTAGGCGCCCGTAGGAATGCCGTTGGTAATACGCCGGCTACGTGTCGTACAACCACTTCAGCTGCCCGTCGACCACCGATGGTGTCCACGCACCGGCGAACGGGTGACCCGATTCGAGAGCATCAGCAAGGTCGGTAAGCATCGCGCTGATCGAGACCCACTGCGGGCCGCCGTCGTCCGCGCCGGCCTCGTCGAAGTCGGTCACGCATCCGTGCGATGGACCGGGCCTGGTGTCGACGAACAGTAGGTTGCCGTCGATGCCCGCGAACGGCACGAACTCTGACAGCCCAATGACCACCGAGCGCACGGACCGAATGGCAGATACCGGAGCGCATCCCAAGGTTCGTGCGCTTCGACCGACCCCGTGTCGAGTACATCGTGGCCCCGAATCCGCCACTGCGGACTCAGTATCCGCTACCGCGCTGCCTGTGTTGGGCAGGGGAGTAGCTGACGCCGACGTCCTAGCGGGCAAAGCCGAATGCGCATGAGATTAATAGTCTCCCCACCAATTAGGCAGTTGAATCCGCAATCGGAGCGCTCTGGAGTTGCTCAGTCTCCACTCGAAAGGCGAGCGCAGCAAAGTTTTTTGCAAGCGAGGTAGTCGTTCGGCCGACCGATCTCGCTGCGAAAGGACTCGAGCGAAGTAATCAGTCGAAGAGAAACTCTGGATCAGCCGACGAAAGAATCTCCACTTGTCCCCAATCGCCCTCGGCGACATACAGGCCCTGTTCAAAAGAAAGATTGTCGATGTTGCCGAGGTCGACGTCGCCTGCTGCGTCTGTGTACTGCTGGGCCGATCTTGATATCCACTTGACCGCAGTGACTTCGCTGAAGACCAGCCTGCCGAGCGCGTAACAGTACTGCTCGTCGGGCTTCGGAGGTTTGTAACGTGCGCTTTCCGGCGTCAGAACCGCATCGAGCGCGAACGTGAACTGGCCCGGAGCCTCTGATATGGACAGCACGTAGCTGTCCTCCAGATACAGGCCTTTGAGCCCCTTCAGCTGCGAATAGTCTTTGTTCATGGCAAGTCCCATTCGATCGGAGTGTGGTTTCCAGTGCTTCTGCGCGTCACTTCGTTGCCGAACGGGTCGACTCGCTGACCATCGGCGTTCCTGATCTCTACGTGCGGATCTCCGCTTCCCGGTGCTCTATCGGTACCGCTCTTGATCGTCAACCGTGTCACACCGTTCTCGTCGATGTACTTCGGCGGCCCGTTGGCGGTCTGGATCTTGGTCCATCCTTCTGACTGCGCGTACTCCTCTAATTCGGACGCCTTCGGCTTGCTCCCGTTGGCGAACAGTTCATCGATGCTGCGCTTTGGCGGTGTGCGACGAGCAGCGTCGACAACCTTCTGGCCGATGGATTTCAGGCGCTGCAGCACTCGCTGAACCACACCCAGATCCGCCCCGACACGAACACCGCTGCCGATGCTTTTGGAAAAGGACCACGCAGCAATGCCGTCGCCGATCAGGGTTCCGTACTTCTTGATCGACTCAGCAGACTTCGCGGTGCCGACGACTGCCGACGCACCGAAGCTGATGCACGCCGCAGCGATCGATATCGCGGCGGTGATGGTGAGCTCTTCCGCGAGGTCTTCCAGGATTCCGTACAGCTGCGATCGGAGCTCGTCGATGTTCGCGGCGTACTCTTCGCAGGAGTCCGCCAGCTCGCCACAAGCGAATTGGATGGACTGCAGGCCCGTTCGAAGGTCGTCCATGTCGTCTAGAATCAGATCGGTCTCAGTCGATTCGATGTCGAAGAACAGATCCTCCGCCGAGCGAAGGCGGGCGAGGACGTCGTCGATCCCCCCGCTCATACTCAGGTTCCGCCACAACGCACCGGCCCGCCGAAGGTTCTCGGTATCACCGTCGGGTACCGGAATACCAACCGCGTCCGCAATGCCGAAGGCGTAGTCCTCCAGGCCGTTGCCGGGCCCTCCGGCTGACTGCTGCAGCGGGACAGTGCAACCCGGCATCACGGCAGCGAAAGACGGGGGTTCCGGCGTCGCGGTCGACGACCCGTTGGCCGCGCTCTCCGCCATAGAATGGTTGTGGCCGGCCTGATTGAGCACGACGCAATAGTTCTCCAACGCTCGAACGACATCATCTAGCGATGTCAGCAGCGTCGATGCACGCTCGTCATAGGTGGTGGCCCACTCCCGCGCTGTGTCGTGCGAACCGGCCATTCCACTCGCAACGGACAGCGCTGAAGTTGTCTCGGTGACGACTTCGTACGAGATCACCGCTGCGTCATTACACAGGGTCGCAGCAGAATACAAGACCGAAGGTGATGCAGTTTGCTTGGTCACGAACGGCCCTGCAGCAACATACTCGAATTACCCTCGAAAGCAGCCGAATACGCCGTGCACGCGGATCTCGCCGACACCGCCATGTCGGCTACAAACTCGACGAGCATCTCGGCGGAACTGACCCACTCTTGGTGTGCGATCTGGAATGAGTCCGCTGCTGGGCCGGTCCACCCCATCGACAGGCGCGCCACCGCTGCATCGGCCGCGAGCACGCGTTCTCGAACGAGCGACGCGTAGCTGTCGATTCTGTGCGTCAGAGCTTGAAGTTCGTCGACATCGACCGTGTAGTTTCCCTCCATTGCTAGTCGAGGTTCAGAGTTCGGATGGAGAAGGCGTTCGCTGACTCGGTTGACTGATACTCAACGCGCGAAATAGTCAGCCCGTCAATCAGGCTTTCTAGGCGGTCCACCACCAGTCCGCCGTGGTTACGCACAGCAGACCACCTCGCGAGGTAGTCGTTGGCGGCCGCCCCCGACCAGTGATCACTAACTGTTCCTTGAATGTCCGTCGACATGGCAGCAAAGCCCTCATGGAGTTCGTGTGCGATGGAGGTGAGTGTCTCAGCAGCAGTAATCATGGTCGCCGGATCGGCATCGACGGTGTCCGGGCCTTCCGCGTCGGGCATCAGCGTGCCCGACGCGGCACCGAGGGACAGGCGGTAACGCATTCGCACACCCCAACAAGAACTGCATTCAAAAGTGGACCCCCCAGTCTCGACTCGTGAGCAATCTACACGAAGACGCGAGCGGTTCTGCCCAGCACGTAGCCGGCAATGCTGGTGAGGGCCTGTGGCTCGATCCACCCGTGGAACGAGCACCCTTGCCGCCAGTCAGCTGCGGTTTACCCACAGCTCCGTTGTCTCCGGACAGCCTGCTGCTGAACCCCCGCACTCTGCGGCAAGCGTCATGTCAACCAAAGTGCCCCGAGCGGCCAGGAATGTTTTCGCATCGAATGCTCCGCGTTTGTCACAGATGTGTGACGCTGACCTGCCGGGATCAGCGGATGCAAATGAAGGCTTTTGGTGGCGTAACTGGATCTTTACCAATCCATAAAGGATTACAGATTGGTATGGTAGTCCGATGGCCACTGATCCAAATCTCGGGCTGGCTGCTGTCGAGTACGAGAGTCGGCCGTGGCAGGCGTCATCCATGCATGCATCCAGAACCCAACGCAGGTTGCACGCGGGGGACTACCGAGCTGCCGTCCTTCCTCGGATCGGCGACCTCGATCTGCAGCTTCCTGCTGAATTGTCGGCTGAATCCGAGGATGCGCTGCGTGAAATCGTTCGGTTCGACGAATACGCGTCGAAGCGGCTCGGCTCGTCCACCGAGCTGGCGCCGATGAGCTCGATCCTGCTGCGATCCGAGAGCGCTGCCTCGTCGCAGATAGAGAACCTCACCGTCGGCGCGCGTTCGTTGGCTCTCGCCGAGTTGGGCTCGCCGAGCAGTCGAAACGCGTCGATCGTCAGCGGCAACGTGCGCGCCATGGAGGCCGCACTCGCAGTGAGTGCAACGGTGTCCGCCGAGTCGGTACTTGCCATGCACCGGGCACTGATGAAGCCGGCAGGTGACCCCGATGCAGGCCGATGGCGCACTCAGCAGGTCTGGATCGGTGGCTCTGATGTCGGCCCACACCACGCTGCATTCGTTCCGCCACACCACGATCGGCTTGCGAAGTCGTTGGACGATCTTTTCGTGTTCGCATCGAGGGACGATCTACCAGTCCTTCCGCAGGTGGCCATTGCCCATGCACAGTTCGAGACGATTCACCCCTTCACCGATGGAAACGGACGTACCGGCAGATCACTGATACATACGATGCTTCGACGGGCCGAAGTAATCGAACGTGTCACGGCCCCATTGTCTGCCGGACTGCTGACGGACACGGCGACCTACTTTTCGAGCCTTGACGAGTACAGAATGGGCCACGTCGAACCGATAATTCGGCGCCTGAATGCCGCGACTTTCACAGCGGTGTCGAATGGCCGAATATTGATAGACGAATTGGCAGCTGCTAGAGACCGTTTCATCGGAGCCGTTGTTGCGCGCCGCGAATCCGTCGTATGGAGCCTGATCGATGCACTTGTTGCACAACCAGTGATCGACAACCCCTTCGTGCAGAGGACATTCGATGTCAGTGATATGTCCGCTCAACGAGCCATCGACCGACTCGTCGACGCGGGCGTTCTCCACCAGACGTCGAAGGGGCGACGGAACCGCGTGTGGCAGGCAGACGAGATCCTCGATGCACTCGACCGTTTCGCCGAGCGCACCCGTCGGGCCAGGCGGTAGCGACACTGTTCGTGTTGTCAGTTAGACCTCTCAGGTGCGGCACTACCGGAGAGCGACCGCGCGAGGTTGTCGACGGAATAGAGGATCGACAGTGAACTGCGCCGAAAGTACCGATCAGCCGCGGTGTGGTGACCAGGTCTGGTCCGGACGGTGCAGTTCACCAGAAGCCATGCCCCGAACAGTCCGACCATGCTGTCGAAGGGCTCGGACTTCCGGCAGAGGTAGACGCTCCCGAGAAGTGCTGTGCAGCGCCAACGCGATGCTGCGGACTGGTCCAGGGGGTCAGTCTAGTTGGTGTACAACCACTTCAGCTGCCCGTCGACCACCGATGGTGTCCACGCACCGGCGAACGGGCGACCCGACTCGAGGGCATCGGCAAGGTCGGTGAGCAATGCGCTGATCGAGATCCACTGCGGGCCGCCGTCGTCGGCGCCTACCTTGTCGAATTCGGTCACGCATCCGCGTAGTGGACCGGGCCTGGTGTCGACGAACAGTAGGTTGCCGTCGACGCCCGCGAACGGCACGAACTCTGGGAGCCACGTGCCCGCCGAGTCCCCGGCCATCGACGTGCTCAACTCGTCCTCGTCCATGTCCTCGGCGAATTCGCCCCAGACCTCGAGCTCCACTTGACGCTCGTCGATCACGCGCTCGAGATCGAACAACTCGTGCGACGGCAGCAGCGGCACCCACGCATCATGTGGAAACCCGTTGACCGACCTGAAAAGCGCCTGCAGTTCCTCGGGCCAGCTAACGCCGGTGCGTGCGATGGCGTCGTCGATGGCGGTCTGCTCTGCCGAGATCACAGGTGCCGTGTCGAGATAGGTGCTGAGCCACAGCGCAATTCGATCCCATTGATCGGTAACGGCACCGGTTGGGGTGGAGAACTTCGTGGGACCCTCCTGTCCACTCGGCATCGTCTGAATAGGCTGGTACGAGGGTTCGATCCGTCCCATCGTGTACTCGATGGCGGCATGCACCCGGCGACGGAGTTCGTCGTCACTCAGGTCCTGGTCGCCGAACGGGACCGAGTTGCCCGGCTCGTCATCGACGACGACATTGCCGAATTTACCGATCAGCGTGCCGTCCTCGGTGTGCGTGAGCGAACGGCCCATCGCGACGAGCTGCTCGATCGCAGTCTCACGATCATGCGCCTCGCCACCCCGGGTGACGATTCGTTTCGTCTCGCTGTTCCAGATCGACACGTACCATTCCATTGCGTTCTCCTCGGTTGTGGCGGCTCGGCCGTCTGCGGTGAACGCCCGGTCCAGGCAACGGCTACGCACGATTTGGTGTCGAAGACGCATCTGGAGCGGCGCATCTCGCGCGATTGTCGATCACCTTCTGAAAAGCCCACGATCCCGAATCGCCTTCACGGTCCGCTCAGGCTGAATGCCAGCGTGGTTCTGGGATAGTTCGCCGTCGCCCATAGCCGTCAGAACTGTCTCCAGTGACTTCCATCTGCCGCGTTGGACAGGGGTGAGTGCGCGGATTCGATGAGCAGCCTCACGAAGGTGGTCGGCTAATTGCGCCTCTTCTGGACTCAACAGCTCGGCATACCGATTGTCGAGTAGGTACGGGGATCTGTCGCTGGAGTACATCGCGGTTCCGTCGAGCAAGATCTCCAGGTCTCGCGCCGCTACTTTCATATTGGATGAGTCGGACGCTGCGAGGTAATCGAAATCGCCTTCCCAGAGTGCACTTCGTACGGGATCGTTCTGCAGGGTGACCACCGTGCCCAACGGGCGTTGATGATTGTTGGTGGCATTCATTGCCAAAACCTCATGCGCGAGCCGTAGTACATTGTCGTCGGTCATCGAGGCGCCTATGACAATGAGATGGCCTGTGGCCATGATGGATTGCACGATGGACCCGAGAGGGCGTCGCTCGGCGTCGTAACGAACGAAGTCTCGACGACTCAGCACGATACTTTCAGGTGCCGCGACGTCACCGTGCATCTTGAGTAGCCATGCGCGATCACCAACGGCGTTCTCGCGCGGCAATACCGAGATCGAATCTGGGCCGTTCGCTGCTTTGAATGCGTCCTCGTACAAGGAGTCGTAGTTGGTGGTGACAACTTTCTCGACTGACAACGACGCCAGAAGACAGTGCGCAAGGGTGGGTACCTTTTTCGCATCAGCTCCCGTAGCTCCCGCTGCGCGTTCTCCGAGGGTTTGCCCCTGAACAGACTTCGACAGCAATTGGGCTCTGTCGAGGACACCCAGCGTTGCAAATTGATCCGGATCCAGGTCTGGAAGTGTGTCCTTTTTGATGGTTGCGAGTAGCTCGTCCCAGGTGGGGAGGCCTGCCGATATGCTGACGCCGGCACCGAGCAGGAGAGCGGTGTCCCCACCTCGAATTTTGGAAGCCAATTGGGCGCCCGCCTCGCGCTGCCGAGTTGGCAAGGATCGTTCTCGCCGAATCGCTTGGAAGGCAGCGTAATCCGCTGCATTCTCCACCACGAAAACGACATCGAAGTCGGAACTGGCGACGAACTCGAGTGTTGTCGCATAGAGCGCCTCGATCACTTTTCCGCGTACGCCTGCGTACCCTCCTCGTCCTACCCCAATGGTTGGGAGCGCGATCAGCGGTCTCACTCGACCGTCGCTCACGAACTTCGGCCGGTCTGCGTCGATTAGTCGTAAAAGATGTTCGAGGCCGTCGATCAGCCACGTGACGGATGGATTGCCGCCGTGGGCGACGTGCAACAGCCAGGCGGATCGGCTCTCAGTACTATGCGGTCGAAATCGCCGAGCCCTGTGATCTTGGTCGAGCGGCGGCGCAGGCTTCTGATCGATGTCGAGGGCCGGCCACCACGTTCGACGAGGTACGAATGTTCCATCCGTCGGTACGATCACGACATCCGATGCCACTGCTTCGAGTCTGCCCCGGACGACGAAGACATGCCCCTCGATCCCTGTTTCCGTTGACATCTCACGTTCATTCATAGCGCGTGCCCGGAAGGCCGTCGTTCGATCACGCCGCCCATGCTAGATCGTTCGATCGAGCTGGTCCGATGGACAGCCGTTTCGCTGCCCACATCCGTAAGACGATGGCTCACGTGTCAGTCGGTGATTACTGGCAATGTGCACGTATTCAACGCGTGCGCAGTTGTCGTATCAGTCTCGGTGCGCGCTTGAGGACCGTCAGAAAAAATGTTGTCGAGACCATCACCACACGCACGATTGAACCGTACCGTGTGGTCTAAAATGTAGCGATGACTCGACAACTTCCCGAAGGTGAATCCCTACTGGTCAGGACCGATTACTCGGACGACGAAGCGTGGCGCGAGACTCTCGCCACTGCGACGCAGCCGTGGGATTTCGGCGGTGACATCGAGTCAAGTGCCGCACTGACTCCAGTCGATGACCCGGCGTTCGACGGGTTGACACTGAGCGACCTGAAAGCCCTGATCGGATCACCGCCGCCTTACTATATTTTTCTCGCCGACAGCCGTGCGATTACGGATCCCGAACACCCGATTCTTGCCGTCGACACAGGGGCGGAGGAAAGCAACGACGCCTTGGCTGCCGGTGGGGTGTATCCGACGTTTCGGGTGGCGCCGAAGGCAATGGCGTCGGTGGAGAACAACCTATCGATCGCAAACATGGACTTTGAAGAATTCGCCGGCGCAATCGATGCCGACGGTGTCTTCCGCGGATTCTGACCCCCAATCTATGGCCAACAGAAGGTGCCGGCATGAATGAGGACATCAACCCGACACTGCCTCTCGCTTACGACCTTCTCTGGATGGGCACTGTTTTGGCATGGTTCGTCTTAACGGCGTGCGCGGTGGTGTCGGTTCTGCGCACCGACCATGCGCGCAGTGGCGGTAAATTTTGGTGGAGTCTTCTTGTCATTGCGGTACCGGTGTTGGGCGCACTGGTGTGGTTCTTGGCGTATTCCCGCGAGGATACGCGGTGAGTTGGCGTGCACAGGCGTTGCTGTGGCCGGGGGTGTGTGCGCTGCTCTACGTCGCGTGGATCGTCCTGCAGTTCGGGGCGTTCGAAGACGTAGTTGTTCTGTTGTTGATTGTTCCGATCGCAGCAGTGGGGTGTGCATTCATGTTCGGTGGTTTTGCGATCGCAACCGCACTGTTCGTGCGCGCAGTATTTCGTTCGGTGTTACCTGGATCCGGTTTGTTGGTGCAGAGATGTTTCCTTGCGACGGCAACAGGGTTGGTGTTGTTCACGTTCTGGATGGTGCTGTGGGCTTCCTCAGTGGGGATCACTAGCGAATTGTGGTTGTACGGAACGGGAGTCGGTGTGATTGCAGCTATAGCGTCGGCCATATATGCGCGACAGTTATTCGATGAGCAAGTGGAGAACCGCGAACCGGGTGGCATTTGAGGCACATGTCTGGCAGTGCATGGGCGTCAGAACAAATGTCGGTGGTGCTTGTTCGTCGAAGCTGTGGCCGGCGAGTGCAGCATGCAGCCGTGGTTCGTCGTAGCCTCCGGTGAGTGCGTCGCGGATCGCGACGCCGCGCCCGTAACGTCCGCGCGGATCCCCGCCCGCCCGCCGGCGTCGGCCCGAGATGGCGACCGAGCGCAACAGCGTGTGCAAGGTTCGCCGATTGGGTTCAGAGTTCGAGGTGCCCGTGGTCTACTCGCACGCAAAATGTTTCGTCGCAGTCGTGTTCACCGACGACACCGTCACCGAGTTCACCGTGCACGAGCAGCAGTGCGAACCGGTGCGCGGAGAGTGTGCGTGGTGTGTCGCCGTCGGTGAAGGTGAATAGTCCGTACCCGTCGTGCGTCGAAGCTGAGTCCACGGATTACGCGTACTTTCCTCTTGCTAACGGATTACGTGTCGGAGGCAACCGATAGATTGTCCGCGGGAGCGAAGACGTCGCCTCCGGGGGCGAATTTGGAGTTGGCAGTGGCTAGTCGGGAACACGACGCAGAACTCAAGGGGCGGGTAAAGCGCCTCATGCAGTTCCTCCGCGAGATCGTAAAGTCTCGCACCAGTCCGGTGTTGCAGGTTCAGCAGCACGCGCAGGTCGAATGGCTGTTCCGTGATGACAGGGTCACCCAGGTCGACCCGTCGGTCGTGCAAGGCGGCATCGCTGTCCGTGCCCCACGAGTCAGCATCGAAGATCCGCCGCCGGTCCCGAAGGTTCTCACAGGATGGCTTGACGCGAAGCTGGTTACCGATAGTCGATCGAAGTCTCCGCAGTTGTCGGAAACCTGCTCGTTGACCGGTCTCGGCGCCATCCAGCGCGACTCACCAGAAGCGGAGACAGTGCGCAGCGCATTCGCTGAGTGGTTGCCGACGTGGCAGACCTGGGCTGCGTCCGATCGCATCAGGCGACCGCAGGCAGAGTTCTATCAGGCGCTGCAACGCATGATGCAGGAACTGTCTGCCCGTCCGGAATCCGTCGAACTGGTCCTGGCATCAGGGCTGCTTTCTCTTGCGTCGTTCGATACCGAAGACGCTGTGCAGACCCACCTGATCACTCAGAGCGCGTCCGTTGATCGTGACGAAGCAACCGGTGATCTCGTTGTACGCCTGACCCCGATGAGCTCGCCACGACTCGAGGACACCCAGCTCCTCACGGGTAGATCAGATTTCGATTCCTCGGGTTCGCTCGGTTTGCAGAAGCAGTTACAACAGCAGGCGGCGTCGCCGCTGAGTGATGGCGTTCTGTTGTTCCTCAAAGACTGGGCACCGCGGGCCCTGACACAGACCATCGAGGTCAACGAACTACTGGAACAACCCGCTGCCAAAGCGGACAAGATGCTAACGCCGTCACCAGCATTGGTGCTTCGTAAGCGTGGGGCGTTTGCACTGGTCGAGTACTACGAGAAGATGATCGCCGACGTCGAGGCGGACGATTCCCCAGTGCCTCTGGGATTGGCTCAGCTGGTGGAAGCGATCGAGCCCGACGACCGTCTCCATTGGCTACAGAGCGTCGGCGCTGCAGCTTCTTCGACACTCGCCGACGATCCACTTTTCCCGCTCCCTGCCAATGCCGAGCAGTCACAGATCCTGGAACGGTTGGGTAAGGATAGCGGTGTTGTCGTCGAGGGTCCGCCTGGAACAGGCAAGACCCACACCATCGCCAACCTCGTCTCGGCGCTGTTGGCTCGCGGTCAACGAGTCCTTGTCACGAGCGAGAAATCGCAGGCACTCCGCGTACTGCGGGACAAGCTGCCGGTCGAGATGCAAGAACTCTGTGTCTCCATCACCGATCTTGCACGAGGTGGCTCGCACGAGCTGAACAAAAGTGTCGCGACGATCGCCGAGCGCAAATCCTCTTTCAACGAGCACCTCGAAGATCAACGAATCAAGGATTTTGCTGCCCGACGGCAGGCCGCCCGGCAGAATCGCTCAGTCATCCTCGAACGCATTCGCTCGCTGCGGGAAGCCGAAACCTACCAGCATCCTCCTGTTTCCGACGGATACGAAGGTAGCGCAGCATCGATCGTCAAACAGGTGAAGGCAAACGAGGCGGCGTATTCGTGGCTTCCCGGGCCACTGCACGCGAAGCAACCTTCCCTGTCCGGCACAGAGATCGGTGAACTGCGCAAGCTCATCAGTACAGCGTCACCGACTCAGAGTGCTCGGCCGGCCAAACTACTTACTCCCATCGAATTCTTGCTGCCGGATCGGCCGGCACTGGAAGAGCTTTTCGCCCGAGCTACTACTCGCGTTTCGACCGATACCGCCGAATCCGCACAGCTCATCGAGATTCTCGGGGGCGTCGACCTGCCTACTGCGCAACAGGTTCGGTCGCTGTGCGAGAGCTTGCATGGTCTCGTCGACGACGTGCAGCAACTCTCGCCCCAATTCCAACAACTGGCCGACCGCGTCCTGTCCGGCGAGGCCGACTACCTCTGGGCGCGCGTTGATTCTCTGCCCGCGATTCTCGATATCGCGGTGCGAGCAGACTCCGCCGTCGGCCCGCGAGATGCCTACAGTTCGGACACCACGCCTCAGGGCCTGACTGTCCTCAACGCGTTGGCCGTCGCTCTGGAGACAGGAGCGAAATGGAAGTCGGGTCGATTCTTCAAGAGCGTTCAGCAGCGAGCCTTCGAACAGTCAGGCATTGTCGCCACCGTGGATGGTGCTCCCGCGGCCGACGCCAGTGCACTCCGTGCAGTGGCGGAGCACGTGAGGGCTTTGGACGCTATCCGTTCAGCGGGGATGCTCCTCGCCGACCTGCGCATTTCGGTAGTCGTCGACGGATCTCGAGGCCTGCAGATCAACAGCTTGCAAGGAACGTTCCGATCCTTGGACGTTATTCGAAACGTTGTGGCAACTCGTGATCAGCTGGTCTCTCAGCTCAGGTCTATTTCGCATTCGCACCCGAGAGTTCGTTCCCTGGCCGAAGCATTGTCGATCGCAGGCGCGGCCGGTGCTATAGCCACGAGGTCGGATGTGGAAAGCGCACGCGCGGAGTTGGATCAGCTGGTCCGATCCGTGTCGCTGGAGGTGGACAAAGCTCCCTCACCCGAGGGAGAGGTATTGATCCACACGCTCGACTCGGCTGACTTCAGCGTGTTGGAAGACTCAGTCGATCAGTACGTCTCGGCGTGCAGTGAAACATTGAACCAACTGCGGTTGACCGAATTGGAGTCTCGTTTAGCGGAGGCGGCGCCCGCCTGTGCGAAGCTCGTTCGAACCACGGCCGGCGACGAGCAATGGGACCGAATCGGTTGGGAACTCGACAAAGCCTGGGCGTGGCGACGTGCACAGGAGTGGATTGTCGAGCAGCACCGAACCGGTAGGGAGCAGGAGCTCGATGCGGAACTCGACGCCGTCGACGCCGATATTGCGCAACTGACATCCCAGCTCGCCGCAGCGAGCGCGTGGCGGGACTCGCTCAAGCGAATGACCGCGACAGAAGTTCAAGCACTGCAGACATACCGCGACCATGTCGCCAACATCGGTATGGGCACTGGCAAGTATGCGGAGAAGTACAGCAGCGCAGCTCGTTCGGCGATGCTCGAAGCGCAGAGCGCGGTCCCGGCCTGGGTGATGCCGCTTCAGCAAGTTCTCTCGTCCATTCCAGCAAAACCCAATACGTTCGACGTCGTCATCGTCGACGAGGCCAGCCAAGCAGACATCACGAGCCTGTTCCTACTCTGGTTGGCGCCGCGCGTAATCGTGGTGGGCGACGACAAGCAGTGCACACCGAGCGAAGTGTCGAGCGGCGCGCTCGACACGATTTTCGACCGGCTCGATCTCTATCTGGGTGATCTACCGGAGCATGTGCGCACAACGCTTACTCCGCGGTCGAGCCTGTTTTCGATGCTGCGGACTCGGTTCGGCCAGGTGGTCCGGCTACGTGAGCACTTCCGGTGCATGCCGGAAATCATCAACTGGTCGAGCAACCAGTTCTACCGTGATTCGCCGTTGATTCCGGTTCGACAGTTCGGTGCAGATCGGCTCCCACCGCTGGCACACACGTACGTCGAAGGCGCCGTTCATCTCGGCAAGGGCGCAACGCTCAGAAACGAACTCGAAGCAGCCGCCATCGTCGACCAGCTGATCGAGTGCTTCGACAACCCGGCCTACGACGGCAAGACCTTCGGAGTCGTGGTGCTTCAGGGCCGCTCACAGGTCGACGTCATCGAGAACCTCCTGATGCGCCGGGTGTCCGCCGAAGTGTACGAAGAGCGGAAGCTGAGAGTCGGTACACCACCCGACTTTCAGGGCGACGAACGTCATGTGGTGATGCTGTCACTGGTCGTCGCCCCAGAACAGAAGTTCATCTCCTTGACTCAGAGCGAGTACCAACGCCGCTTCAACGTGGCTGCCTCACGCGCGCAGGATCAGCTGTGGCTGTTCCACTCCGTGACGGCGGATCGACTGAAAGCAGGTGACCTCCGCAAATCATTGCTGACCTATATCAGCTCGACCTCGCCGGTTCCGGCAGAAGCCATGCCGGAGAACGTCAGTCGTGACGTTCGCCAGTCACCGTTCGACAGTCTCTTCGAGCAGCGAGTGTTCAACGATATCGTCGCTCGCGGCTATCACGTCAACCCCCAGGTCGAGGTCAACAGCCGCCGAATCGATCTGGTTGTCACCGGCGGCGCGTCGAGGCTGGCCGTCGAATGCGACGGCGACGCGTTTCATTCGACTCCCGAACAGCGGAACGCCGACCTGGAGCGAGAACAAGAAATCAAACGCGTCGGCTGGACATTCTGGCGGTTACGCGAATCCGAGTACTACCTGGACCAGGAGGCTGCGCTTTCATCTCTATGGGACACGCTCGACACACTTGGCATCTCCCCGTACTCGGTGAACGCCTCCGCAGGACAGGAGGCGCCGACGACATGGGCCCCGATAACACTGACCGCTGACGAATCGGTCGTGGAAGACATTGCCGAAGAGGAGGCCCTTGCTGGTGCCCCCGTGATGTCTGGCGTGGCGGCAACTCGGGCGCGCAGGACAGCACCGATCGCTCAGGCTTCCGGGATTTCCTCGGCGCAGGTTGTGCGTGCATCACAAACTCCAATAAGTGAATCAACCGAATCATCACGCCATCTCGACAGTGCGGTACCAGCGCAGCCGAAGCGAGGAATCGTCTCTCGCAAAGATGTCCGCGAGTACTTACTCCAGCGTTGTACTGCAGCGGAAGTATCAGCCGACGAGATCGCAACTGAACTGGGAGTCGATGAGGAGATCGTGCGCGCCGTGGGTAGGGGACTGGTGGTCGAAGGCGCCCTGGAAGAAATCGCCGGGCAGTACCGCACTGTGCAGCAGGTAGAGGCGAAATGATGATCGCACCAGAAATTAATCCCGTCGAGGGGACGCTGACTCGGTGTTCGCGACGTCGACGAACTCCATGTGCCATATGAACGCTGCGACCGAGTTCTCGACTGACCGGGCGCAGTCGTTCTCTTGGGCCATGCTGCGCATGATTTTCGTCGAGTGGTCGAGGCGTCAACCATCGGGGTGCGGCCGTCCGCTCGCGTAGCGCTCCCCATCGCGGGGCCGAAGTCGGTGCCGCCACGCTTGATCATCTACTCCTGCCACCGTGGTTCGGCGTTGATGACGTCTTTGCACTGCGGGAGCTCGTCGAGGTCGATGGCACGCTAGGCGCAGGCGGCCGCGGTGTACCTGACGGCAGATCGATGGTCATGGATGCGACGGCTTCGAACGTGGAATGGGCATCGCGATCGAGTAGGCGATGAACCCCTGACGATTCGTATAGGCCCCGGTCGCATGGTGGTAACGAATCGAAAGGAGTTCCCGATGTGATGGGCGTCACGTAAAGAAAGGATCGCTATGTCGAATCCGCAGTATCCAACCGACCCTGGCCAAGGGGCTCAAAACTACGACGCGAGCGGATACCCCCAGCAACAGCCAGGTTACGGGCAGCCGCAGCAGGGGTACCCATACGGTTACGCGCCGCAGCAACCTGTGAACCCTGAAAAGAATGGCTTAGGCCTGGCATCTTTGATTCTTGCTCTGGTCGGGCTGGTGTTCGGCATCATCCCGTTCACCGGCTTCATCTGCTTGATTCTCGGGATTGTCGGACTCATTCTCGGCCTAGCTGGTATTTCGAGAGTCCGAAAGAACAAGGCAACCAACAAGAAGACCGCCATCTCTGGCGTCGTCGTGTCCGTCCTGGCGATCGCACTTGGCATTTGGGGAATCACGATCGTCTTCGGTGCGGTTGATGACCTTGACACAGGTATGGATTGCATCAGTAATGCCGACACTGCCGCTCAAATGGAAGCGTGTTCTCAATAGTTTCATCGCCAGAGGACGGATGAAACGCCAATCGGTGAAGTAAAAACCAGTTCTGGTAGCTTTGTCGGCCTATCCCTGGCTGTGTAGCTAACGTGCGTGCACTCGCGGTCGACGAGTGGCCGCCACGATTACATAATTGGGGAGGTCGCCATGCACACACCGCGCCTGTTTCTTCTGCTCAGTGTTGCTGCCGCCGTGTGCTTCGGTTGTTCGTCGGACGATTCGCATGAGCCGGGCGGACCGACCACTTCCATAACCAGCTCGGCGGTGTCGCCGTCTGTGCCGACGACGGTTGCACCGTCGCCGACAGGTGCTCCCGACTTCCTGCCCGAGCCGGTTCCGGAGGCTGCGCCAGTCACATTCCAGTGTGGTGACTTTTCGCTCTATCAGTCTGGTACCGCGTTGTATTCTGACGGAACAACGGGCTATGAGGCAGTGTGTGACACCTTCATAGTTCCTACACCGAAACTGAGGTAATGCGATTACGGTGGAACGGCTGTGTACACGGACGGTTCGTACATCGCGAACGACCCCGCCTGCGCGGACACAGCGCCCCCTTCCTCAACTGGATACCCGTACAACGAATCAGAGGACCGGAATGGCGACGGCGTCGTCAACGGATACGAGCGGTGTGGAGTTCTGTGCGGGGAAGAGCCGACCAGCGGAGACATCCAGACCCAGTATGGGTGTGAACAGGGCTACATCGTTGGCCCTCAATGCGAGTGAGCCGGAGGCAGCGGCAGGCGTCCAGCGCCTGGTGTAAGTCGGCAGTGATGATCGTTGGTAGCAGGCTCGATGCCAAAGAACCCACGACATAGGCGATCTCGTGGGAAACACTATCGCGACCTGCCCCGGTAGAGGCTGATCCGTGAACTGATCCAATTGAAAGTTTGTCATTCAATTGTATGAAACTTCGAACTTTGTGAAACATTCCAATCGACCGGTCCTATAAGGAGAAAGCACCACTTCAACCAGAGACCAGGACTTCATGACGTTTCCTCACGACCCAAACCAGCCGCAGCCTGCCGGGCAGTCCCCGTACGGGCAATCTCAGGTTCCCTACGGTAACCAGCCTCCCACCGGGCAGTCCTACCCTCAGCAGCCGTACGGCGAGCCACAGTCGCCCGCCAAAAAGAAGCGCAAGTGGCCGTGGGTTGTCGGCGGCGTTGTACTCGTACTTGTCATCGCCGGGATGATGGGCGGTGGTGACAAGGAGAAGTCAAGTACGACGGCGCAAGCCACATCGTCAGCCGCGGTAGCGCCCTCGGCTGCTGCGGTTGCGCCCGTCGAACCGGTTGCCGCTGCACCAGAACCTGAAAAATCGGCGCCAGGAATCGGCGAAGAAGTGCGCGACGGCAAGTTCGGTTTCGTCGTGACCGGTGTGGAGACTGGTGTTACAACCTTGGGAGACAACCCGTACCTGCAGAAGGACGCACTGGGTCAGTTCGTTCTGGTGAGTGTCACGGTTACCAACGTGTCCGACAAGGCACAAAGCTACTTCGGCTCGAACCAGAAGTTGATCGATGCGCAGGGCCGTGAGTTCGAGAACGACGCAATGGCTGCAATCAATCTGGAGTCGGACACAGCAATCGGGGGCGACATCAACCCCGGACTGTCGAAGAACATCACAATTGTGTTCGACATCCCGCAGGATGCTGTGCCCGCGACACTCGAAGTGCACGACTCAATGTTCTCCGGTGGGGCCGAAATCTCCCTGCGGTAGGTCGGATTTCGTCGTTGGCCGGGCACCCGTGATTGTGCCCGGCTATTCGGCTGCATCGGGAATTGGTCAGTGCTCGACAGATGTGGTCGCGAAAGAAACCCTCTATATCGTTCCGCGTCAACCGCATTGACCTGGCGAAGGATCGGCATTGCTGGCGGCGGTGAGCAGACGAAGTATGCAGTGGAGCAGTATTCGGGTGAGCCAATCATCCTTGAACTCCCGTCGGACCCTGGTTGTATGTTGCGTGGGAAGACAGAACCTTGTTTGGGGGAGGACGCGAGCGATGAGATGGAACCCGTTGGATCGGCGGTCGCAGGACCAGCGTGCGATCGACGATGCACTGGCCGGCCTGGGAAAGTCTCCTTGGGCGGACCCGCGAGTCGCCGGCCGATCGCTGCAGTTCGTTCGTGACGCGTTGGGAGCTTGGCGTACCGCTGCAATCCCAGCCTCGGTCGATCCGACTGCGACCCGACGCGAGAAGGTGCGCAGAATCGTCGACCGTGACCGCAAGGCCGAGAACGGCGTGTCGGCGGACATCGCTGAGATCAGCGCGCTTCAGACCTCGATACGGGGCAAAGTCGTCTACGCCGTCGTGTTTCTGGCAGCAGAAGTGTCGGGCCTCGAGGCCTGGACTGCGATCGAGGTGGCGCATCGGATCGTGCGAATCGATCTCTCGACCGAGGTTGCCTCCGTCGCGAGCAGTGCCGGGCAACTCGAAACTGCTTTCACGCGGCTGGGGGCGTCGCCGACCGGTCATCTTGCCGATGATCCAGAGGTACAGAGGATTTATCGCGAGCGCACAGATGCACTCGCGGACCGGCAACGCACGCTCATCGGTCGTTTGACGGCTCTGCGATCGTACCTGGACGGTTTGACCGACATCGAGCGAGAACTGCAGAAGGTGCGGTGGATCGAGAACCATGGAACACCGGAGGCAGCCGAGTTCGAGGCTCGGGAGGGCGACGAACTCGGATCACTGCACCTCGGCGCAGCCCGCGACATGTTCGACGAAGCGACCGACCGAATCGGTGTTCAACTGCGCGACGCAGCCGAACAGCTGGGACGATCGGTCTGAGGACTCGCTTACGGTGCGCCGAAGCCGTAGGTGTAACTCCCCGTCGTCCAGTTCATCGTGGAGTGGTATTTGTAACCACTCATGGTCCCATCTCCGTTGTCTTCGTTCGAAACAAAGCATTCGAATACAGTCGTCGTCGCAGTGAGATCGTCGGCTGATCCTCCGCTCACTGGTGAACACGACACCGAAATGATCGGCCCTTCAACGATGCCTTTCGAGATGTGGTCCTCGGCCATCTTTTCGATGCTGCTTTCGATGCCGCTTACCGAAATGAGCCTCGAGACCCGTTCGGAGTCGTCCGCTTTCTTCTGTGCTGCGGCAGCGGCTGCGACACGGTCGGACTCTTGTTGTGCGGCTTGATCGGCGGCGTCCTGCGCAACTTGCTGCTCCGCCTTCACATTAGAGTCGTGAACTACCTTTGCGGTAATTCCTCCGACAGCCAACACGAGCAAGGCTGCGGCAGCGATGATGACAAGTTTCTTGGACGGGCGCCACCTCGGGGACTTCACACTGGCAGGCGCCGAGGGACTCGACGGTTCCGGTAGATCCAGCCATGTCGAGCCGTTCCAATACCGCTGGCGACCGTCAGGGGTCGGGTACCATCCAGGCTGCGCGGACGGTGATTCATCGGGCATTCAAGCGATCCGTTCGTAACAGGCTTTCCGAGGGCCGGTAGCGGGAGTGCTACGGCGAAAGTGCTTTTCAATTATCCAATGAGAAACTGGATATATTCACCAGTTTGTTCATTCGAGTGAATGAACTTCTGTCTCGGGCAGTTCACGTCAGAGTCCGGGACTGGATTGTGTTCTGGTGGTGCGCTCACCGTCGATGCTGCATAGTGACCGGAGATCGGATCACTATCGTCGAAAGCAGAAAAGATGCGCAATGCCACTACGGCCACGGATGACCGCTGGGTCGTGGTCGATGTAGAGACTTCCGGCCTGAAGGCAAGCCGCGACCGTGTTCTCAGTATTGCCGCATTGACGATCGACGAGAACGGCAATATCGGAAGCGAACTATCCACCTTGGTGAACCCGGGCTGCGACCCTGGACCGGTGCATATTCACAAGCTCACGCCGGATCGGCTGGCAGGTGCGCCGAAGTTCGAGGACGTTGCTCCGCAGCTCATGGAGATGCTGGACGGTCGAACGATGGTCGCGCACAACGCGAGCTTCGACCACGGGTTCTTGAAATTGGAAGCTATGCGCGCAGGTATAGACATGCCCACCAAACAGCGGCTGTGCACTGTCGCTTTGTCACGTCGCTTACAACTCGACCTACCGAACCACAAGCTGGCGACGCTCGCTGGGCATTGGAAAGTCATGCAGTCCAACGCGCACGATGCCTACGACGATGCTGTCGTTCTGGCGCAGATCTTCACCCACAGTTCGCGTCTCGCCCGATCGTTGGATCTGCCCCTGCCGGTGACGATGTGCACCGAGCGCTTGACGCTGTATCCGGACTCCGTCCCACGGACCGACTGCGGCTGGGAGAATCCAGGCCGGTTCGATCCGTCACAGGGGTTGATACAGGGGATGCGCGTCGTAATCAGTGGAAGCACGAATATTCCACGGCTACAACTGGCCGCCCGTCTCGATCAGGCGGGGCTCGACGTCATGAATTCGGTGAGCCGCTACACGAGCCTGGTGGTGTGCTCCGACCCGACTTCCGAGAGTGGCAAGGTACGGCGCGCCCGCGCCAACGGGCTGCAGGTCGTGAGCGAATCGCACATCCTCGACCTCCTTGACGCCGTACGTCCGGGGACTCCCAAGGGCGAGCGGACATCGATCGTCGTGCCTTCGCCGCCGTCACCTCAGGCCCGACTCGAGGCGGGCAAGCCGTGGCAAGACCGACGCGTACTGGTGATGGGTGGGTCGCACGTCGAGTCCGTGTTGATGCGATCGCGATTGATTCAGCTCGGCGCGACGCCCGCTGTGAATCTGAGTGCAGGTGTGACGGACGTTCTGGTGCTGACCGATGGTGATGGCGACCCGCGGATGCCGCGAGTCGCTGAACGTGGATTGACAGTGCTCACCCCGGTGCTGGTCGACAGCGCTTTGAATCTTGACGACCCGATCGCAGTTGGCCCCGTACGGCCGAAGATTGCCCCTCTCGTTCCGCGAGGAGGTGTTCTCGACCTCGACCCGGGCATGACTTCGTTGTCCGTCAACGTATCTTGGCGAGCAAGTGACACCGACAGCACGGCCATCGATGTCGTAGCCTTCCTGCTCAACAGCGACGAATTGGTTTCAAGCGAGGAAGATTTCGTCTTCTTCAATGCACCGGCGACGTCTGACGGCGGAGTTGCGCTGACTATCGATGGGGACAGTGAGCAGGGGATCGGCATCGATCTGACGTCGGTGCCAGCCGACTGCGAACGGATCGTGGTCGCGGGAGCAATCGAAGGCGACGCAACGTTCGGTGATATCGGTGCTGTGTCGATCGCTCTCGACGGGCACGGGGCTCCCGTAGCCACAGCGGTCCTCGATGCGGCGACGACCGAGCGGTCATTGCTCCTTGCCGAGATCTACCGTCGAGGAGCGGGCTGGCGGTTCCGCGCGATCGGTCAAGGGTACGACGACGGTTTGGCGGAACTTGCCGTGCGATACGGCGTGGAGGTGGACGAGTAGCCATCGATCTTCGGTTGTGATTGGTCGCAAGTTCGCTGTTCTGGTTTTCAAAGGCCAGCGATTGCGGTTGAGCTAATGTCGTGCGGGTGACGGAGACTGATCAGGCTGTGTTGTTGACAATCAAGGTGACACTGGATGAAGTGGAGCCGCCGGTGTGGCGGCGTGTTGCTCTGCCCTCGAACCTGCTTCTTCCCGAGTTGCACAACGTGATTCAGGATGCGATGGGCTGGGAGGACCGACATTTACACGCCTTCTCCTCAGCGGAAGGCGGTGCCGGTGATGGTCAACGGTTCGAGATGCAGTTCTCGCTCGACGAAGGCGACGACGGTACCGGGATTGCCGAGGACGACATCCCGATAGGCCGGTTGCTGTCCCGGGTGGGTGACAGCCTCGGATATCAATACGATTTCGGCGACAACTGGGAGCACCGGCTCGTCGTGGAGGCAATCGGCAGGCTGGGTGACAACGGCGTCCGCTGCCTCGGCGGTGAGCGCGCGTGCCCTCCCGAGGACTGCGGGGGACCGTACGGATACAAGGACTTCCTGGAGGCCCTCGCCGACCCGGGGCGTGAGGAGCACGAGCACTATCGCCAGTGGGCGGGAATGTTCGAGGCAGGTCGATTCGAGGTGGACGAGGCCAACGCGCGGATTGTGTCCAGGCGCAATCTCAGTGAACTGAGTCGACTGGTCACCCGTGCGACGCCGTTGTTGGGAACGATCCTCGACCGCGCGCCGCTCAACTACCACCGACTTCTCACGCCGATGCTTCGACTCATCGATTTCGACGACGTCGACGTGGACCCAGTCATCTCCGGCGTCGCCATGGAGAAGCTGTCCTGGATGCTTGCTCGCATCGGCCCGGAAGGGCTTCAATTGACCGCTGCCAACTACTTACGACCCGTTGACGTCGCCGCAATGCGGGACGAGTTGGACTGGGGGCGGGACTGGATCGGCAACTCCTCGCGTGAAATCGACAATCATCAGGTTCATTGGATGCGTACCGCACTGAAAGACCTCGGCCTCGCCCGAGTGCTCAAGGGGCGACTGATCCTGACACAGGATGGTCGAAAACTCGCCAACGATCCCGTAGGTTTGTGGCGCCGGGCAGTCTCGAGATCCCCACTGGGCAAGTCCGACCTGGAAGTTGACGCCGGGATTCTGCTTCTGGTGACTGTGGCAGCAGGATGCGATGGGACCGAACGTAACGCGGCGATTTTCGATTCGCTGTCCGCCATCGGGTGGAGGGTGCCGGACTCGGAGCGTCCGTACACGCAATACCTCGCACGGCCGACACTCGACCTTCTCACCCTCGTAGGAGCTGTTGGATCGGGTCTCGGACGAAGAGATGCCGGACCTGACTGGGGTCGGTCGTTCGCACGACAGTGCCTCGGGTAGTTGCGCCGTCGACACGCATATCGTGACCTAGGATTGCACGGAATTCGGGATCCATTCGGGCCGATCGGCGCGGCCGTCAACTAGTCCCGATCGAAGCATGGCGTTGTTGGAAACGGTCTATGCGCGGACGAGTTTTATTATGTGACAACGTTTTCCACGAACTATAGGTGAATCACCGGTGCCGGCACATTCGCGTCGAACGTTCTTTTTCCAGCACTGTTCGGTCACGCGAGAAGATGGAGTACTGCGTCACGGTCACTCACGTTCGAGGCCCGGGCTATTGGAGCGGATTCACGTAGCCCACCCGATTGTCGGCGAGCTTGGAAGTAGACGGGCATCACATCTTGACTTTCATCATGACGCACGCCACACTTCATAACTAACTGGCGCGTCAGTCAACTAAGGAGTCGAGCGTGAGATCAGCGAAAATTGGATCCCGAGTCGCAGTAGGGCTGGCCGCACTGCTAGCTCTGTCTGCGTGCGGGGTGGGCGGTGATCCGTCGAAAACCCTCACCGTCACCATGTGGGGAGGGGCAGGTCAGCAGACCCATATCGAGAGCTACGTGACTCCGTGGGCTAAGGCGAACGGTCTCAAGGTCCGCCAAGACTCGCCCTCGGACTACGCGAAGATTGCCGCACAGGTCGACAACGGCAACGTCAAGTGGGGCGTGGTCGAGGTAGAGCCGAACTACGCGGAAACAGCCTGCGCGAACGGCACCCTCACCCCGCTGTCCGAGGAGGTGAAGGCCGCGGCCGTCGCCGCGAACATCGATCCGAAGTTCATGAGCGACTGCGGTATCCCAGTCTTGTTGTACGCGTTCACTATCGCTTACAACACGGACACCTTCCCCGACGCTCACCCCACCACCTGGGCTCAGTTCTTCGACACCGATACATTTCCTGGCAAACGCGGTTTCTGGAATTACGCCACCGGCGGCATGTTCGAGGCCGCACTGCTGGCAGACGGGGTAGAGCCGGAGAATCTCTATCCGCTCGATCTGGATCGCGCATTCCGCAAGCTGGACACGATCAAGGACGACATCGTCTTCTACGACACTGGAGACGAGCAAGCTCAACTGGTCGCCAGTGGCGAAGCGCCCCTGGTCCAAGCCTGGAACGGTCGAGTCGGCCAAGCTGCGGCTGAAGATCAACCCATCGCAAACGAATGGGGAGAGAACCTGATCTCGCATGACCAGGTGGTCATTCCCAAGGGCTACCCGAACACAGAACTGGCGATGGACTGGATGGTCCACTTCCTCGGCGACGTCGAGGGCCAGGCCCGTGATGCCGAAGGCAGTCTGTTCGCACCCGTCAATCCCGCGGCGCTCGACGAGGTCCCCTCCGATATTGCCAAGGAACTCTCGACCTACCCGGCCAACATCGAAGAATCGGCCGGCGCGATCGACTACCGCTATTGGGCCGAGCACTACAACGAAGTCACCGAGCGACTGAATGCGTGGGCCATCTCATGAGTCATGTTCTCGAAGCCCCGGTCGAAGTGACGGCTCCCAAACCGCCGAAGAGTGCAAAGCCGCCGTGGCGGTCACGCTTCGAGACCAACGGGTGGTCGCTGCTGCTGTTGCCGGTGGTGGTGTTCCTACTCGTGGTCTTCATCGCGCCACTTATCATGATGTTTTCCAAGAGTTTCACCGATCCCACTGTCGGACTGGATAATTACCGGGCGATCTGGGAAAACTCCCTCTACCTGAAGGTCCTGAAGAACACCTTCGTCGTCGCAATCGGCACCACGGTGCTGACACTGCTCATCGCGTTCCCCTATGCGTATTTGATGACTCTGGCGACCCCGTTCTGGCGAGCCGTGATGATCATCGCGGTCCTAGTACCGTTCTGGACCAGCCTGCTGGTACGCAGCTTCGCGCTGGTGCTCGTGCTGCGGGACACCGGCGCGCTGAACACCGCCCTCGACTCGATAGGCGTCATCGACGAACCGCTGCCGCTGCTACGTCACATGTCGGGGGTGCTGTTCGGCATGGTTCAGATCACGCTGCCGTTCGCCGTGCTGCCGCTATACGCCACGATGCGCGGGATCGACCGTCGGCTGCTCCAAGCGGCAGAGAGTCTCGGGGCCAGGCCCTCGCTGGCATTCGCCAAGGTCTACGTGCCGCTGACGATGCCCGGCATGTTCGCCGGCGTGATCCTCGTCTTCATCCAGGCACTCGGCTACTACATCACGCCCGCCCTGCTGGGCGGTCCGCAGAACACGATGATCGGCGAGCTCATCGTCCAACAGGTCAGCACGGTGCTGCGGTTCGGCTTCGCGGCCGCGCTCGGTGTCCTACTGCTCGTGAGCACCCTCGTGCTCCTCGCCATCGCCAGCCGATTCGTGGACATGAAGAAATATTTGATGGGGCAATCATGACTAGACTCCTGACCCGAGCGGCGTTGATCCTCGTCGCCGCGGTGACCATCGCGTACCTCCTCCTGCCGGTACTGGTAGTGATCCCGATGTCCTTCTCGGACAGCGCCTTCCTGCAATTCCCACCGAAGGCATTCTCCACCCGCTGGTACGAGCAGCTGATCAACGATCCGACGTGGATCGAGTCGGCGCTGGTAAGTCTGCGAGTGGCGGTCCTCTCGACGATCTGCGCGGTAGTGCTGGGCGTGCTGGCCGCGATGGGCCTGGTCCGCGGCAAGTACCCGTTCCGCGGGGCGCTCACCGCACTGCTGCTGGCGCCGGTCATCGTGCCGTACGTCATCGTCGGCCTCGCGGTCTACATCGTCTTCCTCAAGATGGGGCTGACCGAGACGACGCTCGGCTTCGTGCTGGTGCATACCGCGCTGGCGGTGCCGTACGTAATTATCAATGTGGCCTCCGGGCTGGTCAGCTTCGACCGAGGGTTGGAACTCGCGGCACAAAGCCTCGGTTCGGGACCGATCTCCACCTTCTTCCGCGTGACATTCCCGAACATCGCAGCCAGCGTCTTCGCCGGAGCCCTGTTCGCCTTCATCACCTCGTGGGACGAGGTCGTCAGCGCGATCTTCCTCTCGGGACCGGAAATGACCACGCTGCCAGTGCGGATCTGGTCCGGCGTCAAGGTATCTGTAGACCCGACGGTCGCCGCCATCTCCGGCCTGACCCTGTTCGTCATCATCGGCTCATTCCTCCTGTTCGGAGCGATGAAGCTGATCCGCCTGAGCATTCGAACGTACCGGCACCGCAACGCCGGCACCACGATTGGAGCAACGTCATGAGCACCGCAACCCTGAAAACCCCGGCCGCAACCGACAAGCCAGGCGCGGGCATCACCGTCACCGGCGTGACCAAGAAATACGGCACCACCACTGTGCTGGACAACTTGGACCTCGACATCCGCGGCGGCGAGTTCCTCACACTGCTCGGGGCCAGCGGCTCCGGCAAGTCCACACTTCTCAACATCATGTCGGGGTTCATCAAGCCCACCGACGGCAACATCGAAGTCGATGGACGGATGCTGACCAAGGTGCCGCCCCACAAGCGCGGCTTCGGCGTGGTGTTCCAGAACTACTCACTGTTCCCGCACATGACCATCGCCGAGAACGTCGCCTTCCCGCTACGCAGGCACGGTTGGAACAAAGCGGACATCAAGAACGGCGTCGCCGACGCACTGGAGTTGGTCCAGCTCGGCCACCTCGGCGCGCGGATGCCGTCGGAGCTCTCGGGCGGTCAACAGCAGCGAGTGGCGCTGGCCCGCGCGGTCGTCTTCCGCCCTCCGGTGCTGTTGATGGACGAGCCTCTCGGCGCGCTCGACAAGCTACTGCGCGAACAATTGCAGCTGGAAATTCGTCGCCTGCACAAGGAACTGGGCATCACGTTCGTGTTCGTCACCCACGACCAGGACGAGGCACTCGCGATGTCCGACCGCATCGCACTGCTGCGCGACGGCGCGATCGTCCAGGTAGGTACTCCCGAGGAGCTCTACAAATCCCCGAACTGCACCTATGCGGCAGAATTCATCGGCGCGTCGAACATCTTCACGGGCACGATCACGGGCGGCGTCTTCACCGAGAACGAGACTTCGAACCGCCTTCAGGTACCGGCCACCGCGCCCAGCGGAGCGGCCAGCGTAATGCTGCGTCCCGAGCGCATCGGCATCATCGGTGCTGGTGAGACCGTCGCCGCCGACCACGACAAGATCGACGGAACTGTCGAGGACACAGTCTATTTCGGCAATTGCCGTCAGGTGCAGGTTCGGACATCGGATGGTCGTCTGCTGATCGCCCGCACCCCCGTCCCGCATACAGCAGACGCGGTGACGGCCGGTGCAGCAGTGCACGCGCATTGGCCCACCGTCGATCTCACCGTCCTCGATCGCTGAACCAGCCTCACCAACTCAGGAGTTCCATCGCTATGGCTACTACCACGATCGCCGGCGCAAGCCTGCGCGTGTTCACAGATCCGGAATCGGTCGCCGTCATCGGGGCGTCGGCGGATCTGTCGAAGTGGGGATACTGGCTGGCACGCGGCGCACTCAAAGGCCGCGATCGGCGCAGCGTGTATCTGATCAACCGCAGCGGGGCCGACATCCTCGGCGAGCGCAGCTACCGGAGCATCGCGGATCTACCGACCGTGCCGGAGCTCGTGGCGCTGTGCGTGCCGCCGGCCACGGTGGGCGCGGTCGTCGACGAAGCGCTCGCATTGGGAGTGCGTGGATTTCTCGGCATCACCGCCGGAGCACCCGGCGAGCAGGAGATCGGCGCGCGGATCAAGGCAGCAGGGGCCCGAATGGTCGGCATGAACAGCCTCGGCATCTTCGACGCCTCCACCACGCTGCAGCTGGCCTGGGGCGAATTCACCCCAGGCTCCATCGCGATCATCTCGCAGAGCGGCCAGCTCGGTTCGGAGATCGCGACACTCGCAGATCGCGCCGGACTGGGTATTTCACGTTTCGTTTCCATCGGAAACCAGACCGACGTAATAGCGGCCGAGCTGCTCGAAGACCTGATCGGCGATGAGCGCACCAAAGTCGTTGCTCTCTATCTCGAAAGCTTCGCCGGCGGCCGGCAACTGATCTCGACGATCGCCCGACTGCGCGCGGCCGGCAAGCACACGATCCTGTTGACCGTGGGCGCCAGCGCGGCCAGCACCCGGCTGGCTCGTTCGCACACCGGATCGATGACCTCCGCACTGGATGTCGTCGATGCGGCGGCGCGTGCAGCGGGCGCGGTACGAGTGAACACCCCCACCGAGATCATTCAGGTGGCGCGACTGCTGATGTCGGCGCACCTACCCGCCGGCGGCCGTGTCGGCGTAGTCGGAGACAGTGGGGGACAGACCGGTATCGCGGCCGACGTCGCATCCATGGCCGGGTTGGAAGTTGCGGCGTTCAGCGAACCACTGGCGGGCGTCCTGACGGACATGCTGCCGGACGGTGCTGCGGTCAGCAATCCCGTCGATCTCGCCGGAGCAGGCGAGAAGGACTTGACCACCTACGCCACCGTCGTCGAGCAGATGCTGGCATCGGAGGAAGTGGACTCGGTACTGTTGACCGGCTACTTCGGCAGCTACGGCGTCGACACACCGACCCTTGCCGCCTGCGAAACCGGATTGGTCGAGCGGATGGCGGCTTCGGCACTCGCGGCAGGTAAGCCATTGCTCGTGCATTCGATGGTGGCAGAAGGCCCCGCGATCGAGGCGATGTGGGAACACGGCATCCCCGCCTACGCCAGTATCGAGGCTGCAGTGTCCTCCCTGTCCTCGGTCACCGCATTGCAACGATCCGGTCGAGAGATGACCATATCGGCGCCAGACGACACCCCGATCGGTCCGGGATATACTGCGGCTCAATCCTTTCTGCGTCGAGCTGGGGTCCAGTTTCCTGGCAGCGGCCGCGTTCTCGTGGCCCAGGACATCGACCGAGTAGCCGCTGAACTGACCGCCCCCTTCGTCCTCAAAGCCGCCTGGCTCGAGCACAAGAGCGAGGTCGGCGGCGTCGCAGTCGGCCTGCGTGACATCGCGCAGGCGCGTGAGGCCTTTGTGGAGATGCACGACAAGATCGGCGACGGTGAGTACATCCTCGAAGAGATGGACCGGCGCGCGGACGTCGTCGAAATCCTGCTGGGTGTACGCCGCGACCGCGACCTCGGACCCGTCGTGGTCGTCGGCGCGGGCGGCACCGAGGCAGAGGTCTACCGTGACGTCGCCATCGAAATGGCGCCCGTGGATCGCAGCACCGCCGCGGCGATGATCGAGCGACTTCAATGCCACGCACTGCTACTCGGCTGGCGCGGCAAGCCTGCGGTGGACATCGCCGGACTGACGGACCTCGTTGTGGCGGTCTCCGAGCTCGCCGCCGCCCACCCCACCATCTCGGAGATCGAGCTCAATCCGCTACGCGTAGGACCGACCGGCATCGTTGCGGTGGACGCACTGATCATCGAAGAACCCTCCTACTGAATCTCTTCAGAAGCCCAAATCTCTTCAGAAGCCCAAATCTGTTCAGAAGCATTGACAAGCAAGGAAATTGATATGACTGCACCAGATATTCGCAACGAGTTTGCCGGCCGCGTCGCCGTCATCACCGGAGGGGGATCGGGGATCGGCCGTGCCATCGCGGTCCGCTACGCCGCCGCCGGAGGCACTGTCGCGGTAGTGGGACGCCGAGAAGAGCCGTTGCTCGAGACCGTCCGCCTCGCCGAAGCCGCCGGAGGCAAAGGGGAAGCATTGACCTGCGACGTACGCGATGCCGCAGCGGTCGAAGCGCTGATCGACGGCGTCGTCGAACGGCACGGCCGCCTCGACGTACTGGTCAACAATGCCGCTGGCAACTTCGTGGTGCCCGGGGAGAACCTGTCACCGGGCGGCTGGAAGGCCGTCATCGACATCGTCCTCAACGGCAGTTTCTACGGCACCCGCGCGGCCAGCAAGCATATGCTCGCCGCCGGCCGGGGCGCGATCCTCAACACCATCGCCACCTACGCCTGGCACGGACACCCTGGCACCGTGCACAGTGCGGCGGCGAAAGCTGGGGTGGTTGCGATGACGCGAACCTTGGCAGTGGAGTGGGCTGCGCGCGGTGTCCGGCTCAACTGCATCGCGCCGGGACCGACGGAGACCGAGGGCGCGGGCGCCGCGCTGTGGCCCGACGAGAAGGCCCGTGCCCGTGTACTTTCCAGCGTCCCGGCGGGCCGGTTCACCACACCCGAGGAGGTTGCGGAATCCGCGGCCTACCTACTGTCCGACCGGGCCGCCTACGTCACCGGCGAAACGCTGGTGGTCGACGGCGGCCAATGGCTGGGCAAAGCCATCTACACCGATCCCCGAAACGAGGCCTGAAATGGCAACCGATATGAATGGCGGCCAGGCGCTGGTCGCAGCGCTGGAAGCCCACGGCGTCCGGACCGTATTCGGTATCCCCGGCACCCACAACCTACCGATCTATTCCGCGCTCGCGGACTCGCAGATCACCCACGTGCTCACCCGCCACGAGCAGGGGGCCGGGTACGCGGCTGACGGTTACGCGCGCACATCGGGCCAACCGGGGGTGGCGATCACCACATCCGGCCCGGCCATCCTCAATGCCGCTGCCGCGGCAGCTCAGGCATACTCCGATTCGATTCCGGTGCTGCTGATCTCGCCAGGGCTACCTCTGCGGCATCCGAGCCACGGCAACGGCATCCTGCACGAGATCAAGAACCAAATCGGCGCAATGGACTCCGTCGTGGGACACTGTCAGCGGGTGACCAGCGTGGCGGAGATTCCACTGGCGGTCGCGCAGTGCTTTGCGGCGATGACTTCCGGCCGTCCCCGGCCGGCGTTCCTGGAGATTCCACTCGATATTCTCGACGAGTCGGTACCCGTCAACATCATTGGGCCGATCGCTCAGTCTTCGGTGGCTGCGCCCGTCGCCGAGCTGGACAAGGCCCGCGCGCTGTTGGCAGCGGCGGCCTCGCCGCTGATCATCGCGGGCGGTGGATCTTCGGGCTCGGCAACACCATTGCGGGAGTTGGCAGAGCTGCTGGGAGCTCCGGTGCTGACCACCACCAATGGCAAAGGCGTACTGCCGGAAAGCCACGAGCTCTCGCTCGGGGCGGGCGTACATCTGCCGTCGGTCAAGGATTTGGTTTCGGAGTCCGACGCGATACTCGCCGTCGGCACCGAGCTCGCGCCTTCGGACTTCTGGTACGGGCCGCTCGAGGCGGAGGGGAAGTTGATCCGTATCGATATCGACCCGACATCGGTGTGCACCAACGCGATTCCCGAGGTGGCACTGATCGGCGACGCGTCCGCGACTTTGCGCGCGCTCATCGACGGGTTGGTTCGCGAACCCGCTACGCAGCGTGCTGCGCAGTGGCGTATCAGGCTGCGGTCCGATTCAGAGGTCGAGGGCAAAAACTACCTGGGCATTCTCGCCGCACTCGACAAGGCGCTGGACGAGGACGCGATACTCGTCGGCGACTCCACCATGGCCTGCTACTACGGCGCCATGGCGAACCTGCCGTTGCACCGGCCGCGTTCCTTCCTCTACCCGACGGGTGTCGGCACTCTCGGCTACGGACTGCCCGCAGCGATCGGCGCAAAGATCGCGGCGGGTGACCGGCAAGTTGTGGCGATGCTCGGTGACGGCGGCGTGATGTTCACCATCGCCGAACTTGCCGCGGCCGCGGAACTCGCTGTGCCGCTGCCGATCATCGTGGTCGACAACGGCGGCTACGGCGAGATCCGCGACGAGATGATCGAACGATCCGACCCCGTCCACGCGGTGGGCTTGGCCGCCATCGACTTCCCTGCCCTGGCCCGCTCGATGGGTTGTCTGGGTGTCGGCCTGGAGTCCTCGGCCGACTTGACCGACGCGGTCACGAAAGCTTTCGCGGCCGATAGGCCCACCGTCATTCACATTCGCGAGGAGAAGTCATGACCGCACCGCAGAACTGGATGCGCGACACCGTATTGACAGGCGGGCGCTGGGAACCGCGCTCGACTACGACGGATGTGGAGAATCCTGCCACCGGTGAAATCGTCGGCCGGGCCGCATCCGCCACCGTGGCAGACGTGAACCTTGCTGTCGCGGCCGCAGTCGCCGCGGGTACGGACTGGGGCCGGACCACCGGAAAGCAGCGCTCGGCGGCACTGGAAGAACTGGTGGCCGCACTACGTGATCGCCGGGACGAGTTGGTCGCAGCAACGATCGCAGAGGTCGGTGCGCCGATCACGGTGGCCGAGGAGGCCCACGTGGATTTGGCGATCGAGATCATCGAGTCCTTCGCCGTCATTGCACGGGACACCCCGCTACGTGAGCGAACCGGCAACTCGGTGCTGCTGCGTCGCCCGGCGGGGGTGGTCGCATGCATCACGCCGTGGAACTATCCGCTCTACCAGTTGGCGGCGAAGGTCGGTGCGGCCTTGGCAGCGGGGTGCACCACGGTGCTCAAACCCGCCGAGCTGACTCCGATCACCACGTACCTGTTCTGCGATGCGGTGCTCGAGACCTCGCTCCCCGCCGGGGTGGTGAACCTGCTGCCCGGCTCCGGAACCGTGCTCGGGCCGGCGCTGACCGAGCATCCCGATGTCGCTGTGGTCTCCTTCACCGGCTCGACCATGGTGGGCCGTCAGGTGGGCCGCTCAGCGGGCGAGCTGATCAAGCGGGCGTGCCTCGAACTCGGCGGGAAGTCCGCCTCGGTGCTGCTGGCCGACGCGGACTTCGAAGTCGCGGTACCCGCCACCGTAGACGCCGCGATGCTCAACAGCGGACAGACGTGCAGCGCGTGGACCAGGTTGTTGGTGCCGCAGGAACGTTACGACGAGGCCGTGACGTTGGCCTCGAAGCGTGCCGACGCACTGGTGGTAGGAGATCCGAACGATCGCAGCACCGATCTCGGTCCGTTGGTCTCGCACAAGCAACGACTGTCGGTGCTGGCTGCGGTCGACGGCGCGATCGAGCGCGGTGCCCGGGTTGCGGCAGGCGGCACGGATCCAATCCCCGGACTCGACGGGCATTACGTGCGCGCGACCGTCCTCTGCGATATCAAGCGTGGCGACCCGGTGACAACCGAGGAGATCTTCGGCCCGGTCCTGGTCGTCGAGGCCTACCGGGACGAGGACGACGCTGTCGCGCTGGCGAATGCCACCGACTACGGGTTGGCCGGCGCGGTGTGGTCGGCGGATGCGGAAGCTGCACTGGAGATTGCGGCACGACTCGATACCGGGCAGGTCGATATCAACGGCGCGTTGTTCAACCCATTGGCGCCGTTCGGCGGCTGGAAGCTCTCCGGACTGGGCCGTGAGCTCGGTGTGATCGGCTTCGAGGAGTTCACGGAATGGACGTCGGTGCAGATGTGAACCACTGAAGACGAGCAACTTTCGCGCATCTATTTACATTTCAGACACTTCGGTACATAGTTAACTGACCAGTCAATTAAGAAAGGCCATCAAGATGACCCTCACCGCGTTCGAGCCCTGGGCCCTCACCACCGAGCAGCGCGAGATCGTCAAGCTCTGCCGCGACTTCGCAGCGAAGGAGATCCGCCCCCGCGGCCGCGAGGTCGACGAGGCCGACACGGTCACACCCGTCGACATCTTCCAGAAGGCCGCGCAGGTCGGCATCACCGACTACATGATCCCGGAGGAGTTCGGCGGCGGCGGGTTCACCGACGTCTTCACTCAGTGCCTGGTCCAAGAGGAACTGTGTTTCGGCGATCCCGGTATCGGCAACTTCGTGTGCTCCAACGGCTTCTTCTCCGACCCGATCCTCGAGCTCGGCACCGATGAGCAGAAGGAAAAGTGGCTGCGTCCACTGACCGGCACTTCGCCCCTGCTGACGGCTCTCGCGACCACCGAGCCGGGATCAGGTTCGGACGCCGCATCCATGGTCACTTACGCCACCAAGGTCGACGGCGGATACAAGATCAAGGGCCAGAAGGTGTGGATCTCCAACGCCGGCGCGGCCAGTCAGTACGTAGTTTTCGCCAAGACGGACCGCAACGAGCGGTCCAAGGGGATTACCGCATTCCTGATCAAGAGCGACGTGGCGGGTCTGAGCTGGGGCGAGCCGATGAAGAAGATGGGCCAGCGGGCGATCGTCTGCCGCGAGCTGTTCTTCGACGACGTCTTCGTCCCCGACGAGGATCGACTCGGAGACGAAGGCCAAGGCTTCATCGGTCTGATGAAGACCTTCGATATTTCGCGCATCGTCCTCGGCGCAGCGGCCGTCGGCTCAGCGCGCGCGGCCTACGAGTTCGCACTCGACTACGCCCGCAATCGCACACAGTTCGGCAAGCCGATCATCGAGCACCAGGCAGTGGCATTTCGGTTGGCGGACATGGCAAATCGCATCGAGTCTGCGCGCTTGCTGGTTCTGCACGCGGCGCGTTCGCTCGACGCCGGCCACGACTCCACTGGGCTGGCAGCGATGGCCAAACTGACGGCTTCGGAGACGGCCATGTTCGTCACGCACGCTGCGATCCAGACACTCGGTGGTTGGGGTTACTCCCGCGAATTCCCCGTGGAGCAATGGATGCGCGACGTCAAGCTCGAAGAGCTCGAGGAAGGCACCTCGGACATCATGCGGCTCGTGATCTCGCGGAAGCTCTAATTTAGTGTCACTGTCGACCAAACGCCCAGGCGTCGAAGCGAATCCGGCCACCCCGCCGCACGTCGCCGTCGCCTGGGCGTGCGGCGTCTTGTCGGCAGTGGTATATGGCCTGACGCCGACGATCGCCGCGCTTTCCTACGGAACTGGATTGACGCCGACGATGCTCGTTGCGCTGCGCAGCTTGTTCGGGGCCGCGGCGATCCTGCTGTTCGCCTGGGCGACCGGCCGGATTCGACTCTCGTCGTGGCGGGCGGCACTGAGACTGATGCTGGTGTGTGGGCCACTCTTCGGTTTTCAACTGCTGTGCTATTTTGCGGCTGTCCAATCCACCGGTGTGCAGGTCGCGGTGGTAGTCGTGCACGTCTACCCGGTGTTCGTCCTCCTGATGGTGTGGCTGACGTACCGACAGCGGCACAGCCCGCTGGTTATCGCGTTATGCCTCGTCATGATCGGGGGAATCGGGCTGGTCGGCTGGACCGGGGCGGCAGACGTCAAGCTGGCGGGCATCGGGCTCGCAGTGGCCAGCGCTTTGGGCTATGCCCTGTACCTAGTGCTCGGTGAGCGGTGGGTGCAAGAAGTGGGAGCCGTGGTCGCCGGCGGTCTGGTTACGGCGGGCGCTGGGCTGACCGCTGGGGCGGTCGCCTTGGTGACCTGGCAGAGCCTGGCGATCACATCGATGGGGTGGGTGTCGGTGATCCTGCAGGGGGTCTTCATGATTCCGGTCGGCATCGGCTGCGCGTTCTACGCGGTGCGCAGGCTCGGCTCGGTCTCGTTGAGCCTGCTGGGTTTGTTGGAGCCGATCGTCGGTGTGCTGGCCGCAAGCCTTGTGCTCGCAGAATCCCTGATGCCCGGTCAGTGGGCCGGGATGGTGGTGATTCTTCTCGCGTGCGGGGTATTGCCTTGGGCGACGTCCACCAAAAGGCGAGTGCCAGTCACCCCAACACTTGTCCGATACGGTAGCCAAGAGTGATGAGAAGGAGTGGTGATCAACATGGCACGCCCGAGTGTCGAGGCCGAACGCAGGCAGCAAATTCTGCAAGCCGCATGCGAAAGCATCGCGGAGCTGGGTTTCCGAGGTGTCCGGGTAGCTGACGTCGCCAAGGGTGCAGGGATAAGTAGTGGCACCGTCCATTATTACTTCGAGTCGAAAGACGCCCTGCTGCGCGAGGCATTCGCCTTCAACTTCGAAAACTCCCTCGAGCGACGCAAGTGGATAGGGGAGGGCAAGGAATCACCTCGCGCGCACTTGCACCACCTCGTCGAGTCGTACCTGCCGGCCGGTCCCGAGACGATCACAGCGTGGCGAGTATGGGTCGAGCTATGGGCAGCAGCGCTGGGCAGCGTTGAGCTGCAAGCACTCAACGACACCATCTATCAGACCTGGCGGGCCATCGTCCGCTCCACTGTCGACGACGCTGCCGCGGTGGGCGTGCTCAACGAGGCCACCGACCCGGCCGACCTGACCGACATGCTTCTGAGCATGCTCGACGGCTTGGCAATTCAGGCCTTGAACAAGTCCACCCATG
The DNA here is from genome assembly GCF_030063405.1 of Rhodococcus sp. H29-C3. Lineage (NCBI taxonomy): Bacteria > Bacillati > Actinomycetota > Actinomycetes > Mycobacteriales > Nocardiaceae > Rhodococcus > Rhodococcus sp. H29-C3. The sequence goes on along the minus strand of NZ_JASITC010000010.1, from coordinate 65,360 downwards.
TGACGCAAGCACGCATGCTCGAACTATGTGACTCGTACATCGACTCGATCATGCTCATCGGCGACCCAATTCGGACCTGAAGGCTGGGCTCCTCCGGGGGGTACCGACGAATATCCCAAACTTTGTCTCGATAGAGCTTGGCATGCCAGTCCCACGATTTGGCGAAACCCGAAACAGTGAGTTGGCACTCGTCACGATGCTGGCATCGCGGTGACCCGCTCTCTCAACTTCTGCTCGCACGAGAAGGTTTGGCAAAATTTTCGTCGTATGCGGGGTACCGATCGTGAACTTTTCCAGCGACCGACTCAGGGTCGTGCCAGACCCATCCGATCAGTCCGTCGCCACCGCACTCGTTTCGATGCTTGTCGAACAGTAGACACGGCCGGTAACGGCGCTGGCCCTCAGCTACCGGCGATGTCGATTGATTTCGTCGGTAGCTGGCCGCCAGCAGTGTGCACGTCTCAGTAGGTCGAGAATTCTTGTCGGATGGTTCCGAGACGCTGTGAAGCCAGGTCGAATGCGGCCTCCCGGAGGGTGACGCGATTCTCGGCGGCGACATCGAACATCTCATTACTGAGCGTCTGCATGCGGTCAGCGATCTGGCGAAAAGACTGCTCGGGCGTGCCGTCGACGTCGCCGAAGAACACCCACCACCACCACGCGTTGGTCGACGAGTTGGCAACGAAGTCGGGGGAGACCTGTACGCCGCGGTCGGCCAGTAGCTTCTCTGCCTCGGGAGTGACCGGCATATTGGCGGCTTCTACGATCAGCTGGGCACGGATATCAGCCTGGTTGGTCTCGTCGATACAGTACGAGACGGCAGCGGGGACCAGCACTTCGCTCTCGATCGACAGCCATTCGGATGCAGCCAGCTGGCGATCGTCGACACGCAACCTCGTACGATCGACATTGCCCTTGGCGCTCCGTGTGCGCAGCAACTCTTCGACGTCCAAGCCTTCGTCGTTGACGACAACTCCCTCGACGTCGACGATTCCGACGATGCGTACTCCGGCCTTAGCGAGGTAACGGGCCGTTGCGCCGCCCATCGATCCGAATCCCTGTATGACGGCGCGCGAGCCGGAAGGCGCGAGGCCACGCTGCTCCATTGCGGCCAGTGCGGCCTGTGCCACACCGTAACCGCCGACCAGCTCGTCCAGCTGAATCCCGTCCACAACGCTCGCGAACGCGGTCTTCATCCGTAGCTTCGCAGCATCCGGATCTGCCACGACCCGGTAGGCAGCCTGAATGGAACTTTCGAGGCCCTGATCGTTCAGCATCGCATCGATCGTTGCCTGCTGGATGCCGAAGTCCTCGCCCATAGTCCAACGCTTCTCGATCATTGGGCCCATCGCTGCAAGAAAGCGGCGGAGTACGCCGTCCGCATCGGGATGGTAAGGGTCGAAGTCGATTCCGCCCTTCGCGCCACCGAGCGGAACATAGTGGGCGCCGTCCTGGAAGTGGATCGCTTCCTTGAGCGTCATCCCACGGGCCAATCCTCTGACCTCGTCCATCGTGCACCCGGCACGCATACGCAAGCCGCCCGAGGCAACGCCACGCACGAGGGTATCGATGACGAGGTAACCCGTCGCGTCACTCTCGGTGTCACGCCAGACGGCCTCGTAAATGGCCGCGTCGTCGCGGTCGACACCGTTCATTTTGCTTGCGTTCGGAAGGGTCATGGACATACGGACTCCTGAGTGAGTAGCTAACTGAGTACTCAGTCAGTGTGACACGCATCATTATCTGCGTCAAAGGTCGAGGCAGATCGGGATACCTACACAGCGGCTGAAGGTCAGCCGTTCAGCTCGCGGGAGACCGTGAGGCGCGTCCAGTCGGCGACCTGTTCGTTGGATACAGCCTCGTCGAAAACGACGACCTGCACTGCCAGCCCGTCCAGGAGTGAAGTTATGCGCCACGCTGCTGCCGCCGGGTCAGGGCATCGGAACTCGCCGGACTTCGTTCCCTCGTCGATAAGTTCGATCAGGACATCGCGCCAACCCGCGTCGAGCATCCTGATGACCTTGCGCAATTCCGGATTGCGCAGGCTCGCGGACCATGACTCCACCCAGAGGCGCCAGCCGAATGCGGTTCCGGTGGGGCCGTACTCGTGCAGGACCGCATACACGCGAGTGGTTACGTCGCCATCAACACTCTCGAGCATGGCGTGAAGGTGTTCCATGTCGCGGCTAGCGGCCAAGCGGAGCGCAGAAATGATCAAGTTTTCGAGGTTGTCGAAATGGTAAAAAATCAATCCCACGCTTACGCCTACACGTTTGGCGAGGTCGGCACCACGAACCTGGTCGATGCCCTTGTCCTCGATCATCGCGAGGGTCGCGTTGAGGATGTCTTCGCGGCGGCCCACTGCATCCGCTTTCGCCCGTGTCACGGAAGTCATGGTACGTGCTATCGCTAATTTGTAAGAGTGTGATCCAAGTCGAGGGTTGACAAAAGTGTGATGCGTATCGCACAGTTGTCACACCTGACTGAGTGACCAGTCAGTTACGTGAAGCGCCAGAGGCGTCGGTCCGCGGGAGCAGCGACTCACACCGAAGCCACAGAATTTCGAGGAGTAATCGCTGTGATCGAAAATTCCACTACTGACCCGGCAAAGGAGTTACTGCGTATGACTACATCCGACAAACTCACGGAATCGGAGAGCCCCGCGGTTTCGGTGGCCCCCGAGGGTAAGCAGCTCAAACGGGTGATGAAGAGTCGTCACCTGTTCATGATCACCCTCGCCGGCGTTATCGGGACCGGGTTGTTCCTCGGAACGGGGCAAGTCATTGGTCAGGCCGGTCCCGGCGGAACCATCGTCGCGTACATAGTCGGCGGCTTTCTGCTCTACCTGACGATGGTCTGCCTCGGAGAACTCTCGGTTGTGATGCCGGTGTCGGGTTCATTTCAAGCCCATGCCACCAGATTCATCGGTCCCGCAACGGGGTTTAGTATCGGCTGGATCTACTGGTTGAGCTGGGCCGCCTTCATCGGATTGGAGTTTCTCTCCGCTGGAATCATCATGAAATACTGGTTTCCAGACACGCCGACTTGGATCTGGTCGGCAGTATTCATCACCGTCCTCTTCCTCATCAATTGCTTCACCACACGCTCCTTTGCCGAGACCGAATACCTGCTGGCCGGCATCAAGGTGCTTGCGGTGGCACTGTTCATCATTCTGGGCGGCCTGGCAGTGTTCGGCGTCATCGGAGCGGACAATCAACCCCCTCCGCTTCTTTCCAACTTCTTCGATCACGGCGGGTTCTTTCCCGCGAGCTTCGGCGCCGTGTTTGCCGCGATGATGACAGTGATTTACACGTTCATGGGCTCGGAGGTCATGGGCGTCGCCGCCGGAGAGACCGAGAACCCGAGCGAGGCCGTCCCACGCGCCGTCAAGACCATCGTGTTCCGACTCGTATTTTTGTACCTCGGGGCGATCGTCATCCTCATCGCACTGATTCCTTGGGACCAAGTAGGCCTTGACGAAAGCCCCTTCGTCACGGTTTTGACCAACATCGGCATCCCTTACTCCGCCAGTATCATGAACTTTGTCGTGCTCATCGCGGTCCTGTCGGTCGGCAACACCGGCCTGTACATGTGCACCCGCATCCTCTGGTCACTCTCCCAAGAACGCGCGGCACCGAAGTCTTTCGGTCGCACCACAAAGCGCGGCGTGCCGCTCGTCGCCTTGATCGTCACGCTCGCCTTCGGGCTTCTCTCTTTGCTGTCCAACGTCGTCGCTTCGGACACTCTCTTCATCTTCTTGATCTCCGTCAGCGGGGTGGGTGGTGCGCTCAGCTGGATGACCATCGCGTTGTCCCAGTACAAGTTCCGGCGCGAATTCATCGCGGACGGCGGAAAGGTGTCGGACCTCCCCTACGCGGCGCCGATGTTTCCGATTACGCCAATCCTGGTCATCCTGATGAACATCGCGGTCTTTGTCGCGATGGCCTTCGATTCGACGCAACGTCTCTCACTGGGCCTGGGCTTGGGAGTGGTGCCTGTGTGCTACCTCGTTTACCACTTCGTGGTCAAGCGAAATCTCGACAGAACCGTTCAATGAGCACCCACTACACCGTCGCGGTGGTCGGTGCCGGCATGGTCGGGCTTTCCACAGCCTGGTTTCTCCAGCAGCGAGGAGCCGAGGTGACGGTTTTCGACAAGACGGGCCCCGCGGCCGGTGCTTCATGGGGCAATGCCGGCTGGATCACGCCGACGCTGAGCACACCGCTACCCGAGCCATCCACGCTCACGCATGGCATTCGTCAGCTGCTGCGGCCGACATCGCCGCTGTACGTACCGCTCAGCGTCGACCCCGATCTCATCGGGTTCCTTGCGCGATTCACCCGAAACAGCACTTCTCGCCGATGGCGTTCAGGAATGAAAAAGCTGGTCGGTATCAATGGCCAGGCGCTCGACGCGTTCGACATACTGACCAACGGTGGGGTCGAAGGTCCGATCCACGACGCCGATCCGTTCATCGTCGCCTACACGGACCCGGCCCAGGCCCAGACGTTGCTGGACGAGGGGTGCAAAATCGCCGCCACCGGACAGCATGTGGAGATCGAGCGAGTGTCCGTCGAGGACGCGCGTGCAATGGCACCGTTGCTGTCGATGAACATACGCGGGGCACTCCTCTTGCGAGGCCAACGCTATCTGCACCCGCCCGCCTTCGTTGCGGCACTGGCGGATTCGTTCGTCGCACGCGGAGGTTTGCTGCGAAGCAGCGCCAAGGTCACGGCAGTGCACGACCACGGGCCGCGCGTATCGGTGGTCGGTGACGATCTCGACGTGGACTTCGATTCCGTTGTGCTCGCCAACGGGGCGGAGTTGAATCCATTGGCTAGGCCATTCGGGGTACGTGCGCAGGTGCGCGCAGGCCGCGGCTACAGCTTTTCTGTCGAGCCCGAACGTATGCCGGAGGGCCCGCTGTATTTCCCGACCAGCTCGGTTGTCTGCACGCCACTCGGCGATCGGATTCGGGTGGCCGGGATGATGGAGTTCCGTCCGCACGACGCCCCGTTGGATCCGCGCAGGATAGAAGCAATTGTCGAGTCGGTTCGCCCCCTCTTGCGTGGTGTGGAGTTGGACGACAGGCGTGACGAGTGGGTGGGTTCGCGCCCCTGCACGGCAGACGGTCTCCCGCTGATCGGGCGGACCAATTCGCCGCGAGTGTTCGTCGCGGGCGGCCACGGAATGGAAGGGATGACACTGGGCCCTGCCACCGGCCGGCTATTGGCCGAGGCTATATGCACGCGCACGATACCGAAGGACATCGCTGCGTTCGATCCGCTGCGGTGAACGCGGAGATCGGAGCGGTCCCCGTGACTATGGACATGGTATCGGTGCGCTCTCCATAATTAACTGGTGAATCAGTCAATATGTAAAGTCGAGAAGTTACCCGTCCGCAGCCAACCCACCTCAAATTCACCATTCACACCGATTCCCGAAACGAGGGCTGACATGCCGACAACTGACATGACCACCACGATGACTGGCGGCCAAGCACTGGTCGCCGCGCTGGAGGCGCACGGCGTGCGCGTCGTGTTCGGCATCCCCGGCACACACAATCTGCCGATCTACAGCGCCCTCGCCGATTCCGAGATCACCCATGTGCTGACCCGGCACGAACAAGGTGCTGGATACGCGGCCGACGGTTACGCACGAACCACCGGCGCACCGGGCGTCGTCGTCACCACATCCGGTCCGGCGATTCTCAACGCCGCAGCCGCCGCGGCACAGGCCTACTCGGACTCGATCCCCGTTTTGTTGATCTCACCGGGCCTACCTCTACGACACCCCGGGCACGGCAACGGTATCTTGCACGAGATCAAAGACCAGATCGGTGCTATGGATGCGATCGTCGGGCACAGTCAGCGGGTCACCAGCGTCGCGGAGATCCCGCTCGCCGTCGCACAATGCTTCGCGGCGATGACCACGGGTCGGCCGCGCCCGGCGTTCCTCGAGATCCCGCTGGACATCCTGGACGAGATCGCGGACGTGCGCGTGCCAGGGCCAGTGAGAGGCGCGGTCGTCGCTGCCCGCGAGGAAGATGTGACCCAAGCCCGCACTCTGTTGACGGCAGCGGTCGCCCCGATGATCATCGCTGGTGGCGGATCGTCCACTGCCTCCGGACCACTGAAGCTTCTGGCCGAAATTCTCGGAGCTCCGGTTATCACCACTACCAACGGCAAAGGCGTGCTACCCGAGAGTCATCCACTGTCACTGGGAGCAGGCGTCCATCTGCCATCAGTAGCAAAACTGGTCGCGGAGTCGGACGTGGTGCTGGCAGTCGGTACGGAATTGGCGCCGTCAGACTTCTGGTACGGGCCGCTCGAAGCGACGGGCAAACTCATTCGCATCGACATCGACCCGACATCTATTTACACGAACGGAGTGCCCGACGTGGCCCTCGTCGGCGACGCAGCTCATACGCTGGACGAACTTATCGACGGAATGAGCAGAGATCCTGCCGCCGATCGCGCCGCACAGTGGCGGGAGCGCCTGCGCGCGGATTCCCGCGCTGAGGGCAAAAACTACCTCGGTATCGTCGAGGCACTTGCACAAGCTCTCGATGAGGATGCGATTGTCGTCGGCGACAGCACAATGGCCTGCTATTACGGGGCGATGGCGAACCTGCCGCTGCATCGACCGCGCTCGTTCCTGTATCCGACCGGTGTCGGCACCCTCGGTTATGGACTGCCGGCAGCGATCGGAGCCAAGGTGGCGGCGGGGGACCGACAGGTGGTCGCCATTCTGGGCGACGGTGGCGTGATGTTCACCATCGCGGAGTTGGCGGCTGCTGCGGAATTACGCATCGCGCTGCCGGTCATCGTGGTAGACAACGGTGGCTACGGGGAGATCCGCAATGAGATGGCCGATCGGGCCGACATAGTGCATGCGGTCGATCTGGCACCGATCGATTTCCCGGCGCTAGCCCAGACCGTGGGTGCTCTGGGAGTGGGGATCGAGTCGGCGGAGCAGTTGACCGCCGCAGTGGCCAAAGCCTTTGCGGCAGATCGGCCGACGATCATTCACATTCGAGAGACATCAGTATGAGCCGGCTGTGAGAGGTTGTCCGGGCATCGACCGTCACTGGCGCCGGTTCCTGGACGTGACGCACAGAAGGCCCCACTCTGTCAGCGCCGAGTGGGGCCGGAACGCCGGTGAACAGTCAGAATTTGTCAAGCAAGGCGGGTGAGCGCAGTGGGTATTGCGCCGCTACCGAATCGGGCTCCTGATCGGCGTCGGGTGTCTACCACGAGGAGGATCCATCAGTCGTCGGCCGGGAATCCGATAGCGAACAGCGCCAGAATTGCCTGCACAACCGGAATCCCCGTTCATGACCCCGCGATGCGTGCTCTCGCTGTTTCACTGCGCTTTCCTACTGCGACCGATCTGCCGGCTGCGGCTAGCCCCATGATGGGCATGTTCGAGTAGATCGACTCGTGCTGACCAGTGCTGACACGGTATGTCTCGTGGTAGACCCCGACGTCGCCGCCGGTGCCGACGCGTTTGTTGAACGCCTTCCATGCCGGGAGGTGTGGATCGTTCGGGTTCTTCGCAAATGCTTCGAGTTGGTCGAAGCTGCGCCAGTACTGCACCACGGTGATCGTGCGGCCCCCCAACGACATCCGAGCGCCCAGCAGGCCCTTGTCAGGGTGCTGTTGCAACTCTCGCAGCATTCGCGGCATGGCGAGGAATGGGCCGATCCACTTGTGGATCTTCCATAGCTTGTTGAGGCGTATGCCGATGAGGAAGACGACGAACTCACCTTCGACCGCTGCGGTGTACCGGCCGGTCTGGACTCGACTTCGGATCATGCACGCATCCCTTCGTTGACGGCTCCGCAGGCGATCGCACGGCACCGATAGCGTCTCTATCCATAATGGATAGTGCTACTATCGATAAATGATGTCAAGGGTGCAGCGGTGAGGGTTTCCGAACTCAGCCAGCGCAGCGGGGTGTCCATTGCATCCATCAAGTACTACCTGCGTGAAGGTCTGCTGGTCGGTGGCGCGCAGACGGCGACCAACCAAGCTGTGTACAGCGAACATCACGTCCGCCGACTGCGATTGATTCGCTCCCTGATCGACATCGGCGGACTCTCGATCTCGCATGTGCGCGCAACACTGGCCGCAGTCGAAGATGACTCGACGTCGATCCACGATGCATTCGGGGCGGTCATGCATGGCCTCGACCAGCTCCCCGACGAAGACGAGCCGGTCGAGGTGAAGACTGCCTACGGTGAGGTGCAGACATGGCTCGCCGACAGGGATTGGAATATCGAGCCGAATGCTCCCGCGCCACACCGGCTGGCCGAACTTGTTGCCACACTACGCAGATTCGACTTCCCGATAATGCTCACCGACTTCGATGCAGCAGCCGATACCGTCGAGCGGACCGCCAAGGCTCAAGTGGAATACGCCCGAGCCATGCCGGACCGCACGGCTGCCGTCGAGACGATGCTTCTCGGGACCGTGATACTCGAACGAGCCCTCGCCGAGATTCGACGCCTCGCGCTCGAAGCCGCCAGCTTCCGAATCGATAGGGACAAGTAGGCGCTTGCGTAACTGGGCGGTTCAGCGAACCAGAGCGCGCACCGGTGCCGGGTCCCGTCCGAGCAGGGCCTTGGTCGCCATTCCGCCGGCCAGGAAGTCTCGATCGTCGTAGAACTCGAACATCGCCCCGAGTCGGGCCCGGCCATCGACGCCGAGGCTCTGCCCGTAGGCGTGCATCCATTGCTCGACATCGAGTTGTTCCACCGCCACCGACCGTGACGTCATCTCCTCGATGAGTCGAACCACGTCTCCGACGCTCATTGCCTCGGGGCCGCCGAGTTCGTACGTGGCCCCGTGATGCTCCTCGGTTGCCAGGAGAACTCGGGCGGCAATCTCGGCGACGTCGCCGAGGCTTACGAAGGAAAATTTCGATTCGGTGCTGTACGGCACCACGAGGTCGGTGGATTCTCCGGTGAGTATCGAATCGAAATTCTGCGCATAGGCGCAGGGCTGCAGGATGGTCCAACGCAGTGAATGACGTGAGGCGAATGCCCGCAGGTCGTCTTCGCATCGGGCTTTGTCCATGTGGTGCGGCATCCGCGGACTGTAGGGCCACGCGACCGAGTGGTAGACAACATGATCCACCCCTGCCTCACTCGCGGCCTCCAACGCTCGTCTAAGTGCGGCGGGCTCGTCCGGATGCAGGTTGGGTGCGATGAAGTACATCCCAGTGCATCCACTGAAGGCTCCCTGCAAGCCTTCGCCGGTGTCCAGATCGATCGGATGATCTGGTGCGGTGCGGCTCAGCTGCCGGACCGTGGCCCGCCCTTCGAGAGCGGTGACCACGGCCTTTCCGGTCTTGCCTGTGGCACCGACGATTGCAATGTCGGTGCCACAGGCGGTTTCACTGTTCACGGGCGAACGTCAGCTGTCGAGGAAGTCGTACTTGGCGAACTTCGCACCGCCGGAGAGCCGTTCGTAACCTGGCCCCCGATCGAAGAAAGGCTCGTTGTCCGCGCGTGCGCCGCGCATCTCGGCGCGAAGCTTCTCCGACGCCGACGCATCTGCGTTCGCCTCGCCCTCGGCGATGACCACACCATAGTCTTTGGCAGCGACCTCGCGAGATACTTTGTTCCACAACACATCGCGCTCCACTTCCTCGACGGGACGCTCGAGCGGATCGCCCCAGCCTCCGCCTCCCGTGGTGCGAATCCGGAACGTCTCCCCGGCACGGATCGGCTCCGCGTCGGTGAGCGCGTCGAAGAGCCGCTCGTTGGGCTCACCCGGGTTGATCACCACGGAGAACGGCGACCCGGCCTTGCCACCCTTGACACCCCAGCAGGCGAGGATGGAGCGGTCGGCGATGGACATGAAGTGCGCATCCTTGAGCATCCGAATGTGCTTCTCGTACCCGAGGCCGCCGCGGTAGCGTCCTGCTCCGCCTGAATCTTTTGCCAGGCCGAGCTTTTCGACGATGAAGGGGAACCGGCTCTCGGTGAACTCGGTCGGAAGATTTCGCGAGTCGGGCACCACGTGGATGGTGTCCTCACCGTCCGCGTAATAACGCCCGCCCGAGCCACCGCCGAGCACCTCACGCATGAGGTAGGACTGGCCCTCGAAGTCCTCACCGTAGACGCCGGTGTAGCGGATGGTCTCCTGGTCGGCGGGCATGTTGCCGTCGACGGCCTTCGCGATAGCACCGGTGAGTACGCCGAGCAGTCGCAGGATCACGAACGTGCGGGCGTTGGTGGGTGCCGGGAAGATCGGAGTGATCAGCGTGCCCGGCTCCGGGAACTTCATCTCGATCAGAGGGATGATGCCCTCGTTGACGTCGAGCTCGGCCATCCGCTCCGGGGTGTCGGCGAGGCTGCGAAGCACCGGCGCCAGCCACTTCGCCAGGAAGTTGCCGTCGGCGTAATCGCCGCAGTGGTTGATCGGCCCCTTCGCCTGCGGGCCGGTGCCGGTGAAGTCGAGGATCAGCCGCTCGCCGCCCTCGTCCTCGGGCGCGGTCTTGGTCATCGTGATCCGTTGCACGTGCAGCATCGGCTCGTCGACGCCGTCGTGCTCGGCGTAGTCCTCCCAGGTGTACTCCCCAACAGGGATCTTGGACAGGATCTCGCGCCGATAGGTCTCGGTGCAGGCATCCATCGAAGCGTCGAAGCAGCCCTCGATGGTCTCGACGCCGTAGCGCTCGAACAGCTCCGTCAGCCTGCGCGCACCCATCAGGCAGGCCGAGCACTCGGCGTCCAGGTCGGCGGCCAACGCGTCGGGCATCCGGGAGTTGCGGGTCATGATTCGCAGCGCCGCCTCGTTGGGCACGCCCTGGTCCCACAGCTTGATCGGCGGGACCATCAGCCCCTCCTCGTAGACCGAGGTGGCGCCGGACGGCATGGACCCGGGGCAGCAGCCGCCGATATCGTCGTGGTGGCCGAAGGCCTGCACGAACGCGACGACCGAGGGCTCGTCCGCCCCGGGAAGCGTTGCGAACACGGGGACCGTGACGCAAAGGTCGGGGAGGTGGCCGATGCCGCCTTCGGAGAGGTAGACGTCGTTGTGGAAGAAGACGTCCCCGGGCTTCATCGTGTCGATGGGGAAGTCGCGGACCACGGGCTGCACCAGTGCGGAGTAGGAGCGGCCGGTGAGCTTGCGCATGTTCCGGTCGTAGATTCCTGCGCGGAAATCGTGTGCGTCGCGGATCATCGGCGAGCGGGAGGTCCGCGCAATGGCAGTCTCCACCTCCATTTCGACGCTCGCGAGATACCCGGCCACGATCTCGACGAGGACGGGGTCGGGCGCGGGTGCGTCGACGGGAGTCAATCGGTAGGGCTTGTTGTTAACCATGTCGATGACAGTCATCAGTGCGCTCCGTTCGAGTCGAGATTCCTGGTGATGCGGATGTTTCCGAAGTTGTCGATGTGAGCGGAGAATCCGGGATCCACCGGCACGGTGGAGCTGAACTCCTCGATGACGGCCGGTCCTTCGATGGAGTCACCGGCACCGAGCGCCGGGCGATCGTAGATCGCGGTCTCGTGCCAGCCGTCGAAGTAGGCCCGACGCGTTCCCGTTCGCGCGACTTCGGCGCCGCTTCCCTTGGCAATCTCGGACAACACCGGTCGCTTGATCGGGCCGATACCGCTGACCCGCAGGTTGACCCACTCGACGAACTGGCTCTTGTCGCTGCGGAAGTCGTAACCGTAGAGCTCGCGGTGCGCCTCGTGGAAGGCCTCCGCTGCTTGATCCATCGTCGACTGGGTGATGTCGCCGTCTACGATCGGCACTCGAACCTCGAAGGCCTGACCGAAGTAGCGCAGATCTGCGGTGCGTGCGTACTGGCGATCTTCGGGCGCGAAGCCCTCTCCTGCCAGTGCGGCATCCGCACGCTCGGCGAGAACTTCGAGTTCGGACTGCAAGTCCTCTGCACGGAGACGGTCGTGCCGACTGACGTGAGTCTGGACGTAATCGTTGCGCACATCGACGGTCAGCAGACCGAAGGCGGATACGTTACCTGGATTGAGCGGTACCAGAACATCTTTCAGTCCCAGGATGTCCATCAACCTGCAGGCGAGCAGTGAACCGGATCCACCGAACGTCACGAGGGTGAAGTCACGTACATCGAGTCCACGCTTGACGGAAATCTGACGAAGTGCGTTGGCCTGATTCCAGGCGGACACTTCGAGGATTCCGGTTCCGCAAGCCTCGATCTCCAGCGACAACTCTTGTGCCAGTTGTTCGATACCCTTTCTCGCCAGATCGGTGTCGAGCGGGATCTCACCGCCGAGCAGGTGGGGAGGTATCCGGCCCAGGAGTACATGCGCATCGGTGATGGTCGGAGCGGAACCGCCGTTGCCGTAACACATCGGGCCTGGATCGGCACCGGCAGACTGCGGTCCGACACGCAGGGTTCCCTCAGGAGTCATCCAGGCAATCGACCCGCCGCCGGCGCCGACGGTGACCACGTCGATCATCGGAATCTTGGACGGATAGTTTCCGACGCGTCCTTCGGTCGTCAAAGCAGGCTCGCCGTGGACCACTACGGTCACGTCGGTGGAGGTGCCGCCGCCATCGCAGGTGAGCACCTGATCGACGCCCGCTGCACTGGCCACCAACGCTGCACCGAGGGCGCCGGCTGCGGGCCCGGACAGAACAGTCGTGATCGGCTGATTGACAACCTCTTTGGCGGAGAGAACACCACCGTTGGACTTCATGACGTAGAACGGAACATCGCGGGCTTCGCCCGACTCGGTGGCGAACTCACGCAGCCGGGTGGCGATGTTGTTGACGTAGTTGCGGATGTTCGGCTTCACGGCCGCATCCACCAATGTCGTGATGGACCGCTCGAACTCGCGGTACTCACGCAGAACTTCGGTCGAGATGCTGACCGTCGCCTCGGGGTATTCCTCGAGGAGGATGTCCCGCACGCGCTGTTCGTGATCAGGGTTGGCATAGGAGTGCACGAGGCACACACCGAGGGTCTTGACTCCCTCTGCCTTGAAGAACCGTGCAGCATCGCGAACATCGTCCTCGTTGAGCGGACGAATCTCGGTGCCATCGAAGTACAACCGGCCACGGATGGTGCGGACGCGATGGGCCGGGACGATACGTTCGGGCTTGACCCAGAAGTACGAGTTGCCGTAACCGTCGGGTACCGACTGGCGAGCAATCTCGAGCACATGCTCGTAACCCTCGGTGGTGATGAACCCGAGGTTCTCGACCTTGCCTTCGAGCAGCTTGTTGGTGGCAACGGTGGTGCCGTGACTCACTGCGCTCAGCGAGTCACCCGTGACCCCGAGTTGCTGCAGGACTTTGTCGATCCCGGCGAGGAATCCTTCGGCTGGATCTGCCGGAGTGGAGGGAGTCTTCGTGGTGGCCATTTCACCGGACTCTTCGTCCACTGCCACCACATCGGTGAATGTTCCACCGGTGTCGATCCCGACCCGAATCTTTCTTGGCTCCACGCTTCCTCCTTGATTGGGTTCGTAGGCAGCGCGACCGCCGATCGGGTCTGCGCGTGCCTGACGTCTAGTGATAGTGGACTCCTTCAGCGCGTCAGTATCTTTGTCACAAGGTGCCAAACTCGCTCGCTTCATTTGTGTTTCCCGACGCGAGGAGCGGGCGGGGGACTGGCACACATTGCGACGGCAATGCGAAAGGCCGCCCTCCCTGACAGGGAAGGGCGGCCTTTCGCAGTCGAGGTTGCGCTGGGAATCACTCCCCAGTAGTGGTGACTTACCGTTCTTTTCGAACCAGAATGCCGCCCACGAGAACACCGGCCAACGCGATAGCCGCCCCGGCCGCAGCGGCGATCAAGACACTCTGCGCCGACGCACCTGCCGGCACCGGCCCTGCGCCGACACGCTGCGCACCAGCACCGATCGGTAGAGCAACACCGCCGGTGGCTGCCTCCGGCGCGGTACCGTCTGCAGCGACCACTGCCGCGGCCTCGGGAGTCGCCTCTGGAATCCCGTTGGCGATGACGCCATCGAGTCCGTTGAAGAACACGCCCGCCATCTTCTTGGCGACACCGGTGATCATCCGCTGACCGACGCCACCGACCATGCCGCCGACGACGGCATCGGCGTCGTAGCTCAGGAGCGTGCCGCCACTTTCGGTCGGCTCCAACCTGATGGTGACGTCGGCGCGCACCGTGCCCGGCGCTCCTGCCCCGGAAGCGGTCATCACGAAGGACTCGGGCCGGTTCTGCTGCGAGAGCCTGACCTCACCGTCGTACGTGCCCTTGATGGCTGCCACACCGGCAATCAACGAGAGCTTGTAGTGGTCGTCGCTCAATTGATCGAGTGACTGCACTCCGGGAATCGTCGCCGCCAGCACTCGGCCGTCCTGCATGCTGTCGTACACCTCCTCCGGAGGTGCTGTCAGCTTCGCGGTGCCTGCGATTCTCATGAGTTCTCCTTGGGTGATTCATCTTCCGACTCGGCGCTTGCGTGTGAGAGTCGGAGCTCGAACAGGTCGGATGGGGAAATGGGCATCGAGGTGATCGGTATGCCCTCGGCGTCTTCGATAGCTGCTGCAATGACGGCGGTGGTCGGGATGACTCCGGCTTCACCGGCGCCCTTCATGCCCAGCGGGTTGAGTCCGGACGGGGTGACGGTGTGGTCGATCTCGATCGAATCGGGGACCTCGGTCACGAACGGCAACAGGAAGTCCATGAACGACGCGTTGAGCAACTGCCCGTGCTCGTCGTAGACGATCTTCTCGTAGAGCGCCCCGCCGATTCCCTGCGCGACGCCGCCGTGGATCTGGCCTTCGACGATCCTCGGGTTGATTACGTTGCCGCAGTCGTGAACGACGGCGTAACGCTCCACGTGGATCTCTGCCGTCACGGGGTCGGTTGCCACGATGGCAGCGTGAATACCGGACGCGAACGTCGACCGCGGCGGAGAGTAGTAACCGGTGGCCTCCAACCCCGGCTGCTCGCCCTCCGGGATCGGCGGAATCGTCATGTCGGTGTCCACGTTGGCAAACTGTGTTGCAAGCCGGGACTCCGCATCGAAAGCGTACCGAAGCGGATTCGACAGTACGGCAACAATTCCAAGAGTAATGGACGTGCCCTCGGCGCCGGGTTCGGTACCGATTTTGCAGACGTGTCCACCGCGTAGTTCGAGGTCGAGTGGATCGATCTCGAGTGCATTGCCGGCGACCTTCTTCGCTTTCTCCGCCACCATCTGGGCTGCAACGTGGAAGGCCGAGCCGGCCATGACTGCACCACGAGATGCGAAAGTTCCAACGGCATAACCGAATCGACGGGTATCGCCGGTCACGATCTCGATGTCGGACATGTCCACGCCCAAGTCGTCGGCGACGATCTGGGCGAAGGTCGTCTGGTGGCCCTGTCCCTGGGTGGTCAACCCGGTCGCGCCCTTGATCTTGCCCGAGGTTTCGATGAGGACGTGTGCACCCTCGTAAGGTCCTGGTCCGGTGCCCTCCACATAGGCGCCGACACCGATTCCGACACTCCGACCCTCCGCCGCAGCCTGTTTTTTGTAGGCGGGGAAGTCGTCCCAGTTGATGAGGGCTTTCAGCTTGTCGATACCGGCCTGGTAGTTGCCCGTGTCGTAGATCAGCGGACGGCCGTCCTGGAACATCAGACCGAAGTCGTACGGCATTTCCTCGGGCCTGATAATGTTCTTCTCGCGAACCTCGATCCGGTCCTTACCGAGATACTTGGCGATCGCATCCATCGACCGCTCCATCGCGAAGACACCTTGCGGTCGACCTGCACCGCGATACGGGATGACGATCACAGTGTTGGTGTAGAGCGAATAGCCGTTGACGCGGAAAGATACCGGCTTGTACGGGCCGAGCACCTGCGTCGCAGTATTGATGAGAACGATGATCCCGTACGGCAGGTAGGCGCCGTTGTCGTGCCAGAGCGTGAAGTCGAATGCGAGCATGCGGCCGTCGTCGTCGAATCCAACCGTGACTTCCTGCACCTGACCGCGTTCGTGGGCGCTCGAAATGAAGTGTTCGCGGCGGTCTTCCACCCATTTGACTTCGTTCGAGATGCCGGCCTTGCCCAGTTGGCGGGCGGCCCAGGTCACCATGACTTCCTCGGGCCAGGGATGCATGATCTTGACGCCGAAGCCGCCGCCGACGTCGGGGGCGATGCAGTGCACCTTGTTCATGGCCATGCCGAGTCGCGCAGCGACAGCAGCGCGGACCGAGGTCGAGGTTTGCGTCGACGACCAGAAGGTCAGGGTTTCCTCGTCACTGTCCCACCGTGCGTAGACTCCCTTGCCCTCCATCGGCATCGACGCCGATCGCTCTACCTCGAGGTTCAGCGTGATCCGGTGCGGTGCGCGCGCCAATTCTGCATCGATGTCACCGAAACCGTGGTGTAGGTGCGCGGCGACGTTGTCCGGCACATCAGCGTGGACCTGTCGGTCGGCGCGGCGAGCTGTATCGATCCCCACCACCGGGTCGAGGATTTCGTAGGTCACGTCGATACTGGCGCACGCATCCTCGGCGACATACCGGTTGCGCGCCACCACCATGACGATCGCTTCGCCGACATGATTGACCTCGTCTTTGGCCAACGGAAAACCGTTGCGAGGAGCAATAATTGCGGGGTGGGGGATAAGCAGCGGTAGGCCCTCTGCCATCGCCTCGGAATCCTCGGCCAAATCCTCGTACGTGTAGACCGCGTGGACGCCCGGCATATCGAGCGCCGCATCGACGTCGATATCGGTGATGCGTGCGTGGGCATGCGGCGATCGAACGAACGCGGCGATCAACGCCCCATGGCCCAGATCGTCGAGATACCTACCCTCGCCGCTGAGCAGTCGGGTGTCCTCCGAACGTGCCAGCGGCTGACCGAACAGGGGGGCGGTGCTGTTGGACGTCTTGGCTGCGGTCTTGCGTGCGACGCTCATGCTCTTCCTGCCCGTCCGCCGACAGGATTGGTCTTGCCCCGTACTTTGCCTTCGAGCGCGGCCCGGCTCGACTCGTCGTCTTTTCCGAGGGGGAACTCACCCGCTCGCTCGCGCTTGATCTCGGCAGCACGCAATACCGATGCCTTGATGTTCTGGTAACCGGTGCACCGGCAGATGTTGCCGGCAATCGCCTCGGTGGCTTCCTCCTGTGTCGGAGAGTCGTTCTCTTCGAGGAATGCAGCGATGGTGGTGACGAATCCGGGGGTACAGAAACCGCACTGGAGTCCATGACAATCCATGAATGCTTGCTGCACAGGGTGCAAGGTGCCATCCGGTTCCACGAGGCCCTCGACCGTTGTCACGGTGTGGCCCTCGAGGCTGGCAGCGAGCATCAGGCAGGCACGAACGGGCTTGCCGTCCAACAAGATCGTGCATGCACCACACACTCCGTGTTCGCACCCCACGTGTGTCCCGGTTTGCCGAAGGTTGTGTCGGATGGCGTCCGAGGCGATGGTGCGTGCAGGAACGAGGATCGTGTGCTTCGTGGCATTGAGGGTGAACGTCACCTCTACGTGTTGTTCACCGGTCTCGGCCATCAGATCGGAAAGCTGCTGTTCGACGTCTTTGGTTGTCATCGTTATTTCTCTCCGGCATCGACACGGCGGGTCGACTGCCTGGTTGCCAAGGAAAGTGCTGCATCGCGTGCGGCCGCCATGACTACTCTTGCCGTCAGTGCCGCAACGAGCTGTGATCGATACCGCGCAGTTGCATGAATATCTGCCTCGGTTTCGACGCGCCTACGTGCTGCCTCGGACAAGACGTTCCACAAGGGATCTCGGTCGTCGGAGACGGAAGCTCCCCCGATGACGTCGGAATAGTCGATGACTTCGCCGAATTCACCGGCAGAGACGTAAGTGACGCGGGCGTTCGTCACCACGCCGTCCTCGACCTCGACGCGTGCTGCGACGCCGACGAGCGCGTAATCGCCATGCCGACGGGCGATTTCGTCGATCGCTGTGCCAACGCCCCTTCGGGCCGCCGGCACGGTTGCACTGATCGCGATCTCGTCCGGTTCGAGCGAAGACTCCAACGGGCCCAGAAACAGATCACGCGCGGCGATATCGCGACGGCCTCGCACCGACTGCACGGTCACCGAGCCATCGAGCAGCAGCAGTACCGCAGGAACTTCCGCCGACGGGTCTGCGTGGACGATCGAGCCGACGGTGGTTCCGCGGTTCCTGATCGTCGCGTGAGCCACCAACTGCAGCGTGCGGTTGAGCAGCGGCTGCACGTCGTTGGCTCCGAGATCCGAAGCCAACGACGCATGCGTTGCAAGCGCCTGGAAGGTGACGCCCGATTCTGCCGACGCGGTGATGGAGTCGAGTTGATCGATCCCGGTGATGTCGACGAGATTTCCTGGCGCTGCCAAGCGCATCGACAGCATCGGAATGAGCGATTGCCCGCCTGCCAGGACCTTGCCATCGACCCCCGCAAGGACCTCGCACGCTTCCTCGATCGACCGGGGTCGATGATATTTCAGTGGCGAAGGTTTCATAGTCCGATCCTGCCTGCCCGTGCTGATAAGTGTTTCGTCGAAAAGTGACAAAGGCCACTGGCTGATGTGGCAATCGCTTACTGGCGCACCGGATCGAGGGTGTCGACCTCTCCGTTGTCGCCAGCATCTCTATTGTGTCGTGGTCCCATGGCGTCCCCGAGTTTGCGCTGGTCAGGGCCGGTGCCGTCAGGGCCCGAGGTATATCCGGGCCTCATGTGCTGGGGAGCGATGCGCGCGCACAGGTGGTACAGAGCGATCACGACGATCGTGCCCAGCGAGATCCCGGTCAGGGAGAACGTGTCGGTGAAGACGAGGGCCGTGTCACCGATGGCAAGAATGAGGCCGGCTGCGACGGGCATCATGTTCAATGGGTTGCCGAAGTCGACACCGTTTTCTTTCCAGATCTTCGCGCCGAGGAGGCCGATCATTCCGTAGAGCACTACGGTGATTCCGCCCAGCACTCCGCCTGGTGTCGCTGAAATTATGGCACCGAACTTCGGCGAGAATCCCAGGATCATCGCGATGATGCCGGCCGCGGTGTAGGCGGCGGTGGAGTACACCTTGGTTGCTGCCATGACACCGATGTTCTCGGCGTAGGTGGTCGTGGGCGAGCCTCCGACGGCGCTGGCCATGACGGTGGCAATGCCATCGGCTGCCAGTGCGCGGCCCATCAGTGGGTCGAGATCGTCGCCGGTCATCTCTGCTACAGCTTTGACGTGCCCGGCGTTTTCCGCGATGAGTGCGATGACACCCGGGAGCACGAGGATGATGAACGCCAGACTGAACGAGGGGGCGTGGATACCGACAATGCCGTTGGCCTCATCGGAGAACGGCGGTAGGCCGAACCACTGGGAGGACTCGACGCCTGCCCAGCTGACGCGGAAGTGTTCGGTCACCTCGCCTGCGGTGGCGTCGTACGAGGTGATCGGTCCCAGTGCGAGGTCGAGAATCCAGGACAGTGCGTATCCGAATATCAGCGACAGCAGAATGGCGATGCGTCCGAGGAACCCCCGGAGTGCAACGCTCATGACGATCAGTACGAACATCACGATCAGTGCGACCCACTGGTCCTGTGGCCAGTAGAGACTCGCTACCACCGGTGCGAGGTTGAATCCGATCAACATCACCACCGCGCCTGTGACGACCGGGGGCAGTATCTTGACCACCACCCCGCCGCCCATGAAGTGAATAGCGACACCGATGACCGCCAACACCAACCCGGACACCAGGATTGCGCCGGTGACCTCCGCTGATGTTCCGCCCTGTGCCCGAATCGCGGCGACACCACCGACGAAGACCGCCGAGGTTCCCAGATAGCTGGGGATTCTTCCCTTGACGACCAGCAGGAAGAAAATCGTGCAGAACCCCGACATGAGAATGGCGAGTTGGGGATTGAGGCCCATGATGATCGGGAAGACGAAAGTTGCCCCGAACATGGAGACGACGTGTTGTCCTCCGAGGCTGACAGTTCGCCCCCAGTTCAACCGCTCGTTCGGTGCGACGACTTCGCCCGGAAGGATATTCTTTCCGTCCCCGTGAATCTTCCAGATCGGCATTGTGAAGCCTTTCTATTTCGTTGTAGTCGCAGCAGTTTCACGAATTGCGGTTCATTCCTATATCGCTATAGAAAAAGAACGGTATTGCTGTCTTGCGGAACCACCATGAGCGTAATCTGCCAATATTTCGATTGGATGACCGTCACATGTGCTGATCGATACCGCGCATTGCCATTATCTTGAGAGCCAAAGACAGGTCCAAACGTAAATCAGGGCGTTCGGTGAAAGGACCCAATATTTTCTCGAGCTTGACGACGCGATATCTCAGAGTGTTGTAGTGGAAGTGCAGATTTCGGGCAGTTTCGGCGATATTGATATTGGTGGCGAGCAACATTTCGAGTGTCTTTCGCATATCCTGCGCTTCCACTGTCTGCTCGGTCAGTTCGTGCAGAGTTTCTTTGGTGAACGAAGTGAGTTCATCATCATTCTCGACCAAGCTGAGTAAACGAAATACCCCCAGATCGTCGAATGCGGTGACGGCCCAGGTTCCGTAGATCTGACGGCCTACTTTCAGTGCGGTTCGGGCCTGACCGTAAATTCCCGGAATGTCCTCCACCGAAGTGCAGGGGCGTGAGATGCCCACGGCGAAAGGCTGTCGGCCGCCTCCGCCGTCGCCGCGCACACTCTCGATGATGTCGCGGATCGCGTTCACCGTGTTCGGCCCGGCGCCCATCATGATGACGGTTTCGGTACCGAGTGCTGCGATCGCAGCGTGCGGATCCCGCTGCGTGAGCGCACCCGAGAACGCCATCATCTGCCGGTCGACGAGCGGCATGCGGTCGGGTGCCTGCCGTGTGGCATCGACTCCGGGGGCGGGTTCGATAACGACCACGACGACCGGTCTGCCGATGTCCCAGCCGAAGCGTTGCGCGTGCGCCACCGCGTGTCGATGTTCCCCACCCCTGCCCAGCAGGAGGTCACGTAAGAAATTGGCGCGGTGCTTTTCTTCTATGGTGGACAGCGCGAGGTCGCGGGTCACGGCGAGCGCGAACACTGCGGCCGCCGCGTCGACCACGTGCAGATCTTGCGTGGAGAGCGTCCGATGTCGGCTGAAGGCGGCGACGCGTCCGTGGTCGATACCGTTCGCCGAGATCGCGCTCACCGCGATCGCACCCTCGTCCGTCGCGCGCAACCCCAGGCCTCCGTCTGTCGAATCGGTCTTCAACCTTCCGGTGGCATCGAGCGCCGAGCTGCGGCAAAGCGCCCGAACTTCCTCGTCAGCGCCGGCCGTCGCCAACCTTCTTCCGTCCGAGGTGGTCATCAAGACTGCGGCATCGAGCTCCGCGGCCGCCGCCGACGCCAGCTCGGCCACGCCGCCTCCGGCAACCATCTTCGCCACCAGCAGCTTTCGCAGCCGCTCCGACCGGTACATCGCCCGCACCTGCTGCTTGGCCCGATCGCGCACGCCTCGCGCCAGGACATGATCGAGTGCGAACGATTCCGACACTGCGATCAACGGCAATTCCAGTTCATCTGCAGCGGCGCGGGTGTCGTCGTCGATGGTGGTGATGTCTTCGTCGAACTGGATGACGATGCCGGCGACCCCGGCAGAATGCGCGGTCGATACGAACGAAGAAAGAGGCTCGGTGGACTGAGCGAGCGCGAATCCTGTTGTGAGAACCAGGTCTTGCGTACCGATCCAGAACCGGATGCTTTCGGGGTTCTCGATGAGGGTGAGGCGATCGACGACCCGGCCGAGACCCTCGCGCCCGGCGAGCACCACACCTTCGGACAGGAAGTCCGTGTGAAGAACACTCTCCACCGTCGTACTCTCGGCTCCGCTCTCGGTCACCCGGTCGGCGATAGTGGAGGAGCGGGTCAGCAACGTGCGCCCGATCCGAGGTCTATCCGCTCGTCTACCGATGCCGACAACGAGTTGCGTTCGCGATGAATCGGTCCGTGAAGCGTGCGCAGTTCGAGGCCGGTGGCGTTGCGAGAGGTCTTGAGAACCTCCGCCATGATCGACACTGCGGTTTCGGCAGGGTTGCGGGCGCCGAGATCGAGGCCGACGGGCGAGTGCAGCCGGTTCAGCTCGGCCTCGGTCACTCCCCGGCCGCGGAGAAGGTCGACGCGGCGGTCGTGGGTGGCACGGCTTCCGAGCGCGCCGATGTACACCGCAGTGGTTCGCAGCGCATGTTCGAGCAGCGGGATGTCGAACTTTTCGTCGTGGGTCAACACGGTGATCACGGTGCGCTCGTCCACGGCAGCAGTTTCGAGGAATTTGTGCGGCCACGAGACCACGACTTCGTCGGCGTCCGGGAACCTCGCGCGCGTCGCGAACACTGCGCGGGCGTCGATGACCGTGACGTGGAAGCCGGCGAACTTCCCGAGTCGACACATCGCCGCGGCGAAGTCGATCGCTCCGAAGATGTACATCCGCGGGGGCGGTCCGAACAGCTCGACCATTACCTCGAGCGCACGATCCTGTTCGCTGCCGCCGTGTGCGAGGACTGCGAGCCCGGACTCGCCTGCCTGCACGAGGTCACGGACCTTGTTCCTGAACGACTCGTCACCGTCGAGAACCTCTGCAAGGCCTGGTCCTGCAGATTCGTCCCAGGTGCGGTCCTCACTGACCACGGCATGCCGAGTCGGCATACCGACATCAAGGTCGGTGAGCACCGCCACGGACGTACCCTCGGCGATCAGCCGCGCTACTTCGGCGAACTCTGCACATGAGTGTCCGCTGATCAGCCGAAGGAATACTTCGATGGTGCCGCCGCAGGTCAGTCCCACGCCGATCGCATCGTCGTCGGCGACGAAGTAGGTCTCGGTTCTGGCAAGTCCATCGGCCAGCACTTCCTGGGCGAGTTCGTACAACGCGCCCTCGATGCAGCCGCCGGACACACTGCCGACGACGTCGCCGGACTTCGAGACGGCCATCGCAGCGCCCGCAGGTCTGGGGGAGGACTGCCAGGTGCGCACAACCGTCGCGAGAGCGAACGGCTCGTGGCGTTCGAGCCAAGGGGCTAGATCGTCGAGGAGATCTCGCATGGCGTCGCTCTCCTTTCAGGAGTGAAGTGATGGTCATCACGTTAGCGTCCAGACGTCCGGTTACCAGCGACAGAGTTCGCCCAAATAGTGTGGAAGTGATTGTCGGAACTCGCCATCGCGGCAGAAACTGTCCGGTGCCGAGGTAGCTGCTATCGCTGAGTCTGCCGCATACACAGCGCTGCCGCAGCGAGAGCGTTGTGCTCCTGCCACGGGCGGGCCACGATCTGCACTCCGATGGGAAGCCCGGATTCAGAGGTCGCAACCGGTACGACCACGGACGGCATGCCCAGGATGCTGATCGCTCGGCTGCTGGCCAGCGCTTCGGACCACGACAGCACCGTGCCCTCGACGTCGAATCGCGTTTCACCGATGGGCGGTGCCACGATCGACGCGACGGGAAGAATCAGTACATCGCCCATCGTGGACAGAAGTTCGTGGCGCAGGACGCTGCGCTCCGCCCACAGTGCCTCGGCGTCGGTGCGGGGGGTGGCCCGGACCGCTGCGAGAATTCCTTGAATGTTCGAGCCGAATCCAGTGGCAGGCCCGTACTGCAGGATGTCCGTCTGAGTTTCGGCGGATCGCATCCGCGTGAAAAGATCGTTCGCCTGCCGCAACGCCGCGCCCGAGTAAGGCTGCATCGACTTCACCGAAGATGCCAACCGCTCGGCCGATTCTGCGACGGCTGCGACAATCTCCGCAGATACAGGGACGGTACCTTCGCCTGCGGCCCAGCGGACGTCGAGCTCATCGAGATGCACGCCGACCGGATCCACCCATCGATATTCGGGCGAGGACAGGACGCGCAGCATCAAAGTCAGATCGTCGAGATTTCTCGCCATCGGACCGATCGTCTGCACGCTGCCGTGCATGGTGGCTGCGTTCGTCAGCACTCGCTCATCGAACATGACACCGGGATATTGGCCGTCGGGGGAGATGCGTCCAGCCGTGGGCCGTACCGAGCACAGGCCCGTGCAGTGGGCGGGCCAACGGACCGAGCCGCCGAAATCGGTGCCGAGACCGACAACACTCATTCCCGAGGCGATCGCCGACGCTTCACCCCCGCTGGAACCACCGGGAGAGCGATCGATTCCGTCCGGCGACAATGGATTCAAGGTGTATCCGAAGAGATCGTTGTAGGTGAGTCCGCTGGCACCGAACTCCGGGGTGTTGGTCTTCCCGATCAGTATGGCGCCTTCGGCTCGCATCCGGGCGACTGCCGGTGCGTCGACGCGAGGTACGTTGTCCGCCAACGCCGTCGAGCCTGCGGTTGTTCTGACGCCGGCTGTGGCGATCAAGTCCTTGACTGTGAACGGGACGCCGGCGAGGGCCCCGACGGATTCACCGCGTGCCAGGCGCGCATCGATCTCGTCTGCAGCCTGCCTGGCTGACTCGGTGGCGACCGTGACGATCGCGTTGAGTCGCGGGTTCGCCCGATCGATGTGAGAGAGGTGCTGCTCGATCACCTCGCGGGCAGACATCGAGCGAGAAGACACGGCCTCGGCGACCGAGCGAGCATTGGCACCGATCGAATTACCTTGTAACACAGGACAAACTCCTCAGCTGCTCGGTCGACTCGACATGGATCACCGCGTTACAAGCCCTTCATCTCCACTACCCGCAGCGCCAGGGCGACATCCAAACGCAGGATCGGGTCCGTCGTGAAATGACCGAGGATGCTTTCCAGTTTTCCGATTCGATAGCGCAGCGTGTTGTAGTGGAAATGCAGGACGCGCGCTGTTTCGGCGACGTTGCAGTTCGTATCCAGCAACGCCTGCAGGGTTTGACGCAGATCGATTGCGTCGGCATCCTCTCCCGACAGCGAACCGAGCACCTCGGTCGCGAAGGCCTGCAGCTCGTCGCCGTCGTCGACGAGGGAAAGCAGCCGGTGCACCCCGAGGCTGTCGAAATGTGCCACCGAACCTGCACCGTTCATGCGGCGACCGACCATGACAGCCTTGCGCGCTTGATCGTAGGCCCGCGGAATGTCGGCCACGGAGTCGATGACGCGACTGACTCCGGTTCCGAACGAATTTCTGCCGCCACCACTGTCGCCCGCGACGGAAGCGATCAGATCCTCGACGACCGCGCGCGCATCCCCTTGCCCTGCGGGCATCAGCGTCACCACTTCGTGGCTGAACCCGACGACCGGAGCGAACCGGTCGCGGCGGCGCACAACCTGTTGCCAAGCAGCGGTGAGCCGCTCGTGCGGCATCCGCCCGACGACCGGTGGTTGAACCGATTGTCCTGCACTCGCTTCCGCTACCTGGTCGAGCTGCGCCACGATGACGACCATGCTTCGATTCACATCCCAATCGAGCTGGGAGCAGTACTCGATGATCTGATCGGTGGGCTCTGCTGCACCGTTGAGGACATCGCGCAAAAAGTCACCGCGGAACTTCGATTCCACGGCAGACACCGCGAGCTTCTTCGTCACTGCCAACGCGACGACGGTCGCAGCGCGCTCGAGCGCCTGTATCGTCACCGGTCCGAGACCACCTGCCCGGGCAACCGCAACGATGAGGCCGTGGTCGGTGCCGCCGGCATTGATCGGTGCCACCGCGATCTGACCGGACGCCATCCCGGGTGCCGGTTGAAGACCCTGGTGGAGACGTTCGGTATGCAATCGGCCGGAGGGATCGAACAACGGCAACGCGTCTAGGGCTTCGAGATCTGCGCTCGCTCCCGCTGTGGCCTGCACTCTGCCGTCGGGGGAGCAGATGACGACAGCAGCCTCGAACAGCGTCGCCACTTCGTCGGCGATCTGGGGTAGATCACCGCCTTCGAGGACGATCGTGGTCAAGGCGCGGTGCATGCGGTCGGCGACGTCGAGTGCCCACGCCTGGCTGTCGACAAGGTGCGTGTACACCTCGGACATCACCTCGTCGAAGCCGATGTCTCGGGGGATGAGGAACAGTGGGAAGTCGAGTCGGTCGGCCGCGTCGATCATCGCTGCGGGGACGTCGCCGAAGTACCTGCCCTCCTTGACACCGAGCGCCGCTGCGCCGCGTTCGGAGAGGCCTTCGACGAGTTCGACCAGAGAGTGAGCGTCGAACGGGCGACCGGAGTCCGCGTGTCGCAGGGGGAAGCCGGTGGTGACCAACAGTTCGTTCGGCTTGACCCACGGCAGGATGTCCGGCACCTCGATGACGTTGACCCGTCGAACGATCTTCTCGAGACCGCCCCTGCCCGCGATCAACTTCGAGCCGGTCAGGCTGGGAAGCGCAAGAAGTTCCTCCACCGTCAACGCGTAGCTTGCCGGAGCCGACAAAGCACGTGTCCGCGGAGTGAGATCGCCGACAGTTTCATTCATTGTTCGACTTTACCTGTCCGCCGTTAGGCCAGCAGTGGGGGTCAGTTCGTCCGAAGCGCGGGAGGAAGGACGCTCCGGACCCACTGAGTTGCCTGTTCGTAGGCGTAAGCGAGCTGCAAGACCGCCCGGTCAGCGCCATGGCGTCCGATGATCTGGACTCCCATCGGAAGGCCGCGCTGATCGAACCCGACCGGCATCGCGGCGACGGGAACGCCGGTCATCGTCCACGGAACGACGGTCTCCATCCACCGGTGGTAGGTATCCATCCGGCGTCCGGCGATGCTCTCCGGCCAATGCGTGTCCTTGTCGAACGGAAATACCTGTGCACTCGGCGCAAGAATGAAGTCGTATGTCTCGAACATTTTCGTCAGCGCCGTCTGCCAGCTGTCGCGAGCCGCTGCCGCCTTCGTGACGTCGAGCGCAGTGAGCGTTACGGCGTTTTCCATTTCCCACAGCATCTCGGGCTTCATCAGGTCGCGGGTCCGTGGGTCGTCGTACAGATCGACCATTCCAAGCTGCGCCCACCACCGCCACTTCAGAAACAACTGCCAGATGTCCTCCGGCTTGTAGTCCGGCAGGGCGCTCTCCACAGTGCAGCCGATCTGTCGGAACGTTTCGAACGAGGATTCGCACAGGTCGAGGACGCCGGGTTCGGTCGCCAGATAGCCGTCCCAGTCGCCGACCCAGGCGATGCGCGCCCCACGGAAGTTGCGTTCGAGGCTACGAGTGAAGATCTCGGGATCCTCGTCGATTCCCAACGGAGCGTTGGCATCCGGTCCCGCCATAGTGGAAAGAAGGTGTGCGACGTCGGCGACGGATCGCCCCATCGGTCCGGAAACGGCACCTTGAGCTATGAAGCCGGCTTCTGGAATTCGTCCCCAGGACGGCCGGAAGCCGACGACATTGTTGAAGGCGGCCGGATTGCGCAAGGAACCCATGTAGTCGGTGCCATCGGCCACGGGCAGCATGCGAAGCGCCAACGACACGGCCGCTCCACCACTACTGCCGCCGGCAGTGCGTGAGGTGTCGTACGGCGATACGGTCGTACCCCACACCGGGTTGTACGTTTGCGAGCCGAATCCGAACTCGGGTGTATTGGTCTTGCCGACGATGATGGCGCCCGCCGACTTGATTCGATTGACGAACAGGTCGTCGGTGTCGGCGATCCGGTCCGCGAAGATGGGTGACCCGGAGGTGAACGGCAAACCCTCGACCGCCGAAAGATCCTTGACCGCATGCGGAAACCCGTGCATCCACCCGAGGTAATGCCCGTCCGCCAGCTGACGATCCCGCACCTTCGCCTCGTCGAGCAATTCCTCGCGGTCCCGCAACGCGATGATCGCGTTGACAGTTCCGTTGTGCAGTTCGATGTGGTCGAGGTAGGTGGTCATGGTTTCGACACACGACACCTCGCGGCGCTTGATCATGCCGCTGAGCTCGAGCGCATCGCGCATCACGAGTTCGTTCGGGGCACCACTCGGGTCGACGTACGCGACGGTGGCATCGCCCTCGTCGACGGGTTCGATGGCGTGTGCCATGCGCGTTCCTTTCAACTGGACGAAGACTGTGGGGACGATGCCGCGCCGAAGCCTGGATGTGCGGCTTCGGCGCGGCGCCGATGGAACGGGGTGTTGCTACTGGCCGAGATCGACGATGGCGGCAACGGGGCCGCCACCCTCTGGGCCCTGGTGTGCAGCCGAGACCGATACGAACACGGCCGGGTCGCCGGTCACGGACGCGGCGACGCCGCCCACGCACGCCTTGATCTGACGGTGCCAATGCACGTCCGAGTCATCGAGCATTGCGTTGCGTCGTCCACGGACCATTCCGTCCTGGCTTGCTTCGCATTTGAGGAAGACGTTGACGAGCTTGCCGTCCAGGTCGCTGGTTCGCGGGCGCTCGGGGAGTTCGAGACCGGCGTCGCGGATCGCATTCCAGATGCCGTCCTGATCGAGTGCATCTTTCATGACGCTGTGACCGATGCGGTAACGGCCACCGACGCCGCGTGCGTTGCCGACGACGACGATCTGAGCGCGGTCGAGCTCGACGCCCGAGGAGCAAGAAGCGACTGCGGAGTACAGCTCCCGGCTGTGCATGACGTCCTCGTCGGTGGGCATGTCGATCTCGCCGAGGGCGACGGCGATCCCCAGTGCCGTGCCGCCGTTGGACAGGTCCATCGACTCGTGGGTCTGTTCGGTCCAGACGGTCTTGCCGCGGCTCTTGGCGTCACGGATGGTGTGAATGGTCAGCAGTGGTGTCTTCGTCTGTACGTAGTGCACGTCGGCGGGATCGGTGATGCCGGCGTTGACCATGGCATCCTTCACTGCCGCAGCGACCTTGGTGATCATCGCGGTGCGGCCGATGTCCTCGGGCATCAGCTGCTCACTCATGGCGACGCCGACCGTCAGGCGTGGCTCGTCGGTCTTGACGGCCTTGTCTGCCGGCACGGTCGCGAAGATGGTCGCGTGCGGGCTGATGACACCGTCGGTTCCACCGGACCAGACGATCGGTACCTCGCCGACGTCATGTGCACTGCGGGTTCCTTTCGCGGACAGTACCTCTCGGAAAGCGCGATCAGCGATGATGCGGGTGTAGTCGTTGACACCGCCGTTGCCCTCGGTCTTACCGATGACCGCGATGACACGGTCGGCGTCGAGCACTCCGTCGTCGATGAGCTTGGCCAGCTCGCTTGCATCGGACACGTTGTGCAGCGGGACCTTGCGAACCTCGATTGCTTCGGGCACTGAAATCTCCTCTATTGGGGAACTGTGGGTACTGCAGAGTCGGCCGGTGACCACACGGTGCGGCACCCTCACTCCTGTGACGCTACTTACAGGGCGTGGTAGCTGCACTGGCAAGGATTGCCCAAACCGGCGGGTTTTTTCGTTATTGCGATACGCCCAGGCGGCGGTAGCGGTCCAAGCGGGAGGCCACCAAGTCTTTCGGATCGGCGGCCAGCAATTGCGCAAGCTCGTGTTCGAGCACTTCGCCGAGCCGCGAGAGGAACTCCGCGGGCTCATCGGCGGCGTCCGGTCGCTCGGCCACGATGCGGTCGACGACCCCGTTTCTGAGAAGGTCGAGGCTGCGCACGCCCTGCGCATCCGCCATCTCGGCGGCGCGATCGGTGGTGTGGAACCTGATCGCGGATGCTCCCTCCGGTGGCAAAGGGGACAGCCAGGCGTGTTGTGCACAGAGCACTCGATCGGCAGGGAGCAGAGCGAGCGCGCCGCCGCCTCCGCCTTGACCGAGAAGTAGGCAAATCGTCGGTGCCGTCAGCGTGGTCAGTTCGACCAGACAGCGGGCAATTTCACCGGCAAGGCCGCCCTCCTCCGCCTCCTTGCTCAAAGCGGCGCCTGCGGTGTCGATGACAGTGACCAGCGGTAACCGAAGTTCCTCCGCCAGTCGCATCCCGCGACGCGCTTCCCGCAACCCTGCGGGCCCGAGCGGCAGATCAGCGAACGTGCGGTCCTGGCCGAGTAGTACACAGGCCGAGGCACCGAACTTTGCCAACGCCAGGAACAATCCTGGTTCCCATTCGCCTGCACCGGTGCCTTGCAACGGCGTGACGGTGTTCGCTGCCGCCTTCACCAATCGACGGACTCCAGGTCTGTCCGAACGTCGCGACCGGCCGATGGACTCCCACGCTGGAACATCGTCCAAGCTTTCGAGAGGCACGTTCGGTACCGGCGGTGGGGGCTCGTGGGGAGCACACAGAACAGCGAGGGCGGCGATGGCGACGTCGCGTAATTCCTTCGGTGGCACCACTGCGTCGACGAGGCCATGGGCGGCAAGGTTTTCCGCTGTTTGCACGCCTGCCGGGAAGTCCTCGCCGTACAACGCCTTGTAGACGCGCGGGCCGAGGAACCCGACAAGTGCACCCGGCTCGGCGGCAGTCACGTGCCCCAACGAACCCCATGAGGCAAACGCTCCACCCGTCGTCGGATGGCGAAGATAGACGGCGTAGGCGAGGCCCGCGGACTTGTGCGCTGCGACTGCAGCCGAAATCTTGACCATCTGCATGAAAGCGACTGCGCCCTCCTGCATCCGCGTACCACCGGAGGTAGGTACCGCCAGCAACGGCAATTTCTCCGCGGTGGCACGCTCGATCGCCAAAACCAACCGTTCCGCGGCCGCGACCCCGATCGAGCCCGCCAGAAACTTGAACTCGCACATGACGATTGCGACTCGACGGCCATCGAGCAACGCCTCGCCGGTGAGTACGGCCTCGTCCAGCCCGGTACTCGTCCGGGCCGCATCCAGTTCGTCGAGATAGCTCTGCTCCGGTGGTCCGTGCACGCCTATCGGGGCCAGTGGCTCACTGTCCCATCTGAAGAAGCTCTCGTTGTCGACGACCATTTCGACGAGTTCGAGTGCCCCGAGCCGGGGCGGCGCACCCGCGCGAGTCATCGGGCTGTCTCGAGCCATGCGCGAATGGAGTCACCGTGTTGATCGAGGGTAGGCGGCGCAGCGTGGGTTTCGCGCATACCGGCACCGGCACCGTCACAGTCGTCGTCGAAGCGTAGAGGCGGTCCAGGCAGGCTGATCGTGCCCAAGGCAGAATGGTCGACGTCGATCAGTAGCCCCTGCGAGCGCGTCTGTTCCCAGGTGTAGACCTCCGCTAGATCGCGGACCCTGCCGGCCGGAACGCCGAGATCATTCAACACTCCGAGCAGCTTGTCGCTGGGCCATTCACCGAACTTCTCCTCGACCGCGGCGATGACCGCATCCCGGTCGGCGACCCGTTGCGGATTGGTAGCCCACTCCGGCCGGTCGAGTCCGAACTCGGGTGCGAAGCGGCGCCACAAACCTTCACTGCCCACCGCGATCTGGACCGGACCCTCGGCCGAGTGGAACAGCCCGTACGGGCAGATCGACGGATGATGCCCACCGGTCGGGCGAGGCACCTCACCGGCAACGGTGTAGCGAGTGCCCTGAAACGCGTGTACCCCGACGATGGAGGCCAACAGACTGGTGCGTACCACCCGGCCGCGGCCCGTGGTGTTGCGCTCGTGCAGTGCAGCGACCACGCCGTAGGCGCCGTTCATTCCTGCCAGCAGGTCCCCGATCGGGACGCCCACCCGTGTCGGCTCTTCTCGTGACGGCCCGGTCAACGACATCAGCCCGGCTTCACCCTGAGCGATCTGGTCGTACCCGGGTCGAGCACCTTCGGGTCCGTCGTGACCGAATCCGGTGATCGAGAGCACCACCAGACGTGGGTTGAGTTCGAGCAGCTTCTCCATGCTGAATCCGAGACGATCGAGTACCCCTGGCCGAAAGTTTTCGACGAGTACGTCCGCACGACCGATCAACTCGGTCAGCGTCTCGCGGCCATCGTCGGCCTTGAGGTCGAGAGCAATGGACTCCTTGTTGCGGTTGCAGGACAAGAAGTACGTCGAATGCTGTTCGCCGTCGCTGTCGGGTACGAACGGCGGACCCCAGCTTCGGGTGTCGTCACCGCCGGTGGGGGACTCGACCTTGATCACGCGCGCACCGAGATCGCCCAGCATCATCGCTGCATGCGGCCCGGCCAATGCGCGGGAAAGATCGACGACGAGACAATCACTCAATGGACCGACGGAGTTCACGGGCCCAACGGAATCAGGAGGCGTCATAGGTCACGAGTCAACGTGCATGCCGTCGGGAAGTCCCTGGCAAATGTTGCCGACACTGGGCGGGCTGCTCGGCACATTTTCGCTTGCGAACCCGCAGCAGGTACCCCTTAGTCTTCGACCATGGACATGCATGTGGTCGACCATCCGCTCGCGGCAACACTTCTGACGACGATGCGTGACGTGCACAGTGACAACGCGACCTTTCGGTCCGCCTTGCGGAAACTGACCCACATGTTGGTATACGAGGCGATGCGCGATGTGAAGGTGAAGCAGTTCGAGGTGAAGACTCCTGTTGCGCATACTGTGGGAGTGCGGCTCGCGCATCCGCCACTGCTGGTACCGGTCCTGCGTGCCGGACTCGGGATGGTCGAGCAGGCGAGCGCTCTGATCCCGCAGTCAGGGGTCGGGTTCGTCGGAATGGCGCGAGACGAGCAGACCCTCGAACCGGTGCCGTACCTCGAGTCGTTGCCCGTCGATCTGTCCGATACCCCGGTGTTCGTTCTGGATCCAATGGTGGCTACCGGTGGTTCGATGCTGCGCACGATCGAACTGTTGGTCGCGCGCGGAGCCATCGACGTAGCCGTCGTATGTGTGGTGATTACTCCGGAAGGCGTTGCAGCATTGAAGAGTTCGACGTTTCCGATACGACTGGTGACGGCGAGCATCGACAAAGGGCTCGACGAGGATGCCGTCGTCGTACCCGGACTCGGCGACGCAGGGGACCGTCAGTTCGGCCCGCGCTGAGATTCGGGCGGGTGCATGGGTGAGCCGGTGAGGTCGGCTGTCGTTCGCCCCGACCTCACCGGCGAGAAAACTTCTACTACTTACGCGGTGCGCTGAATCCCCATGCTGTCCGGACCGAAGACCTCGAAGTGAATGTTCTCGGTCGCCACGTTCTTGTCCATCAATGCGTTCCGAATTTCGAGCATGAAGGGCAACGGTCCGCAGACGTACGCGTGCGCGTCGGGCGCGACGTCGATGTTGTTCAGCTGCGCGCGGCCCATGCTGATCGAATCGTCAGAAGGACGCGCACCGAGGTTCTCGTACCAACGGTGCAGGGTCGCCGAGGGGATGCGATCTACGAGGTGACCCAATTCGGCGCGGTGGGCATGATCGCTCTGGGTCCGGTCGGCATGCAGCACCGAGATGGAGCGCGTGTCATTGTTTTCGGCCAGGTAGTTCAACATGCCGATCATAGGAGTGCAGCCGATTCCCGCCGACACGAGCAGCAACGGTGCATCGTCTTCAGTGAGCATCAGGTCACCGAACGGTGTGGTCACATCGAGAATGTCACCCTCGAAGACGTTGTTGAACAGGTAGTTCGAGACTTCACCGGCAGCTACCGCCGAGCCGTCTGCGGACACCCTCGCAGGGATGCGCTTGACGGTGATCCGCCAGTCGGCATCTGTCGGAGCCGAGGACAGGCTGTACTGACGAATCTGGCGCGCCCCGTCCTCGAGGTGAACTGCGACGGAAAGGTACTGGCCCGGAATGAAACTCGGTAGCGGCTCACCATCGAGGGAGGCGAGTACGAACGAGACGGTATCTGCCGAT
This sequence comes from Rhodococcus sp. H29-C3, assembly GCF_030063405.1. Classification (NCBI taxonomy): domain Bacteria; kingdom Bacillati; phylum Actinomycetota; class Actinomycetes; order Mycobacteriales; family Nocardiaceae; genus Rhodococcus; species Rhodococcus sp. H29-C3. The sequence continues at coordinate 31,897 of NZ_JASITC010000010.1, read as the reverse complement.
TCGAAACGTCGATCGAGCACGCGGACCTGGCGCCACACATCACCGATCTCGACGCCCGCGCTCTTGTACAGGCCGGCCTCCATCGAGATCAGCATGTCGGCCATCAGCCAGTAGACCTCGGTCCATGCGGCAGCAACTTCTGGTGTGACAGCACTTCCCAATTCCGTGGCAATCGCGCCGAACAAGTAGTCGTAGACAACCTGGTACTGCGCAGGTTCGATGCCCAGAGAGGCGTGCTTGTGGGCGATGCGGGAAAGGATCATGTCGACCCGGTCCTGGTCCTCTTCGAGTTGTAGCGAAGCGAATGCGGCAATTGCCCCGGCCAACGCCTTCTGCTGCTCGCCCTGCTTCTGGTTGCCGCGGTTGAAGAGATTGCGCTCCAAATCGGGGTGATCGATGAACATGGTGCGGTAGAAGGTCGTCGTGATGTCACCGATCGCAGCACCGACGACTGGGAGCGTGGCCCGGATGACCTCTTTGGATTCTGTGGAAAGCATGTCTATTCCCCGATCATTGTTTTCACTGTTGGCAACCTGCTAGGCATCGCAGGAAGTGTGAGCAGGACCCCGCGCGTCGGTTGGCTGATGACGTCTTCGATGAGGAGCTCGTCCAAAGAGGCAAAGAACGCTTCTCGTGCGCGCCGCAGTGCCGGCCGCAAAAGGCAGCTGGCTCGTAGCGGGCACGGGTTCGATCCATCACACTCGATGACCTCCGACTCGCCTTCCAGACGGCGTGCGAGCCAGCCGATCGATGCAGTTCTACCGAGCTCGGTGATAGCCAAACCACCACCGCGACCGCGGCGAGCATCGACAATTCCGAGCTCCGACAGACGAGCGATCACCTTGGCAGCATGGGTGTACGAGATTGCCAATTGATCGGCAATGTCCTTGCTGCCTGGGCGATCTCCAGGCTGTTCGACGGCCAGGCGCATGACGATTCTCAGGCCGAGATCGGTGAACCGGGTCAACTGCATGTCACGACAATATTTCAATATGCATTTGAGATACCAATTATGTGAGCCACGAGACACTATCGGGCCGTCGGGATGCTGGAAGGTAGCCGGGATCGCCACGAGATAGGTCTGGTTGTTACCGTCATGTTTCGTATTTCTCACCCAGGAGGCAAGTGCGTGTCCACGCGTGACCAGATCGAAACGATTTATGAGCAAGTCCTGAAGCGCAACGCCGGCGAGCCCGAGTTTCATCAGGCGGCCGCCGAGGTGTTCGACTCGCTCAAGGTCGTCATCGATCGCCGCCCGGAATACGCCGAAGCCGGACTCATCGAGCGCCTGTGTGAGCCGGAACGGCAGATCATCTTCAGGGTTCCTTGGGTAGACGACTCCGGATCAGTACATGTCAACCGTGGATTCCGGGTGCAGTACAACAGCGCGCTCGGACCCTACAAGGGCGGCTTGCGCTTCCATTCCACCGTCAACCTGGGGATCGTCAAGTTTCTGGGATTCGAACAGATCTTCAAGAACGCCCTCACCGGCCTTCCCATCGGTGGCGGCAAGGGCGGTTCGGACTTCGACCCCAAGGGGCGGTCCGAAGCCGAGGTGATGCGGTTCTGCCAGTCGTTCATGACCGAGTTGCATCGCCACATCGGCGAATACACCGACGTTCCCGCCGGGGACATCGGCGTCGGAGGCCGCGAGATCGGTTATCTGTTCGGCCAGTACAAGCGGCTGACCAACTCGTACGAATCAGCGGTGCTCACCGGCAAGGGAACCTCCTGGGGCGGTTCCCAGGTTCGGCGTGAAGCAACCGGGTACGGCGTCGCATACTTCGTCGCCGACATGCTCAAAGCGCTCGGGACTTCCCTCGACGGCAAGACTGCCGTCGTGTCCGGTTCCGGGAACGTCGCGGTCTATGCGATCGAGAAGGTTCACCAACTCGGCGGCAAAGTCGTCGCGTGTTCGGACTCCTCCGGCTACATCGTCGATCCCAACGGCATCGACCTCGAGCTTCTCAAGGAAATCAAAGAGGTGCGACGCGAACGTATCGGCACCTACTGCGACACCGTCGCGGGAGCGACGTTCACCGAGGCAGGGTCGATCTGGGACGTGCCCTGCGATGTCGCCATGCCGTCGGCAACTCAGAACGAACTCGACGCCGACGCGGCGAGGATCCTGGTCGCGAACGGGGTCAAGGTGGTGGCCGAAGGCGCCAACATGCCCACCACACCCGCAGCGGCTCAGATTTTTCGCGACGCATCTGTCGCCTTCGCGCCGGGCAAAGCTGCCAATGCGGGCGGCGTCGCTACCTCGGCTCTCGAAATGCAACAGAACGCATCCCGTGACTCGTGGAGTTTCGAATACACCGACGAGCGACTCGCGGCGATCATGCGCGGCATCCATCATCGGACGATCGCCACCGCGGAGGAGTACGGCAAGCCCGGCGACTACGTGCACGGTGCAAATATTGCAGGCTTCATCAAAGTCGCCGACGCGATGATCGCGCTCGGAATCGTCTGATCCTTTTTCAAGGGTCGTAGAGCGATCTGCCGTCGATGACGAACGATCGCTCTACGACGCCTCTACGACGACGCCTCTACGACAGCTCCACGACGTCGAGCTTGCCGTCGGCGTGAGTGCTGCGCAGCCGCTTCTTGTCGTACTTCCCGACGCTCGTCTTGGGTACTTCCTCGATGAATGTCCAGCGTTCCGGCAGCTGCCAGTGGGCGATCCGGCTGGAGAGGAACTCACGTAGTTCCTCGGCGGTCACTTTGTCGCCGTCGCGCACGACGACGGCAACCAGCGGACGCTCGTCCCACTTCTGATCGGGAACACCGATGACCGCCGCCTCGCGCACAGCGGGATGTTCCATCACCTGATTCTCCAACTCGACCGAGGAGATCCATTCGCCACCGGACTTGATGATGTCCTTCGATCGGTCCGTCAGCCGCAGGAATCCACCCGAAGAGATGGTGCCGACGTCGCCCGTCCTGAGCCAGCCGTCATCGAACTTGTCGGAAGCATCGCCGCGGTAGTAACTGCCCGTGATCCATGGACCGCGCACCTCGAGTTCGCCGACCTGCTTGCCGTCCCACGGCAGCTCTTTGCCGGCGTCGTCGACGAGTCGGGCGCGGACAGCGGCCACGAATCGACCTTGTGTGCAACGAAGATCGAACTCGTCCTCGGGGGAGAGTCCGGCGTCGGGCCGGCCGGAGGTGCCGAGCGGAGACGTTTCGGTCATGCCCCAGGCCTGGGTGATGTGAACGCCGTACTCGTCGTGGAATGCACGCATCAGGCTCGGTGGACATGCGCTACCGCCGACCACTACGTCGCGCAGGCTCGACAGATCGGTGGGGTGCTCGGTCAGGTAGGAGTGGAGGGCCTGCCAGATCGTGGGAACGGCGGCTGCGGCGGTGGGACGCAGGGTGGAAATCATCTCGGCCAGCGGCGCAGGCTGTAGATACTTGTCCGGCATGATCAGCGAGGCACCGACCATCAGCGCCGCGTAGGGGAGTCCCCAGGACATGGCGTGGAACATCGGGACGATCGCAAGTACCTTGTCGGACTGCGCGATCGCCATGGCGTCGGTCATGCATGCCTGCATCGAATGCAGCCAAATCGAGCGATGCGAATACACGACCCCCTTGGGGTCTCCGGTGGTTCCAGAGGTGTAACACATTGCTGCGGCTGATCGTTCGTCGAGTTCGGGCCAATCAAACTCTTCGGGGTGTCCGGACAGGAAGTCTTCGTAACCGAGCACTGTCATGCTCGCCGGTGCCTGCACGGCCGACGCGTCGGCGCCGACGACGATCAGGTGGCGCACGGTCGACATCGTGGGAAGCAGCGGCGTGAGCAGTGGTAACAGGCTCGCGTCGGCGATGATGGCCTGATCTTCGGCGTGTTCGGCGATAAAGGTGAGCTGCTCCGGGAACAGTCTGATGTTGAGCGTGTGCAGCACCGCGCCCATGGCGGGCACAGCCATGTACGCCTCCATGTGCGCGGCGCTGTTCCACATGAACGTTGCCACGCGCTGGTCGCCGTCTATACCGATGGCACGAAGCGCGTGTGCGAGTTGCGCTGCGCGCGTACCCAAATCGCCGAAAGTGACCGTCGTCGGGCCGTTGTCACTCCAGGTGGTGACCTCGGCGGCGGAGTGAATCGTGGTGCCGAACCGAACGAGTTGACCGATCGACAGCGGGGTGTCCTGCATGGTGCTCTTCACGAAATTTTTCACTCCTCGGGTCTCGAACGACGACACCGCAGCATGTGCCGTGCATCACAGTATGCACAGTACCTACTTCACCGGACCAACCACCCTCGTGGCGAGTTTCCGGCGGAAGTTCGAGCTCGGGTTTCCGCCGGCACTACGTCCGATCGAGGTAGAACTCCGCGATCTCAGTGGCGACGGCTGCCACCGCCGAAGCGCGATCAGGTTCCATATCGAGTGCGTTCGCCAGTTCGGCGCCTCGGAGATCGCGGGTTCGCAAAAGATCCCACGCCTGTTCGACAGCACGTACCGAGGTCGCAAAGTCGAGTTCTGGGTGGTTCGAGCGCAGCGCCGTTGCTGCCCAATCTGCATCGAACGTTCCACGGGGAGGTCCGAACACTCGCTCGCCGGAGGTGTAGCTCTTCGGTTCCATGTAAGCCGATGGTAGCTACATTCGCCGCCCGCCGGATCTACCAGCTTTCGGACAGAAGCGTGCCGATCCTGGCAGGGTAGGTTTGCTTCGGATCGCGTGAGACATCACGTGCACGGTGACGATCGGAGTCGGGTGAGCAGGGCGAAGAACGAACGTCGATCGAAAACGTTTCGCCGCAAGATGATTCGTGCGGTCGGCGCAGTGATCGGAGTGATCCTCGCCATCGTTCTGGCATCGGCGGCCTGGGTCGCCGTGATGTCGTCCGGTCGTGTTCACGACGTTGCGGACGCACCCGACGCGCCGGTGATCATCGTGCTCGGCTCGCAAGTTCGAGATGGCAAGCCGATGAAGTTTCTCGCCGGACGGCTCGACGCCGCCATCGAGGTGTACGAGTCGGGGAGAGCACGGGCCATTCTGGTGTCCGGCGACGCACATGGCCGCTCGGGCAACGAGATCGCCGCGATGACAGAGTATCTCGTCGACGCCGGAATCGATCGCGACAAGATCGTCGGCGACGACTACGGTCTCGATACCTTCGACACCTGTGCCCGTGCGTCGGACACGTTCGGCGTCAGCAAGGCACTGATTGTCAGCCAGGGTCTGCACGTGTCACGTGCCGTCGCACTGTGCCGCGACGCAGGCATCGACGCGCACGGGATCGATGCAGAGTGCGAATGCAACTTGCTGGCGGTCGTGAGGAACTATGCGCGCGAGTGGTTGGCACGCCCCAAAGCGGTACTCGACCTACTCTCCGGCCGCCCGCCCGCCGTCGTCACGCCCCCGGACGGAACGCTCACCGCGGCGTCCAGGGGCTGACGGACGCGAGTGCCAGTTCGACGATGTCGCAATTCGGACCTGGAAAACTAGAACGTGTACTAGTTTGAGGTCGAGGATGACCGTCGTCGAAAGGGTGTAGACGTGGACTGGTATCGGATCAAGACCGCTGTAACGGGAATCAAGAGGCTCGCGACGCTTTCGGACGAGGACAAGCAGTCGGCCATCGACGCATTTCAGTTCTTCCAACGCATGCAAGCCGGTGAATCGACCGACACAGCTGACGAGACCAAGGCCGTCGCGGACTACTACAAGGTCCTCAACAACATGCTGTCGGTGTTCGATTTGGAGAAGCTCTACATTCCGCCGTTGCTCGATGGAAAGCAAGGGCTCTACGGCAACCAGATCCTGCTCGAGAAGGCGCTCCTGAAAGAGTTGGCGTTGAAGGACTCCGCCCAGTCCCACCTACTCGACATGGGATGTGGACGTGGCCGAATCGCGCACCACTTGGCCACGCTGACCGGAGGGCAGGTTTCGGGCTACAACATCGACCCCAATCAGCTCGAGAATGCCGACGAATGGGCGGCCAGATGTGGCATGAGTGATCGACTGCACTTCAAGTTCGGTGATCACCACAAGCCTCTCGACTACGAGTCCGAGTCCTTCGATGGCTGCTTTTCCGTCCAGGCAGTTTGGCCGTTCTTCAAGAAGGACGAGCTCGATGCCCACGCCGAGGAGATGTACCGGGTCCTCAAACCAGGCGGACGCTATGCCTGCTCGGAGTACCTGCTGACGCCGTACTTCGACTGGGAAAACGAAGAGCACGTCACCCTGCACAAGTTGTTCCTGCCAACGCTTGCAGCGACTCAGTCGATGTACCCGGCAGATGTGTGCGCGGCCCTCGAGCGAGCAGGCTTCCGGATCGTGCTGTCGGCTCCGTCGAAGAGCGAAGCATGGCCTCTGTGCGATGAGAAGGCCAACCTGATTCGCCGCGGACGCAAGGCAGTTCGCGGGCTGGAAAAAGTGAAGGTCGTGCCGCCGTGGGTCGAAGAGTCGCTCCAACTCCTTCAGACCGGAGCCGAGGCCTGGAATCAGGCCGAGCGTGCGAAGATCGCGGACCTCAACTGGCGGATCGTGGCAGAAAAGGTCTGACAGGACGGAGACCAGCGCCGATGTCACAGCAGCTCACTGCGCTCCGCCCGGTACAGTGGGCGGGTTGGTTCAACACTGAACCGGAACCCGTATCCCCAGGAGTTGTTTTTCGTTGAGCTGGATCCGCTTGAACGACGTTGCCAAGGGATACGACCAGAAAGTGATGCTGCGCGAGGTCTTCTTCCGTCTCTCAGACGGTGATCGCGTCGGCCTGATCGGTCGGAACGGTACCGGCAAGACCACCCTCCTGCAGCTGTTGCTCGGTCGTGAGACCCCGGATTCGGGCACGGTCGACGTCACCGAGGGTGCACGGATCGGTTACTTCTCGCAGTTCTCCGAACTCGACGGCGAGCGCAGCATCCAAGTCGAATTGGAATCGCTGTTCACCGAGGTTCACGCGATCGAACTCGAACTCGCCGAGGTCGAGGGCAAGCTCGGGGGAGACCTCGACGAGAAGGAGATGTACCGCCTCGTCGACCGTCAGGCCGAACTGCTGGACCTGATGGAGCACAAGGGCGGTTGGACGTACCACCAGGAAATCGACACCGTGCTCTCGATGCTCGGGTTCAACGCCGAGCGCCGCGAATTGGCGGTCGACCGGTTGTCCGGTGGTTGGCGCAACAGAGCAGCACTGGCCAAGATTCTGATCGAAGCCCCGGATGTGTTGTTGCTCGACGAGCCGACCAACTTCCTCGACGTCGCAGGCATCGCCTGGCTCGAGCGTTGGTTGCGCGACTTCCGTGGCGCACTGCTCGTCGTCTCACACGACCGTGCATTCCTCGAGCAGGTCGTCACCGGCATCGTCGAGATCGAGAACCACCACCTGCAGACATACGAAGGCAGCTACTCGGACTACGTTCAGCAGAAACAGTTTCGGCTCAAGAACCTCGAACGCGAGTTCAGCAACGAACAGCAATTGCTGGCCTACGAACAAGAGGCGATCAGCGACCGAAAAGAAGCTGTCAAAAACCCGAGTGGTGTGCTCAAACGTCGTCTGGCGAACATCAAGAAGAGCAAAGCGCCGCGTCCGGTGGACACCGTCGTCTCCGCGATTTACGGCGGACTTCATGTGCACGACAACTTGGCCGAGATCTCGGGAATCTCGAAAAGCTATGGTGACCAACAACTCTTCGACAATGTGTCGTTCACCGTTCACCGCGGAGACCGCATCGCCATCACCGGGCCGAACGGCTGCGGCAAGACCACTTTGGTCGACATCCTCACCGGTTCGGAAACGCCGGACAGCGGAAAGATCAAATGGAAGACCAAGGCGCCGTCGTTCATCTATTACAACCAGGTGCTCGCCGACCTCGACCTCGATGACACGGTCACCCATTCGGTCAACGCGATGCCCGACAGCCTGGCCCTGACGGCGACGAAGAAGGAAGTCAATCGCTTCCTGACATTGCTGCAGTTCTCCGAGATGGACCTCAAAACGCGTATCGGCGTGCTGTCCGGTGGGCAGAAAGCGCGTGTGGCGTTGGCGCAGTGCCTGCTGTTCGGCGCCGGTGTGATCGTGCTCGACGAGCCGACCAACCACCTCGACCTGCAGAGCACCCAGGTGCTCGAACGGGCATTGATGGCGTTCCCGGGAGCCGTGATTCTCGTGAGTCACGATAGATTCTTCGTCGAGAAGGTCGCGTTCCGGCAACTGTCCTTCGACGGCAAGGGTGGAGTAGAAGAAATCGCCGGCGTTCACATGGCGTAGTAAGCGTCCGGTCTGCACACTATCGCGCGGTATCGACGGGATCCGTCGATACCGCGCGATAGTGTGCAGAACCGTCAGTCCTTGTAGTAGACGACCTGATGGCTGGTCGCGAGCAAGTTGCCGTCGGTACCCCAGAGTTCGGCCGACTGATCGAAATACCCTTGGTTGAACCGTCGCGAATGCGCCGTGCCGAGCAGATGACCTTCGGCCTGTGTCGCGAGATCTGCGGCCGTCGCGAAGTAGTGGATGGTGAGTGAAATCGTCCCTGCCGGAACGAATTTGCCGCGACGCTGAAATACGCGCGGATAGAAGACGTCGCACATCGAGGTCAGCGACGCGAAATCGAGTGAACGAGGGGGAGCGTCGCGCACCCATAATGTCGCGGTCGAGTCCGCCGTTTCGGTTTCGCTGAGTTTGCCTGCAGCAAAGTGCATTTCGTAGTTCTTTGCCCAGGCGATGAAGTCCGGGAAACCACCGGCTTCGAGATCCGACGGCGCCGGTGCGGCAGGGGAAGATGCCTCGACGTCGTTCCACGTTTCCCGGCGCGACCCGAACACGGCTGTTGCGGTGGTGGCGACTACGCCGTCCTGCGAGAGTTCGAGATACCAATGCTGATTGCTGCGGTTGGTGCGAACGGCACGAGTGGAAACTTCGAACGCACCGTCGGCAATGGGGCCGGCGAAGTTGATCGTGATCGAAATCGGTTCGCCGATCCGATCGGGATGTTCTTCGACAGCGCGAATCAACGTTGCTGCGGTGAGACCGCCGAACGGTCCGACCATGTTTTTGTATGCAGTGGACGTGCGACCTCGAACGACGCCGTCGCGGACGGCTTCCAGTGTCAACGCGTCGTCGAAGGGGTGCGGGTCGGTCATGGGGCTCCCAGAAGTGTGTTCAGTACTATGCTGTGCGTCATAGTATCCGAGTAGAAGTATCAAGGCCGTGCTGCCTGCACCCAATCGAGGTCTCGTCGATCACCGCTGAGCACTTCCAAGTCCGGCGGCTTTGGCGATCAGCACTGCCCGCTCACGCTCGTTGCCCGCCAACCTTGCGGCCTCGAGTAATTCGATGCGTGCTTCGTCGATTCGACCGAGTTGGGCAAGAAGGTCTCCTCGCACACTCGGCAACAGGTGGTAACCGGACAGCGTTCCCGCAGCGACGAGCTTGTCGACGTACTCCAGGCCGATGGCCGGTCCGGAGGCCATCGAGATGGCTGCCGCAAGATTGAGATCGACGACCGGCGAGGGCGCCAGCTGCTGTAATGCCCCGTACAGCAATACAATTCGCTTCCAGTCGGTATCAGCGAAAGTCGCTGCGACGGCGTGGCATTCGGCGATCCCTGCCTGCAGGCTGTACGGGCCGCGACCACGCCCGATAGCGTCGGCACGTGCCAGCGACGCCAGGCCTCGGGTGATCTGTCCGCGATCCCACCTGGTGCGGCTCTGCTCGGACAATAGAATCGGCACACCGTCGGGGTCGGTGCGAGCGCCGAACCGTGACGCAGTCAGTTCCATCAGCGCTACCAAGCCATGTACTTCGGGCTCGTGCGGAACCAGTTCGGCCAGGATGCGTGCCAACCGCAGCGCTTCGCTGCTGAGGTCGGTGCGCATCCACTCCTCACCCGAACTGGCTGCGTAACCCTCGTTGAATACCAGATACACAACGCTGAGGACCCCTCCGAGCCTGCCGGCAAACTCCGCACGCTCCGGAACCTCGAATGCGACTTTTGCCGCGGTGAGCGTCTTCTTGGCCCGCACGATGCGCTGCTGAACCGTCGTTGTCGGTATCAGAAACGCCTTCGCGATCTCTTCGGTCGTCAGCCCACCGACTACTCGAAGCGTCAACGCCACCTGAGCTTTTCGATTGAGAACCGGATGGCACGCAATGAAGATCAGCCGCAGGATGTCGTCGTCGATACGGTCGGGATCCCACGTCTCGTTTTCGACTGTCGAGGCGTCGTTGTCCAACGCCCGGGCAAGGTGCGCATACTGCTCGTCGAGTCGATCTTTGCGGCGCCATCCGTCGATCGCCCGCCTTCTTGCGACCGACGTCAGCCATGCAGCCGGGTTGCGGGGAACGCCCGAAGTGGGCCACTGCTCCACGGCTTCGAGCAGGGCCTGTCCGGCAAGATCCTCGGCGAGATCGAGATCGCCGACAGTTCGGGTGAGCGTGGCGAGAATTTTCGCTGACTCGATCCGCCACACGGCCTCGATCTCGCGTCGAACATCTGCGCTCATGTGTCAGGAGGAAACAGGTCGATCGGTGCCGAGTTCTTCACGCCAACTCGCTTCTTTCTGGACGTACTCGTTGTTCTGATCGAACTCTTCCATCTCGGTGACGCGACGGACCTCGAGCTTCACTCCGGGGCCGAGCGGGCAACGCTTGGCCCATTCGACGGCCTCGTCCTTCGACGCGGTCTGGATGATCCAGAATCCCGAGAACAACTCCTTGGTCTCTCCGTACGGGCCGTCGGAGATGACCGGTGTCTCGGCATCGAAGTCGACGATGAAGCCCTCTTCCGGCCCCGCCAATCCTTCACCCGCAAGGAGTACCCCGGCCTTGAGTAGCGACTCGTTGTACGCACCCATGGCGTTGATGATCTCGGCGAAGTCCATGTCCTTGGACGCTTCGATGGCCTCGTCGGTGGTGCGCATGATCAGCATGTACTTCATTTCGGTTCTCCTCTGCTTGCGGGACGTCCTCTTCGGTCCTCTACCTATACGTCGAACGGGTCGATAATCGATCGACACCAGCTGAGAAAGAAATCTACTTCCTTGGATGATTCGGGCTCGCCGACCGTCACGAACCGCCTTGCCTGGCGCGATACGCCGCGACCGCAGTCCTGTTTCCGCAGGAAGAAGAGCAGAACTTGCGGGAACGGTTGCGGGATAGGTCGAACACGATGCCGCCGCAGTCGGCCGCGCAGACGTCGAGCCTGGAGAGTTCGTCGGCACGAACTACATCGATCATCGCCATGGCAGTCTCGACGGCGATCCTGTCGGCCAAAGGTCTGTCATCGCTCACCGCATGTAGATGCCAGTCGACGTCTCCATGTCGGACCAGCCGCGGCAGTGCCTCGGCGTCGGCGAGGATCTGGTTGACGATCTCCACTGCACCGTCGCGGTCGCTGATGAGCATTTCTCGCAACAGTGGCCGCAGCGCGCGTACTGCGTCGAGCTCGGCAAGATCGCCGTCGAATCTGCCGGTGTAGCCCTGCTCGACGAAGAACGCTGACAGTTGCTCGAGCGTCGTCATCGTGTCCGGATCCTCCGCCGAGTTCACCAAGACGACGGCAGACAGCATCGCCCCTTCGGTGTCATGAGCAAAAATCATGTTGACACCTTACATCGCAATCCTTAACGTAAGGTGCCATGACGAGTTTGACTGATGACATTCGCGTGCAGCCAGCCTCCCGGTTGGCCTCGGGACTCGGCCTGGCCGCAGTGTCCTCCGCGGCGTTCGGCCTCTCCGGACCACTGGCAAAGGGGCTTCTCGACGCCGGTTGGACTGCTGGGGCTGCGGTGACCGCGCGAGTTCTGATCGCGGCCGCGGTCCTTGCTCTTCCCGGTGCCTTGGCGATGCGGGGCCGCTGGAATCTCGTACCCCGCAGTCTGGGCACCATCGTGGCGTACGGGGCGATCGCCGTCGCGGGATGTCAGCTCGCGTTCTTCAACGCTGTCGGTTACATGCCGGTCGGTGTTGCACTACTGATCGAATTCACTTCGCCTGTCGCAGTCATCGGCTGGATGTGGTTGCGCCACAAGCAACGTCCGACGGTCAAGACCGTCTTCGGTGCGGCAGTGGCGGCGGTCGGTCTGGTGTTCGTGCTCGACTTGATCTCAGGAGCAGCGATCGACCCGATCGGAGTTCTGTGGGCTCTCGGCGCTATGGCCGGAGCAGCCGTCTACTGGATCATGTCGGCCGAAGAGGGGCACGGTCTACCGCCGTTGGCGCTCGCGGCGGGCGGGCTGTTGTTCGGCGGAATGATCCTGATGCTGTCTGGGCTGATCGGGATCGTGCCGTTCGCCGCCACCACCTCGAATGTGATCCTTGCCGGTGCAAGCGTGCCCTGGTGGGTGTCGATCGCATTGTTGGGCGTAGTTACTGCCGCACTCGCGTACGTCTGCGGAATCGCTGCGATCCGCAGGCTCGGCTCGCGCCTCGCCTCGTTCGTCGGGCTTACCGAGGTCCTGTCCGCTCTCGTATTCGCATGGCTCTTGCTCGGTGAGACACCGCGGCTCGTACAGGTGTGCGGTGGTGGCCTCATTCTGCTCGGGGTTGTGATCGTCAAGCTCGGGGAGCCGAAAGGTGATCCTGCCGGTGCAGGGCATGATGGATGTGTAGGTGGTATTTCGCCGGTGGCGTGCGCGCCCGAGCCTGCCGAGAGGAAAGTTCTGGAGTGAGCAAGCATCAACCGGTGTATCGCGCGGAATCGTTCGATCGGATGCTCGAGTACATGGCCGAGCGAGCTCGCGACTCGATCAGCTCCGGCGAACGAAAGATCTTGGGTATCACCGGTCCCCCCGGCTCAGGAAAGTCGACGGTGTGTAAGGCTCTCGGCGAGGTGCTCGGAGCGAAGGCCGCGATCGTCGAGATGGACGGATTCCACCTCTCGAACAGCGAGCTGAACAGACTCTCCATGCGCGACCGCAAAGGGGCGCCCGACACGTTCGATGTGGACGGGTACGTCGCCTTGCTCGGGCGCCTACGCAAGCAGGACTCCGAGGTGGTCTACGCACCCCGATTCGATCGCGGATTGGAGGAATCGGTCGGATCAGCAGTGCCGATTCTGCGCAGCACTGCCTTGATCATCACCGAAGGCAACTACCTGCTGTCTGCGGACGGGGGATGGCAGCGTGTTCGACCGGCACTCGATGAGGTGTGGTACCTCGACGTCTCACAGAGCATTCTCACCGAACGATTGATCAGCAGACAGCGTCGTCACGGGAAAGCGCTCGCCGATGCACGTATGTGGACCGAACGAGTGGATCTTCCCAACTCGAATATCATTGCAGGGGCGCGTGAGCAAGCCGATCTGGTCTTTGCGGTTCCAGAGGTCAATGGGCTGTAGGCATGATGCAACCTGGTCGCGAAAGGAACACCATGCCCGCCCGGCGATCTACGAGGCAGCCGGTCCTACAAGGATTCCGTCGATTTGGCACATTGCTCTCACCAAGTCCTCATCCATCTTCATCTCAGCCATGGGTTGCATCTGTTCCGCGGTATCGAAAGTCATCGTCGTAGTCATCCGGGTCCGACCGTCGATGTCCATCAGTACTACGAAGGCGTGCGCAGTGCCCATGTCTTCTATGGGTTCCCAATTGTCGTCGGCAAACCCGTCGTCGAAGGACAAGGTTCGCGGAGCATCGATTGCGGTGATCGACCACCGTCCCCGAACTTTCTGCCCGTGGGAACCGAGCATGTAGTAGTGGGCCACCCCGCCTGGTTCGAATTCATGGGTCTCGAACGTCGTCGGCGAAGTATTTGTAGCCCACCACAGTTCGAGCATGCGTGGGTCTGCCCAGATCTGCCAGACGCGTTCGACTTGCGCGTCGAACTCGGCAACGATCGTGAAGACGAGGTTCTTCTCGTCTTTGTCGGTACTGATGACAGTCATCGCATCTCTTCCTGCTCTTCTCGACTCGTCGAGTTTCTTCTCATGAGCTCGCGCCCAGCGCGGCGTACGTGGCCTGTAGATAATGCTCAGCTCGATCGGATCCGATGATCCCCTCACCCATGCGATTCATCATGTAAGAGAACGTCATTCCGCTCTCGGGGTGCATGACGGCCAGTGAACCACCCCATCCGCCCCAGAAACATATCTTCTCGTCAGGAATGTAAGGAACCGTCTCCACCTGGGGCAGCGCGAATCCGATCCCGAAACGAAGCGGCACACCCAAGGCCAAATCGACGCCGCTACTCTGCTCGTCGAACGCAAGCTCTACCGCGTCGCGTCCGAGCAGACGTACACCGTCGACCGTTCCGCCCAGTGAGAGCGCGGACAAGATCGTCGCGACGGAGCGAGCATTGCCGTGACCGTTGAGCGCACCCAGCTCGGCGCGGCGCCAGGGCGCGGTGTTCGCGGACTCGGCGTCGATCAGCGGGCCCAGGAAGGTCCGGCGTCGCACTTTCGACGGGTCGGGAATCTTCGACGAAGTGCTCACGGGTGGCGGCACGACGGCGGCGATGCGTGCCCAGTCCTGCTCGTGAGCACCGATCTGGAAGTCGGCGCCGAGAGGGCGAGCGATATCTTCGGCGACGAACTGCGCCAACGTCTTACCCGCTGTGCGGCGCACGAGTTCGCCGACGAGATGCCCTTGCGTCGCGGCGTGGTACCCGGACGTGGTGCGCGAATCCCACCACGGCGCTTGCGCAGCCAATCGAGTAGTGGCCAGCTCCCAGTCGTACATGTTCTCGGTGGTGAACGGTGCGTCCCAACCCGAGACGCCGGATGTGTGCGACAGCAGGTGCCGCACCTCGATGTCCTGTTTGCCGTTGGCCTCGAACTCGGGCCAGTACTTCGCAACCGGTGCATAGGGGTCCAGGAGTCCGCGATCCATCAGCATCAATGCGGCGAGGTTGGTGACCGTCTTGGTTGTCGACCAGACATTGGTGATCGTGTCTCGAACCCACGGACGAGTGCAAGCAGAATCGCTGTGCCCGCCCCAGATATCGACTACACGGCGGCCGTCGATGTCGACGACGACCGAGGCGCCGAGTTCCGCACCCGAGTCGATGTCGGCAGCCAACGCATCGCGTACCTGACGAAAGCCCGGTTCCCAGTCTCCGTCAACCATTGCTCGACGCGCCGAGCAGTCGGTGCACGGCGAGATCGACGTAGGTGTCTGCGACGGCTTCGATGCTCAGATCACCTCCGTCATGGAACCAGTTGCTGATTCCGTTCAGCATGTCCGTCACCGCGAAGGCGGACACGCGGGCATCGGACACCGTGAACTCCCCGGAGTGCATACCGGCGGCGATGACCTCGCGCACGCGTCGTTGGTATCGACGCCGGTAGTCCTCGATCGTGGCTCGATGTTCCGGCGTCAGCGAGGCCAGCTCGTGGAGCCCGACGATGTACTCGACGCGTCGGAGGTTGAGATGTACGAGATGTGCCCGCACCAGCGAGGCCAATCGTTCTGTGGGCGTGCCCGGTGCGTCGAGCAGCGGCAGATTCTCTTCTGAGGGCTCCTCGGTGACGGTGAGGCAGACTGCGAAGAGGATGTCTTCCTTGGACTGGAAGTGGTGGTACAGGCTTGCCCCGCGGATCCCGACTGCGTCGGCGATGTCACGCATGCCGACGTTGGCGTACCCGTCGCGAGCAAAGATCTCTGCCGCTTTCGACGCTATGTCCTCGCGGCGGCGTTGCGTTCGGATCTGGCGTGGGACGACGGCTTCTCGGTCGGGTGCGGTCATACGGGCTCCTCCGCCGTGGTGGCCATGGTTCGAAGATTCCTCTTGAGGATCTTGCCCTGCGCGTCGACGGGTAGTTCTTCGACGATGTGCACGGATTTCGGAGCCTTGTAGGTCGCCAGTTCGATCCGGCAGTGCTCGATGATGGCCTGCGGATCGGGGGTGCACCCCTCACGCGCGATGACGAATGCTGTCACTGCTTCGGACCAATAGGGATCAGGCACTCCGACGACGGCGGCACGCAGCACCTCCGGGTGTGCGTGAATGGCGCGTTCGACTTCTTGCGAAGATACATTCATTCCCCCGGTCTTGATCATGTCCTTCATGCGATCGTAGAAGAACAGATTTCCGTCTGCGTCGACACGCACCATATCGCCTGTGTGGACCCAGCCGCCACGGAAAACTTCGGCGGTTCGTTCCTCGTCTTTGAAGTATCCGAGCATCACCGACGGAGTGCGACAGACCAATTCGCCGATCTCGGTGTCGTTGCCTTCAGCGTCGACGACCTTGACCTCGAGGTGCGTGACCGGCTTACCGATCCACGACGCGTCGCCACCGGGAATGTCGTCGAGGGTGGAGAACCAGCCGACCGAACCCAGTTGGGAAAGTTCGGACTGCCCCCAGTAGGTACCCCAGATCGCCTCAGGTGCAGCGCTCGCCCACGCATCGATTGTGTGCGGGGAGACCTGGCCACCGTAGGTGAGACAGCGTCGAACCTGTCCGACGGCTGCGGTGCCGAACGACGGGTTTCGCGCTAGCGCCATATAGAACGTCGGTGTCTGGGCGATCACCGAGACCTTCTCGTCGGCGATGATCTGGAGCGACTGTGTCGGGTCGGCGGTTGCAGGTAGCACGAGCGTTGCGCCCATGAGGGTCAGCGTGGTCATCGATCCGAGGCCGGCGATGGTGTGGAACGGCATGACGAACAGCCAGGTGTCCTCGGGACCGGTCCGTAGACCCCAACTCCATGCAGGCGCGGTGGAGATCAGGAAGTTGCGATGCGGAATCATCACACCTTTCGGTGCGGCCTCGGTGCCGGAGGTATAGATGACCATGGCGACGTCGTTCTCGTCCATGTCGACTTCGGGGTCGGAAGACGGCGTCTGGGCCGTCAGCTCCTCGTAGTGTGCACCGAACGTGACGAGCGTCGTCGACTCCGGTTTGACGTCGGCGACCGTGTCGGCGAATTCGACATCGGCTACCACCACGGTCGGCTCTGCGTGTTCGAGTTGGTGCCGCACTTCTGCTGATCGATACATGACGTTGATGCCGGTGAACGCGGCGCCGATCTTGAGTGTGCCGTAGTAGGCGATGACCACGTCGACACTGTTGCGCGCCATCGACGCGACTCGGTCACCGTGCCGCACACCGAGTTCGAGGAGAAGGTTCGCGAACTGATTTGCCCGGGCGTCGAGCTCCCAGTACGTGGTGACCAGGCGTTCACCGTCGGCTCGGTAGCTGATGAACGCGGTCTTGTTCGGCTGCGTACGCGCGTGTCGACGAAGTTGATCTCCGATGGTGGCTCGGCCGATCATGGAACGGTGATGCTGGGCAGTGCCGGTCACGTGTCTTCTCCTGGAAAATTCGGTTGGCTCAGAGCGAGGGGGACAGGGCTTGCTCGAACATCGGCTGGGAGAACGTATCCAGGGCGACTATCTGCTCGACGGGATCGCGGCTCAGCTTCTTGGGGAACGAACGCTCGGGGTACCCGACGGCGATGTGTGCGGCGGTTATGTAACCCTCTGGAATCTCCAACAGCTCGCGCACCTTGGGTTCCTCGGCGCACAGCAGAGTGGTCACTGCGGTGGCAACTCCCTGGTCTCGCAGGCTCAGGCACAGGTTCTGCACTGTCGGATAGATCGACGCGCCACCGACGACGGAGAGTCTGCCGAGTTCGTGATCGGTGGGGTGAAGTCCATCTTCTGCAGCGCACACGACCACGATTGCGGGTACCTCGGCCAGGTGACGGGCGAAGAAGTCGGCGTCCTGCACTGTCTTCGGGAGGGCGCCGACGGCCACTGTTCCGCCGGTGATACCGGAGAAGTAGGCATCCCACATCGGCAGATACAGTTCGGCGAGTGTCTGTTTGCGAGCTGCGTCGCGAACGACGATCCATCGCACCGGCTGTCGGTTACCGCCCTGGGGTCCGAAGCGGGCGACGTCGAAGGCCTTTTTGAACACCTCGTCGGGGACCGGATCGCTGAGGTATCGCCGGCAGGTTCCGGTCGTGCGCATTGCCTCGGTGAGCTCCATGTTGAATCCCTTCGCCTGTCCACTGTTAGGTAGTGCCTGAAGCATTGTGTGGTGTATGCCACATTGTCAAGTGGCAATTCTGTAGCTCCAGTCAGATACCTAAAGTGCTTGCGCAAATTTGCCTAACTGTGGTTAGTTTCAATGGTCCGTTCTCCTCGGGCGCTGAAGGAGGTCTTTCATGTCTGCACGTGTGAACGATGTCGATCGCGACCGGCTGGCTCGGGCGCTCGACTCGGCAAACATGCCGAGCCTGGTCGCAGTGCTGTATCAACTCACCGGCGATCACGCCTGGCTCGAGGCCCCATATCGCCCGACCCGCAGTCGTGGGATGGACGACAACGACGCAGGCGGGTTTGCACCCGACGTTGCGCAGGCCATTCGATCGGCCGCACTCGACGCCATCTCCGACCGGACGAACGGCACGCCCTCCGCGATTCCGTCGCCGTCCAGCGAACAACTCGTGGAGATGATCAGTGCCGCGGTAGGGGAGTCCGTGCCACCGGAATTCGCGTCGATGATCGCCGAGGACATGGGCTTTACGCCGATCGAGGATCAGGAGGTCACGGGCAGCGAGCTGTCGGTCATCGTAATCGGGGCCGGAGTGTCGGGCATGCTCGCGGCCATCAAGCTGCGTGAAGCCGGGATCGAACACGTTGTCCTGGAGAAGAATTCCGACGTAGGCGGCGGATGGTTCGAGAACACGTACCCCGGAGCCGGCGTCGACACTCCAAGCCACCTCTACTCGTACTCCTTCGCCCCACGAGCGTGGAGCACACACTTCGGCAAGCGCGACGAGGTCTGGCAGTACCTCAGCGATGTGGCTACCGATCACGACCTTCGGGACCGGATCCGATTCGACACCGAGGTCTCCACGTCCGTGTACGACTCCGAGCGCCAGCGGTGGACGGTCACCACGACCAGCGGCGAGATATTGACGGCAGACGTGGTCATCACAGCCACCGGCCAACTCAATCGCCCGAAGGTTCCCCCCATACCCGGCCTCGACTCGTTCCGTGGACCGATCTTCCACACCGCAGAGTGGCCCGAGGGTCTCGACCTGACGGGCAAACGCGTCGCCATAGTCGGCACCGGTGCCAGCGCAATGCAGGTGCTTCCTGCTATCGCGTCGACGGTGGGTCACGCGACGGTGTTCCAGCGCTCGCCACAGTGGGTGGCGTCGAGTGACGTTTATTTCGCCCCTATCGACGACGACGTCAGCTACCTGATGGAGACGGTTCCGCTGTATAGGCTTTGGTATCGAGCGCGACTTGCATGGAATTTCAACGACCGCGTTCATCCGTCGCTGCAGGTCGATCCGGAGTGGAAGAACCCTGCACAGTCGGTCAACGCGATCAACGACGCGCACCGCCGAGTGTTCACCCGATACCTGGAGAACGCGCTGGAAGGCAGGCCGGATCTCATCGAGAAGTCGCTACCGGACTACCCCCCGTTCGGTAAGCGGATGTTGCTCGACAACGGGTGGTTCGCTGCCCTTCGCCGTGACAACGTCACCCTGGTGGCCGAAGGTGTCGCCTCGATCGGTGCCGACACCGTGCGGGGACAGCAGGGGACCGAGGTCGAGGTCGATGTCGTCATCCTGGCAACCGGCTTCGAGACGCACAAGTTGTTGACACCCATCGACGTTCGAGGGCGCTCTGGTAGATCGATCCGCGACGGGTGGGGCCCCGAGGACGCTCATGCGCACCTCGGCATCACCGTGCCGGACTTCCCCAACCTCTTCCTGACCTGCGGGCCCGGAACCGTCCTCGGGCACGGCGGTAGTTACATCACCATCGCGGAATGTCAGGTCCGCTACATCATGGATGTCCTGAAATACATGTCGGACAATCGAATCGGTGTAGTCGAGTGCAAGCCCGAAGTCGAAGAAGACTACGTACGACGACATGACGAGGCGCACTCGCGCATGATCTGGACGCACCCGGGGATGGACAACTGGTACCGAAACGACGCTGGACGGGTCGTATCGACATTGCCCTGGCGCATCGTCGACTACTGGGAGATGACCCACAGCGCCGACATGGGCGACTATCTCGTCGAAGAGGCACGGCAGGCATCGAGCGTCTGACAGAGCAGACGGAAGCGTCGATAATGGAATGCATGCTTCCCGTTCTCGATATGTCACTCGTCGACACCGATCCGGAAGGCTTCCGGGCCGCACTGTTGGACGCTGCACATCGATTCGGCTTCTTCTACCTGGTGGGCCACGGTGTGCCGACGGCTCGCAGCGAGGAAGTCCTTCGACTCGCTCGCTCGTTCTTCGCCCTCGCGTCGGAGGAGAAGGACGAGATCTCGCAGCTGAACAGCCCACACTTCCGCGGCTACTCACGCCTGGGGGGCGAGCTGACCAACGGTGAAGTCGATTGGCGTGAACAGATAGATATCGGCCCCGAACGGCCTGTTATCGACGGCGCCGAGGGTTATTGGAATCTCCAAGGACCGAACCTCTGGCCGTCTGCACTCCCAGCTCTCGAGCCCGCGTTCGAATCCTGGGAAGCGATCATGTCCCAACTCGGGTTGCGGGTCCTGCGGCATTGGGCGTCGGCACTCGGCGCTTCCGAAGACGTGTTCGACGACGCATTCGCAGACAGTCCAGCGTCCTTGATCAAGATCGTCCGGTACCCCGGAAGCTCCGACAATCCGCAGGGCGTCGGTGCACACAAGGACTCCGGCGTCCTCACTCTCCTCCTCGTAGAACCGGACTCGGTGGGATTGCAGGTCGAAATCGAGGCGGGTGAATGGATCGACGTACCTCCCGTCGACGGCGCATTCATCGTCAACATCGGCGAACTGCTCGAAGTTGCGACGCAAGGCTATCTGCGTGCGACGCGACATCGAGTGCAGGCACCTCGAGCCGGCGCCGACCGAATTTCGATCCCCTTCTTTCTCAGCCCCGCGCTGGACGCCGTCATTCCGATCGTGTCGCTGCCCGAAGAGTTGGCGGCGAAGTCCACAGGGGTCGAGGCAGATCCGAACAATCCGATCTTCGACACCTATGGTGCCAATGCCTGGAAGTCGCGTACGCGAGCGCACCCCGACGTCGCCGAACTGCATCACGGGATCGCTTAGGTGTCTCACCTACGACCCGATCCGTGTAGATCTTGCTTCTGCGGGTACCCGAGTGCAGTACTCGATTGCGAACGGAGATGAAACACTCGTGAGCGTTATCCCCACCATCACGTTGAACGACGGACACACCATTCCTCAACTGGGTTTCGGTGTGTTTCAGATCGAACCGGACAAGACCGCCGAGGCAGTGAAGACTGCCCTCGATATCGGTTATCGCCACATCGACACAGCCCAGATGTACGGTAACGAAAAGCAGGTCGGGCAGGGGATGCAGGAGTCCGGCCTGAGCCGCAGTGACGTCTTCGTGACCAGCAAGCTCAACAACGGATATCACCGCCCGGACGATGCGCGCAAGGCATTCGACAAGACGCTGTCCGACCTCGATACCGACTACGTCGACTTGTTCCTCGTCCACTGGCCGCTACCGACGCGGTACGACGGAGATTTCGTCTCGACGTGGAAGACTCTCGAAGAATTCGCGAAGGACGGCCGCGCGCGCAGCATCGGTGTTTCCAATTTCCAGTCGGCCCACCTCGAGCGGCTGGCGAAGGAAACGGATACCGTTCCGGCAGTCAACCAGGTCGAGGTGCATCCATACCTGGTGAACGAGGAAGTCCGACGCTACGGCCGTGAACACGGCATCGCGACCGAGGCCTGGTCGCCGATCGCCCAGGGCAAGGTTCTCGATGATCCGGTGCTCGAGTCGATCGCGTCGTCGACCGGCAAATCGACCGCGCAGGTTGTGCTGCGCTGGCATGTGCAGCGCGGCGACATCATCTTTCCCAAGTCGGTGACGCCGGACCGTGTCAGGGCGAACTTCGACATCTTCGACTTCGAACTCGGTGACGCCGATATGGATGCGATCACCGCTCTCGATCGTGGTGAAGATGGGCGTACCGGGCCGAACCCGGACACGTTCGACATGATTCCCGACTGACACACCGTCCGGTCAAAGGCGGCGCAGCCAACTGTGCCGCTTCAGGGGCGCAGGAGAGCCGATGTCGGCGAGCATGCCGCAGTTGAAGTCTGCAACCAGATTTGACACGGTTCCCTGTGCGCACGATTTGTTGGTACCGATGAATCCTGACGGCCCGCGTTTGATCCAGCCGGTGACATAGGTTCCGGGAAACGTTGCACCGCCCGGTGATTCGAGGACACGGCCATCATCGTTCGGAATGATTCCTGCTTGTTCGTCGAACGGCACACCTGCGATCGCCACACCGCGGTAGCCGATCGACGTCAAAACCAGTCCGGTGTCGACGGTCTCGACTTCACCCGTCGCGACGCTGAGAACCGTGCCGTCGATGCCCGCGTCGAGTTCCATGCGATCGAACTCGACACCGGTCACTACCGCATCACCGAGAATTCGCTTGGGGGAGAGGAGATAGCGCAGCATGATTCGCTTACCGTCTCTTCCCTCCGAGTCTTCGAGTCTCTGTAGCAGGCGCAATTTCTGAACGACTGCATGCGGGAGCTCGTCGGTTTCGGTCAGTGCGACCGTGGCTGCGTCGAGCACAATCTCGTCGCGATGAAACGAAACGTCCACCCCCGGGGTGCCGAGTAGGCCGGCGAACTCCGGAACCGTGAAAGCCGACTGTGCGATGCCGCGCCGGCCGACCACCAGTACCTCTTCGATGTTGGACTCTCGCAATGCTTTCAGCGCGTGTTGGGGCACGTTCGTGCCGACGAGGCGTTCGGGATCGATCGTCAGGATTCGGGCCACGTCGAGGGCGACGTTGCCATTGCCGATGACGATCGCACGTTTGTGGGACAGGTCGTAGTGGCGATCGGCATGGTCGGGGTGACCGTTGTACCAGGCGACGAAGTCGGTGGCCGACCCACGACCGGCAAGCTTGGCACCGGGAATCGTCAACTCCCGATCCGAAGATGCACCGACTGCGTAGATCACGGCATGATGCTGATCCAACAGCTGCTGGTGCGTAATGTCCTCTCCCACCTCGACACCGAGATGGAACCGGAATCCAGGCTGCGCAGCGATGGTGTCGAACAGTCGAGATACCTGACGGGTCTTTTCGTGGTCCGGCGCTACGCCCAATCGTGCCAGGCCGTGCGGCCGGGTCAGTCGGTCGTAGACGTCGACCTTCACACCAGGCTGGGTGAGAAGTTCATCGGCCGCATACATCGCCGAAGGTCCCGATCCGACGATTGCCACGCGAAGCGGCTGGCGCTCCCTGGTGACTGCCGGAGCCGGTGACACCGGTGCAAGCAACGGACGCGCAGGCCGTTCCTGCTTGTAGAAATCTGCATTGATCTCCAGAAACGGCAACTGCGCTTCGGTGAGCTTGGCTTTGGGCACGATTGCATCCACCGGACACGCCGAGACGCAGGCGCCACAGTCGACGCACGAGGACGGGTCGATATGCAGCATCTCGGCCGTCAGGAAGTCAGGCTCGTCCGGCGTCGGGTGAATGCAGTTGACAGGGCACGCGTAGACGCATGACGCATCACTACAGCATGACTGAGTAACGATGTGGGGCATGAACTTCCTGACTTGCGACCCGGCGGTGGAGAGAGGTGAACCCGAGGCTCACGCTGCGAAGTGGCCGGAGCTGCGGTCGGGTTCGCTGCGGTAGCGCGAAGCTCGGCCATCGATTCCGCACGCCTTCCAAAGTAATTTTGCCGAACGATTCATCATTCCGGTGTCTGCGGCCAGCATGCGAACGTCGCCGAAATAGTCCTGCAATGTGTGCTGGGATCGTTCGGTGCCCCAGAACAAGTCGTCTTTGACATACTTCGGGATGTCGAACTTCTGCCAGAATTTCTTCGGTGGAATGGCGATGACGTCGCACAGAATTCGCATGGTGATGGGGAATGCCAACGACAGCAAGAAGCGTCCGACCCTGGACATCTTCGGCACTCGGCGACGCAACAGCTGGTGCGCGAACGAGATGTGACGGGCTTCCTCGGCGACATGAATGACCATGACGCTCTGCATGATCGGATGAATCTCTGCACCCGATCGTAGAAACGCTTTCTGGATGTGATCGATCGGTTCCTCGCCGGCGAGGACCCCGACGAAGAACAGTTCGGGCAACAGCGTCGAGAACAAAGGGATGATCGGGGAGATCAACTTCATCGGACGGTTCATACCTGGCACGTCTGCATCGATGCGGTTGACCATCTCTTGGAACATGAGGGTGTGATTGCACTCCTCGATCGACTCGTGGGTGCAATAGCGAGCCTCGGCTGAGTCGTTCGGCAGCGAGAATACGTATTGCATCATCCCGCGAATGAGGATGTTCTCGAACTGCAATCCGACTTTGGCGATATTGGCTTGGCGCCACATACCGATAGCGATCTGACGGTCTTCCGGTAGCGCCTGATACCAGGCATGGCCGCCGAGCGGGTCTGTTGTCGCCGGGAGTATCCATCGGCGCTCGTCCTTGGTAACTTCGAACTCGCGAGAATCCCAGTCGATATCGACGTACGGATCGAAATGCTTGTCCACGGATCCTTCGGACAGGAGTCGAAGCGTCTCGTTGTACTGCTCGGCGTCCGCGTCGGTATCCGCCGATAGCGTGCGCGGTGCTGACGAAAGTGTCATCGCTGCTCCTTGGTTGGTTCGAAGGTGGGAGTTAATGTAACTCGCCGTATCAGTAAATGGAAGTACCTTTGCCGGCCGGCTCCTGCCGCTACCCTTCTGGCCTCCCTCGTTTTGGCTATTAGCGCGATTCTGCGCTAATCTAAGCGCAGAAACGAGCTAAGGGAGCAGTAAGTGAAAGTTACGCCGCTACAAGCCGATCGCGCCGCAGGCGTGCTACTGGGCACCGCCGCAGGAGACGCGCTCGGCGCTGGGTACGAGTTCACGCACCCAGCGCCGGGCACTGTCGTCGACATGATCGGTGGCGGATCATTCGATTGGGCCCCGGGGGAATGGACCGACGACACATCGATGGCCGCGGCCATTGCCCAGGCGTCGCGAGAGGGCGCAGACGTCTGCACCGGCGACGGCCTCGACGCCGTCGCCGGTAACTTCCTCGCCTGGTACGACACCAAACCAGCAGATATCGGCAACCAGACGCGGGCTGTGCTGCGGCGTCGTAGCGCAAGTGCCTCCGAGATGACCAGGTGTGCAAGTGCACTCACCGGCCGAACCGGTGGAAACGGTTCGTTGATGCGGACAGCCCCCGTCGCAGTCCGCTATCTCGACAGTGCAACGAGGTGTGTCGAGGCGGCCGCCGCAATCAGCGCCCTGACACACTCCGACCCTCGTGCCGCCCAAGCGTGTCGGATGTGGTCGTTCGCGATCCGCCATGCCGTGCTCGGGGGTAACTTCGACGGCGTTCGGTTGTGGGTCGAGTCGTCGGCATCTGCGCCATATTGGGGACCGATGCTCGACGCGGCCGAGCGCGGCGAACCGTCGGACTTTCCGAACAACGGCTGGGTCGTCCACGCACTGCAGACTGCGTGGTGGGCGATAGTCAGAGCCGACCAGAGTGGACCTCAGCACCTCGTCGAAGCACTCGAATTGTGTGTTCTTGCCGGTGGTGACACCGACACGACGGCAACAATCGCGGGCGGACTATTGGGGGCCAGATGGGGCGCGTCGGCCGTGCCGACGAGTTGGCGGGCGATGCTCCATGGATATCCCAAACTCACCGCGGACGATCTCGTCGCGATTGCCGGCGATATCGTGGCCAATTCAGGAGACACACCATGACCATCATCGATGTCATCGAAGGCGATATCACCAAAGTGCGCGTAGACGCCATCGTCAACGCGGCGAAGTCGACGCTGCTCGGTGGGGGAGGAGTGGACGGGGCCATCCACCGATCGGGTGGGCCGGACGTGCTTGCCCAATGCAAGATTCTGCGGAATACGTCCCTACCCAACGGTCTTGCACCCGGTGGGGCAGTGGCCACGACGGCAGGCTTATTACCCGCCAAGTGGGTAATTCACGCGGTGGGTCCGCGCTATTCGGCGCACGAGGATCGCTCCGGTACTTTACGGGCTGCGTACATACGCAGTCTGGCGGTCGCTGATTCGCTCGGTGCGCGAACTGTGGCCTTTCCGTTGATCTCGGGCGGATCGTACGGTTGGCCGCTGGAAGATGCTATAGCGCAACAGCTTGCAGCAATCGTCAGTGCATACAGCCGAGTCGAGGTGGTGTCGGTGGTGGCCTTTTCCGCACGGGGAGCAAAGCTGACAACCCGGTTGCTGAGCTAACCCCACGCCGGGCCTCAGCTTTTGAAGAGGGCCGCAGCGGACTCCGGCAGCCGAGCGTCAGGGTTTCTGCGGTACAGCTCGGCCGGCCTGCCGGCGCCCGTGGTCGAGGACTCGCCGGTGCCGATCAGTGCACCCGCGACATGTCGCCTGAAGGTGTCTTTGGGAAGCTCCTTGCCGTAGACGACCTCATAGAGTCTCCTGAGTTCGAGCAAGGTGAAGGTGGACCCGAGCAGGTGGGCCGGGTCCACCTGCGAACCGTATCGCTCGCGTAGATCCACCACCGACAGCGCCGCCATCGCTTTATGATCGAACGCGAGTTCAGAGGTCGGAGATCCGTTACGGATCTGGACGAGATCGACTGTGGTGTCGAGGTTTTCGTAGGCTACTGCTGCCCCGTGCGCCATCGACAACACCCAGCCACGATCGTCCCGATCCGGCTCGTCGAACATCCCGATTTGATGGAACGACAGGCCGCCCAGGCTCGCTTTGGTGTGAAGGGCGCGTTCGGCTGCGTCTGCCAATCTCTCACCCGGATGCAGGAAGGTTCCGGGTAGTGCGCGACCCCGTGGTGACGGTACGACGACGACGCACAGCGTGTTCTCTCGTACCGTCAGTACTGCGACATCCACGGCAACCGACGGCCGCGGATAGTCTGTCAACGGGGTGTCGGGGTGATCTTCGGTAGTCACCCGTGTAGATTAGCGCACTATTGAGTTATCTCGGCTGAGCTACTGCATATCGAACAGTGTAGGTACTTCGAGCGAATCGAAGAGCGGAACCTGTTCGGGCCGGGGAGTGGGCAGTCGCGCAGTCCGATTCGTCCGGCGCAGGCTCTCGGCAACATGGGTCCAGCTCAGCGCGAATGAGTCGCATAGGACGGCGGCACGGACGCGTCGGTCGTCTCCGAGTCGATGTGCGTGATCACGGAAGCGGTGGGCCGTCCACTGTGCGCGTTGGGTCAGCTCCTCGACATCCTGGCGTCGGCACAGGGCGTCGACTGTAATGGAATCCACTGGGCCGCACGTCAATTCGCATGCTGCACGGAGTGTGCCGAGCGTTCCTCCGTCATCGGACCACGACACGGGCGGAGGAGGATCTTCGTGACGATGAGTCGGATCGAAGATCGTCCCACCGACACGATGAGCGAACGGCGCGTCGATACCTTCGAGGAAATGCCCGAATCGATAGAGCTGCGCGGTCAATTGACGGGGGATGAAGGTCCGCGTATCGATCGAAATGCCCGCGAACAGTTGATCGCCGGCCACGACGAAGGTGATGTTCTTCCATCTACTGGTGAGCGAGGACATCATCCGCGACAGCGTCCCAGATTGTGACACTCCGGTTACCAGCGGTGCATGTATGCGGACCGACGTCGCGTCGTGATCGAAGCACACGTGCACGGGGAATGTGAACCCGTCTATCCGAATGTCTCCATTCGACTCTCGAGCGAGATCGAAGCGGACATCGACAGTCTGGACGATGAGCGCACGCAGATGATCGAGGTCGAGGGGAATCACTGCTGTGCCGTCTACTGAGCGGCAGTCGACGGCAGTTCGGAACTGTCGACCACTTCCGCCTTCTGTTGCAGCCGACAGAAACGCCGGATGCGCGACATTCCAGACCTCACGGAATGCACGGACTATCGAACGCGACAGCTCATCGGCGTTGTCGCGGTGACCGAGCATCGAGCGGCTGACGAGCTGGCCGACGTCGGTCTGTGTCGCCGGCGTGACCCACCCCAGAGTGAACAGTGCCGCGTCGTCACCGGCCGGCGGTTCGACACCCTCGTAGAGATAGCTGGCGAGAACGGCGGCGCAAGCGATGGTGCCGTCGTGTTCGGCCTGGAGCGTGATCCAGGGGCTGTCCCCGTCCCCGCGATCGAGTCCGGATTCCGCAGTGAGCGTGAGGGTTTCACGGCGTGCCATGTCCGATACGAACGACATCAGATCTTGGGCGTACGACGACCACGCTTCGTCGATGGAGTCCTGAAGGTCGATCTTGCGATTGTCCGTCACGATGACGCCTTCCCTCTCGTCAAGCGGCCGAATCCACCTGACGAGAAGGACAGTATCGATGAGGTACGACAAGAGCGGCGGTCTCGAACCTCCCCCGTGTCGACGAACGCGTGCAGACCGACATATTAGTGACGGAAGGCGGAGCCGCGCTTCAGTTTTCGCAAGCCACGCCGTCTCCGTCGCGATCGAGCTTCGAGCTGTATCCCGGCTCGCCGGCATAGATCGGTGCCGCTCCGGCTGCCCGGACGGCGGTGCAATTCGCGTAAGAGACAGCGGAAGGGACGTCGGGCACCGCGACCAAGGGCGCGGGCGGAACATACACGGGTTCTGGTTCTGGTTCGGGAACGTACACGGGTGCGGGAGCCGGGACGTACTGCGTTGTCGTCGGCATCGGAGGCTGAGCGTAGACAATTTCAGGCTCTGGTGGCGGGACGACCGTGCTCGGTGCAGTCGTCGTGGGCGGACTGGTCGTGGTCGAGCGGGGAGTGCTCGTGGTCTTCGGGCTCGACGTCGAGGTCGTCACCTGAGAGACCGAGGGAGCGGAAAAGGCCCGTGAGCTGCCCATCTCATCCGACGCGGGCGGCGGGGTCATGATAGAGAAAGCGACCAATGCGGGTAGTGCCGCAATAGCCGGGGTTGCCCAGAGAACCCGGCCACGTGAAGGTTTTCCGAACACGTAGAGCGTACCGGCGGCAATGATGCACGCGCCTGCGACGAGTCCAGCGAACGAGAAGTCGGAGAGGGAGGCGAGCAGAAACAGAGCGCCGATGGCAACCGATATCCAGGCAATTATCTTGCCCAGCAAGGGGCGCGGCCGTTCTGGACGTGCGGCACCGGGAAATACATAGGGCTCGGTCATTGTGCGGTCCTCGCATCGGACTAGAGGTGCAGGCCACGAGAACTTTTCCGCGAACGGGGTCACTCGCCGGAAACGGCAGCCGCAGATACTGCGTCGGCGGTGGCTGCTTGTACGAAGACCTTGTCGGATGCACGCCCTGCTTTGTTACCGGCCGATCAGGACGATTCCATCGGATCGTGCTCACCGAAGGGCTCCGCGAGGCGAATGCCTTGTAGAACTGCAGGTCGCAGCGCAGTCGGTACCTCGAGTGCATCTTCGGCGGTTACGAGAATTCCTTGATCTTGGAGGGAACGCACGCGATAGTCGATCAACTGTGCGGTACGCAGATCTTCACCCTCGAGTCCCTCGTAGTCTTCTTCGGCATTGTCTATGGGGAGGTCGTCTGTCATCGCCGCGAGGAGCGTCTGAATTGCGAATGTGTTGGACAGTGCCATCGATACATCGTCCTCGACCGAGGTGAGCTGATGGCGGATGTGGTGTGTCAGCACATCTCGAAGCGCATCGACCGAGCGCGATCCGAAGGCGTCCACATTCCTGCCCGGCACCACGTTGCTGCCCTCGACCTCGAGTACCTCCGAGGCGATGGATGCAGCCCAGTAGTTCAATTCGGTGAGGTCTGCGGTTGGATGGTCCGTCCCATCGTCCGCATTCGCCAAGGCAGTCGACAGGTCGGGAACGTCGGCGATGGCGATCGAGGAGCCGACGCGTGCCACCAGAGCATCGACACCTGAGATCAAGGGCAGCGGCACCAGTGCTGCAGACTCCTCCTCTGCGGTGACCTCGGGCAGTTCGATGTCATCTGGCTCGAGCACGTCGGGATCGTTGTACACGAAGTCGTTGAGGTCTTCCATGCAGTGCGCGAAATCATCCTCCGAGCCCGTCCACGCTTCGGTTTCGTCGAGGAACGCGAGAAACTCGAGCACGCAGAGGACGATGTTGAGCGCGGCCGCATGCCCATTGTCGGGGTCGGAATCCTCGACCCGTTCGGCGGTATCGACGAGGTAGTGCGCGTCGCTCGGCGTCCAGGCGGTGACGGAGAACGAAGGGTTGGCCTTGGCCATCTGAGTGAGAGTAGTGCCGGTGAGTCCTGCTACTCGTTCGGCGTGCTCGGCCATCTCTCCTTGCTCGAGCCAGGTGGCGAAATCATCGAGCAGATCAGTGGGGATCGATGCGGGCTGAGTGCCAGCGGGGTTCTGCCGTCTCTGCCGAGCCTTGGTTTTTGCTGCTCGCTTCTGGCCTCGGCCTGCAGGCCCTTTGGATCCCATGGTCCACAGCCTAACGGGCCTCAGTGTGCTCGGGTCGGACCAGTTGCCCACGAGCCGCAGGTTTCATTTGTATCGTCTCACGATATAGTTGGTGCGGAGGTTCACGCGGCTCGTATGTCCAGGGACCTCCACTCGGACCGTCTCGGCAAATATGGCCGACACCAGGAAGGGGCTCCGATGGACCCGATCAGTGCACTGTCTCCGACTCCAGCACAGGCGTGGAGTGAACTTCGCGCCGGAAACGAGCGCTTCGTCTCAGGCGAATGCCTGCATCCCCGCCAAGGAATCGACGACCGAACTCGGTTGGTCGACGTCCAACGCCCGAAGGCGGTGGTGTTCGGGTGCTCTGATTCACGTGTGGCGGCAGAGATCATATTCGACCAGGGCCTTGGAGACCTGTTCGTCGTCAGAACCGCCGGGCACGTTGTCGACGCATCGGTGTTGGGTTCGATCGAGTACGCGGTCGACATTCTCGATGTGCCACTCATTGCCGTCCTCGGCCACGACAGTTGTGGCGGCGTCAGAGCGAGCGTCGACGCTGTGGACGGTGTCGCGATGCCGGGCGGCTACATCCGCGACATCGTCGAGCGTGTCACGCCGAGTATTCTCGCCGGACGCCGAACAGGACTCGGTCGAATCGACGAATTCGAGGCGCGCCATGTCGAGGAGACCGTGCAGCTGATCACCGATCGAAGCAGGCTCATTGCCGACCGAATAGAGCGCGGTGAACTGGCGGTCGTCGGGTTGACCTACCGTCTCGAGATGGGGCGGGTCGTACTACATAGCTCGCTCGGTGACGTCGAGGGTGACGTCATTGCGACGTTGACTCGTTGGACCGACTGCGGCGGCACATGGCGGCTGGTATCGCGCACCGCCACGAAGGCAACGGTGGCATTGTGCAGCTGCGACGGACAAGAAGAAATGCAACGCCTCGAGAGCGAAGATCCGGAGACGATCGCTTGGATCGAGAACAATGGCGAGGGTCTTGCCTAGCGCTCGCTCGTGACGCAGGCGGAGAACGGTGAGTCGCGCACTCGCAGTTCTAGCACTGTCCGAATGGAACTCATCGAACAGGGAGGTTGCCACTGTGTCTTCCGGCGAACCACAGGAACCGGTGCCGTTGACAAAGCGGGAATTCGAATCGTTGGCGCGCTTCAGATTTGGAATCCGACGTTATCTTCGCTTCAGTGAGGAGACCGTGCGGTCCCATGGGCTGACCCCGCAGCAATACCAGCTACTGCTGGCACTGAAGGGTTTTCCTGGCCGTGAGTGGGCTGCGATGCGGGAGTTGGCAGAGCGACTGCAGCTGCGACACCACAGTGTGGTCGAACTGGTCGATCGCGCGCAGAAGCAAGGCTTGGTTCAGCGGGCAGCTGATCCCTCCGACGCCCGAACGGTCAGAGTCGAACTCACCAGCGACGGTGAACTGACCCTCGTCCGACTGGGCGCCATGCACCGGGATGAACTAACCTCGGGCTTTCACGCGAATTGAGCTCGACCGAGTGTCAGTTCAGAGGAATGGTGCCCTGAACTGGGAAGATTGAACTTGCGAAGGTAACAATCCAGCGAGTTCGAGAGGCACCATTCCGGT